>NZ_JAXBQL020000004.1:0-404728 GCF_047520565.2 Stenotrophomonas sp. FR012
GTTGCCGGCCAGCGGCCGGCACTACCGCAGCGGTGCGGCATCCGGGTCGGCCACCGGCGAGGGTGGGCAGGCGGGAATCTCAGAGGGCGTGGCCAGCGCTTCGGCATGCGAGGGCTTGCCCATCATCTTCGCCTTGCGCCAGCCACCCCAGCGGTAATACGCCAGCGACAGCAGCATCGACACCAGCGAGCTGACCGGGAAGCTCCACCAGATCGCATCGGCGCCCCAGTACGGCTGCAGCAGTTCGGCGAACGGCACGCGCACGCCCCACAGCGAGCCAGCCAGGATCAGCAGCGGCGGAATCACCGCGCCGGTGGAGCGCACTACGCCGGAGATCACGAAGCTGACGCCGAAGAACAGGAACGAGCCGATCACTACGTGGTTGAGGTGGCGCGCGATCTCCAGCGCCTGGCTGGCCGGTGGCAGGAACAGCGCCAGCAGCTGGCGATCGAACACCACCAGCGGCAGGATCAACGCGCCGGTCAGCAGGAAGTTGAACAGCACGCCCTGGCGCGCGGTGCCGCGCACGCGATCCCAGCGCTGCGCCCCCACGTTCTGTGCGGCCATCGAAGAGCACGCTGCACCGATCGCCATCGCTGGCATCTGCAGGTAGTTCCACAGTTGCAGGGCAGCGCCGTAGCCCGCGCCGGTGTCGGTCCCGTACTGGTTGACCATGGTCATCAGCAGGATCACCGACAGCGAGATCAGCACCATCTGCAGGCCCATCGGCACGCCCTTGACCACCAGCGCCTTGAGGATGGTCATGTCGAGCTTGAACAGGCGCATGTCGGCGCGGCCCAGCCACAGGGTGTGGCGCTTGTGCCGCATGTACAGCAGCAGGCCGGCCAGCGACAGCGTCTGCGCGACCAGCGTGGCCCACGCCGAGCCGGCGATACCCAGCGCGGGAAACGGCCCCATGCCGAAGATCAGTACCGGGTTCAGCACGATGTCCAGCGCCACCGACACCATCAGGAAGCGGAACGGCGTGCGCGAATCACCGGCACCGCGCAGCGCGGCGGTGAGGAAGGCGAACGCGTACAGCGTCGGCATCGCCAGGAAGATGATCTGCAGGTAGGCCTCGGCCAATGGCAGCGAAGCGGCCGGCGTGCCCATCGCCGCCAGCAGCGGATGGGCCATGAACCAGCCGGCGAGGGCGATGATCACCGACAGGCCGATGAAGAAGGTGGCGCTGGTGCCGACCACGCGCCGCGCCTGCACGAGGTCGCGCGCGCCGATCGCCTGGCCGATCAGGATGGTGGAGGCCATGCCGAAACCGAACACCGAGCCGATCAGGAAGAACATGATGTTGTTGGCGTTCGCGGTGGCGGTCAGCGCCGCCTCGCCGAGGAACCGCCCGACCCAGACCGCGTTCACCGAGCCGTTCAGCGACTGCGCGATGTTGCCCGCCAGGATCGGCAGGGAGAACAACAGGAGATTGCGCCCGATCGGGCCGGAGGTCAGGTCAAGCGGTGCCTTGGCCATGGAGTGGTGATCGAATCCCGGGAGGCGCACACTAGCACCAAGCCGGTTTGCGGGATGTGGCAATGCATCAACGACTGCAGGTGGAGCGGAGGCTGGCGCTGGCCTTGATCAGCGTCGGATTGGCCGCATGTTCGATGGACGACCGGCTGGGTGATACCCAGATCCGGCCAACCGACCGTCCCGAGTGTCTGGTCGGCAGCCAGCGCCAGGACCTGGCCTCAGGAGTGCGGCCATTGATCGGCGGCACCGGCTGCCGGGCCGACCCGGACAACCCGCGTCCCCTCAACAAGCCACTGGAGTAGCCTGCCCCCATGCCCGAGCTTTCCCCGCTGTCACCCAGTGTCCGCCTGGACATCTGGTTGTGGGCGGCCCGTTTCTTCAAGACCCGCAGCCTGGCCAAGCAGGCGATCGAGACCGGCAAGGTCAGCGTTGCCGGGCAGCGTCCGAAATCCTCACGCGCGGTGCGCGTGGGCGAGCAGCTTCAGGTCGACCGTGGTGAAGAGCATTTCGAGGTCCAGGTGCTCGGCCTGAGCGATCAGCGCGGGCCCGCAGCGACAGCGCAGCAGCTGTATGCCGAGAGCGAGGCCTCCAAGGCGCGTCGTGCCGAACAGCGTGCGCTGCGCATCGCCGCGCGCGATGGGTTCCAGCCGCCGGAGCACAAGCCGGACAAGCGCGCGCGCCGGTTGATCCGCGCGCTGGGCGATATTGACGCGCTGTAAATGATGCGGCGCCGGACCAGGTCCGGCGCCCGCAGGCGTCAGCGCTTGCCGCCGAGCAGGCTGCCGCCGATCTTCAGCAGATCGCCCACACCGAGCTGGCCGTCACCGTCCTGGTCCAGCAGACTGCCGAGCAGGCCACCGGCAGGACCACCCTGTTGCTGCACGTGCTGCTTTTCCTGGCCAAGCGCCTGGCTGAGCGAGCCGGCATCGGCCTGGCCGCCACCGAGACGCTGGGCGAGGAAGGCCATCACGATCGGTGCGAGGATCTGCAGCAACTGGCTGGTGCGGCCGCTGTCCAGCTGGGTAGCCTGCGCCAGCCCGCTTTCGACCTTCTGCTGGCTGCCGCCGAAGATGTGGCCGAGGATGCCGGCGCCATCGCTGGCGGCACCACCGCCACCGCCACCCAGTACCGAGCCGAGCACGCTGCCCAGGTCCAGGCCGCTGTGGTTGTTCTGCAGTGCGCCGAGCAGCGCCTGTGCGCCCTGTGGCTGCGAGGCGTTGTTGCCCAGCGCGCCCATCAGCACCGGCAGTGCGGCGCTGATCGCACCGGAGGCCTGGGTATCGCTGATGCCGAGCTGCTGGGAGACCTGCTGCAGCGGCGCGCCCTGCAGTTTGGCGAGAAGTTCATCGGTCAGGCTCATCTGCGGATTCCTTGATTGGGGTGGGGCGTGCAGAAGGTACGACGCGGACCGTTAAAACGGCGACGCCGCCTCACAGGGGGGGCGGCGTGCCGTACACGGGGAGGGCGATCAGAGCTCGATGTCTTCCGCGCCCGGGGTCGCAGTAGGGAAGTCCGCTTCCGGTTGCGCCGGCTTGAACGGATCCGATGGCTGGCTGGCCAGCGCCTTGAGGGCTGCGGCGACGCCGGCACCGTAGGCCGGGTCGGCCTTGCTGCAGTTGTCGATGTGGCGCTGCTTGATGAAGTCCGGTGCATCGCCCAGGGCGCGGGCGGTGTTGGCGAACAGGCGGTCCTTCTGTGCCTGGTTGTAGCTGCGGAACAGCGCACCGGGCTGGCTGAAGTAGTCGGCGTCGTCCTCACGGAAGTTCCAGAAGTCGGCGTCGCCGCGGATCTTCATCGGCGGTTCGCGGTACTGCGGCTGTTCCTGCCACTGGCCGTAGCTGTTCGGTTCGTAATGCGGCAGGCCGCCGTAGTTGCCATCCACGCGCATCGCACCATCGCGGTGATTGCTGTGCACCGGGCAGCGTGCGGCGTTCACCGGAATCTGGTGGTGGTTCACGCCCAGCCGGTAGCGCTGCGCATCGGAATAGGCGAACAGGCGTGCCTGCAGCATCTTGTCCGGCGACGGGCCGATGCCCGGCACCAGGTTGCTCGGTGCGAACGCCGACTGCTCCACGTCCTGGTACCAGTTGACCGGGTTGCGGTTCAGTTCGAACTGGCCCACTTCGATCAGCGGGTAGTCGCTCTTCGGCCAAACCTTGGTCAGGTCGAACGGATGGATGCGGTAGGTTTCCGCCTCCAGCTCCGGCATGACCTGGATGAACAGCTTCCACTTCGGGAAGTCGCCCTTCTCGATCGCGTCGAACAGGTCGCGGCCGTGGCTTTCGCGGTCATGGCCGACCAGGATCTGCGCCTGCGCGTCGGTCAGCGATTCGATGCCCTGCTGGCTGACAAAGTGGAACTTGACCCAGAAGCGCTCGCTGTCGGCGTTGGTGAAGCTGTAGGTGTGCGAGCCGAAACCATGCATGTGGCGGAAGCTGCGCGGAATGCCGCGGTCGCTCATCACCACGGTCACTTGCAGCAGGGCTTCGGGCAGCAGCGTCCAGAAGTCCCAGTTGTTGCGCGCGCTTCGCAGGTTGGTGTGCGGGTCGCGCTTGACCGCTTTGTTGAGGTCGGCGAACTTGCGCGGGTCGCGCAGGAAGAACACCGGCGTGTTGTTGCCGACCAGGTCCCAGTTGCCTTCTTCGGTGTAGAACTTCAGTGCGAAGCCGCGGATGTCACGCTCGGCGTCGGCGGCACCACGCTCGCCGGCCACCGTGGTGAAGCGCGCGAACATCTCGGTCTGCTTGCCCACCTTCTCGAACAGTTTGGCGCGGGTGTACTTGCTGATGTCGTGGGTGACGGTGAAGGTACCGAACGCACCCGATCCCTTGGCATGCATGCGGCGCTCGGGAATGATCTCGCGGTTGAGGTTGGCCAGCTTTTCCAGCAGCCACACGTCTTCCATCAGCAGCGGGCCGCGCGGGCCAGCGGTCTTGCTGTTCTGGTTGTCCACCACCGGTGCGCCGAAGGCCGTGGTCATCGGCGTGACCGGATCGTCGCCGTGCTTCTGCTTCGGCGTCGTGCTCAGCTCACGCTGCTGCTGGGCGCCTTCTGCCGGCGAGGGAGCGGTGTGATACGGGCACTTGGGACTGTTGTTATCGGACTGGCTCATGGCTGGCTCCTGCGGGTGAAGACGGGGTGGAACATCTTCACCCGACTTTAGCTAGGGCCAGATGAAATGAATAATCGAATGATCCGTTCAGATTGATAGATTCTGTCAATTGAAACGCAGAATCGGATTTGCAGAGACTTTCAAGAGGCCTCCTGCATGGCAGCCGGAGGCCGTCTCTATGCGTTGCAGTTACAGCAGCGCCTTCAACCGGTACAGGGCTTCCAGCGCCTGCTTGGGCGTCAGTTCGTCCGGTTCGATCGCCGCCAGGGCTTCCTGCGCCTTGCTGGCCGGGGCGCTGAACAGGCCGAACTGCTGAGGCGCATCCAATGCCTGCGGCGCCAGCTCGGCGGCATGGCTTTCACCGCCGCGCTGCTCCAGCTCGGCCAGGCGCCGCCGTGCCTGAGCCACGGTAGTGCGCGGCAGGCCGGCCAGCGCGGCCACCTGTAGGCCGAAGCTGCGGTTGGCCGGACCGTCCTTCACCGCGTGCATGAACACCAGCGCTTCACCGTGCTCGACGGCATCCAGGTGCACGTTGGCAATGCCGCTGCGGCCGCCCTCATGCTGTTCGTCGGCCAGCGCGGTCAGTTCGAAGTAATGGGTGGCGAACAGCGTGTAGCAGCGATTCTGGTAGGCCAGGTGGCGTGCGACCGCATCGGCCAGCGCCAGGCCGTCGTAGGTGGAGGTGCCGCGGCCGATCTCGTCCATCAGCACCAGCGAATGGGCGGTGGCGTGATGCAGGATGTAGCTGGTTTCGGCCATCTCGACCATGAAGGTCGACTGCCCGCGGGCGAGGTCGTCACCGGCGCCGATGCGGGTCAGGATGCGGTCGATCGGACCGATAACCGCACGGCTGGCCGGCACGAAGCTGCCGATGTGGGCCAGCAGCACGATCAGCGCGTTCTGCCGCATGTAGGTCGATTTACCGCCCATGTTCGGGCCGGTGATGACCAGCATGCGACGGTCGGGATGCAGGTCCAGGTCGTTCGGTTCGAACGGCTGCTCACGCACCGCTTCGACCACCGGATGGCGGCCACGCTCGATCTTCAGGCACGGTGCCGTTTCCAGTTCCGGCCGCGACCAGTCCAGCGCCTGCGCGCGCTCGGCGAAGGCGGCCAGCACGTCGAGTTCGCTCAGCGCAGCGGCGCACTGCTTCAACGGTTCCAGCTGTTCGCCGAGGGTGTCCAGCAGCTGCTCGTACAGGTATTTCTCGCGCGACAACGAACGGTCGCGCGCGGACAGCACCTTGTCTTCGAACGCCTTCAGTTCTTCGGTGATGTAGCGCTCGGCATTGGTCAGCGTCTGGCGGCGGGTGTAGTGCACCGGCGCACGGTCGGACTGGCCCTTGCTGATCTCGATGTAGTAGCCGTGCACGCGGTTGTAGCCCACCTTCAGGGTGGGAATGCCGCTGCTTTCGCGTTCGCGCTGTTCCAGATCGACCAGGAACTGGTCAGCATGGGTGGACAGGCGGCGCAGCTCGTCCAGCTCTTCATCGAAGCCGTCGGCCAGCACGCCGCCGTCGCTCAGCTTCAGTGGCGGCATTTCGGCAATGGCGCTGGCCAGCAGCTGCGCGCACGCGTCATGCTCGCCCAGCGCGGCGTGCAGGGCCTGCAGGCGCGGCGAGTCCAGTGGCGCCAGCACCTCGCGCACGGCGGGCAGCAGCCCCAGGCCATCACGCAGGGTGGAAAAATCGCGCGGGCGCGCCGAGCGCAGCGCGACGCGGGTGAGGATGCGTTCCAGGTCGCCCAGGCGGCGGAACTGTTCGCGGATGTCGGCGTCGCTGCCGCGATCGATCAGGGTTTCCACCGCATGGTGGCGCTGCACCAGCACCTCGCGCAGGCGCAGCGGGCGGTGCAGCCAGCGCCGCAGCAGGCGGCCGCCCATCGGCGTCACCGTGCTGTCGAGCACGCCCAGCAGGGTATTGCGGGTATCGCCGTCGACGCGCGTATCCAGTTCCAGGTGGCGACGGGTGGCGGCATTCATCGCGATCGCCTCGCCGGCGGTTTCCATGGCGATCGAGGTCAGGTGCGGCAGGCGCTGCTTCTGGGTTTCCTCGACATAGCCGAGCAGGGCACCTGCGGCAGCGGTCGCACGTGGCTTGTCATCGATGCCGAAGCCGCTCAGGTCATGCAGCTTGAAGAAGTTCAGCAGCTGGCGGCGGCCACTGTCGGCATCGAACAACCAGGGGGCGCGACGGCGCACGCCGGTGCGCTGGCGCAGGAATTCCGGCCAGTTCTCTTCGTCGGGCACCAGCAGCTCGGCCGGCTCCAGTCGGGCCAGTTCGGCTTCCAGCGCATCGTCGGTTTCCACTTCGTTGACCAGGAAGCGGCCACCGGCCAGGTCGGCCCAGGCCAGGCCGTAGCCCTGCTTCGTGCGCGACAGCGCCATCAGCAGGGTGTCACGGCGCTCGTCCAGCAGCGCTTCGTCGGTGACGGTTCCGGGGGTGACGATGCGCACCACCTTGCGTTCGACCAGGCCCTTGGCCAGCGCCGGGTCACCGATCTGCTCGCAGATCGCCACTGACTCGCCCAGCGCCACCAGCCGTGCCAGGTAGCCCTCGTAGGCATGCACCGGCACGCCGGCCATCGGAATCGGTGCGCCGCCGGAGCTGCCACGCTGGGTCAGGGTGATGTCGAGCAGGCGCGCGGCCTTGCGCGCATCGTCGTAGAACAGCTCGTAGAAGTCGCCCATGCGGAAGAACAGCAGCAGGTCCGGGTACTCGGACTTGGCTGCGAAGAATTGCTTCATCAGCGGGGTGTGTTCGGCGGACTTGTCTTTGGACATGGGACTCGTGGATCTGGGCATCCGGCCGCGCCGGAGGGCGGCCGCAGCGAAGCGGGTACAGGGCCGTCCATGGTAACTGCTGGGGCGCAGGGCTGCCGCCACCGGTGGCAGGCCGGTACGGCACGTAAAGGAGTCAGGCCGGGACCAGCGTGATCTGCCGGTGGCTGGTGAAAATCTCCATGACGATCTCGAAGTAGGTCGGGCCTTCGCCCCGTTGCAGGGCCTGCAGCTGGTGGGCAATGGCCTGCGTGTTGAAGCTGCCCGGTGTGTCCAGCTTTGCCTGCAGCCATTGGCGGGTGGTCTCCATGCCCAGGGCCGTGCGGCTGTGGGCAATATCGCGCCAGATCAGCGTGGCCTGCGCCTGGCCGGCCAACGCGCCATAACTGCCATGCAGCAGGTCGTCCAGCGCATCAAGGCTTGGCCCGAGCTGCCACGCCTCGCCAGCCATGAACACGCGGTTGATCTCCGCGTACAGGCTGGCGATGTCATCGATGGCGGCGCCTTCAATCTGTAGGACGATGGTCATGCGCCGACTGTAGCGTGACCCGCGCGCAGGGTGTGTGCGGCTGAACGGATTCGCTTTGCGGGCGTGGGCCGTGCACCGCATACTTGGCGGCTGCACTTCGCTGCACGGCTGTCGTGCAGCCGCATGTGCCGCTTTGCAGGTACGAGGCGAACGCTCGTTCCGCAACCTGCCAACGCTTTGCCGCTAGCCCTTGCGCCGGGCTGACGCGCGCCCTGCGGAAATTCATCCTTCAGAAACTCCCGCGCCGGCCGATCTGTACTGCGGCATTGCGCCTGTCGCGCGATGCCGTGGCTGTCCATGGTGGCGCAGCCTCGGTTCACGTTCCTGCAGCACCGCGGCTGGCAGGACGATTTCGAATGGAACGTAGCGTGGAAACAGGGAAGAAGCACCCGGGGCCGAGGCTCCATCGTGGTTGGTCGTTGATGCTCGCCGTTGCCGCATGGCCGGCGACCGCCCAGCAGGCCGGTGATCCCGCCGCGCAGGAACTGCTGCGGCAGCAGGAGCGCGAACGCGTGCTGCGCGAGCAGCAGGAACAACGCCCCGACGTCCGCCTGGAGCGGGACGCGCAGAAGGAGAGCGACCGCCTGCCGGCGCAGGAGCACCCGTGCGTACGCATCGATCGCATCGTGCTGGAAGGCGAAGACAGCCAGCGCTTCGGTTGGGCACTGGCGGCGGCCGACCCGACGGACGATCCGGCCACTGGCCGTTGCCTGGGAACCGAAGGCATCAACGTGGTGATGAAGCGTGTGCAGAACGCGATCATCGCCCGTGGCTATGTCACCACGCGCGTGCTGTCCGCACCGCAGGACCTCAACCAGGGCACGCTGGCGTTGTCGGTGGTGCCGGGCCGGTTCCGCGAGGCCGCGTTCTCCGATCCGCAGGGACGGCATCCGGCCCTCGCCAATGCACTACCGATCCGCAGTGGCGGCCTGCTCAACCTGCGTGACATCGAGCAGGGCCTGGAGAACCTGCAGCGCGTGCCCACCGTCAGCGCCGACATCAAGATCGCGCCGGCCGACGGCGAGGGCGCGGCGCCGGGCCAGAGCGACCTGCAGATCGACTGGAAGCAGCGTTCACCGGTACGCGCCAGCGTTACCCTGGACGATGCCGGCAGCCGCGGGACCGGCAAGCTGCAGGCCAACGCGACGCTGTCGCTGGACAATCCGCTGGGCCTGAACGAGCTGTTCTACGTCAGTGCTGGCCGCGGTGTGTTCAACGGCCGCGGCAAGGACACCGACAGCTGGACCGCGCACTACGACGTGCCCTACGGCTACTGGCTGTTCGGTGCTACTGCCAGCGCCTACGACTACAGCCAGAACGTGGTCGGTGCCTTTGAACGCTACGAGTACAGTGGCCGCAGCCGCAACGCCGAAGCGCGGGTGGACCGGCTGCTGCTGCGCAATGCCAAGATCAAGTTCAGTGCCTACGCACGCGGCTGGCAGCGCGAGTCGAAGAACTACATCGACGATACCGAGATCGAAGTGCAGCGCCGCCGCACCGCTGGCTGGGAACTGGGCCTGACCCACAAGCAGTTCATCGGCACTGCCACGCTCGATGCCAGCGTGGCCTACCGGCGTGGCACGGGCGCCTTCCACGCACTGCGTTCGCCGGAAGAGATGGCGCAATTGTGGGACCCGACGTTGCCGCTGGAAGGCACCTCGCGGATGAAGCTGATCACCGCCGACGCGCAGTTCAGCGTGCCGTTCCAGCTGGGCAGGCAGCGCCTGCGCTACACCGCCGCATGGCGGGCGCAGTGGAACCGCACGCCACTCTCGCCGCAGGACCGCTTCGCCATCGGTGGCCGCTATACCGTGCGCGGTTTCGACGGTGAAAGCTCGCTCAGCGGCGAGCGTGGCTGGTCGCTGCGCAACGATCTTTCGCTCGGTATCGGTGGCGGCCAGGAGTTCTACGTGGCTGCCGACTACGGCCGCATCGGCGGCCCATCCGCGCAGTGGCAGTCCGGCCATGACCTGGCCGGCATGGCACTGGGCCTGCGCGGCGGCTGGCAGCAGCTTTCCTGGGATGGCTTCGTGGGTTCGGCGCTGCGCAAACCCGCCCATTTCCCCACCGACTACACCACATTCGGCTTCAGCCTGGCCTGGCGCTACTGATCTGCCACAAGGACACGTGACATGAACACTATCTATCGTCTGGTTTTCAACCGCGCGCTGCGCGTCTGGCAGGTGGCTTCGGAGCTGGTGAAGGGCGGCGGCGGCCTGGTCGGCCACGTGCCGGGCCGGCAGAGCGCTGCCCTGTCGCCGCTGGGCTTCGCACTGATGTGCTCACTGGGCTGGGTCAGCCTGGGAACGCCTGCGCTGGCGCAGTCCGATGCGCGCATCATTTCCGATCCAAATGCGCCGGGCCGTGAACGGCCGACGATGGTGACGGCACCCAATGGCGTGCCGATGGTGAACATCACCACGCCGTCGGCAACGGGTGTGTCGCGCAACCGCTATTCGCAGTTCGACGTGGGCCGCGATGGCGTCATCCTCAACAACGCCCGCGGCCAGGTGCAGACGCAGCTGGGCGGCTGGGTGCAGGGCAACCCGTGGCTTGCCACCGGCAGTGCACGGGTCATCCTCAATGAAGTGAATGGTCCGGCCAGCCGGCTCAACGGCTATGTGGAAGTGGCCGGGCAGCGCGCCGAGGTGATCATTGCCAACCCGGCCGGCATCCAGGTCAATGGCGGCGGTTTCCTCAATGCCAGCCGGGTGACCCTGACCACCGGCACGCCGATGTTCACGGGTGCAGGCGCACTTGAGGGCTACCGCGTCACAGGGGGCGCGATCCAGATCGATGGCGATGGCCTGGACACCAGCCGTGCCGATTACACCGACCTGATCACCCGTTCGTTGCAGGTCAACGCCGGCATCTGGGCCAATCAGTTGCAGGCGACGCTGGGCAACAACGTGGTCAGTGCCGACCACAGCCAGGCCAGTGCGACCGCAGCCAGCGGCGAGGCGCCGGCCTTCGCGCTGGACGTGGGCGCGCTGGGCGGCATGTTCGCCAACAAGATCTGGCTGGTCGGCAATGAGCACGGCGTGGGCGTGCGCAATGCCGGCAGCATTGGCGCACAGGCCGGCGAGCTGGTGGTGACGGTGGATGGCCGGCTGGAAAACACCGGCGCCCTGCAGTCGCGGCAGAACGTGCGCGTGCAGGCCGGTGGCGATCTTGCCAATGGCGGCACCATCGCCGCCACGCGCGAAGTTGCGATCACCACCGGCGGCACGCTGGACAACAGCGGCGGCACGCTCAATGCGCAGCGCCTGCAGCTGCAGGCGCAGGGGTTGCGCAACCGTGGCGGCGCCATTGAACAGACCGGTGTGCAAGCGCTGGCACTCAAGGCCGACGCAGCCAGCAACCGTAGCAATGGCCTGTTGGGTGCACTGGATGCCATGGCATCAGGTGGTAACGGGAGCAGCGCTGGCAGCGGCGCGTCGCCCGGCAATGGCGGTGGAACACCCGGAACCGGCACGCCGGGAACGCCGGGAACCGGAGGCGGCAATGGGGGCTCGGCGGGCACGCCGACGTCGCCGGAGCTGCCCCTGGCCGAGGGCCTGATCGCCATCACCGGCACGCTGGACAATGACGGCGGCAGCATCAGCAACGGCGGCGTGGTGTCACTGGTTGCACGCAACGGTCTCGACAACAGTGGCGGTCGCCTGGGGGTGAGTGCGCTGCAGGCCGGGGGCGATCTGCGCAATGATGGCGGCACGCTGCAGGTACATGGCGATGCCGCGCTGCAGGTGGGCCTGTTGTCGAACCAGAAGGGTGCGCTGAGCGTGGCCGGCGACCTGTCGCTGGATGCGCAGGCGCTCGACAACCGCGGTGGTGAACTGCGCCACGCCGGCAAGGCGGCATCGTCGTGGACGGTGCAGGGCCTGTTCAACAACGACGGTGGCCTGCTGGCCACCAATGCCACGCAGCTGGCCTTGCGCGCGGGCCAGGTCGGCAATGCCGGTGGCCGCATCGAACACGCCGGTGGCGGTGGTCTCGCGTTGGATACGGGCGACTGGGCCGGCAGCGGTGGGCGACTGAGTACCCTGGGCCGCCTGCAATGGTCGACCGGCAACGCCGATCTGCGCAACGGTTCGCTCAGTGCGGCGGCGTTCGACATCCTCGCCGCGACGCTGGACAACCGCGGCGGCAGCCTGCTGTCGCTCGGTACCGGGGCCAGTTCGGTGAAGGCCACGACGCTGGACAACAGTGCCCGCGGCACGTTGGCCGGCAACGGCGATCTGGCACTGGTCGCGACCACGCTGGACAACAGCAACGGCCTGGTTCAGCAGGCTGGCACCGGCACCCTGAGCGTGCAGGCCGATACGTTGCGTGGCAGCGGAGGGCGCCTGCTCAGCAACGGCGCGCTGGTGTTGTCCGGCGGCGAGCTGGACGTGAGTGGTGGTACGACATCGGCGCAGAGTGTGCAGATCCACGCCGGGGCACTGCGCAACCGCCAGGGCCAGATCGTTTCGCAGGGTGTCTCGGAGCTGGCGCTGGACCTGCGCGATGCGCTCGACAATCAGGGCGGCCAGATCGTCGGCAACGGCGGCCTGCGCATCGACGCCGGTGGCATCGACAACCAGCAGGGCACGCTGCAGTCGGCCGGTACGCAGGGCGTGGCGCTGACAGTGCGCGACACGCTGGACAACAGTGGTGGTGGCATCTCCGGCAACGGCCAGGTGCAGCTGCAGGTCGGCAGCCTGGTCAACCAGGGCGGCAAGGTGCTGGCCGCAGGCAGTGATGCGCTGCAGGTGCAGGCCCGCGCGCTGCTGGACAACAGCAACGGTGGTCGCCTGGCCGGTACTGGCGATCTGCGGTTGCAGGCGGTACGGCTGGACAACCGCAGTGGGGCGATCGAACACGCCGGCGGCGGCATCTTGCAGATCCACGCCGACGGCCTGCAGGGCGCGGGCGGCCGCATCCTCAGCCAGTCGTCGCTGATGCTTGAGGGCGGCCAACTGCAGCTGGGGGCCGGCAGCATTACCCAGGCCGAGCGCATCGCCATCGATGCGCAGCACCTGGACAATGCCGGCGGCAACCTCAGCGCGACCGGCAGCGACATGCTACGGCTGCACGTGGCGCAGCGCGTGGACAACAGTGGCGGTACGATCGCCGGCAACGGCGCGCTGGATGTGCAGGCCGGTGAACTGATCAACCGCAAGGGCACGCTCAGCGGTGCCGGAACGGCTGACGGCACGCTGCAGATCGCCGGAGCGCTGGACAATCACGAAGGCACGATCGCCAGCAATGCCAACCGCCTGACGGTCACTTCCGCACGGCTGGACAACAGAGGCGGCAGCATCCGCCAGGCCGGCAACCTGGGCCTGGATATCACCACCGGCCGCCTGGACGGCAGCAAGGGCACGCTGGTCTCCTCGGCCACGCTGACCCTGCGTGCTGGCGACGTGGATCATCGTGACGCGACGCTGGGCGCCGATCGCCTCGACCTTGAGGCCACCACGCTCGACAACGCCGGTGGCCGCATCATCGCCAGCGGCGAAGGCGCCAGTCGCATCAAGGCCACGACGCTGGGCAATGCCGGTGGCACGCTGGCCAGCAATGGCGACCTGGCCCTGCTGGCACAGGCGCTGGACAACCGTGCAGGCAGGATCCAGCACGCGGGGGGCGGCCAGCTGCAGGTCTCGGCGAAGACCCTGCTGGGCAACGGCGGCAGCGTGCTCAGCAATGGCAGCTTCGCGCTGGATGGCGCCAACCTCGATCTGACCGCGGCAACCACCTCGGCGCGCCGCGTCGACATCACCGCCGACAGCCTGACCACCGCCGGTGGCACGCTCACTGCAACCGGTGAAGATGCGCTGCGCCTGCGCGTACAGGGTGTGCTGGACAATCGCGGCGGTTCGCTGGCCAGCAATGGCGCGCTGGCTGTCACCGCGCAGCAGCTGATCAATGCACAGGGCACGCTGCAGGGTGCAGGCGCGGGTCACTCCACGCTGGTGATCGGCCAGGCGCTGGACAACCAGAAGGGCCGCATCCTTCTCGGCGGTGCCGGCACGGTCACCGCGGCCAGCCTCGGCAACCAGGGCGGCACCGTGCATGCGGGCGGCAGCACGCTGGTGCTGGGTGTTGACGGTCGCCTCGACAATGGCGAGCAGGGCCTGCTGTCCAGCACCGGTACGATGACTGTGGATGCCGACAGCCTCGACAACCGCCGCGGCACCCTGGTCGCTGGCAAGGACCTGAGCGCGACCACGGCGGCAGGCGTAGACAACAGCGACGGCGCGATGCAGGCCGGCGAACGGCTGCAGTTGCAGGGCAACGGCCTGGTCAACCAGCGCGGCACGCTGCTGGGCGGCCAGCTGGACATCGATACCCGCGGCCAGCGGCTGGACAACCGCGCCGGCACGCTGGGCACCCAGAAGGGCGACCTGAACGTTCGCAGTGGCGCGTTGGACAACCAGGGCGGCCGCGTGCAGTCGGCTGCCGATCTGCACATCGATACCGCGGGGCAGGACATCGACAACCGCGCCACCGCCGGCAGCGGTGGATTGCTGGCGGCCGGGAAGCTGCAGCTGGATGGTGGCGTGCTGGACAACCGTGGCGGCGCAGTCAATGCACAAGGCGATGCGCGCTTGCTGCTGGCCCGCGTCGACAACAGTGGCGGTGGAACACTTGCCAGCGCCGCGAATCTGTCGCTGCAGGCGGCGAGCCTGGCCAATGCCAGTGGTCGCGTGCAGGCCGGGCGCAACCTCGACCTGACCCTGGGCGGGCACCTGGATAACGCCGCCGGCGCGATCGCGGCCGGCCAGCTGCTGACCCTCACGGCCGCCAGCGTGGACAACCGCAACACCCGTGGCGGCGACGGCACGCGTGGCCTGCAGGCGGGCCAGCTGCAGTTCGGCGCCCAGTGGCTGGACAACAGCCAGGGCCAGGTCGTCACCGATGGCGGTGCGCGGCTGCAGATCAACGGCCAGCTGCAGAACACCGGCGGCGTGATCAGCACCGGCGGCAATCTGGACAGCCAGGCGGACAACGTCGCCAACAGCGGTGGCCTGCTGCGCGCCGATGGCAGCCAGACCCTGGTCGCTCGTGCGCTCAGCGAAGACGGCCAGGTGCAGGCGCAGCGGGATCTTGGCCTCACCCTGCAGCAGGGCATGCGCCATCGTGGCGAATGGATCGCCAACGGCACGCTGTCGCTGAACCTGTCCGGCGACCTCGACAACCAGGGCGTGGTGCGCGGTGGCAACCTCGACCTCAACGCCCAGAACATCACCAATGCGGCTTCGGGTGAGATCTCCAGCCAGGGCACGACCCACCTCAATGCCCGTGGCCAGCTGACCAACCGGGGCCTGATCGATGGCGCGCTGACCCTCCTGGAGGCCGGCGAAATTGACAATCTCGGTACTGGGCGCATCTATGGTGATCGCGTGGCGATCTCCACCGGCGTGCTGAAGAACCGCGCCGAAGAGGCCGGTGGTGCCACCCGCGTCGGCACCGTGGCCGCACGCGAGCGCCTGGACCTGGGCGTGCGCGAGCTGCAGAACACCGGCAAGGGCCTGATCTACAGCGGCGGTGATGCTGCCATCGGCGGCACGCTGAGTGCCGACCGGATCGCCAGCGGCATTGCAGGCCGGATCGACAACATCAGCTCGGTCATCGATGTGAGCGGCAACCTGTCCATCGATGCGCAGGAGGTCAACAACATCCGCGAGAACGTGGTCGTTTCGCAGACCAGGACCGTGATGGATCCGGTGCGGCTGGATCGCCCGGCATGGTGGCGCAACGGCAAGAACGGCACCGAGGACATCCGCAGTACCAGCCATTACTCCGCGCACGAGGTGTACTACCTCGACCCGGCCGACATCCTCGAAGACACGCCGCACATCACGCCTGATGGCTTCACCGTGCATCGCGCGGTGGTGCGCCTGAGCTCGAAGACCAGTGCCTACTTCTTCGGGCGCGGTGGCCTGTATGCCGGCCTGGGCGAACGCGCGCGCCTGAACGTGCAGGATGGCACCGTGGTGATGTACTACGTCGGCCGCCAAGACAACCAGGTCAATCCGGACCAGGTGCGCGTCGGCGCGGATGACCCGTTCGCCGAGCTGAGCACCCTGCATCCCGATGCGCCGGCATTCCGCTATGTCGACGACAAGCTGACCTATTCCAGCAACTACGGAACCTGCACCACCAACTGCGTGCAGTTGTGGACCTACAAGGATTACAACGATCCGGATCATACGCTGACCAATCCGCGCGGCTCGGGTGGCAACAACGTCAGCAGCAACGAGCAGTACCGCATCGCCACCCGGACGGTGACCGAAGATGTGCTCGGCGCCGGAGTAGGCGCCGATGCGGTGATCCGCTCCGGCGGCGCGATGCGCATCGGTACCGACAACCTGAAGAACCACTACGGCAGCATCGCCGCAGGGGGCAACCTGAGCATCGTGGGGCTGACCGCAACGGCGAAGGTGGAGAATCTGGCGCAGACGCTGTTCCGCACCCATGAATTCAACAACGTGGGCCACACCTACAGCAATGAACGGGTCACCTGGAGCAACGAAACGGTCTCCGAGGAGATCGGCAGGATCGGTGGCAGCATCACCAGCGGCGGTACGCTGGTCATCGACGTCGGTGACCTGAGCAACCTCAACCAGGGGCGAAACGCGCCGAACGTGCAGAACGGTTCGGCGATGGCCAACCTCAACGTGCAGGGTCCCAAAGCGCTGCCGGATGGGCCGGGCCATGGCGGTGCGCAGGGGCCTGGCCAGTCCACCGGCACCGGTGCCGAACGCGCGCTGGCGCAGGCGGCCGATGGCGCCAGTACCCAGCAAGGGAGCAGCGTCGGCGGCGTGAGCGGCAACACCGGCACGTCCGGGCCGCGCGTGGTCGCGGCCAGTGGCGGATCGCCGGACCGCATCGCGATGGGCGCACCGGACGCGCGCGCGCCGAGCGCCAGCCTGTTCAACGTCAATCCCAACGGTGGCCACTACCTGGTCGAGACCGATCCGCGCTTTACCGACCACAAGACCTGGCTGAGCTCGGACCACCTGCTGGGCCAGATGGGCTACTCGCCCGATACCGTGCAGAAGCGGCTGGGTGATGGCTACTACGAGCAGAAGCTGGTGCGCGAGCAGATCGGCCAGCTGACCGGTCGCCGCTTCCTGGACGGCTACGCCAGTGACGAGGCGCAGTACCGCGCGCTGCTGGAGGCCGGTGCCACGGTGGCCAGCGAATGGGGCCTTCGCCCCGGCGTGGCGCTGACCGAAGCGCAGATGGCACAGCTGACCAGTGACATCGTCTGGCTGGTCGAGCAGACCGTCACCCTGGCCGATGGCAGCACCACCACCGCGCTGGTGCCGCAGGTCTACCTGCGCCTGCGCCCGGGCGACCTCGACGGCAACGGCGCACTGCTGGCAGGCGCCAATGTCGATATCAAACTGGGCAATGGCCTGGTCAACACCGGCAACATCGCCGGGCGCAAGCTGGTGACCATCGATGCCGGCAACATCGAGCATCTGGGCGGCAGCATTTCCGGCCAGTACGTCGGGCTGTCGTCGGACAAGGACATCCGTGTTGTGGGTGCCGCCGTGACGGCCACCGATGCGCTGTCGGTCAAGGCTGCGGGCAATGTCACGGTGGCCTCCACGGTGGAGACACAGCAGGGCGGTGGCACCTACCAGTACGAGACCAACCGCATCGATCGGGTCGCCGGCCTGTATGTGACCAACCCCAGTGGCGACGGCATGCTGTCGGTGGTGGCCGGTGGTGACATCAGCCTGCAGGCCGCACAGATCCGCAACGCCGGCGCCGACGGCCTGACCCAGCTGGCCGCAGGCGGCACTCTGGATGTTGGCGCGATTGCGCTGGAGGAACGCCGCGACGCCACCTTCGATGAACGCAACCATCAGCGCAGCGCCAAGACGACACACGCTGCCACATCGGTGCAGGGCGCTGGCGATGTGGTGCTGGCCGCTGGCAAGGACATCAACCTTGCTGCAGCGCAGATCAATGCTGGTGGTGGCCTGGCATTGCAGGCCGGCGGTGACATCAACAGCCAGGCGCTGGTGGACAGTGAGAGCCGGGATTTTGCCAATGCAGGCAAGCGCAGCTCGCTGCAGGTCAGCCAGCGTGATGAGACGGTGCGGGGCAGCATGTTGCAGGCCGGGGACAATCTGCTGCTGAACGCGGGCCGGGACGTGAGCCTTACAGCCGCGTTGGTCGACAGCAATGACGGCGCGGTAAGCGTGGCCGCAGGCCGCGACGTGAACCTGCTCTCGGCCAACGAGACGCACGACTACAGCCTGGACAGCTACGACAAGAAAAAGAAGACGCTCTCCAGTACCACCACCACGCGCAGCGTCGACGCCAGCGACAGCTATGCCATCGGCACGGCGATCCAGGGCGAGCGTATCAACATCACGGCTGGACGCGATCTGACTGCGGTAGGTGCGGTGGTCGATGCCACCGGCAACGTGATTCTGGGGGCTGGCAACAATGTGCTGATCACTGCCGCCGAGGACCATCACAGCAGTGAGTCCAACGAAAGCAAGAAGAAATCCGGCGTTACCGGGGGCTTCGGCAACGGCGTCGCATCGGTGGGCTATAGCAGCGCGAAGAACAGCAGCACCCACGCCGAGCAGTCCACCACCCAGGTGGGATCGGCGATCGCCTCGCGCGACGGCAATGTGCTGATCAATGCTGGCAACACGCTGACGATCGAGGCCTCGGACGTCGCCGCAGGCGAAAACCTGACACTGGTGGGCAAGGACATTGCGTTGCTGGCGCGACAGGACACCACGGACAGCCACTCCAGCCAGGCCAGCAAGTCCAGCGGCTTCTCCGTGGGCGTGACCTACGACCCGACCAAGGCCTACCGTAGCGCCCGCGATTCGACCACCGACGGCATGGCCGACAGTGGTTCGGCGATGGGGCGGATCACCCGCACCGCTGAAGGCGCAGCCTCCGGCCTGCGTGCGGCCACCACGTCGACCGTGGTGACTGCCGGCAGCCAGCGCGCCAACAGCGAGCAGAGCCATTCGACCAGTGATGCCCGCGTCAGCCAGTTGGCTGCAGGCGGCGATCTCACGTTGATTGCCAACGGCGGCTCGATCCTCAGCCAGGGCACGCAGATGTCGGCCGAGGGTAACGCTGTGCTGCTGGCCACCCAGGACATCGTGTTCGACGTGGCCCACAACACCGAGCGCAGCGACAGCAGCAGCCGCGGCAAGGGCTGGGGCTTTGCCAACAACACCAGCGGCCTGCCGTTCGGTACCAACAACTCGCAGAGCGAGGGCAGCGGCAGCAGTGACACCATCACTGGCACGCAGTTGTCGGTCGGTGGCGGCGTGCGCATGGCCACCACCGAGGGCAACATCAGCCTGACCGCAGCCAACATCGCGGCCGAGAAGGATGTCAGCATCCGTGCGGCCGGTGATCTGCTGGTCCGCAGCGGGCAGGATACGGTCAGCAACGCCAATACGTCCGACAGCAAGGCGATCGGCACGGTACAGATATCGGATACAGAGAAGTTCTCCGGCTGGCACCGCGAGCAGCACCAGGACGACAGCGCGCAGGTGTCACAGGTGGCCAGCAGCATCGGCAGTCTGGGCGGCAGCGTGAACCTGACCGCCGGGGGCAAGTACACGCAGACGGCCAGCAACGTGGTGGCCGCCAAGGACGTGAACATCACCGCTGCCGAAATCGAGCTGCTGACCGCCGATGAGAGCGGCCACTACTCGCAGAGCGACAAGGACCTGAAGATCGGCGTGTTCGCGCGGGTGAAGTCGCCGTTGATCGACCTGATTAACAACGTGGACGCGGCGCGTCAGTCAGACGATCGCCTGCAGAAGATGCAGGGCATGGCGGCGGGCGCCAACGCGTACCAGGCAGCCAGTGCGATCTCGGCACTGTCCGGCCGTGGCGGCAGTGGCGAACTGTTCCGTGCTGAAGCAGGCATCGGCTTCAAGACCGCCAACAGCAGTGCCGATGGCAGCAGCAGCGTGTCGCGTGGTTCCACCATCCAGGGCGGCGGCAACGTCAACCTGACCAGCACCCAGGGCGACATCCATGTGGTGCAGGGCAATCTGAGTGCAGGCAACACGCTCAGCCTGGATTCGGCCGGCGACATCCTGCTGGAAGCAGGCAAGGCGCATGTGGCCGACCGCAGCAAGAGCAGCAATGCCGGCGCCGAAGTCGGCGTGGGCGTCTCGGTAGGGGCGCAGACCGGCGTGTACGTGTACGCCGAAGCGAGTGTTGGCAGCAGCAAGGCCAATGCCGAGAGCAGGACCTGGCAGAACACCACGCTGACCGGCAAGAACATCTCGATGAAGGCCGAGGGCGATACCACGCTGCGTGGCGCCACGGCGACCGCTGATCGCATCGACGTCAAGACCGGCGGCACGCTGACGATCGAGTCGCTGCAGGACATCGCCGAGAGCATGTCCAGGAACAGCCAGGTGGGTGGCCGCGTGCAGGTGTCGTTCGGTACCGCGTGGAATGCCGACGGTTACGCCAGTGCAGGCAAGGCCAGCGGCAGCTATCAGGGTGTTGGCCAGCAGAGCGGCCTGTTTGCCGGCAATGGCGGGTACCACGTCGACGCCGGCCACGTGAATCTGGTGGGCGGCGCGATTGCCAGCACCCATGCGGGCAACAGTGAACTGACTGCGGGCTCGCTGACGTTCACTGACCTGCAGAACCACATGGACTATGCAGCCAGCTCCGGCAGCATCAGTGGTGGTGCGGGCGGGCAGATGAATGGCTGGGCGCCCAAGCCGGGAACGGCCGCACCGCGAGGTGGTCCGGGCCTGCCGATGATGGAAAAGGGCAGCGACAGCAGCTCCACCCTTGCCACCTTGACCGAGGGCAACATCACCATCGGTGGCAAGCAGACGTCGGCGGCGGAGCTGGGCATCAACACCGACGCCAGTGGAGCGCATCGTGCTCTGGATGCATTGCCGGATGCGAGCAAGCTGCTGGCGGATCAGCAGGCGATGGCGGCTGCGGCGGGGACGGTGATGGCCACCAGCCAGCAGATTGCCTGGGACGTTCAAGCCTATCAGAGCAAGAAGGCAACCCAGGCGTACTACGATGGCCTGTCAACCGACGATAAAAAGGTGTTCAACGCGCTCAGCGCGGAACAGCGCGATGCGGTGCTGACGGCAAACAGCCAGGCATATAACGATGCGAAGAAGTGGGGTGATGGCGGTGAGTACAGTCGTGCCCTGAGCGCAGTGACGACGGCTGTGGTAGGGGGCGTAGGTGGCCAGGGCGCCGGTCAGGTCGCGTCCAATGCGCTGGCGCCCTATGCCGCTTACTTCATCGGCAGCAAGCTGGACTCGAACCACGGCAGCGATCCCAATGCGACTCTGCAATTGCTGTCGCATGCGGTGTTGGGTGCGCTGCTGGCAGAAGCCAATGGTGGCAGTGCCGGAACCGGAGCGGTCTCCGCGGCTGGCGGCGAGTTGGCCGCGAAGGTGCTGACCAATACGTTGACCGGGGGAGATCCTTCCAGGCTGAGCCCGGAGCAGAAGGAGATGGTGCTGGCGTTATCGCAGGCGGTGGGTGCACTGGCGAGTGGGTTGTCAGGGCAGGATCTGGCTGGGATTGCGCTGAATGCGGGGATTGCCAAGAATTCGGTTGAGAATAACTACCTTTCATTTGAGCAACGAACTGCCAAAGATACTGAAGGGGCGAAGTGCGGCAAGGATGATGTCTGCCGCCGTGAGGTTGAGGATCGTTGGGCGGATGTCAGTCAAGGTCAAAGTCGGGAAATGAAAGATCGCTATCTCTCGTATCTGTCTGAAGATGAGAGATCTGTGCTGTTTAATCTGAAGCCCGGAACCGCCGCGTATGATGAGATCGTTGCTCTAGCAGTTATTCGTGAGAGTGGAAAATCGCCAGACTATGGTTCGATTTTCGCTCGGGACGTATCGCTTCTGAGAGAGAACGATTGGGTTGGCGCCTTGGCTGGCGGAATGCCGGGGGGCATGCGTCTTGCAGACAGGAATCGTCTGGAAATGGCGGTGTTGGGTCCTGTCTTTGCAATGCCCAGTGTGCTTTCTACGCTCGGGGGCGCAAGTCCGGAGACAATTTCCTTAACCAATCAAATTGGATCCATTGCATGGGATGTGGCTGGAGTTGCGGTCGCCTTCGGCCCGAAATCAACAAGCTCTCGAAGTGGGGTGACAAAGGACCCAGCAGCAGTGGAGGGGGGCGTTCCTCAGCCTAAGGTTATGGCATTGTGGGAAAATCCACTTCTGACCGATGTCAAATTCTCAAAGGGTCAGACCAGGTATAGTGCGGATCAGACGCAAACAAACATTTCCGTTGGTGATGCGATCCGAACTCTTGAGAGTAATGGATATTCCAGAACCGTTTCCAAGGATGGGAGTGTGACCGTTTTGCAGAAAGGGGGTAATATCTACAGGTTCTATCCGAAGTCTTCTTCCGATGGGGTCCCGTCTGCATCGCTTACCATCTCTGGCCAGAAGAAGCCTGTTCTGAAGATTCGTTTCGTCGGGAGTGAAAATGGAAAATGATTATCTGCTTGAAATAAAAGAAAAGGTGGTGGGGTTCGTTTCTCGTCTAGTTGATCTCGAGATGGATCTTCCGCAAATGGTTTTTAGGGGGGGTGGTTGGTGCTTCAGGTTCTTTGAAAGACCCGTTTTGTTGGATGATGAAGTTATGTCAAATCTAATTGAGAGTTCATCAAGAACTTTTGGTTCGGGTGTTTTTGTAAAATTCTCTCGATCGCCTGATTTGGATTCAGTTTTGGTGGTTGATAGTTCTTGCGTTGAGCGGGCATTTGATTCGGTCGCTGATGCTTATGAAGATAATTTGATGGACTTAGGATACCCGGTTATCTTTGGGGATCTGGAGGGGCGTTGGATTGGCTTTGAAAGTGTTTGCGAGGAGCTGGGTGTCCTTGCAGTTAGAGATTCGATCCAGGCACATGAGTTCATCTCGAGTCTTGGTGAGGGATTGATCTCGGTTCGTGATTTGCATGCATGGGCCGTGGATGGAGGCGACCTTGAGAAGGTCGCAAGAGCTTTCTTGGCAGCCTATGATGATTGAATTTTAATGGTTGATGGTCGCGTTATCTTCGGTGCCTTCGCGCGGGTTAATTCGCCGTTGATCGATCCGATCAACAACGTCGACGCGATGCGAAATTCCAATGATCGCCTGCCGAACATGCGAGGCATGGCGGCGCAAGAACATCTCGATGAAGGCCGCGAGCGATACCACGCTGTGGTGCGACCGCGACCGCGACCGCGACCGCGACCGCCGACCGTATCGACGTTAAGACCGGCGGTACGCTGACGATCGAGTCGCTGCAGGACATCGCCGAGAGCATGTCCAGGAACAGCCAGGTGGGTGGCCGCGTGCAGGTGTCGTTCGGTACCGCGTGGAATGCCGACGGGTATGCCAGCGCAGGCAAGGCCAGCGGCAGCTATCAGGGTGTCGGCCAGCAGAGCGGCCTGTTTGCCGGCAACGGCGGCTACCACGTCGATGCCGGCCACGTGAATCTGGTGGGCGGTGCGATTGCCAGCACCCATGCGGGCAACAGTGAACTGACTGCGGGCTCGCTGACGTTCACTGACCTGCAGAACCACATGGACTACACGGCCAGCTCCGGCAGCATCAGTGGTGGTGCGGGCGGGCAGATGGATGGCTGGGCGCCCAAGCCGGGAACGGCCGCACCGCGAGGTGCTCCGGGCCTGCCGATGATGGAGAAGGGCAGCGACAGCAGCTCCACCCTTGCCACCTTGACCGAGGGCAACATCACCATCGGTGGCAAGCAGACGTCGGCGGCCGAGCTGGGCATCAACACCGACGCCAGTGGAGCGCATCGTGCGCTGGAGGCATTGCCGGATGCGAGCAAGCTGCTGGCAGACCAGCAGGCGATGGCGGCTGCGGCGGGGACGGTGATGGCCACCAGCCAGCAGATTGCATGGGACGTTCAAGCCTATCAGAGCAAGAAGGCAACCCAGGCGTACTACGATGGCCTGTCAACCGATGATAAAAAGGCGTTCAACGCGCTTAGCGCAGCGCAACGCGATAAGGTGCTGACCGCAAACAGCCAAGCTTATAACGATGCGAAGAAGTGGGGTGATGGCGGTGAGTACAGCCGTGCCCTGAGCGCAGTGACGACGGCTGTGGTAGGGGGCGTAGCCGGCCAGGGCGCCGGTCAGGTCGCGTCCAATGCGCTGGCGCCCTATGCCGCTTACTTCATCGGCAGCAAGCTTGACTCGAACCACGGCAGCGATCCCAATGCGACTCTGCAATTGCTGTCGCACGCGGTATTGGGTGCACTGCTGGCGGAAGCCAATGGTGGCAATGCGGGAACCGGAGCGGTCTCTGCGGCTGGCGGCGAGTTGGCCGCGAAGGTGCTGACTAATACGTTGACCGGGGGAGATCCTTCCAGGCTGAGCCCGGAGCAGAAGGAGATGGTGCTGGCGTTGTCGCAGGCGGTGGGAGCACTGGCGAGTGGGTTGTCAGGGCAGGATCTGGCTGGGATTGCGTTGGATGCGGGGATTGCCAAGAATTCGGTTGAGAACAATTTCCTTGGCAATGACGATCATGCTCGGATGGTGCATCTCCGCGAGAAGGCCAAGCGGCAGGGGGGGCTGGATAAACAGGAATCCTTGGAACTGGTTCTGCTTGATGCTGCGGACCAGATGAGTGCGGGGTTGCTCCGGAAGGCGTTGGCAGGAGAGACCCTGACTGAGGTTCAAGCCGCAGATCTCGCGACTTATATCAATCGTTACGAACTGCAAAACGGTCCGCTAGACCTTCCGGAGCTACAGAAGCAGTTCCTCGCCAATAGTGGTTCTCTGAATCCTGGCGAATTGCAGGGAATCAACCCGTCGCAGTCCTATGGGCGACCCTATGTCGGTTTGGGGGCTGACCAGAAGGCATACAAGGATGCAAACTATTCGTGGTTTGAAGATTTAATCTATCGTGGCAAAGGGACAAACGAGCGCCTGTACGATGCTGCGTTGAAGCAGTCTGGGCTTGAAATAACTCGTTCCGAAGACTTGCTTCCCTCAGCAATGCAGCTTAGGAACTTCTTCGCTGTACATGACGCTCAAGCTTCAAGTGCTATCGCCAGTGCCGCGTTCATTGCCGCAACGTTGGGTGGCGCGAGCGAAGAGAATCGACGAGCGCTGACGTTGACGATGGGGGCCTTGGCCAACATCGGAGCAGTGAGATTTGTGAACAGGACTGGGCTTTTGCCTCAGACGGGCGGTCTTGGTGTAACGCGGCCACGAGCGCTCAGACCAACTGATGAGGCGTCGACAACGAATTCCGTGCCGGCTGGGTACGAGAAGGGCTTCTCTCGTCCGGAAAATTCCAATCCGCCAAAGTTACAGGTAACCAATGACGGTGGGGGTTTCAGTGCTCCAGGAAATCCAGTTCAGCGTGGTGTAGTGCTTTCGCGAGTCAATCTGGCCAACGGACGGACACGAACAACGCCTTTGCGCGACTCAGGGGCTCCGGTTTCTGCGGGCTTTCAGCATGTTCTAGATGGGCACTTTGGAAAGTCACCAACTGGAAATAGATCCATCTTCAGTATTAATCCGGATGAGCTCAAGGTGGTTCTACAAAGCGCGGTTGTTGTTCGCTCTCCTGTCTATGAAATTCCTGGAGGACAATACGTTCGTATTGTTGATGTTGGAAGGCCGATTGGGATATCTTCACTGAAGGATGGGGGGCAGCCAACCTCCGTCATCAAAGTGTTTACAGATAAGGCGGGAAACTTGATTACAACGTTTCCAATAAAGGGTGGAGAGTAATGGCTCGCTTGTCGGGAATTTTGAGGAATAGACTGATTTCAGGTCTTTCGAGCGTAAATAATAATTCGGGTGCGAGGGGTGTTGTTGAGGCACTGATCCAATGGGTTATGGAATGCGAGGGCGAGGTTCGCAGAGAACCATTCCTAAGCTATGGCTTTGACTTGATTGTGAATATGGATGGTCGATTGGATGAATATCCATTCGCGGAGATCGGGGAAGCGGATGTTGGGCGCGTGCATTCGCGTGCGACCCAGTTGAGAAACGCAAGTGATGACGGTGTCGCGCAGTTTGTCAGAGATCTGATGGAGGAGTTGGTCGCCGTCGAGATTGACAGGGTGTGTTCCCGCTGCGGGGAGGCGTATATGCGGGCATATATGGGGTTGATCAGTTCTACGCCCGCATTTCAGTGTGATGTATGCGGCTATGGCGAATTCTTGAATGGTTCGGCTTTGAGAGGTGAAAGGCTTCGATTCATTACATTGAAGGAGCTTGAGTCTTTCGGGATTTCTTAGCTGTAGATTGCATGCGATTCCTGTCATCTTTGAGTGTATCTGCAGTAATCTCATTAGAAAGGATGGTGTGAGTATGGGCTTAATAAATCGTTCTAGCTTGAGTAATGTCACTGGCGCGAAGTGGACCGTGGATAAAATTTCACCAAATGAGCGTTAGACTGAGAAAGTGTAGATTAAGTTAAAGTGATTAATGATTGGTTGGATGGTCTTGATGTAAGGGGATTTATTGGTAGTGTGGGGCTTCTTGATGTTGATGTGATCTGGTGGAATTGTTTTGACTATCTTCCCGGTCTTTCGCTTGAAGAGAGGAGGCAGTTCTTCCGATGGGGGTCGGGTGCTGTTTTAAGTGAAGGGAGGGCTAGGCTCGAAGATGTGAATGGTTTTTGGGGCGGTGCCGTTAATGAGCAGATTGAGCGTTTCATGGCGGCTTGACCGCCTGAGTTGGACTGAGATCCGGACATGTTCTGGGTTGCCAAGCCTGGATATGGCTGGGTTCCTGGCGGTTTTGTCTGGAAGCTGGAAGATGGTAGCTATTTCAGTCCGTAGATCTAAGTGCTGCTGGGGGGCGGATCGAAGAAAAATGAATCCGAAACATGGACGAGGGTCTTAACCCAGTCGGTCGCTGACGGAATCGGAGAGGGTTTATTGATGAGTGACTCGTTTGAGATTGCCATGGAGGTCGTCCCGTGGGTCAACGAGTCCTAGGTGCTGGAATCGATCGGTCGCACGGCTGAGTCCGTCTCGCGGACCGAGCTGGATGGCGAGCCGATAGCGGTTGGCGACTGGCTTGCGGGAAATGTCGATGACTTCCCGTGCAGTTCTTGCATGATCCAGGAGATCAATGGTTTTAGGCTGGAA
This sequence comes from Stenotrophomonas sp. FR012, assembly GCF_047520565.2. Lineage (NCBI taxonomy): Bacteria > Pseudomonadati > Pseudomonadota > Gammaproteobacteria > Lysobacterales > Lysobacteraceae > Stenotrophomonas > Stenotrophomonas sp. FR012. The sequence continues at coordinate 27,025 of NZ_JAXBQL020000004.1, forward strand.
TTCGCCGTTCATATTCCTGCGTTGCTGATTCGCGTCTTTAGATTCGACAGAACGGTAAGTATAGATTTCTCATTCGAGATGGATTGGTCGGATGTTGCCGTGGCCATGCCCATACTCCATAGGCATTTCCAGCAATTGAAGTTGCTAAGTGAAGCGCGCACTGTGTTTGGAGGGATGGAGCCGGCGCAGGATCTGGACACTAGATTTTTCACTGATGATGCGCGCGGCCCTTTGGGGAGTTCCATTGTCTGATCTGGAAGGGAATCGCCGCTCCGTGAGGGCTTAGGCTTGATCTCTTAGGGGATTTCAACCACTGGCGATTGCGGCAAGGGTGATTCACAAGGGTTGGGTACTACGTGAAGCTGAGTGGGATCGGTTCTACGGGTGGGGGGGCGAAGTCCCGGTTGATCGATCCGATCATCAACGTCGACGCGGCTCGAAATCCCAATGATCGCCTGCAGAAGATGCGGGGCGCGCAATAACATCTCGATGAACGCCGGGGGCGATACCGCGTTGCGTGGTGCCACGGCGACCGATGATCGCATCCTATAATGTCAGATAGGAAGGTTTTGGTGCTCGGCCAGGAAGCTGCTGTGAAGGGTTACAAGGACGCTGTTGCTGCGGGGAAGAGGATATATGAGTCCAATGCGGGAGGCGTCTCTTTCGTTGTGTACATCGATGATGCCGGTGTAGTTAAAAATTTCCACCCTAAGTGAGGTTGGTATGAGTGATCAGTTGTTTGGATCTTGGATGGATAAGAGGGATTCTGATTGGGTGGTTTTTGCTTACTTTGATTGGATTTATTCTTCGGGAGTGTTTATTCAGATGCTCGAGTGTTTATCAAGGGGCTGGGGTTTTGGCACCGATGATGTTGACTGTAGATTCCCAGATAATAGTAGCTTCGACGTGGATGATCACTTTTCTGGGGTGGAATTTTCATATGGGCTCAAGTATGACCCGGACGTTGTGATTGTTAGTGATGAAGAGTTTAGTCGATACCTGGGTATGGCATGTCTCAAGTATATAGAAAGAACTCCGGGATCGGCTGAGTACGTTCGCTCAATGCTGTGCCGGAATGAGCTGGGAAATGGCTAATCCAGACTGCGGCCCTGCTGATGATTGCAGCATCGTTGATGCGGGCGCTGTGGCTGGCGCTGTTGCCATCGCTGATGAGCCGTCTGCTTACGCATTACTGGCGAGCTCGCTGTGCCTGTGCCATCGCCAGAAACTTATTGGGTGCTTTAGGGTAGGATTTGGCCGGGATCGCGTTGAATGCGGGGATTGCCAAGAACTCGGTTGAGAATAACTTCCTTGCTGAGGATCAAGCTCGAGTAATGAAGCAGCAACTCGACGAGTATGGCAGCGACACGTCATGCCAAAAGATGGTGCGTGACGTTGCCAAGCAACTGTCGGAGCGAATGGACTGTGAGCTGCTCTCGGTTTGTACAGCGAACTCGGCGAGCCCTGCGTGTCAGGCGTTTGTGAATGCGGCTGTTTCGTACAAGTATGGGTTCGTGGCCCGGAGAGCTTGGACTGTTCGATGATTCAAACGGAGGCGGTTCTGGCGCTCTCTAAAGCGGTGGGAGCGCTGGCGGGTGGGTTGTCGGGCAGGATCTGGCGGGGACCGTGTTGAATGTGAGGATTGCCAGGAACTTGTTTGAGAACAACTTCCACGCAGGGGATCAGGCGAGCGCAATCTGGTGCGAGTTGGGCGACTGATGTGCGGGACAAGTCGATAGGTAATGGGGGCAAGTAGGGGTGAGGCTAGAATGAGGGATGAAGTCTATTCTGCAGTGATGAATTCTTCGTTTGGGTTGTCTCTTGGTGCCGTCTGGCAGCACATGACGATGGAGATGGGGGATGTTGGGATTTCTGGAAGGAGGGGCGCGTTCTTCGAGTTGATGGGGCGTTTGCTGAGAGAGCGGAAAGTAAAACTCGCATCGGACGGGAGGACCTTGGAGGGTGACTGGCGGGAACAATTGTTGTTCATCTCAAAGGCATGGCTTGAGAGTCCTGGCGAAGATGATATTGATGGATTCGGCCTTTGGTTCTTGATCGATGCTCCGGCGGGCTTGGTTTGGATTGGCGCAGATGGCCGTGAGCATTGGACGTAGCATTCCAGTCCAAATCGATCACACCTCACCATCGATGGCAAACAGATGTTGGCGGCTGAGCTGGGCGTCAACATCGATACCAGCGCAGCGCGCGGTGAAGGCATTGCTGATGCAAGCACTTTGCTGATGGACAGGCAGGCGACGGCGGCTGCCGCAGGTACGGTGACGGCCACCAGCCAGCTGATTGCCAATGGTGTTTGCAGTGCGCATGTGAGCCGGTTCAGAAGAGAGGGGGCGGGATGAGTGTTGGTGATATGGGAGATTTCAAAGAAATTTCTGTTCAGGCTGCATATGTGTTGATGTGCGTTTTCCTGCAAAATTATTTGGATAGGGGTAGTAATCAGGACGCTCTTGTTGATCTATTATCTTCGGCGCGCTCTTTTTTGTGGGCAGATGACCTGCCCAACGATCCGGTAATGTGGGATGACTGGCGCGACGCGTTTGCAGAGGTCAACACCGCTGGGGGCGCACTTAATGCTGAATTCTGTGTCGCACGAATGAGTTCATCGGGTGGGTGTTTGACGTTGCTGAATTCGTTCTCAGTAATGCTGGTATTCCTCGAGGCGATTTTTGATCGATCCGGTGAGGGTCTTCCACTGTTCGAAGTTATTGGGCGTCTCACGTCGCCTTTAAATGATTCCAGTTGCCTGAATGATGCCGCTGTCTGGGTTGAGTGGATGGAGTCGGTTGGAAAGGTTAGGTCGCAGGGGTTTGGGTAGCGGCTTCTCTGATGGCAATAGCGATTGAATGGGGTGGGGCGGGCGATGCAAGAGGATCTTGAATTCGGTTGTGAATTCGAAGTCGAGATTCTTGCCGGCCGCAGTAGGCCTCATGTTGAGGTGACAGAGGAGCCTGCCTGGAGCAAGGTTTAGTTTCGTGGCGAGTTTGGATAGAGGATAATGAAAGTAAGGATTGAACCCACCTTCGGCAGCGCCGTCGGTGAAGCGGTGCAGAGCACAGATGCAACCTCAGATGGGTTGAGCGAGAAGGAAGCACTGGCGATCGTGGTAGGTGACAGGTTCCGCGCCTATCTCCGTCACTGGAGGCTGTACGAAGCAAGCGGCGGGGCGCCAAGGCGCTGGAACTGGCCGGCATTCCTGTTCTCGTCGCTCTGGTTCTTCTTCCGGCGCATGCATGCGTGGGGCGCGATCTGGTTCATCCTTTCGCCGTTGCTGATGACCACCTTCGTGCTGCTGGGGCTGCCATGGTTGTCCTTGCTCTCCTTCGTGGTGTTTCGCGTACTTGCAGGAATCCTGGCGAATCCGCTGTACCTAGCGCATTGCCGAAGGATTGTCCGCAAGGTTGATGCCGAGCATCGCGGGGCACATCGGCGGCACCTTGAGCTGCAGAAGGCTGGTGGTGTCAGCTACACCACTCTGGTGATCGCCTTGGCGGTAACGGCCTCACAGAACACCCTGATCAAACTGATCGTTGGTTCGATATCAGAGCCAACGCCCACGCAGTCTGCTGTGCACGTGGCGGCGAACCCGCCGTATCTGCCGGACCCGCAGATGGAGGAAGCAGAGCGGGTGGCGTACCAGGAGCAAATGCGTGCGATCACAATGACGGCGTGGCCAGCAGGTGTCCCCATCGAGGGCAATGCCTGCATTGTCGAGCTGCGACTGGCGCCCCCGGGGCGAGTGCTGGAGGCCAATGTTTTGGAGCCGTGCACGTTGAGCGAGGAGCAGCGCGAGATGATGCTGGGCGAGATCAGGCGCACGGACTTCACGATCGAGGGGAAGATGCGGTTCTTCAACAGGCATACCCTCATCGGCTTGCGCAGGTAATGAGCATTTCGCTGTTTCTCGAAGTCGAAGCCGGTGCAGATCTGGCTGCCGTGCTGCACGCTCTGGATTCGATCCAGGCCGAGTACTCCGACGGTACTGACGGTCTGCGTGGATATCTTCCAGCATCCAACACCGGCTTCGGGTTCGGCATCGTCGACCCGCCGGAAGCTGTCGTAGCGGAAGGGATTAGGCCTCGTGGCAGGTGGGCCTGCTGGGTTCGTTCCATTTCCGCGCGTGCAGGTTTGAAAGCGCCTGGGAGGAAATCTGCCACTTCATCAAGCGTTACGCCGCGGCGTGCGAGTTCCGGTTTGTGCTCTCTTTCCAGTTCGAGAGCGTCTATGCGGCAAGGCTCGGGAAGGATCTGGTCTTCCCGGGGCCAGCTACCCCGTAATGCCGCGCAACGGGCTGGCAGGTCCCTGTCTGATCCCATCTCGCTACCCGTGGCGATATACCTTATGGATAGAAAGCCCTCGTGAGTCGTCCTATTTCACACCTGTCTGCACAGTTCCAGAGTTTTAGATCGATATAATAATATCGACCCATAAAGTTTCCCCTGCCTGCGCCGCCATCGATCGTACGGCCATGATCAAGGGAATTGAGATGCTCGCCTTACGCAACCTCCGTGTGGGATCCCGGCTGGGGGCCGGGTTCGGTTTGCTGCTGCTGTTCATCGTGGCCATCGTCGGCCTGGCGCTGTACGGAAACCATCTGAAGTCTGCCCAGTTCTCGAAAGTGGTGGACGTAAATATGGTGAAGATGCGGCTGTTGAACGAGATGCTGGATACCAACAACGCGGTGCTGATGCATCGCCGGCTGATGGTGATCAAGCGCGGCGAGGATTTCGACAAGGATTATCAGAAGGCGCAGGAGCTGTCGCAGACCTACGACGGTATCTGGGCCAAGTACATCAAGATTCCGCGCGACGCCACCGGCGATAGCCTGGTTGCGAAAATCGACGCGGCACGCAAGGCCACCGACGCCTCCACCCAGCATCTGCACGAGCGCATGAAGGCCGGTGATTTCGAAGGTGCGGCCAAGGAACTGCTCGCCGAGCACGGCCTGGCGACCGCATGGAATGAGACGATCTCGACCCTGCTGCGGCATCAGGAGACACTGACCGCGCGCAGCCGCGAGGAATACCGTTCAACCGAATCCTGGACCGGCACGCTGTCGATCGTGTTCGGCGTGCTGAGCCTGATACTGGGCTCGCTGGCCGCGTGGGCCATCACTCGCAGCCTGACCCGCCCGCTGGAAGGTGCGGTGAAGCTGGCCGACGGCATCGCCAACGGGCGGCTGGACAACAGCATCGACGCGTCCGGCAACGATGAGGTGACGCAGCTGCTCAGGTCGATGCAGCGCATGCAGGCGCAGTTGCAGTCGGTGATGGCGGCGCAGGGCGAGTTGGCCCGTCAGCACGATGCCGGCAGCCTCAGCTATCGCATGGACGAGAGTGCCTTCCCCGGCGACTACGGGCGCATGGTGCACGAGACGAATGCGCTGGTCGGCTCGCACGTGCAAGTGCAGAACCGGCTGATCGAAGTGATGAAGCATTACGCCCGTGGCGACCTGTCGGTGGACATGGATCCGCTGCCGGGCGAGAAGGCGGCGATCACCCAGGCAATGGACGAGACCAAGACCAGCCTGTCGGCGATCAACGGCGAGATCCGCCGGCTGGCGACGGCCGCGGCGGCGGGCGACTTCAGCCTGCGCGGCGATGAAGATCGCTTCGCCTACGATTTCCGCGACATGGTGGCTGGACTCAATCGCCTGATGCAGACCACGGACGAGAACCTGGTGCAGGTGTCGACGCTGCTGCAGGCGATTTCGCGCGGTGACCTCACCGTACGCATGCAAGGTGATTTCCACGGCGTGTTCGCCCGCATGCGCGATGACTGCAATGCCACCGTCGATCAGCTCAAGCAGATTGTCGGCCGCATCCAGTCCAGTGCGTCCAGCATCAACCTGGCAGCAGGCGAGATTGCCTCGGGCAACACCGATCTGTCGCGGCGTACCGAACAGCAGGCGGCAAACCTGGAAGAGACCGCAGCATCGATGGAGGAACTGACCTCCACCGTGAAGCAGAACGCCGAGCATGCACGCCAGGCCAATCAGCTCGCCATCGGCGCGCACGGTGTCGCCTCGCAGGGCGGCGAGGTGGTCGGCCAGGTGGTCACCACGATGTCGGCCATCGAAGCCTCGTCGAAGAAGATCGCCGAGATCATCAGTGTCATCGACGGCATCGCCTTCCAGACCAACATCCTGGCCTTGAACGCGGCGGTGGAAGCCGCGCGTGCAGGCGAGCAGGGCAGGGGCTTTGCGGTGGTGGCCAGTGAGGTGCGCACGCTGGCACAGCGCTCGGCCGGTGCGGCCAAGGAGATCAAGGGCCTGATCGAGGACTCGGTCGGCAAGGTCGCCGATGGATCGGCGCTGGTCCGCCAGGCAGGCACCACGATGGGCGAGATCGTGGCGTCGGTGCAGCGCGTGACCGACATCATGGCTGATATCTCCGCCGCATCGCAGGAGCAGAGCTCGGGCATCGAGCAGGTGAACCAGGCTGTGGTGCAGATGGATGAGACCACGCAGCAGAATGCGGCGCTGGTGGAAGAGGCCAGTGCAGCGGCACGCTCGATGGAAGAGCAGGCCAACCTGCTGGCTGAGGCGGTTTCGGTGTTCCGCACGGGTGCGGCGACGGCAGCGGCGGTGGTACGCCCCGCATTGGCAGCGGTAGCTGCGACGGTCACCCCGGTACGCCGGCCCGCTGCGCTTTCACCCCGCATCGAACCGACACTGGCGGCCAATGCCGGTGGTTGGGAAGAGTTCTAGAACGTGGCACGCCGGTAGGGAGACGGCGCCCATCACGATGGCTGATCGTGATGGGCGCGGATTTTCTTCCTGAACGCGCGATGGCCGATGAGGTGGCGGACACGCGCATTTCACCTTGGGTTGCCAACCGCGGGAGGACACTTGCGCCATACCGGAACTCAGGAGATGGCCATGAAGACCTCGACCCGATTGCTTGTGCTGGGCACCCTGCTGGCGGCTTCGTCGGTGGCCGGCGCGCAGACGTATGGGCCGCGCGATGAGGGACGCAAGTTCAACGACGGCAGCCGCGTGGTCTGCAAGAACGTGGAAGTGCAGCGCAACTCGCGCGATCCGAACCGCATCGCCGGTACGGCCACCGGCGCGGTGATCGGCGGCCTGCTGGGCAACCAGGTGGGCGGCGGCAATGGCAAGAAGCTCGCTACCGTGGCCGGTGCTGTGGCCGGTGGTGCGGCCGGTCGCCAGATCCAGGGCAACAGCCAGCAGAAGAACGGCGACCGCGTGGTCGAGCGCCGTTGCGAGCGCGTCTATCGTTGATCGGTTGCCGACAGCGCCCGTCCCCCCTTGCACATCGCAGTACTCGAACGCCGGCCCCGCGCCGGCGTTCTTCGTTCCGGACCTGTATCGCTGACTCCGGCGTCGTGCCTATACTGCGCCGACTCAACGGATGAATGTCCAGTGAACGAATCGGCTCCAGCTCCCCAACCGGCACCGCTCGCAAGGCATGACCCGATACCGGAAGCGACTGCCCATCCCCATCGGGTGCGTGATCGCACCGATGAACTCGAGCTCTTCATTTCGGGCCTGCTGGCGTTCGCGCTGCTGGCCGTGCCGGGTTATCTGTTCGACGCCTGGGCGCGCAGCAGCCTGCACACCGAAGGCATGTACTTCCAGATGCTCTGGTTCGGTTTCAGCATCAGTGTCGGCATGTGCTATGTGCTGGCAGTGGCCTTGATCATCCACCTCACGGTGCGCGGCTACTGGATCGGGCTGATCGGCCTCAGGTCGCATTTCCCCGATGGCATTGACTGGGACCGCCTGCCAAGAATGGGGGCGGTCACGCGCGCCTTCCTGCAGGCCCGGGACGGAGGCCTCGATGGCAGCATCGAACGTGCCGACCGGCTGGCGACGATGCTGTTCTCGACCACCCTGCTTGCCGTACAGACATTGGCGGGCACTCTGGTATTGGCCGTCCTGACGCTTGGTGTGTCGATGGTGATCGGCGCGCTGTCCGGCGGCGCCGATCATGTCGCCATGCTCGCCCTGTGCACCGTGCTGGCCGCAATGTTGGCGCTGGCTGTTACCCCCGGGATCCTGGAGAAGATCGTGGCGCGGCGGCAGGAGCGCGGGCAGCCCCATGAGCGACCGCAGCGACTGCTGCAGGGCATGCTGGCGGCACTGCAACGGGTTCCGCTGTTGCGCCTGATGCAGACCATGCAGCTGACCATGCAGAGCAACCTGCGCTCGCGTTCGTTCATGGCGGCCTACCTGTTCGCGGTGCTGGTAGCGATGCTGCTGGCGGCCGTGCAGGTGATGGCGTCGTTGAAGTTCTCGCTGTTCAACCGTTACCAGATCGTCACCGAAGCGGCGGTTGAGCACGGCATGCTGAGTGCGCATTACGAATCGATGCGTTCGGCGCATGACCAGCTGCTGCCGTACCCGATGATCCCGTCGGACACGTTCAGCGGTGCGCAGCTTCGTTTGTTCATTCCGCATCGCCCTCAACGCGACAATCCGCTGGCGCGCCAGCATTGCACCGCACTTCCGGACGCGCGCAATGAGGCCACCGGGCAACAGGCCGCCAATGCCGCAGTGGAGTGCCTTTCCCGGCTCTGGCAGGTCAAGCTGGACGGCACCCCGGTCGACCTGCATGGCTTCGTGCCCATGGAGCGGCGTGACCTGGATATGCGCGGCCTGGTGGGGTACCTGCCTACCCGGGGGCTCGCACCCGGACGCCATGACCTGGAACTGGTGTGGAATGCTGCAGGCGGCGAGCGGGGGGCCGGACGGCGCCGCGCGTTCCGCATCCCGTTCTGGTATGCCCCGGATCCATAAACGATGGATCAAAGCGGCCATGCCGCGCCGCTTGAACTGGCCGCTTACGACTTAATTCCCTCCGTCCCCTTTTTGGCGAGGAGGCGCCAGGAGGCGAGGCTGCCGTAGAGCAGCAGCAGGACGGTGAGGGTGATCAGTTCGTGGCTGACGTCGGCCAGGCGGGCGTCCATCTGGTTCAGGCGCACCATCAGATTGATGCCCGAGGTGGTCGGCAGCAGCTGTGCCAGCCAGACCAGCGGTTGCGGCGTCATCACCGCCGGCCATGACAGGTTGGCCAGGAAAAACAGCGGGATGGAGGTGGCGATGATGTACTGGAAGGCGCGCTCGCGGGTGCGGAAGAAGCTGCCGACGAACAGGCCGAAGGCCACGGTGGTGGCGATGAACAAGGTGCCGCCCAGCAGCTGGCCCATCGGGTTGCCGCCGCGTGGATAGTCCTGCACCCAGGCAGTGAAACCGGCGTACCAGAACAGGCCGAACAGGCCGATCAGGCCGAAGCCCAACGCCATGCCGGCCAGCGCCGGCAGGTCGAAGCGCAGGCGCCGGCCCAGTGCGAGGCGGCGGCCGCCGAGCAGAACACCGATGCCCATCAACAGCGTCTGGTGCACGATCAGCTCGGCCACGCCGGGCACGATGGCGCTGCCATAGCCTTCCTGCGTGTTGTACAGCGGGCGCTGCACCAGGATGACCGGCGGTGCCTGCGGCGCACCCATGAAGGCGGCCTGGCCGACCACCGCATCACGCCCGAACGCACCCAGCGCATCAGCTACGCTGCCCAGCACCCAGCTGGCGCGGCCCAGGTAGGCACCGTTGCCAAGCAATACCAGCTTGGCCGGATGGCCGCGCAGGATGTCGCGCTCCAGGTTGGCCGGGATCACGACGATGCCTTCGGCGTGGCCGGCTTCGAGCTGCTGGCGTGCGCTGTCGACGTCCGCCGGTTGCCCGACCACGCGCGCAACGCGCAGTGCGTCGAGCTTGCGCAGCAGCTCGCGGCTGGTCGCGCTGTGGTCATCGTCCACCACCAGCACCGGCAGGTTGCCGGCCACCTGGTGCCGATAGGCGGCTGGATAGAAGAACGAATACAGGATCACCGCACCGACCATCACCACGATCGCGTAGCGGTCGCACAGCACCGCCATCAGGGTCTGCCGCAGGCTGCGCCAGAGCATGCTCATGCGTCAGCCCCTGCGGATTGTGCGGCGGCGGGCGTGCGTGCAAAGGCGATCAGGCGCAGGCCGCCGATGCCACCGGCCACCACCGTCATCAACAGCAGCGTAGCCAGCGGCCATGCCGAAACCTGCAGCGGCGCGCCGATGAACTGCTGCTGGGTCTGCAGCTTGATGTAGGCGCTCAATGGCAGCAGCTGGTGCCAGACGCGGGTAAACAACGGCCCGTCCAGTACCGGGAAAGTAGCGCTGGAGAACGCCAGTGCGGTGCCGATGCTCAGACCGACCGCAGACAACGCGGTGCCCATGTCGCGGGTGACGCCGACGAAGAACAGCGCGTAGGCGGCCGTGGCCAGGTAGAACAACGGCTGTGCGAGCAGCAGCAGGAGTACGCTGCCGGCCACACCATCGCCGCGCAGCCAGGCCAGGTAGCCGATGCCGAGCGCGCCATACAGCGAGAACAGCAGGAGGTGCGGCGCGACCTTGCCGGCGATCGCCGACCACGGCGTGCGAGCCAACCAGGCGGGCAGGGTGCCATCTCGGATCTCGCGGCCGAGGCTGCCGGCCACCGCAAGTGCCAGTACCAGTGACAGCACCGCCGGGAAGATCAGTGGCAGCAGGAACAATTCGTAGCTGCGCGCCGGGTTGTAGAGGATGTCCGACTGCACCGCGATCGGCGCCGCGCGCAGCTTGCCCGGGCCGACCTGCAGGCCGATGCGCTCGCGCAGCAGGCGTGCGTTCCATGCGGAAACCGCGTCGCCGATATCGCGCGCCGCGGACTGGCCGGTGGTCATGTAGGTGGCGTTGTAATAGGCGAACACCGTGCCCTGGCGTCCACGCAACGCCTGGCGGGTGACATCGCGCGGTACCAGCACGATGGCGAACACGTCCAGGCGGCGCAACTGCGAGCGTGCGTCCTCCAGGTCCGCTGGCTGGCTGGCGACGCGTACGCCGGGACTTGCGTCGAGCATGCGCATCAGCAGGCGGCTGTCACTGCTGTGGTCAAGGTCGACCACAGCAATCGGGATATCGCGCATCACCGACGGCGTGAACATCCATGCCATCACGACCAGCATCAGTAGTGGCAGCAAGGTGACCAGCAGCAGGTCGGCACGGTTGCTGCGCAGCGACTGCAGCTCGCGCCGCCACGAAGCGGCGAAGCCGTTGCGGTCCGGGCTCAGTGCTGGGGCCATGCGAACAGCACGCTCATGCCGGGGCGGAAGCCCTCGATGCGGCGTACCGGGCGCACCCGCACCTCGAAGCTGCGGACGTCATAGCCGGACGACTGGCGGGTGGTACGCCAGGTTGCGTAGTCGCCGGCCGGATTGATGAAGTAGACCTCGAACTCACCATCCAGGCGCAGCGCCGGCACGCTGCCCTGCAGTTTGCTGCCGACCTTCAGGCCCTGCATCTGCGATTCGCGCAGGTTCATCGCCACCCACATGCGGTCGATGTCGACCAGGGTGAACACCGGATAGCCGGCTGGCACCAGCTCGCCCGGATCGGCCATGCGCTTGTTGATCTCGCCCGCCACCGGCGCGCGTCCTTCCACTTCTGCTCGCGCGGCGTTGACCTCGGCCACCGCGCCCTGCGCCTGCTGTACCTGGCCCTGCGCGGCGCGCTTGTCCTGCTCTCGGGCGCCCGCCAATGCCATGTCGTACTGCGCGCGGGCGGCGCGGGCCAGTTCGCGCGAACTGGTGGCCTGGGCATGCGCTTCATCGCGCTTCTGCCGGGTCATCACCCCTTCGTTGAACAGGTTCTGCACGCGCTGGTAGGTCGCTTCGGCCAGCGTCGCGCCGGCTTCGGCCCGCTTCCAGTTCGCTTCGGCGGCACGGATGTCTTCGCTGCGCGCGCCTTCATCGGCCTTGTCGGCCACCGCCTGCGCAGCGGCCAATGCACCGTGCGCCTGCTGTTCCTTGGCGGCCACTTCGGGACTGTCGAGCAGGAACAGCACCTGCGCGGGCTGCACGCGATCGCCCTCGCGCACCTTCAGCTCGGCCACGCGCGCGGTGATCTTGGCGGCCACGTTGATCGTGTCCGCATCGGCCATGCCCTGGATCTGGTCGGCCGGGCTGCGCCAGGCCAGCCACAGGCCGAGCACCACCGCGACCAGCAGGACCACCAGCAGGATCGGTCCCAGCCGTCGCTTGCCGGGGGGCGTCGTCGCATCGTCGTGCAGCACATCACTCATGGTCGATCACCTCGTCCGCACGCCGCCGGAATTCTTCGAAACGGTCCATCTGTCCACTGATCTCCAGCAACTGTGCCAGCGCAATGTCGTATTGGTAGGCGGCCTGTGCGCGCTCGACACGGGCGCCGCCCAGGCCGAGCCGCGCATCGATCACATCCAGCGAGGTGGCCTGGCCTTCGCGGAATGCCAGCTCCTGCAGGCGCAGGTTTTCCTGTGCCTGGGCGATGCTGCTGTCGAGCAGCACGAACTGCTGGCGCGCGGTCTCAAGTTCGTTCCAGGCCTTGCGCACGCCCAGTGCGACCTGGTTCTCGGCCTCGCGCAGGCCCGCTTCGGCCTGGTCCTGCTGCGCACGCGCGGCGCTGATCTGCGCCGGCCGCGAGTTCGGCGACAGGAAGGTGTACTTCAGGCCGATGCCGAACGCCCAGTCCGGGTCGGTCAGCATCTCGTCGCGGCGACGGAAGTCGTACTGGCCGAAGGCGAAGATCTGCGGCTTCAGCTTGGCCTGCTGCACGCGCACGCCCTGTTCGGCCTGCGCCACCATCGCGCGCAAGCGCGCGATCTGCGGCTGGCGCGCCTGCGCCGTGCGCTCGAAGCTGGCCACCGGTTCCATCGGCACGCGCTGCACGAACAGCGGCGACACCGGCTGCACCTCGCCACCACTGCGCAGCAGCGTGGCCAGCGCGGCCTTCAGCGTGGCCAGGTCGTTCACTGTCTTCTGGTACTCACGCTCGGCCTTGTCGCGGGCCACGGTGGCCTGCAGGCGCTGGGCGCGGGTGGCGAAGCCCTCGCGCTCCAGCTTTTCTGCATCGGACAGGTGGCGGTTGAGGCCGTCGCGTACGTCGCGGCGCACGTCCACCGCCTGCTCGGCCAGGCGCTGGCCGAAGTAGGCCTGGGCCAGCTGCACGGTCAATGATTGGCGCTGTGCCTCGCGCTCGGCGTTGGCCTGCTCATGGGCGGCGCTGGCCGCACGTTGCGCGGCCGGGATCACGCCGCCGGTGTACAGCGGCAGCATCGCGGTCACTACCGGGCGTGTACGCCAGTCGCGCTCGGTGAACGACAGCGGCGAATCGATACCGAAGGCTTCAGCCACGGGCGCCAGCGAACCCAGTGGCAGGGTCAGGGTCTTCTGGAACTGCAGGCGGCGTACTTCGCCGGTGATCTCCGGCAGGCGCAGCAGGCGCGTGGCGTCCTGCAGGTCCTGCTTGTTGCGTACCGCTGCATCAGCCGCCGCCAGCGCATCGGAGACCTGCTCCAGGCGTTGGCGTGCCTGTTCCCAGTCCAATGCGGGGGTGTCGTTGCTGTTCTGCGCGGACGCAGCGGTTGGCAGGCAGGTCGCCAGCACCAGCGCCAGCGCGGCCTTCGCGCGGTGCATCCTTGTACGTCGGCCGATCACGCGCATGCCGTCCCAGTGGTAAAGAAGTGCGCAAACGGTAGTGCGCGCGGCGTGAAGCCCGAGTCTGCGGTCATCGGATTGTCCTCAACGAAGGGTGCCGCTGGCTGCAGTGCGCAGCGCCTGGGTGATGTGCTGCAGCGTGCTTGAGCGCACGGCGGCATGTTGCCAGTACAGCGGCACATCCAGCCAGCGGCGGGGTTCCAGTACCACCACGCGGCCGGCGCGCACGGCGGGCGCGACCAGGGTTTCCGGGGCCATGCCCCAACCGAGTCCGCACGCGGCGGCTTCGACGAAACCGGTGGAAGAGGGCAGGTAGTGTAGCGGCGGCTGCAGTCGCGCGCGGGTCAGGCGCCGCACGAAGCGCCATTGCAGTTCATCCTTGCGGTTGAACACCAGCATCGGTGCGCGCGCCAGGGCCGCGGCCTGCATGCCATCGTTGAAGTATTGGCGGGCGAAGCCGGGCGAAGCGATCGCGTGGTAACGCATGGCGCCGAGCGGGTGCACGTTGCAGCCCTTCACCGGCTGGCTTTCGGCGGTCACTGCGCCGAGCACGCTGCCATCGCGCAGCAACTGCAGGGTGTGGTCCTGGTCGTCCATGCGCAGGTCGAACAGGTAGCCATGGCGCTGGTGCAGGTCAGCGATGGCGGGCACGAACCAGGTATCAAGCGAGTCGTCGTTGACCGCCAGGGGGATGGGCGTACGCGTAGCGTCGTTGCCACGCTCGGGTAGCAGCTCGGCCAGCGCCTCGGCTTCCAGTGCCTGCATCGGGCGTACCCGGCGCAGCAGCGCTTCCCCCGCAGCAGTCGGTCGGCAGGGTGCCTGGCGCACCACCAGGACCTGCCCGAGCCTGTCTTCCAGCGCCTTGATCCGTTGCGACAGTGCTGATGGGCTGATCGACAGGCGGCGTGCCGCAGCCTCGAAGCTGCCTTCTTCCAGCACCGCAGCGAATGCGGCCAATTGTGGATGTACCAGATCCATGCCGGTGCCCCTTCAGTTTTCCTGCACAGGATAAAGAAAAATCAGATTGTCTAAACATCGCCATTGGCCTCACCCTGCGTGTCCCCTCGCTGCCTGGCCTGTCCTGATGTGGATCGCCGCTACCGCCGCCGGCCTGTTCGCAGGTGCCGGCCTGATCATCGCCATCGGCGCACAGAATGCCTTCGTGCTGCGCCAGGGCCTGCAGCAGCGGCATGTGGGCAGGGTGGTGCTGGCCTGCGCCGGCGCGGACATCGCGTTGATCCTGGCCGGCGTCGGTGGCATGGGCGCGCTGGTGCTGCAGTGGCCGTTGCTGCTGCAGGTGCTGCGCTTCGGTGGTGCGGCGTTCCTGCTCTGGTATGGCGTGCAGGCGGGACTGCGTGCGTGGCGCGGTGGTGGCGTACTGGCCGCCACCGAGGCGCAGGGCGGCAGCGGACGGCAGGTGCTGCTGACCTGCCTGGCGTTCACCCTGCTCAACCCGCATGTCTATCTGGATACGGTGGTGCTGCTGGGCAGCCTGTCCACGCGTTACCCGGGTGACCTGCGCTGGGCGTTCGCCGCCGGTGCGTGCGCCGCCAGCGTGGCCTGGTTCTGCACGCTGGGCTATGGCGCGCGCCTGTTGCAGCCGGTGTTCCGCAGGCCGGACGCCTGGCGGGTGCTGGATGGGGGCGTCGCGATCTTCATGTTCTGCCTGGCAACGGTGCTTCTGTTGCGTCCGCTCTAGGCCGCATCCACCGCGCACAATGGCGCTTCGCCGGGGCGCAGGGTCAGTACGCGCACACCGTTGCGGGTGACCGCCACCGTGTGCTCGAACTGCGCCGACAGCTTGCCGTCGCGGGTGTAGACCGGCCATTGGTCCGGCTGCTGGCGGATGGCCGGCTTGCCCTGGTTGAGCATCGGCTCGATGGTGAACACCATGCCCTCCTCCAGCACCCTGCCGGTGTTGGGATGGCCGTAGTGCAGGATCTGCGGTTCCTCGTGCATTTCCTGGCCGATGCCATGGCCGCAGTATTCCTTCACCACGCTGTAGCCGTGGCTGCGCGCGTGGCGGGCGATGGCGTGGCCGATGTCGCCCAGGCGTGCACCGGGGCGCACCGCAGCGATGCCTTTCCACATCGCCTGGTAGGCGGTCCGCACCAGCCTGCGCGCGGCGTAGTCGACCTCGCCCACCAGGTAGGTGGTGCTGGAGTCGGCGATGTAGCCGTTCTTCTCCAGGGTGATGTCGAGGTTGACGATCTGGCCGTTACGCAGCACGTCGGTGGTGCTGGGTACGCCGTGGCAGATCACGTTGTCGATCGAGGCGTTGAGCACGTACGGGAAGCCGTACTGGCCCTTGCTGGCCGGCCGCGCCTGCAGCTCGTCAACGATCATGCGTTCGACGAAATCGTTGATCTCCATCGTGCTGCGGCCCTGCAGTGGCAGCCGGTCGAGCGCGGCGAACACCTGCGCAAGCAGGCGCCCGGATTCGGCCATCAGCGCGATCTCGTCGGGGCGCTTGATGATCGCCATCTGCTCAGACCTGTCCCGGTGCCAGCAGCGGCGGCTGCACGCCGGCAGCCCGCAGTTCGCTGGCGACGATGTCCTGGAAGCTCAGCGTGGGATTCATTTCGCACAGCATGCCGACCCGGATCCAGAAGTTGGCCTGGGCGTTGATCGAACGGCTGGAGACAGTGCAGGCACGGCGCAGCTGGTCGTGCAGGGTGTCATCGATGTTGACGATGCCCATGGGCGGTCCTGGCGGAGTTGATATACGAAGCATATATGTTTCGTATATATGCCTCAAGTCCGCATTGTTCAGTCCAGGTGGGTGGCAAAACGCAGGCGGTTGCCGTCGGGGTCGCGCAGCAGCATCTCGCGGCTGCCCCAGTCGGTGTCATGCGGTGGCTGCTCGATCGGCACGTTGGCGGCGCTGAAGGCGCGGTACAGGCTGTCGACGTCGTCGACGATGAAGTACACCGCGCCGCCGACCTCGCAGTCACCGCTGTGCTCGGTGAGGAAGATCGTCTGGCCATCGCGGGTGAGCTGGGCGAACAACGGCAAACCGGCTTCGAAGCGGTGTTCCCAGTCGACCACGAAACCCAGCCCCTGCACGTAGAACGGCAGGGTGGTATCGGCATGGCGCATGCGCAGTTGCGGGATGACGGTCTGGGGCATGGCGAGGGCTCCGGGTCGGGAGTCCAGTGTAGTGCCGGCCGCTGGCCGGCATTCCTGTGAGCCCGGGAACAACGAGGTTGCCGGCCAGCGGCCGGCACTACCGAAGCCACGCCGGCCAACGGCCGGCATTGCCGACGCGGTCAGCAGGCCGTCGGTGCGGCGGCGATTGCCGCCAGCAGTTCGCGGTTCACCTTCTGGTGACGCGCCTGCCAGACGGGAAGATCATCGGCCCTGATGTCCGGTTGGCCATCCAGCGACGACAGCCAGCGCTTGAAGCGGCTCTGGTAGCTGGCCAGCGAAACTTCGCCGGTGATGTCACTGCCGACCAGGCCACCGGCGCGCAGTGCTTCGATCACCACCAGTGCGTGTTCCAGCTGGAAGCGGCCCTGGTCCCAGTTGCTGCGCGCAACGTCCTCGGCGAATACATCCTTGTCGATCGACAGGTAGGTGGGCTGCGGGGATGTGGCCTGCTCGGCGGCGAACGCGGCGACCAGTGCCTCCGGGTGCTCGAAGCGTCGGAACGCACGGCCCATGCCGAGGCGGTGGCCCCAGCCCACGTCCACGTCCATGCACCAGTACGTCAGGCGTCCACCCATCAGCGGTCGCCAGTGGTTCTCCCAGGCATGACCGAGGCCGATATCGCTGGAAGTGATGCCGAGCACATGGATGTGCGAGATCTGCGGCAGCTTGCTGGCGGCGTTCACCCACGAGCCGCAGTGCATGCCGAGCGGGAACCGCATGTTGTCCGGATGGTTGTCCAGCACCACCAGCTGGAACGGGGCCTGCCCGCGCATGCGGCGCAGCAGTGGCAGGCTGAGGTGGTGGAAGTCGCCACTGCCGAGCATGACGGTTCCGAGCTGGGCCGGCAGTGGTGCCAGCACGTCAGCGGCGAAACGGTCCAGGGTGGCATTGCTGCAGGCAAAGCGCAGCGGGTCATGCCACTGCGGCAGGGCCAGGGTCTGCGCCTGTGGCAGCGGCAGCACGCCACCGTCCAGGTCCAGGATCAGCGGGGAACGCAACGGCATCATTCAACCGCCTCCATCAGGTTCGCCCTGCAGATAGGGTGCCAGCCTGCGCAGCGCAGCGCGCAGCAGCGGGGAGCGTGCGTGGATCGCGTGCCGGGTGGAGGTGAAGCGCGCACCCAGTTCGGCCTTGATGCGCGAGTCGGTCCAGCCGGCCACGTAGTGGCTCAGGCCGTGCCGCAGCGCGTACTCGAGGTTGTGCATCCAGCTGACCGCGTACAGGTTGTGCTCGCGCGACTGCGGATAGGCCAGGCCGATGTACTTGTCCACCAGCTTGCCGGCATGCACGTAGCACAGGTTCCAGCCGATCAACCGGCCCTGGTGGCGGTACAGGAACATCCGTCCCTGGCCCTGGCTGTCGGCCAGCAGGTACTGGAAATAGGGCAGGTCGAGCTGGTCGAAATGCACCGCGCTCTGCGCGTATACGTCCAGGTACAGCGCGTACAGTTCGGCCTGCAGTTGCGGGTCGGCCAGGGCCGGGTTGCCGGTGGCGATGCAGTCGATCTGCAGGTCATCGCGCGAACGCAACTTGCGACGGATGTTCTTGCGGCGCGAGGACGACAGGCGGCCGAGATAGTCGTCGAGCGAATCGAAATCGATCGCCACCCAGGCCAGCGGCATGCCTTCCAGTTCGACGAAGCCGCGTGCCAGCAGCGCCTGCAGGAAGGCGCCGCTGTGTGCGTTGGCCGCGTCGTCCAGCAGCGGTGATTCGACTGCCAGGTCCTTCACCACCAGTAGCCGGGTATCGCCGATCGCGTGACGCGTCACGTCCTCAGCCAGCGCCTCCGGGGCAACGTGTGCCGGCAGCGGGGTGTACTCGGTGCTGGTGGCACCGACGAAGCGCGTCTTCCAGGTGATCCACGGCCGCCACAGGCGCGACAGCGGCAGGCCGAGTAGCCTGCTGCGCAGTTCGTCATCCATCGTGGTGGTCAGGTCCAGCGGCGCACGGAAGGTCGGCAGGCCGCTGGGAAGGCGGCCTGCCTCGAATCCGAGCGGCGGGTGGGCCAGGAAGCCCTCCAGCAGCGCGGTCGGTTCCAGCGCGGTGCTGGAGGGGCGTGACGTCATCTCCATCGGCACGGGAACCGGCAGCGCATCGACCTCAGCCCTTGGCCTTGGTCAGCGCCTGGTCGAGCAGGGTGATCGCCAGGTCGATTTCTTCGTAGCTGATGTCCAGCGACGGCGCGAAGGTGATCACGTTCTTGTACCAGCCACCCACGTCGAGCACGAGGCCCATGCGCTTGCCGTCGTGCAGCAGGTCACCGGCCAGGCCGATGTCGACCATGCGGTCCAGCAGCTCCTTGTTCGGGGTGTAGCCGTCGGCCTGGCAGATTTCCGCACGCAGCGCCAGGCCCAGGCCGTCGACGTCGCCGATTTCCGGGTGGCGCTTCTGCAGGCCGCGCAGGCCGTCGAGGAAGTACGCGCCCTTTTCCGGCACGGTGCGCTCGTAATCCATTTCCTTGCCCAGCTTCAGCACTTCCAGGCCCAGGCGGGTGCCCAGTGGGTTGGAATTGAAGGTGGAGTGGGTGGAGCCCGGCGGGAACACGGTCGGGTTGATCAGCTCTTCGCGCGCCCACAGGCCCGACAGCGGGTTCAGGCCGTTGGTCAGCGCCTTGCCGAACACCAGCACGTCCGGGGTCACGCCGAAGTGCTCGATCGACCACAGCTTGCCGGTGCGCCAGAAGCCCATCTGGATTTCATCGACGACCATCAGGATGCCGTACTTGTCCAGCACGCGCTTGAGGCCGGTGAAGAAGTTGCGCGGCGGGATGACGTAGCCACCGGTGCCCTGGATCGGCTCGACGTAGAACGCGGCGTACTCGGCCTGGCCGACCTTGGGATCCCACACGCCGTTGTACTCGCTTTCGAACAGGCGCTCGAACTGCCACACGCAGTGGTCGGAGTACTCGTCCGGGGTCATGCCCTTCGGGCGACGGAAGGGGTACGGAAACGGGATGAACATCGCGCGCTCGCCGAAGTGGCCGTAGCGGCGGCGGTAGCGGTAGCTGGAGGTGATCGACGACGCACCCAGGGTGCGGCCGTGGTAGCCGCCCTCGAAGGCGAACATCAGGCTCTTGCCGCCGCGCGCGTTGCGCACGATCTTCAGCGAGTCTTCAATGGCCTGCGCACCGCCGACGTTGAAGTGCACGCGGCCGTCGAGGCCGAACTTCTCGTGCATGTCCACGGCAATGGTCTTGGCCAGCTGCACGCGGGTCGGGTGCAGGTACTGGCTGGCGACCTGCGGCAGGGTGTCGATCTGGTCCTTCAGTGCATCGTTCAGGCGCTTGTTGCTGTAGCCGAAGTTGCACGCCGAGTACCACATCTGCAGGTCGAGGTAGGGCACGCCCGCGCCGTCGAACATGTAACTGCCTTCGCCGCGCTGGAAGATCTTCGGCGGATCGACGTAGTGGACGGTGTCGCCGAAGGAGCTGTAGCGGGCTTCGTCGGCCAGCAGCTGCGCATCGGAGGCAGCGGCGTCGGCGTTCTTGTCAAAAATATTCATGCAGTTCGGTTCCGTGAAGGACGTTCGAAAGGGGTAACAGGGGAGCGCGCCTGGAAGGGAGTGCTCAGGCGGTGGCAAGCAGCAGGGGCAGTGCGGCGGGCTGCGGGCTGGCGTCGAGGCGACGTGGCTGCAGCAGGCTGCCATCGAGCAAGCGCGGCAGCAGTGCGATTGCATCGTGGAAGGTGTCGATGGCGGCATGCTCGATGCCGGCATTCGTGCAATGGGTAATCAGGCGGCGCTTGGCGAACACGAAGTCGGCGTCTTCGGACACGCAGAAGTCCGAGCTGCCGTCGCCGATCATCAGCACGCGCGGTGCTTCGTTGGCGCGCGCCTGCGCGGCGCAGGCGCATTTGCAGGTGCCACTGCGGCAGCCTTCGGCCTGGTAGGGCGATTCCAGTTCCCAGTGGTCATCGCACCAGCGCAGGTGGTTGGCCACCACCGGCAGCTGCGCCAGGCCGTGGTTGGCGAGGATGCGATGGATCGCATAGTCCAGGCCGTCGCTGACGATGCGCAGTGGCAGGCCCAGCTGCTCGGTGCGAGCGACGAAGGCGACGAAACCTGGATCGATCTGCACCTGGTCCAGATGGGCATCAAGCGTGGCCGGATCCAGTTCCAGCAGCCGCACCTGGCCCTGCATGCATTCACGCGAGCCGATCTTTCCCGCCTTCCACTGGTCTTCCAGTTCCTGCCAGCCCGGTTGGCCGTACTTTTCCAGCAGCGAGTCGATGACATCTTCGAGGCTGATGGTGCCGTCGAAGTCACACAGGATGCTCCAGTGCATGGGCAGGTCCGTCGATGAGAAAGGCGTCCGGCACATTGCCGGGGCAGGCTCAATGTAGGCAGGCCGCCTTTCTCGTTCCTTTCCTGTTGAACGGCGCTTTTGACGGGCTGGGAAAGCGTTCAGGAAAGTACATGGATGAATGCGCGGAGCGCAGGCCACGCATGCACGTGCGGGTCAGGCGTGGGCTAGGACCTGCAGTATTTCGCCCGTTTCCTCACGGGTCTGCCAGGCGCTGTTGCCAAGGGTGAGCATGCGTGCGGCGAAGTCACGTGCATTGGGCACGTCCTCCTGCGGCACGATGCCACGCAGGTAGGCGTAGTCGGGCAGGGCATGGATGAACATGCGGCTGGCACCGAGGCCGCGCGGCCACAGGTCGTCCAGCGCGGCATCGCGCGCGCGCTGGCTGGGCAGCAGCAGCATCAGCATCGGCCAGGTGCCGCCGGTGCCGGCCAGGCCATCGACCACCTCCACCGCTGGCAGTTGTGCCAGCTGCACGCGCAACTGCAGTGCGCGCAGGCGCCCGGCCTGCAGGAACGCCGGCAATCGCCGCGCGGCATGGGCACCGATGTTCTGTCGCCATCGACTGACCCGGTGCTGCGGTATGTCCAGCGGGAAAATGTCACCGACCGCGTCTTCCAGATCGCCACGCTGCAGTGCGCTGCGCAGCGGATTGCCGTACACCAGCGACAGCAGCGAGGGGCGATAGCAGGCGGCAAGGCCAAGCAGCTGCACACTGCGAAGCAGCTCCCAGCGCAGGTTGAAGCGCACCTGTTCGGCGGCATGCTCGGCCAGTTCGGCGCGCAGTTCGTCATCGCGGCTGACCAGCAGGCCGCCTTCGTGCAGGCTCAGCCCCTTGCCGGCGGCCAGGCTGAAGAATCCGATGTCGCCACGCAGGCCGACACTGCTGTTGCCCACCCGTGCGCCCAGCGCCTGTGCGGCATCTTCGATGACCCAGGCGCCGGCGCTGCGGGCGATGTCGCAGGCCCGTTCGACATCGGCGATGCGACCGCCGAGGTGGGTTGGCAGGATGGCCAACGTACGCGCATCGGCCAACCGTTCGAGTTGGCCGGGATCGAAGTCGAAGTGGCCGCGCCGGGTATCGCACAGCTGCACGCGCAGGCCGAGGCTGTGCACCGCGATCGGCACCAGCGGGCAGGTGTAGGCCGGCATGATCACTGTGTCGCGCCTGGGTGCGCGCTTGCGCAAGGTGCGCAGGGCGATCAGCAGCGCGTGCGTGCCGGAACAGGTCAGCTGCAGCGGCGGCGTGCCCAGCTGGTTGGCCAGGATCCCGCGCAGGTCACCACCACCGGGAAGGAAGTCGCTGGCCTGCATCGGCAGGCCGGCGGTCGGTGGCAGTTCGCGCGCGAACAGGCTCATCGCAGCCCGCTCACGAGGTGCTTTCGGCGGGGCTGTGCGGGTCGTCCGCTTCCGCGCGGCCGAGGCAGACGATGCCGGCCACGATCAGTACCGCACCAACCAGGTGGTGCAGGGTGAGCGGCTCGTTCAGCAGCCAGGCCGACAGCAGCAGCACACTGATCACTTCCAGGTGCGAGGCCGCGAATGCCGGGCCGATCGGCGCATGCCGCAGCAGGCTCATCCAGGTGAAGAACGCACCCACGTAGCCGAGGATGGCGCCGTACACCCATGGTTGCGACAGCACGCGCAGCAGCCAGGTGGTGTTGGCCTCGACCGGCAGCGCAGCATCGCCGGCGTACTTGAAGCACAGCTGGGCCAGGGTGTCGAAGGCCATCAGCAGGGGGAAGCCGATCACATACAGGCGCCTCATGAGCCGGCCCCCACCACCGCCACGCCTGCTGTGACCAGCAGCATCCCGGTCACCCGCAATGGCGTGAGCTTCTCGCGGAACAGGATGCGGCCGGCGATCATCAGCGCCACGATGTTGATCGAGCCCAGCAGCACGCCCTTGGACAGCGGAACCAGTGACAGGAAGGCGATCCAGGCGACGAACTCAAGCACGTAACAGGCGATGCCGATCCACAGCCAGGGGCGGCTGAGCATGTGCTTCCAGCGCTGCAGTCCCTCGCCCTCCTGCGGGTCGCTGGCGGCGGCCTTGAAGGCGAGCTGGCCACCGGTATCGAGCACGACATTGGTCAGCCACAGCAGCGTGGCAAGTGCCCCCATCTCAGGCCACCGCCTTGAGGACGCCGCTGCGTTCACCGATCCCGGTGAAGAAGCGCGCGCTGCGGCGGATCACCTCGCGGCGTTCGCGGTCGATCGTGATCATGTGGTAGCTGTCCTCCAGCACCACCAGTTCCTTCGGGCCACTGACCCGCGACATCACCAGTTCGGCATTGCCCATGCTGGCCACGTCGTCTTCGCGCGCGTGCATCACCAGGCACGGGGCGGTGACCTGGTGCAGGTGGCGGCGGGTCCAGTTGCTCAGCGCACGCATCTCGGCCAGCGCGTGCCAGGGATTGCCCGGAAGGCCTGCCGCCGCGCTGTCGCCGGACAGCATGGCGGCGCTGACCTGCGCACGCAGGCGCTCGTCGCGCAGGCCGTACGGCGGTTCTTCCATGAACATGCGGTCGCGGCCGATATTGAAGCGCTTGAACCACGGCAGCAGGAACGAGAGGCGGGCGACAGCGGGTATGTTCCAGCCGTCGTAGCGGAACGTGGCGCCATACACGCCGACGCCGGACACCCAGTCCGGTCGTCGAGCAGCAAGTGCCAGCGACAGCACCGCGCCCATCGACAGGCCACCGACGAACAGCTGGTCGACCTTGCCGCGCAGGCTTGCCGCCGCATCTTCCACGCCCTGGTACCACTGTTCCCAGGTGGTCGCCAGCAGGTCATCCACGGTGCCACAATGGCCGGGCAGCTGCACGCCGTGTACGGTGAAGCCGGCGTTGTTCAGCCCTTTGCCCAGCATGCGCATTTCCGCCGGGGTACCGGTCAGGCCGTGAACCAGCAGCACGCCCTGCGGGCCACCGGGGAGGAAGAAGTCGTGCGAGTCGGTCACCTGGCGGCTCCGGGACGGCAGTGGGGAGGGTCAGGATCGCAACCGCGATTTTCGCCAGCCTTTCAGCGCCCCGGTCCGGGTCAGGGGGCCTTCAGCAGCGGCAGTGTGATGGCGACCTTGAGTCCGCCGCCGGGGCGGTTGAGGAAGGTCAGGCGCCCGCCGAAGTGCTCCACCGCCTCGTGGGCGATGGCCAGGCCCAGGCCGGTGCCGCTGGCGGTGGTGCCGGGGGCGCGGAAGAAGCGCTCACCCAGCCGCGGCATCACGTCCTCGGGTACGCCGGGCCCGTTGTCCTCCACGTACAGTTCGACGTCATTGTCATCCAGCGCGTGCACGCCGACGGTGACGGTCGCATCGCGGCCGGCATAGCGCAGCGCATTGTCGATCAGGTTGTCCAGTGCTTCCTGCAGCTGGGCACCGTTGCCGAGCACGCGCAGCGGCTGGGGGCTGCCGCGGTAACCCAGATCGATGCCGTCGCGGATCGCTTCAGGCACGCGTGTACCGACCCACTGCGGCACCCGTTCGCACAGGTCCAGTGCCTCCACCGTCTCCGGCACGGTCTGGGCCCGGCTCAGCGCCAGCAGCTGGGTGCTGACCCGCGCGGTGCGCTGGTTGAGCCGGCGGATGTGCTGCAGTGCCTCGCGCACCGTGTCCGGGTCGCCATGCGCCAGTGCCTGGTCCACGTGCAGGGCCATGCCGGCCAATGGCGAGCGCAGCTGGTGCGCGGCGTCGGCGATGAAACGGTTCTGCAGGGTGATCATTTCCGCCTGGCGGGCAAACAGATCGTCGATGGTGCTGATCAGTGGCTGGATTTCCTCCGGTACGTCGGCGTCGGAGATCGGCGCCAGTTCGCCGCGGCGCTGTGCCAGGCGGGTCCTCAGCGGGGTCAGGATGCGCAGGCCATGGGTCACGCCGAACCAGACCAGCGCGGCAGTGCCCAGCGCCAGCATGGTCATCAGCGGGATGATGATCATCAGGATCTCTCTCGCGCGCTGGCGTCGTTCGGCCATGCTTTCGGCCACCGTCACCGCCAGCTGGTCCTGCGGATCGTTCATCGCCCGCGTGCAGACGGTGGCCATGCGCACCGGCTGGCCGTTGAGAATGCCCTCGTACAGGGTGGGGTCCACGCCGGTGCATTCCTGCGAAGGCGCGTAGGCACTGAAATCCGCATTGCCGCTGAGCGTCCCCTGGCGGCTGCTGTCGACGTTGAAATAGCGATGGCCGTCGGGCTCGTACTCGATCAGGAAGCGCGCCTGCGGAGACAGGTCGCTGGTCACCGGCATGGTGCTCAGCATCTGCGCGAACGAGTGAGTGTCGTCGATCAGGTTGCGGTCGTGGATGCGGTTGGAATAGTCCAGCGCAACGTAATAGGCCAGGATCGTATTGAAGGTGAGCAGGCCCAGCATCGGCAACGCCAGGAAGGCGAGCAGGCGCCGGCGCAGGCTGGGCGGTCCACTGATCACGGGGCGCTGTCGTCCTGCGCGTCTTCCAGCATGTAGCCCAGCCCGCGCACGGTGCGGATGCCCATGCCGCCCGGCTGCAGCTTGCGGCGCAGGCGGTGCAGGGCGATGTCCAGGCCGTTGTCGGTCAGGTCCTGGCCCCAGTCGCACAGCGCTTCCACCAGTTGCGCGCGTGACACGATGCGCTCGGCGCGTACCGCCAGCGCCGACAGCAGCCCGAACTCGCGTGCGGTCAGTTCAAGTGATTGGTCGTCGATCCATACACGGTGCCCGGCCAGGTCCAGGCGCAAGCGGCCGATGCGCAGGTCCGGATTGCCATTGCTGGTGACCCGCCGCAGCTGTGCACGCACGCGGGCTTCGAATTCGTCCAGTGCGAACGGCTTGACCAGGTAGTCGTCGGCACCGAGGTCGAGCACGCGCACCCGCTCGGCCAGGCCGTCACGCGCGGTCACCACCAGCACCGCCAGGCCATCGCCGCGCTGGCGCAGTCGTTGCAGCACGTCGCGGCCATCCAGTTGCGGCAGCCCCAGGTCCAGCACCAGCAGTGCATACTGGGTCGAGCCCAGTGCTGCATCGGCGTGCGCACCGTTGTCGACGTGGTCGACCACGTGCCCCTGCCGGCGCAGCGAGGCGCACAGGCCGGAGGCGATGTCCGGGTCGTCTTCAGCAATCAGAACGCGCATGCGCGGGGCTCCTGTAACGGTCAGGCCCACCGGCTGGACGGGGCGGGCCTCTCGGCTGCCGAAGGGTAGCCGCAAACCGGGTGAAGGTGGAGCGCGCCGGCACCTCCCGGCGCCGTCACGCTCTCCCTCCATTCAGTCCTGCAGCCCCGGCTCACCCAGCGCCAGCGGCATCCGGGAGCCATCCAGCAGGCCACGGCTGAGCTTGCCCTCCTCGATGAACAGCAGTTCGCCGTTCTCGCCGTTCTTGATGCTGCTGTCGATGGCGATCACGCGGTCGCCGTGGAAGCTGC
Organism: Stenotrophomonas sp. FR012; assembly: GCF_047520565.2. Taxonomy (NCBI): domain Bacteria; kingdom Pseudomonadati; phylum Pseudomonadota; class Gammaproteobacteria; order Lysobacterales; family Lysobacteraceae; genus Stenotrophomonas; species Stenotrophomonas sp. FR012. Next base: position 53,390 of record NZ_JAXBQL020000004.1, read on the forward strand.
TGACGTGTGGCATCGACGTATGGCCGACCACGATGCGCTTGAGCTGCAGGCGGTCGAGCACGGCCTGCACACCCGCGGTGTCAAGGCGGCCATCAAAATAGCCGCGGTACCAGATCGGGCTGGTCTTGCCGTCATACAGCGGTGCGGTGGCCGGGTCGGCCTTCACTTCGGCCTTGGGCAGGCCCAGCGAGGCCTGGTAGGCCGCGTTGGTGCGTGCCGGGTCCAGCGCCAGCTGCACCGCCTCGGGCGAGATGCCGCCGTGCAGGAACAGGGTATCGCCGATCTTCAGCAGTACCGGTCGGGTGCGCAGCCACTGCCCGATCACCGAGTCGGCGCCATACAGCTGCGGGTAGCTGCGGCCCAGCAGCTGGGCGCTGCGCAGGTACTTGGGGTTGACGTAGCGCAGGTCGTCGTACAGCACCATGGTTTCGTGGTTGCCGAGCACGAAGTGCACGGCGCCACCGGCGGCGGCCGCCTGCTGCTGCAGGCCGTAGAGCAGCCAGAACGCCTCGGTCACCTGCGGGCCGCGGTCGAACACGTCGCCGGCGATGACCAGCGTGTCCTTGCCCAGCGCCCAGCGATCCTCCGCGTCGATCACGTGATGGGCACGCAGCAGGCGCACCAGCAACCCGTACTGGCCGTGAATGTCGGACAGCGCGACGATGCGCGGTGTGGCCGGCAGCACCGAGACCGAGGCTGCATTCGGCGCAGCCACATGCACGGTGTGCTCGTAGCCGCAGCGCGGTGCGATATCGGTCCCTGTTGCCCCGGAGGCAAACGTGCGCGATTCGACCTTGTCGGCGCAGATCCACTTGGCCTGCACCCGGTCGCCCTGGCGGAACACATAGGGGCCATCGGCCTGCACGTGGTCGGCGGGTGCGGCAACCTCGCGGGCCTGCGTGGTTCCGGCGCTGCAGGCCAGCAACGGCAGCAGCAGGGCGGTCATCAGGGAAGGGCGATAGCGCGACATCGTCGTTGTCCGGCGGCGGAAACATCCGATGCTAACCGGCGCGACCGGGTCGCGGTGTGCGCGAATGGGCGGGTCAGGCGCTGTGCCCGTCGTCCCTGAGCTTGCGCACACGGGTGGCGGCGGCCTGCAGGGGCCGACCGTCGCGCCCGCGCGGCTGCATGTACGGCAGCGGTCGCCGCGTGCTGGACTCGATCAGCTGCGAATGGGCCTCGCCCGCGTCGAAGCGATGGCGCTCACCCCATTGGCGCAGCGCGACCAGCACCGGGAACAGCGCCTGGCCCGCGGCGGTGAGCACGTATTCCTGGTAGGCCGAGCCGTCGGAGGCCGGTTGCAGTTGCAGGATGCCGGCCTCGACCAGCCTGCGCAGGCGATCGCTGAGGATGTTGCGGGCGGCGCCCAGGCTGCGCTGGAAGTCGCCGAAGCGGCTGACGCCGTCGAAGGCATCGCGGATCACCAGCAGTGCCCAGCGATCACCGAGCAGGTCGGCGCTGCGGGCAACGGGGCAGGGGCTGTCTGCGTGCATGGCGGTCTCCGTCCTATGTGGTTGCAGTTTAAAACCAAAGTAGCTAGCCTGCATCTGGTTTCAATATGAAACCAGATGACGAATGCCATGCCGATTCCACGCCCCCTGCTGGTGCTGCTTGCGGTTGCCGCCGGCGCCAGCGTTGCCAACGTCTATTACGCGCAGCCGCTGCTGGATCAGCTTGCACACGCCTTCGCGCTGGAGCGGGCGGTTGCCGGCGCGGTGTTGGCCGCGACCCAGGCCGGCAGCGTGCTGGCATTGCTCGGGTTGCTGCCGCTGGCTGATCGCGGTGACCGACGGCACCTGCTGCGGCTGCAGATGGCGGCACTGGTGGCAGCCCTGCTGTGGCTGGCAGCGGCACGCACGGCCGGTTGGCTGTTGTCGGGCCTGCTGCTGGCCGGGCTGTTGGGCACCGCGCTGACCCAAGGCTTGATCGCCTACACGGCAGCGATGGCTCCGGCCGCGCAGCGCGGGCGCGTGGTGGGGGTGGTGCAGGGCGGGGTGTTCATCGGGTTGCTGCTGGCGCGCGTGCTGTCCGGCACGGTGGCGGCCATTGCCGGCTGGCAAGCAGTCTATCTGCTGTCGGCAGCGCTGATGGCGACCCTGGCCGCACTGCTGTGGCGGCGCCTGCCGGCTGTGCCGATACCCGTGGTGCCGCCGCGTTGGCGCGACCTGATCGGCTCGATGCTGGGCATGCTGCGCCGGGATCGAACGCTGCGCGAGCGCGGTCCACTGGCGTTGCTGCTGTTTGCCGGACTCAACGTGTTCTGGGCGGCGGCCCCCTTGCCGCTGTCGGCCCCACCGCTGCAGTGGTCCACTGCGGCCATCGGTGCGCTCGGCTTGGCTGGGGTGGCAGGTGCATTGATGGCGTCGCGGGTCGGGCACTGGATGGACCGCGGTTTTGCCGATCGGGTCAGTCTTGGCGCGCTGCTGTTGATGCTGGTCGCGTGGTGGCCGCTGCTGGGCCTGCCGCAGTCGCTGTCGTTGCTGCTGCTGGGCGTGATCGTGCTCGATCTGGGTGGGCAGGCGCTGCATGTCTCGAACCAGGCGCTGCTGCTGCGCGCGCCGGGCGAGCAGCATGGACGCCTGGTGGCGCTTTACATGCTCTTCTATGCGGTGGGTAGTGGTGCCGGTGCGGCTGCCGGGCCCTGGGTGCAGGCCCGGCACGGCTGGCCTGCCGTGTGCCTGCTGGGCGCCGGCATCGCGCTGCTGGCGCTGCTGTGGTGGGCGGCGTGGGGAGTGGTGGCGTTCAATGCATCGGCTGGCGCGCGGACCGGTAAAGTCGACTGTCGGTAGAGTCGACTGTCAGTCGACTGCTCTTCGCCCCGCGTGCGAAAAATTCCGCGCTGCGCGCGATAGTCGACCAGCGGTCGACTCTACCTGTCCTGTCGTCATCGCTGCAACGCACGCCGGCCCGGGGCTTCCTGCAGGTCCCCGCTGGCCACCACCACGCGGTTGCGGCCGCTGCGCTTGGCCTCGTACATCGCCGCGTCGGCACGTGCCATCAACCGTTCGTAGTCCGGGTGGCCATCATGGCCGGCCACGCCGATGCTGGCAGTCAGCGACAGAACTTGGCCGTTGGCCAGTGCCACTGGCGACTGCGCGATCTGCCGGCGCAGGCTCTCGGCGATCACCGAGGCCTGTGACTCACTGGCGGCAACCAGCACCACCACGAACTCCTCGCCGCCGTAGCGGAACAGGTAGTCGCTGCCGCGGGTCAGCTGGCCGAGCAGGCCGGCGACGTGCTGCAACGCGCGGTCGCCGGCATCGTGGCCGTGGCCGTCGTTGATCGCCTTGAAGTGATCCAGGTCGAGCAGCAGCAGCGAGAACGGCGTGCGATTGCGCGTGGCCAGCTCGATCTCCCTGCGCAGCACGGTAGGCAGGAAGCGGCGGTTGAGCAGGTTGGTCAGGGCATCGCTGCCGGCATCCAGTTCACCGATGCGTTCGAACAACAGCGTCATCAGGGTACGGATGGCGGCCAGGTCCTCGCGAATGGCCGGCAGCACCGCCAGTCGTTGCGCCGGGGTGTCATTGCTTGCCCGCTGCAGGTTGCCGTCGATGCGGGCCATCAGCTGGCCGACCTGCTGGGTTTCGCTGCTCTCGCCGAAGCTGGGGATGCCCTTGTGGGTGAACCACAGGCCGAATTCCGAGGTCGCCAGGCTGGCGCTTTCGCTGGCCTGCACGTGGCCGGCGAGTGCGTACAGCAGGGCGTTCTCCCAGTCCAGCAGCAGTGCACGCTGACGCTCGCGTTCAGTACCGACATTCTGCACCAGCGAGAACAACCGGTAGGCAGCATCGGCGCGGGTGGAGCGCTCACGTGCATGGGTGTAGGCCAGGGTCATGCCTTCCATGGCGATGTCCATGATCGCGCTGAGGCAGTCGATGGCGGCGAACGCGGTGGCGCTGTCGGGCGCGTCGTCGCGCAGGCGCACGAACAGCTCGTGCTTGAGTACGCGTGCGCCGCGGGTGACCAGGTCGACCGGAATGCCGACCCGGGCATGCACATCGCCGATCACCCGTTGCGAGGCAACGGTGGCGGCAATGCCGTCGGCATCGGTGGTCAGCAGCTGCACCAGCCAGCGCTGCATGGCCGGTTGCAGGCGTTGCTTGACCTGATCGTGGGACAGGAAGCGGCGTGCACGCCCGTCCTGCAACAGCACTTCGTAGAAGCGTTGGGCCAGCGCCGGCGGGGCATCGGTTGCGGCGGCGTGCAGCAGCGCGGTGGCGGCAGGGCCGGCCTGTTGCAGGCAGTGCTGCCAGGCCTCGGCCAGCGGCTGGCTGGCATCGTCCAGTTGGGGTGGTTCCACGTCGATCTCTGACTGCGTACGCCAAACCACGGGTATCGGCCGCGGTGGCGTGCGGTTGATGGTGGGCAAGCCGGCCAGTTTAAGCGCGATGCAGGGTCGTCCGGCACGCAGGGCACATCAGGCCTGCGGTAGCAATGAGCGAACGCATTTGAGAATCACTCGCATTGATGGGAGAATGCGCGCACGGATCGGGCCGCAGGCGACTGCAGCGACGCTCCGCCTCCCCCTCGTCGTTGCCTCAAGCCCTTTGCCAGAGGCCCCGTTGCCCTGCCAGAAGGTCCAGATCATGTCTCCTGCCGTTGTCCTCTCGCCGCGCCCGCTGGCGCTCGCCGTTGCCGCCCTGCTGGCGGGCAGCGCCCTGACCGCCCAGGCTGAAGCCGACGCCACCGATATCGACACGGTGCACGTCACCGCTTCGCAGATTGCCCGCCAGGCGTTGGGTACCTCGACCATCACCGCAGAGGACATCGCCAGGCGCCCACCGGCCAACGACATCGCCGAACTGCTGCGCACCATGCCGGGCGTCAACCTCACCGGCAACAGCGCCTCGGGCCAGTACGGCAACAACCGCCAGATCGACCTGCGCGGCATGGGCCCGGAAAACACCCTGATCCTGGTCGACGGCAAGCGTATCGGTGCGCGCGATGCCGTGCGCATGGGGCGCAGCGGCGAGCGCAACACACGCGGCGACACCAACTGGGTGCCGGCGGAGATGATCGAGCGCATCGAAGTGCTGCGCGGACCGGCGGCGGCACGCTATGGCTCCGGTGCTTCCGGTGGCGTGGTCAACATCATCACCAAGCGCCCGACCGGCGACCTTGCCGGTGCGGTCGACCTGTACGGGCTGGTGCCTGAACACAGCGCCGAAGGTGGCAGCGAGCGCGTCGGCCTGCAGCTGAGTGGGCCGATGACCGACACGCTGTCGTTCCGCCTTTACGGCAACCTCAACAAGACCGACGCCGATTCACTCGATCTCAACCGTCAGTACGCCACCCAGCCGAACGCAGTGCCACCGGCTGGCCGCGAGGGCGTCAAGAACCGTGACGTCAACGCGTTGCTGCGCTGGGACGTGACCGCCAACCAGGTGGTCGAGTTCGAGGCGGGCACCAGCCGCCAGGGCAACATCTACGCCGGCGACCGTGCGGTCAGCACCACCGGCACCTCGACCGGCGTTGACCTGGCGGCGCTGGCCGACGGCAAGGCGGAGACCAACCGCATGTACCGCAACACCGGCGCGATCAGCCATCGTGGTCGCTGGGGCGATGTCACCTCGCGGGTGACGGCTGCGGTGGAAGCGGTGAACAACTCGCGCATCAACGAAGGCCTGGCCGGTGGCCCGGAAGGCAGCTTCAACGGCACCGACTGGTCGACCTCGCGCCTGCGCAACTACCAGCTGGACGGTGAAGTCAGCTTCCCGACCACGCTGGGTGGTGCCGAGAACATCTGGACGCTGGGCTTTGAATACCTGGACAGCCGCCTGACGGACCCGTACTCGATGAGCCAGTCCAGCAGCAGCGGCGGTGGCATCCCGGGGCTGTCGGCTGATCGTGCGCGCGGCAAGGCCGATGCGCAGACCACGGCGGTGTTCGTGGAAGACAACATCTACCTGGGCGAGCGCTGGATCGTTACCCCGGGCCTGCGCTTCGACCACCACAGCCAGTTCGGCAACAACACCAGCCCCAGCCTCAACGCGCAGTTCCGTATCAGCAGCGACTGGGTGGTGAAGGGCGGCATTGCCCGCGCGTTCAAGGCGCCGAACCTGTACCAGTCGAATCCGGACTATCTCTACTACACCCGCGGCAACGGCTGCCCCAATGCGCTGCCGAGCCTGGGCGCCGGTTGCTACATGCGCGGCAACGCGGACCTGAAGGCGGAAACCAGCCTGAACAAGGAACTGGGCATCGAGTGGGCACCGCAGAGCGGCTGGCAGGCGTCGTTGACCTACTTCCACAACGACTACAAGGACAAGATCCAGGCCGGCTACACCCAGATCGGGCTGACCGCCGACACCAAGGGCCGCATCTTCCGCTGGGAGAACGCGCCGAAGGCGATCGTGCAGGGGCTGGAAGGCAATCTGGTCATTCCGCTGCTGGGCGAGCAGGGCGACCGCCTGAAGTGGAGCAACAACTTCACCTACATGGTGGAAAACGAGAACAAGACCACGCACCAGCCGCTGTCGGTGATCCCGAAGTACACGATCAACACCATGCTGGACTGGCAGGCCACCGACAGGCTGTCCATGCTGCTGACCGGCACCTTCTACGGCAAGCAGGAACCGGCCACGACCAACATCAACAACGACCCCCGCTGCACCGGCAGCTGCGATGCATCGATCGCGCTGCAGGATCGTGGCGCGTACAACATCTGGGGCGTGAGCGCGCGCTACAAGGTGACCGAGACGGTCAGCTTCGGCTTCGGCGTGAACAACCTGGCCGACAAGCGCCTGTTCCGCGAGGCCAACAGCAGCGATGCCGGCGCGGCGACCTACAACGAGCCGGGCCGCGCATACTGGGCCAGCCTGCGCTTCGGCTTCTGACCGCAGGCGGTCGTCGGTCTGCAACCCTCGCCGGGCCATGCCCGGCGAGGGCTCGTGTGGCCTGCAATGTTATAAACATCGTAATAGTCTCCTCCGCCGGCACCGCGTAGCCTGCACCGCATCGCAAAGGAGCTGTTGCCATGGGCCACGACCACGACCACCTGCCGTCCCAGATCCGCCACGAGAAGCCCTTGTGGTGGGCACTCGGCCTGACCACCACCTTCCTCGTCGTCGAAGTGGTGGGCGCGTTCTGGACCAACAGCCTGGCGCTGTTGTCCGACGCCGCACACATGGCCACCGATGCGCTGGCGCTGATGATCGCGCTGGTCGCGGTACGGTTGAGCCGGCGCCCGCCGGATGCGCGCCGCACCTACGGCTATGCACGGCTGGAAGCGTTGGGCGCGATGATCAACGGTGCCATGCTGTTCGTGGTCGCCGCCTACATCCTGTGGGAGGCGGTCGGCCGTTTCCGCCAGCCACAGGAGATCGCGTCCTCCGGCATGCTGGTGATCGCGGCTGCGGGCCTGGTCATCAACCTGATCTCGATGCGCCTGCTGCAGGCGGGCAGTGGCGAGAGTCTCAACGTGAAGGGCGCCTACCTGGAAGTATGGGCCGACATGCTCGGCTCGGTGGCAGTGATTGCGGGCGCATTGTTGATCAAGTGGACCGGATGGAAACCGATCGACCCGATCCTGGCCGTGCTGATCGGCCTGTGGGTGCTGCCGCGTACCTACGTGCTGATGCGTGAGGCGATCAACGTACTGCTGGAAGGCGTGCCCAAGGGCATGGACGTGGCCAGGGTGCGCGACAGCCTGTCCGGCCACGTCGCAGTCCTGGACGTGCATGACCTGCACGTGTGGGCGCTGGCTTCCAGCACGCCGGCGCTGACCGCGCACATTGTGATGCGCGACGGCACCGACGCCGATGCGTTGCGCCGCGAGCTGGGCGGTCGCCTGCATGATGACTTCGGTATCGAGCACGTGACGCTGCAGATCGAGGCGGACCACTGCGGCGAAGCCTGTGGCGAACCGGCGCCGGCCAATGGCGGCGGACACAAGGGCCATGAGGGCCACGACCACGGCGAGGACGCGCAGGGCCATCGTGGCCACGTGCATCGTTGATCGACGATTGACGCGCGCGCCGGGAGATGGCCGGCGCAGCTATTCGTCCCGCCGCGAGGCCAGCCGATCCGCCAGCCGGGTTGGCTCCGGCAACCGGTAGCCGCGCAGGGTGCGCTGCACCCAGCCCAGCGCGGTATCGGCACTGACCCGATGGCCACCGGCCACGAACAGCGGCTTGCAGCGCACCTTGCTGCGCAGCACCCAGCCCAGTTGCTCGTCGCCATCCAGCAGCGGTGTATGCGCACCAGCTTCGGCGCCCGGTTCGACGAACCTTCCCACCAGTTTCGATTTCGCCACGCCGATGCTCGGCAGATCGGTGACCACGCCCAGATGCGCGGCGACGCCCAGCCGGCGTGGATGGCTGATGCCGTGGCCATCGACGAACACCAGGTCCGGCGTTCGTGGCAGCAGTGCCAGTGCGGCCAGCAGTGCCGGCAGCTCGCGGAAGCTGAGCAGGCCCGGGATATAGGGCATGAGTGTAGGAATCCGCGCGATCTCCTGCGCCACGGGCTGCAGCGTCCTTGCATCCAGCAGCACCGCCGCGGCGCGGGTAATGGCACCGTTGTCCTCGAATCCGACATCCAGCCCGGCCAGCCAGCGCACCTTGCGTGGCAGGCGGTCCTGGCGTTCCACGCGGCCGGCCAGCTGCAGCTGTTGCGCTCGAGCGGCGGTGACGCTGCCTTCCCAGCGCCCGGGGTCGATCACCGTATTCATTGGCTGCAGCATCGCATGCGTGGCGCCACGGCACGGTGAGCGGCCGCCGGGGCTACAATGGCGGCCTGCCTTTCCTCGCGTTGGAGACCCTGCAGTGACCCGTAGACTCGTACTGTTGCGCCATGGCCAGAGCCAGTGGAACCTGGACAACCGCTTCACCGGCTGGGTCGATGTCGACCTGACCGAGCAGGGGCGCCGGGAAGCGGCCGCCGCCGGCCGCCTGATGCGCGAGGAAGGCCTGCAGTTCGACGTCGCCCATACCTCCGTGCTGAAGCGCGCCATCCACACCCTGCAGGGTGCGCTGGCCGAGCTGGAGCAGGACTGGCTGCCGGTGAACAAGTCCTGGCGCCTCAACGAGCGCCACTACGGCGGCCTGCAGGGCCTGGACAAGGCCGAGACCGCTGCCAAGCACGGCGAAGAGCAGGTCAAGGTGTGGCGTCGTTCGTACGACATCCCGCCGCCGCCGATGGACCTGGAAGATCCGGGCCACCCGATCCATGACCGCCGTTACGCCGGCCTGGACCGCAACGCGCTGCCGGGCACCGAATCGCTGGCCACCACCCTGGACCGCGTGCTGCCGTACTGGCACGACGCCATCGCGCCGCAGCTGAAGGACGGCAAGACCGTGCTGGTCACCGCCCACGGCAACTCGCTGCGTGCGTTGTACAAGTACCTCAACAACGTCTCGCGCGAGGAAATCCTCGAGCTGAACATCCCGACCGGCATCCCGCTGCTGTTCGAACTGAACGATGACCTGACCGTGCAGTCGTTCCGCTACCTGGGCGACCCGGAAGCGGCGCGCAAGGCCGCCGAAGCCGTAGCCAACCAGGGCAAGGCGAAATAAGAAACAGAAGGCCGGCGCAAGCCGGCCCTTCTTTTTGTAGAGCCGAGCCCACGCTCGGCTGACGCTGTCGCAACCCGGTAGAGCCATTTCATTGGGGCTGCATGTGCCAGCTACGAAGGACCCAGCAGGCGCACCTTCGGCGACTGCAGCGCAGCAATGTCGATGACGTGGTCCTGGCATATCACCTGATAATGCGTGAATGGGCCCGGGTAACGGGTATCAGCGAAGGTGGCACGGCCCAGATATTCAAGGAACTTCGAATGGCTGTAGCGGCGGAACAGGTTGCCGCTCCAGGCTTCGGAGTCGTCCCAGCTCTGGTAGGACTCGTTGTGCACGGCGTAGCTGATGTAGTGGTCCCAGATCAGTTCAAACCGCTGCGAGTGGGGCACCACCTCTATCGCACGCACATCATCGATTGAACGTCCATGACCGAGCTCCACCCGGGAGGGCTTTCCGACCACCCGGCCCTCCTCGACGACCAGGCGCAGACGATTCGCTTCCGGCTCGCCAATCTCAGCAAGAAACAGAAACTCACAGGTGTCGAGGGCCAGCAGCAGCGCAGGTTCGTCCATGGTCATGAGGTCCAGTGATCGCAGAGGCCAGAGCATACCGGCGCGCGGCGGGAGCTGCGCCGTGGGCTCTGTGACCTTTGGCCGGTCCCCAACCTCACGCCCCCGGCTACCCTGTGAAATTACCCGCAGGAGAGCCTCATGAACGTCCGCAACCTGGTCCCGCTGGGCCTGACCATCGCCATCGCTGCCTCGCTGGCCGCCTGTGGCAAGAACGAAACCGCGCCGGCGGCCAGTGCCGACGCCAAGCCGGCCTTCGACCTGTCGCAGATCAAGACGCCGCTGATCTCGCTCAACAGCGCCGACCTCGATCCGGCCATTTCGGCCTGTACCGACCTCAATGGCTTCGTCAACAGCAAGTGGCTGAAGGCCAACCCGGTGCCGGGCGACCAGACCACCTGGGGCAGCTTCGAGATCCTGCGCGAGCGCTCGCTGGAAGTGCAGCACGCGCTGGTGCAGCAGGCCGCCGCCAGCCAGGCCAAGGCCGGCTCGGTGGAAGCCAAGATCGGTGACATCTGGAAGACCGGCAACGACGAGGCCAAGATCGAAGCCGCCGGCCTGGCGCCGCTGCAGCCGCAGCTGGACAAGATCACCGCGCTGAACGACACCGCCGCCATCACCCAGTACCTGCGCGACAGCCAGGCCGAAGGCAAGGGCGTGTTGTTCTCGCTGTTCGCCAATGCCGACTACAAGGATTCGGCCAACGTCATCGCCTATGTCGGCCAGGGCGGCCTGGGCCTGCCGGAGAAGGGCTATTACTTCGACGATGCGCAGGCCAAGATCCGCGACGCCTACGTGGCCTACATCGCACAGGTGCTGACCCTGTCCGGTGTGGACGCGGCGCAGGCCGCCGAGCAGGCCAAGGCCGTGATGGCCTTCGAAACCCGCCTGGCCAAGGCCTCGATGTCGCGCATCGAAATGCGTGACCCGGCCAAGCGCTACAACCCGCTCAGCGCCGCCGACGCCGACAGGCTGACCCCGAACTTCAGCTGGACCGCGCTGTTCGACACCCTGAAGGTACCGGCCGCGCAGAAGTTCTCGCTGGCGCAGCCGGGCTTCTTCGGTGAAATGGACAAGATGCTGGCCGATGTGCCCGCCAGCACCTGGCAGGCCTACCTGCGCTTCCACACCATCGATGATGCCGCGCCGTACCTGAGCAGCCAGTTCGAGAAGGCCAACTTCGATTTCTACGGCACCACCCTGCGTGGCCAGAAGGAAATGCAGCCGCGCTGGAAGCGCGTGCTGGAGTCGGTCAATGGTGGCATGGGTGAAGCCCTGGGCCAGCTGTACGTCGACGCCGTGTTCCCGGCCGAGTCGAAGGTCGCCATGCAGCACCTGGTGGAAAACCTGTCGCAGGCGCTGAAGGCGCGCCTGGAGCAGCTGCCGTGGATGGGCGAGGAAACCAGGAAGAAGGCACTGGAAAAATGGGCCAGCTTCACCCCGAAGATCGGCTACCCGGACAAGTGGCGTGACTGGTCGGGCCTGCAGACCAACGGCGACAGCTACTTGGGCAACATGCAGGCAGCACGCGCGTTCAACTACCGCTACATGCTGGACAAGATCGGCAAGCCGGTGGACAAGACCGAGTGGGGCATGACCCCGCAGACCGTCAATGCGTACTACAACGCCACCAAGAACGAGATCGTGTTCCCGGCGGCGATCCTGCAGGCGCCGTTCTTCGACGCCAAGGCCGATCCGGCGCTGAACTACGGCGGCATCGGTGCAGTCATCGGCCATGAGATGATGCACGGCTACGACGACTCGGGCAGCCAGTTCGCCGCCAACGGCAACTTCGACAACTGGTGGACGGACGCCGACCGCAAGGCCTTCACCGAGCGTACCGACCAGCTGGTCGCCCAGTTCGACGGCTACGAGTCGGTGCCGGGCGTGTTCGTGAAGGGCAAGCTGACCCTGGGCGAGAACATCGGCGACCTGGGCGGCCTGACCGTGGCCTACGACGCGCTGCAGATGGCGCTGAAGGAAGACCCGAAGGCGAACGTCGAGGTTGACGGCCACAGCCAGGACCAGCGCTTCTTCATGAACTGGGCCACCGTGTGGCGCCGCAACTTCACCGATGGCGAGCTGCGCGTGCGCCTGAACACCGATCCGCACGCGCCGGCCAATTTCCGTGCCAACGGTGCGCCGTCGAACATGCCCTCGTTCGCTGCTGCATTCCAGTGCAAGGCGGGTGATGCGATGGTGCGCGCCGACGACAAGCGCGTGGTGATCTGGTAATCGATCACCCGTGATGCGTGGAGCGAAAGGCCCGGCGAACGCCGGGCCTTTTGTCTTCCAGGCCGGCAGCGCAGCGCCGGCTGGTAGAGTCGACTGTTAGTCGACTATCGCGCGCAGCGCGGGATTTTCGCGATCTGGACGAAGAGCAGTCGACTAACAGTCGACTCTACCGGCGGGTCGTTTCACCGTCGGGAAGATCTCAGGCCAGCGCCGGTTCCCGCTCCAGCATGCGATGGAAGCGTTGCAGCACGTACGGATCCACCAGCCCGCCGGCCTGCTCGTCGATGATCCGCAATGCGGCCTCATGCTCCATCGCATTGCGATACGGGCGCACGCTGGTCATCGCATCGTAGGCATCGGCGATGGTGACGATGCGCGCACCCAGCGGGATGGATTCGCCGCGCAGCCCATCGGGGTAGCCGCTGCCATCGAAGGCCTCGTGATGGGCGCGGATCAGCCGCGCCACCGGCAAGGCGTCGCTGCGGCCGGTGGCCAGGAAGATGTGTTCGCCGCGTACCGGATGCTCGCGCATGATCGCGCGCTCCTCATCGGTATGCCGGCGGGGTGCCAGCAGCACATCATCGGGTATGCCGATCTTGCCGATGTCATGGAAGCGCGCGGCCAGGCCGATCTGCGCACGGGCCTCGTCATCAAGATCGCAGTGCGTGGCCAGACACTGCGCGAGCAGGCCAACGCGGTCGCAGTGGTGGCGGGTATAGGCGTCGCGCATCTGCAGCGACATCGCGAGGGCATCGATCAGGCAGGCCTGCGCGTGCAGCAGGTCGGGGGCGGGTACGGCGTCAGGGAACATTGTCATCCGCCCGCACCGGGTGGGGGCCGGTGCGGGGTGTTCGGGGGGGGGATCAACCCGGGGCGAGGGTGGTCAGAAGGGCGCGGGCCGCGTTGAAGCGGTCTTCCGGCAACGGCAGCGGGTGCTTGATGCGCAGCTTGTCGGGCCCTTCCATGGCATAGAGGTTCGGTTGTTTCTGGATCAGCTGGATCACCGCCATCGGATCGATGTTCGGCTTGGACTCGAACACGATGCGGCCGCCGTTCTCGCCCAGGTCGAGCTTGCGGATGCCCAGCGTATTGGCTTTCAGCTTCAGCTCGGCGATGGCGAACAGGTGCTTGGCTGCATCCGGCAGCAGGCCGAAGCGGTCGATCATCTCCACCTGCAGTTCGCGCAGTGCATCGCTGTCGCGCGCGCTTGAAATGCGCTTGTACAGGGTCAGGCGGGTGTGCACGTCCGGCAGGTAGTCTTCCGGGATCAGTGCCGGCACATGCAGCTCGACCTCGGCGCCGCGCACTTCCTCACCGGCATCCAGGTCGGGCAGCTTGCCCTGCTTGATGCTGCGTACCGCGCGTTCCAGCAGCTCGGTATACAGGCTGAAGCCAACCTCGGCCATCTGCCCGCTCTGGTCCTCGCCAAGCAGTTCACCGGCGCCGCGGATTTCCAGATCGTGGGTGGCCAGGGTGAAGCCGGCGCCCAGCTCGTCCATCGAGGCGATCGCTTCCAGGCGCTTCTCGGCGTCGGGGGTGATCGCGCGACGGTCGGGGGTGATCAGGTAGGCGTAGGCACGGTGGTGCGAACGGCCGACGCGGCCACGCAGCTGGTGCAGCTGGGCCAGGCCGAAACGGTCGGCACGGTTGATGATGATGGTGTTGGCGTTGGGGATGTCGATGCCCGATTCGATGATCGTGGTCGACAGCAGCACGTTGAAACGCTGCTTCTGGAAATCCAGCATCACCTTTTCCAGTTCGCGCTCGGGCATCTGCCCGTGGGCGATGCCGATGCGTGCCTCCGGCACCAGCTCGGACAGCTCGCGCTGCATGCGGCCGATGCTCTCCACATCGTTGTGCAGGAAGTACAGCTGGCCACCGCGCGCGAGCTCGCGCTGGAAGGCTTCGCGCAGCAGCGCGTTGTCCCACTGGGTGATGAAGGTCTGCACCGCCAGCCGGTTCGGCGGCGGCGTGGCGATGATCGACAGGTCGCGCAGGCCGGCCATGGCCATGTTGAGCGTGCGCGGGATCGGCGTGGCGGTCAGCGTCAGCAGGTGTACGTTGGCGCGCAGCGCCTTCAGCGCCTCCTTCTGGCGCACGCCGAATCGCTGCTCCTCGTCGACGATGACCATGCCCAGGTCCTTGAACTTCACGTCAGGCTGCAGCAGGCGATGGGTGCCGACGATGACGTCGATGGTGCCAGCGGCCACCTTCTCCAGTTCGGCCTTGATTTCCCTGCTGGTCTTGAAGCGCGACAGCACTTCGACCTTCAGCGGGTAATCGGCGAAACGGTCGCGGAAGTTGCGATAATGCTGCTCGGCCAGCAGCGTGGTCGGCACCAGCACCGCCACCTGCTTGCCGGCACTGGCCGCAGCAAATGCAGCGCGCACCGCCACCTCGGTCTTGCCGAAGCCGACGTCGCCGCAGACCACGCGGTCCATCGGCTGGCTGCTGGCCAGGTCGCGCAGGGTGGCATCGATCGCAGCCAGCTGGTCGGGGGTTTCCTCGAACGGGAAACCGGCGGCGAACGGCTCGTACATCGCGCGGTCGACCTGCAGTGCCAGGCCGGCACGCGCCTGGCGGCGGGCCTGGATTTCCAGCAGTTCGGCGGCGACATCGCGCACCTTCTCGGCGGCCTTGCGCTTGGCCTTGCTCCACTGCTCGCCACCGAGCGAATGCAGCGGTGCGGTTTCCGCCGAAGCGCCGGAGTAGCGGCTGATCAGGTGCAGCTGGGCGACCGGTACATACAGGCGGTCGCCCTTGGCATATTCGATGTCGAGGAACTCGCCGGGCATGCCGCCGACGTCCATCGCGATCAGGCCACGGTAGCGGCCGACGCCATGGTCCTCGTGCACGATCGGCGCACCCTCGGTCAGCTCGCCGAGGTCGCGGATGATCGCCTCCGGCTCGCGGCCGGCACGGCGCGTGCGGCGGGTGCTGCCGGCGCGCTCGGGGAACAGCTGGCGCTCGGTCAGCACCGCGATGCGCGGGTCGTCCAGCGCGAAGCCATCTTCCAGCGGCGCCACTGCGATCGCGAAGCGCGCATCGCTAGCGAGGAAACCGGGCAGGTCGGCCACCACCGGCGGCTTCAGCTCGGCGGCCTGCAGCACTTCCAGCAGTGCCTCGCGGCGGCCGGGCGAATCGGCGGCGATCAGTACCCGGCCCGGATAATGGCCGAGGAAGGATTTCAGCGCATCGCCGGCGGGGGCTTCGCGTGCGGCCACCGGCAGCGGGGGCAGCGGCTGGTCGCCCAGCGCGTGCGCGTCGGCGATGCGTGCGTGGTCGGCGGCCCATACCTCGATGCGCGGTGCATCGTTCAGGCGCTCGCGCAGCAGCTCCGGCGACAGGTACAGCGCCGACGGCGGCAGCAGCGGCCGTTCCACATCGTGGCGGCGCTGCTCATAACGCTCGCCGGTCTGCGCCCAGAACGCCTCGGCGGCTTCGCCGGCACCGGCACAGACCACCGGCAGGCTGCCGCTGGGCAGGTAGTCGAACAGGGTTGCGGTGCGCTCGAAGAACAGCGGCAGGTAGTACTCGACGCCGGCCGGGGCCAGCCCGGATTTCAGGTCCTGGTACAGCGCGCTGCGCCGGGTATCGACATCGAAGCGCTCGCGCAGCGTGGACAGCACGCGGGCGATGCTGGCCTCGTCCATGGGCACTTCGCGGCCCGGCAGCATGTGCACGGCCTCGACCTTGTCCAGCGAACGCTGGCTTTCCGGATCGAAGGCACGGATCGAATCGATGTCCTCGTCCAGCAGTTCCACCCGCAGCGGCTCGTCGGCGCCCATCGGGAACACGTCGAGCAGGCCGCCGCGCACGGCGAAGTCACCCGGGTCCATCACCTGCGGCACGTTGCGGTAGCCGGCGCTTTCCAGGCGGCGCTTCTCGGCTTCCAGATCCAGGCGCTGGCCGACCTTCAGGTCGAAGCTGCCACCAATGACGTAGCTGCGCGGGGCCAGCTGCTGCAGCAGGGTCTGCACCGGCACGATCACCAGGCCACGCTTCAGCGTGGGCAGGCGGTGCAGGGCAGCCAGACGCTGCGAGATGATGTCCGGATGCGGGCTGAAGCGGTCGTAGGGCAGGGTTTCCCAGTCCGGGAAGGCGACCACCGGCAGGGCCGGGTCACCACCGAGCAGGGTCTGCAGATCGGCTTCAAACTGGTTTGCGCCGTGGTTGTCACGGGCGATCACCAGCAGCGGAGCGTCGTGCACGCGCGATGCCTGGGCCAGGTACCAGGCCAGTGCGGTGGGCGAGGCGGGGGCGCGCCACCAGGCGCGGAGCTGGCCGGCGCGCGGCAGCGGCGGGGCGGGGTATGAGGTACGCGACATGGACCCCGGATTTTAGCAGAAGCCCGATCCGGTCCCGGTGCATTGTGCCGGCCCGTTGCCGGCAGCCTCATCTGCCGTTGGGGCAGCGGAATGCCGGCCAGCGGCCGGCACTACCGGGAGACGTGGCCGGGCAGGGCCCGGCGCATCCGTCAGTTGTCCAGCTCCAGCACCATCCGGACCAGGCCTTCGGCTCCGGTCGGGTGCGGCACCGGCTTGAAGCCCAGCGACGCGGCCAGCTGCTTCATCGGTTCGTTCTCGGCGGCAACGTCGCCGTACAGGCGGTCCAGGTACTTGCCACGGCCCCACTTCACCAGCTTGCGCATCAGCTGCCGTCCCAGGCCTTGGCCGATCAGGAAGCGGCTGATCAGGATCGCGTACTCGGCTTCACGGGTGCCGGGGATGATCGAGGCCCGGGCGACCGCGCCGACCACCGCTTCGCCCGCGGGCAGGGACTCGGCTGCGACCAGGGTGATCTCGGTCTTGGGGTTGGGGTGGGTCAGACGCTGGGTGGTTTCCGGCGACAGCTCGGTCACCGCCTGCAGGAAACGATCACGGATTTCTTCCGGCCCGAACAGGCTGAATGCCGCTTGCAGCGGTGCGCCATCTTCCGGGCGGATGGGGCGGATCAGCAGCTCGTGGCCGCTGGGAGCCTTGAAGATCTCATGCCAGGGCGGCATGCGGTTGCGAGTGGCCATACCGGGTGATTCCTTGGTGGTCCATCGATTGTGGCATCACCGGGGCTGCGTTCCGTGAACGAAAGGCTCACGGCGGTACAGCCTCGTGAAGGCCGTTATTCGGGGGCTTTGAGCCAGTCCAGGCGGGTGCTGGCCCCGGGTTCGCCCAGGTGCTGGCGCAGCGCCGGCAGGGCCGGACCGACCACGCGGTCGAACTGCCACGGCGGGTTGAGCAGCAGCATGCCGCTGCCGTTGAGGCGCAGCGGCGAGTCGTCCGGGCGCACCAGGAACTCGATCGTCATCGCCGATTTCACCGGCAGGGCGGTGGCCTTGCGCAGGAAGTGCAGGATGGTGCGGCGCTGCTTGATCGGGAACCAGACCGCACAGGTGGCCTGCGGCCAGCGTGCCAGGGTTTCGGCCAGGGCGGCCAGCACCGCCTGGTACTCGGCATCCTGGGCTTCGTAGGGCGGGTCGATCAGCACCAGGCCGCGGCCGATCTTGCTGCCGTTGAACTTCGGCGGCAGCAGCGAACGCAGCAGGGCATAGCCATCGCCCGCCCGAACGTCGACGCGGCTGTCATGGGCGAACAGGGCCTTCAGCGTGGCCGTTTCGGCTTCCTGCAGCTCACAGACCGCCATGCGGTCCTGGGGGCGCATGGCCTGCGCGCTCAGCAGCGGCGAGCCCGGATAATTGGTCAGTGCGCCCACCGGATTGTCGGCCTGCACCGCCTTCAGGTAGCGCTCGACTACCTCCGGCAGCCTGGGCTGGGCCATCAGCCGCATGATCCCGGATTCGGCCTCCAGGGTCTTGCGGCTCTCTTCGCTGGCCAGCAGGTAGCGGCCAGCACCGCCGTGGGTGTCGAGCACGAAGAACGGGCTGTCCTTGCGCTTGAAGCTGTCGATCAGGGCCAGCTGCACGATGTGTTTGAGCACGTCGGCGTGGTTGCCGGCATGGAAGGCGTGGCGATAGTTCATGGGCCGCAGTGTACGGGGCGGCGGCCGCAGCGGCTATGCTGCGCGCCATGACAGCTCCTGTTGCCCATGTCCTGGTGGTCGAGGACGAAGCCGCCATCGCCGAAACCGTGCTCTATGCGCTGCGCAGCGAGGGCTATGCCGCCAGCCACTGCCTGCTCGGTGGCGAGGCGCTGCAACGGCTGCAGGCCGGGGATATCGACGTGGTGGTGCTGGACGTGGGCCTGCCCGACCTGGGTGGCTTCGAGGTGTGCCGCCGGCTGCGCGCGCAGCCCGGTCCGGCGGCGCAGCTGCCGGTGATCTTCCTGACCGCCCGCAACGATGAAGTGGACCGCGTGCTCGGCCTGGAACTGGGCGCCGACGATTACATGACCAAGCCGTTCTCGCCGCGTGAGCTGGTGGCGCGGGTGCGTGCGCGCCTGCGTCGCGCCGCACCGGTCGCGGCAGCCCCCGGCGCCGATACGGGCTGGCAGGAACATGGTGCCTTCGCCATCGACCGTGAAGGCCGGCGCATCCGCTTCCGCGGCCACGCGCTGGACCTGACCCGCTACGAGTACGCGTTGCTGGAAGCGTTGCTGCAGCGGCCGGGTGCCATCCTCAGTCGTGCCCAGTTGATGGATCGCGGCTGGGACAGCAGCGCCGATAGTGCCGACCGTACCGTCGACACCCATGTAAAGACGTTGCGCGCCAAGCTGCGCGCAGCCGGTGCCAGCGACGACCCGATCCGCACCCACCGTGGCCTCGGCTACGCGCTGGAGGTCTAGCCGATGCGCCTGGTCCTGAAGCTGTTCCTCGGCTTCTTCCTGATCACCGGCATCGCCGCGTTCTTCGTGATGCGCGTGTTCGTCAACGAAGTGAAGCCGGGTGTGCGCCAGGCGATGGAATCGACCCTGGTCGATGCCGCCAACGTGCTGGCCGAGATGGCGGCGGCCGATGTCAAGGACGGCACCATCCGCAGCGGCAGCTTCACCCGCAACCTCGCCAAGGCGCGGCAGCGTGACCTGAAAGCGATGGTCTGGCGCTTTCCCAAGCGCTCACTGGACTACCGGGTGACCATCACCGATGCCAAGGGCATCGTCATCTACGACTCGCTGGGCCGCGACCTGGGGCGTGACAATTCGCGCTGGAACGATGTCTACCGCACCCTGCGTGGCGAGTACGGCGCCCGCTCCAGCCCGGAAGTGCCAGGCGAAGAAGGCGATACGGTGATGCATGTGGCGGCGCCGGTATACGACCCGGCCGATGGCCGCACCCTGATCGGCGTGCTCAGCCTGGCCCAGCCCAATCGCAGCATCGATCCGTTCATTGCGGCCAGCCAGCGCGCCATCATCGAGCGCGGCGCCTGGCTGATCGGATTGTCGGCGCTGGTCGGCGTGCTGGTGACGATGTGGCTCACGACGGGCCTTGGCCAGCTCAGCCGCTATGCACGGGCGGTCAGCGCCGGCGAACCGGTGCCACCGCCGCGGCGGCGCCGCGACGAGATCGGCGACCTGGGCCAGGCACTGGAAACAATGCGCCGCAAGCTGGAGGGCAAGGCCTACGTCGAGCAGTACGTGCAGTCGCTGACGCATGAAATGAAAAGCCCGTTGGCGGCGATCCGCGGTGCCGCCGAGCTGCTGCAGGAGCCGCTGCCGGAGGCCGACCGCGTGCATTTCGCACGCAGCATCGTCGATCAGCAGGAGCGGCTGACCGAGACGATCGACAAGCTGCTGGCGCTGGCCGAAGTGGAACAGCACGGCTGGCTGCAGACCCGCGATCCGATCGCGCTGCCAACCTTGCTGGCCGATGCGGCGGCGGCGGCGCAGGTGCGTGCGCAGGCGGCCGGCGTGCAGGTTCGCATCGGCAGCGTGCCCGACATGCGCGTGCAGGGTGATGCCTATCTGCTGCGGCAGGCGTTGCACAACCTGATCGACAACGCCATTGCCTTCTCACCGCCCGGCGCGGACATCGCGCTGCAGGCCGAGGTGGACGGGCAGGGCGTGCGCCTGCAGGTAGCGGATCGCGGCGCCGGCATTCCCGACTACGCGCGCGAACGGGTGTTCGAACGCTTCTATTCGCTGGCCCGCCCCGGCAGCGGCCGGCGCAGTTCCGGCCTGGGCCTGCCGTTCGTGCAGGAAGTGGCTCGCCTGCATGACGGACGCGCCAGCCTCGACGCCCGCGATGGCGGTGGCACGGTGGCCAGCCTGTGGCTGCCGTTGGGTGCAGCGGGCCAGCGCCCGCGCCGCTGACTTCACACTCGCTTCAAATTCGCCACAAACCCTGCTCACCGCAGCGGTCCATCCTGCAGCCCTCTCCAACGAGGATGGACCATGAAATCCCTGAAGATGCTGCTGCGGTTCGCCATTGTCGGCGGGCTGATCCTGTTGTTGCTGGTGCCGCTGATGATGATCCGCGGGGTGATCACCGAGCGCAGCCAGTACCGCGACGAGGCCTTTGCGCGGGTGGCCGACAGCCGTGCCGGCACGCAGCAGCTGGTTGGCCCGGTGCGGGTGGTGCCGTGGGTGGAACGCAAGCAGGTTGAACTGGTTGACCCGCTGGGCGTCAAGAAGACCGAGGTGCAGGTCACCGAGGGGCACTGGCTGCAGATGCCGGCGTCGCTGGAGGTGGGCGGTGAGATGCTGCCGAGCCAGCGCGAAGTCGGCCTGTTCAAGGTGCCGGTGTACAGCTGGAACGGCCAGATGAAGGCGAGCTTCGCCGCTGACGACTATCCCGTGAAGGCAGGGCGCACGTATGGCCAGCCGTATGTGGCGGTGGGCGTTTCCGATGTGCGCGGCCTGGTCGGTACACCGAACCTGCGCGTGGATGGCAAGCAGCTGCGCCTGCTGCCGGGCGTCGGCGTGGCCAGCGAAGTTGGCCGTGGCCTGCATGCGCCGGTGGCCGGTTTCGCTGCGGATCAGGGCGGCACGCTGGCGGCCAGCACCGTTGAACTGGAGCTGCGCCTGGATGGCAGCCGCATGCTGTCGGTGGTGCCGGTGGGCGATGACACCCACATCGCGCTGCGTTCGAGCTGGCCGCATCCGTCGTTCAGCGGTGCGTTCCTGCCCAACGAGCGGCGCGTTGATGCACAGGGATTCGACGCGCGCTGGGCGGTGTCATCGCTGGCCTCCGACGCACAGCGGCAGCTGCGCAATGAAGGTTCGGTCGACTCGCAGGCGGTGACGGTGTCGCTGGTCGATCCGGTCGATACCTACACCCAGGCCGACCGTGCGTCCAAGTACGGGGTGCTGTTCGTGCTGCTGACCTTCGTCGGATTCATCCTGTTCGAGCTGATCAAGTCGCTGCGCATCCACCCGCTGCAGTACCTCATGGTCGGCCTGGCGCTGGCGATCTTCTTCCTGCTGCTGATCAGCCTGTCCGAGCACATCGCGTTCTGGAAGGCCTACCTGGTTTCGGCGGTGGCCTGTATCGGCCTGCAGGCGGTGTATCTGGCCAACGTGCTGGGCCATTGGAGGCGCGGCCTCGGCTTCGCGGCCCTGCTGACCGTGCTGTACGGCGCGCTGTATGGCCTGCTGGTGTCGGAGAACAACGCACTGCTGATGGGGTCGCTGCTGCTGTTCGTGATCCTGGCGCTTGCGATGTGGGTGACCCGCCGGGTCGACTGGTACGCGCTCGGCGCGGACCTGAAGTAAGGAGCACGCCATGGGCTGGCGCCAGGGATTGCGGCAACGGGCACGGCAGGGCATTCCGGCCCTGCTGGAAGTGGATGCGCTGCTGCAGGCACATGGCGTGCTGGCGGCCCTGCCGGGGGCGCGGATCGCCCCCGGTCTGGTCCGCTTCCAGCTGGCGGCGGTGACCTGCGAAGGATTGCAGGGGCAGGGATTGCGTTGGCTGCAGGGTGCGCGGCAGGGACGCGGCGCGGTGGCCGGGCGGGTGCCGCGCTATCGGCCATGGAAGGCCGGCGCGGAGGCATTGGCCGAGATCGGCATCGGCGGCCTTCCGGATGACTGGCCGGCACACGCGGCGGTGTACGGCTGCAGCAGCGTCGACCGGCGGCACTGGTTGCTGTTGCTGCCGGAGCGGGCGCAGTTGTGGTTGGGATGGAGCGGGTGATTCGGCTTTTGCGGGTACGAACCAAGACTCTGCTGTGGGTGCGAACCAACCACTCTCCTGTGGGTGCGAACCTCGGTTCGCACGCTTCCGCGCCGCCCATGACCGATGGGACGGTATCGCCGCGCCCCGGCTGGCTAGACTCGATGGGTTGATGATCGAGCCGAAGGGCAGGGGTGCGATGTGTTGAAGTGGGGCGTGCTGGCCGTAGCGCTGGCGATGGGTGGCAATGCAGCGGCGCAGCAGCGCGAAACGGTGGACCTGGACATGGTCAGCCGCATCCGCCAGGAGGCATTCCACCGTTCGCAGGTGATGGACACCTTCAGCTATCTCACCGAGCGCATCGGCCCGCGCCTGAGCAATTCGCCGGCGATGGGCCGCGCCAATGCGTGGACCCGCGGCAAGTTCAACGAATGGAAGCTGGACAACGTCCACGACGAAGCCTTCGATGATTTCGGCCGTGGCTGGGAATTCACCTCGGCGAGCGTGGAAATGCTGGGTGACCGCGTGCAGCCGCTGCATGCGCTGCCCAAAGCCTGGACCCGCGGTACGAAGGGCCCGGTCGAAGGCGAGCTGGTGCAGGTCGACATCAAGAAGCCCGAAGACATCGAGAAGTACCGCGGCAAGCTGCGCGGCAAGATCCTCCTGCTGGGCGAGGCACGCGAATACAAGCGGGGCACCGAGCCCGATTCGCACCGCCACGACGCGACCTCGCTCGAGGGCCTGCAGGAGTTCACCCTGCCCAAGGACAAGGACGCTACCGCCGAGCGCGCCAAGCGGGTCAAGGAGTACCAGGAACGCCAGCAGCTGGCGGCCAAGGTCAATGCGTTTTTCGTCGAAGAGGGCGCGCTGGCCTCGATCAGCATCAGCAGCTGGGACAACGGCATCATCCGCGTTGCCGGCGGCGGTTCGCGCAAGGCCGGTGAGCCGGTGGGCATCCCGGAACTGGCGATGATCAGCGAACACTTCAATCCGCTGGTGCGCGCGCTTCAGGCCAAGCAGACGGTGCGCCTGCGCGTGGATGTAGCGGCGCGCTTCACCGACGAGGCCGACCAGCCCGGCTACAACACGCTGGCCGAGATCCGCGGCAGCAGCAAGCCCGATGAAGTGGTGATGATCGGTGCGCACCTGGATTCGTGGCACAGCGGCACCGGTGCGGCCGACAACGCGGCCGGCGTGGCGGTGATGATGGAGGCGATGCGCATCCTCAAGGCCACCGGCGCCAAGCCCAAGCGCACCATCCGCGTGGCGCTGTGGAGCGGCGAGGAGCAGGGCCTGATCGGCTCGCAGGCCTACGTCGCCAAGCATTTCGGTCGCTTCCCCGAACCCACTGACGCGGCGCAGAAGGCGCTGCCGGCGTCGCTGCGCGAGCCGACCGGTGCACTGCAGAAGACCCGCGATTACAGCAAGTTCCAGGTTTACTTCAACATGGACAACGGCTCGGGCCGCTTCCGTGGCATCTACGCGCAGGAAAACCTGGCGGCGATGCCGATCTTCGAAGCCTGGCTGGCGCCGTTCCATGACGTGGGCGCCACCACCGTGGCCACCCGCAACACCGGCAGTACCGACCACATCAGCTTCGATCGCATCGGCCTGCCGGGCTTCCAGTTCATCCAGGACCGGCTGGACTACTTCACCAACGTCCACCACAGCCACCTGGACACCTGGGACCACGCCGAACCGGAAGACCTGAAGCAGGCCGCGGCCATCGTCGCTTCGTTCGCCTACAACGCCGCAATGCGCGAGCCGTCCTTCCCGCGAAAGGCAGAACCGTAAAAGGGGACGGAGGGGATTAAGTCGCATCTCCCCTCCGCTTCCCGGTTGCAGCACCCCAGGGCTGGGCAATCGCGACTTAATCCCCTCCGTCCCCTTTTTCCGTCGGGGGCGGTGGGCTGGTAAAATCGGGGGATTCCCGTTCCTCGAGCCGTCCATGACCTGCCGCACCCGCTTCGCCCCCAGTCCCACTGGCTACCTGCACATCGGTGGTGCCCGCACCGCGCTGTACTGCTGGCTGGAGGCCCGTCACCGCGGCGGTGAGTTCGTGCTGCGCATCGAGGACACCGACCGCGAACGCAGCACCCAGGGCGCAATCGACGCCATCCTGGAGGCGATGGAGTGGCTGGGCCTGGACTACGACGAAGGCCCGATCTACCAGACCGACCGCGTCGCCCGTTACCAGGAAGTGGCCGAGCAGCTGATCGCCGAGGGCAAGGCGTACTACGCCTACGAGACCCGCGAGGAGCTGGATGCCATGCGCGAGGCCGCCATGGCCAGGCAGGAAAAGCCGCGCTACAACGGCGCTGCGCGCGATCTGGGCCTGCCCTACCGGGACGACCCGAACCGCGTCATCCGCTTCAAGAACCCGCTGGAAGGCACGGTGGTGTTCGATGACCTGATCAAGGGCCGCATCGAGATCGCCAACAGCGAGCTGGATGACATGGTCATCTTCCGCCCGGACGGCTACCCCACCTACAACTTCGCGGTGGTGGTGGACGACTGGGACATGGGCATCACCGAGGTCATCCGCGGCGACGACCACATCAACAACACCCCGCGCCAGATCAACCTGTATGAAGGCATCGGCGCGCCGGTGCCCAGGTTCGGCCACATGCCGATGATCCTGGACGAGCAGGGCGCCAAGCTGTCCAAGCGCACCGGTGCGGCTGACGTGATGCAGTACAAGGACGCCGGCTACCTGCCCGATGCGCTGCTGAGCTACCTGGCCCGCCTGGGCTGGTCGCATGGTGACCAGGAGCTGTTCAGCCGCCAGGAACTGATCGACCTGTTCGACGTGAAGGATTGCAATTCCAAGGCCTCGCGCCTGGACATGGCCAAGCTGGGCTGGGTCAACCAGCACTTCCTGAAGACCGAGGACGTGGCCGCGATCGTGCCGCACCTGGTCTACCAGCTGCAGAAGCTGGGGCTGGACGTGGCCGCCGGCCCGGCTCCGGAGGATGTGGTGATCGCCCTGCGTGAACGCGTGCAGACCCTGAAGGAAATGGCCGAGAAGGCCGTGGTCTGGTACCAGCCGCTGACCGAGTACGATGAAGCGGCGGTGGCCAAGCACTTCAAGGCCGGTGCCGAGGTGGCGCTGGGCAAGGCCCGCGAGCTGCTGGCCGCGCTGCCGGAATGGACCGCCGAGTCGGTGGGCGTCGCCCTGCATGACGCGGCCGCAGCGCTGGAGATCGGCATGGGCAAGGTCGCCCAGCCGCTGCGCGTGGCCATCACCGGCACCCAGGTCAGCCCTGACATTTCCCATACCGTGTACCTGGCCGGCCGCGAGCAGGCCTTGAAACGCATTGATGTGGCCATCACCAAGGTAGCAACGGCCTGAGGCATCCTTGCCAGGCCCGAACCGGAGAACACGCATGCCCGCCAAGACCGCCACTGCCTGTACCGCCCCGCACCACCACGTCCACGACGCATCGGATTTCGTGGCGGTGGTCGAGCGTGTCTCGCGCGAACGCGGGCTGCGCCTGACCCCGATCCGCGCCAACGTGCTGAAGCTGATCGCCGAGGCCGGCAAGCCGGTCAAGGCCTACGAGCTGCTGGAATGGGTGCGCAACGGCAAGGGCGTGGGCGCTGATGCCCCGCCCACCGTGTACCGCGCGCTGGACTTCCTGATGGCCAATGGCTTCGTGCACAAGCTGGAGTCGGTGAATGCCTTTGTGGCCTGCCATCATCCAAGCAGCGCTGCGCATTCGGTGCCGTTCCTGATCTGCAACAGCTGCCACAGCGCAGTGGAGCTGGAAGACCGCGAGATCGTCAGCCAGCTGGAGAAGCGGGCCAAGGAACTGGGCTTCCAGCCGCAGGCACAGACCCTGGAAGTGCACGGTCTCTGCGCGCGCTGCGCGGGGTAACGCAATGGTAGTGCCGGCCGCTGGCCGGCATCCTGAGTGGGGTCAGATCCCTTTGCCATTGGCAAAGGCATCTGACCCCGTTTCATGACAAGGGCTAGTCCTTCGGCTTGCCTGCGGTATCCACCCGCACGATCACCGACATGCCGGGCCGCAGCTGCGCGGCCAGCTTCTGGCCTTCATCGATCGATATCCGCACCGGCAGCCGCTGCACCACCTTGGTGAAGTTGCCGCTGGCATTGTCCGGGCGCAACACGCTGAACTCCGATCCGGTGGCGGGCGCGATCTCCTGCACGCGGCCGCGCAGCACCTGGCCCTGGAACGCGTCCACCGAGAACGTGGCCGGCTGGCCGATCGCCATTCCCCAGGTCTGGCCTTCCTTGTAGTTGGCCACCACCCACAGTGTGTCAGGTACCAGGAACAGCAGCTGCGAACCGGCGGCGACATACTGGCCCACGCGCACGCTGGCTTCACTGATCTGGCCGTCGCGCGGTGCGTGGATCACCGTATTGGCCAGGTCGATGCGGGCCAGTTCCAGCTGCGCCTGTGCGCTTTCCAC
Organism: Stenotrophomonas sp. FR012; assembly: GCF_047520565.2. Taxonomy (NCBI): domain Bacteria; kingdom Pseudomonadati; phylum Pseudomonadota; class Gammaproteobacteria; order Lysobacterales; family Lysobacteraceae; genus Stenotrophomonas; species Stenotrophomonas sp. FR012. The sequence goes on from NZ_JAXBQL020000004.1 coordinate 80,145, forward strand.
CTGGGCCTCCAGGCTCTTGCGCGCGACCTGGGTCGACACCAGTGTTTCCTCGGCGATTCGGATCTGCGCCTGCGACTGCTGCACGCTGGCCTGCGCCGAGGCTTGGCTGGTGCGGAACTTGTCGCGGTCATTGATCGACACCAACTGCTGCGCGGCCAGTTCCTCGTAGCGCTTCAGCTCGTTGCGCGCGCGCTGCAGTTCGGCCTGGCCAGCCGAGAGCGTGGCGCGCGCCGAGGCGATCTGCGCACGGTTCTGCGCCTGCGACTGGTCGGAGTTGGCCAGCGCCGCGCGCGCACTGTCCAGCGTCGCTTGCGCCTGGGCGACGCGTTGGGCATAGATGCGGTCATCGATGCGCAGCAGCGGCTCGCCGTGACTTACGTGCTGGAAATCCTTCACCAGCACTTCAGTCACATAGCCATTCACCTGCGGCGCCATCACCGTGATCTGTCCGCGCACATAGGCGTTGTCGGTCACCATCACGCTGCTGGTGAACGGCCACAGGTGCCAGGCGCGCAGGATCAGCGCGATGCCCAGCAGGGCGACCACCACCATCACTACCACGCTGCGCGCGCTGGGCTTGAGGTACTTCGGCGCGACCGCCGGTTCAACGGGCGTGGGCGCAGGCGCCGCGTCGGTCGGCGGCGGTGGGGTCACGTTGTCGGCGTCGTCGGATCGGGGCGGGACGGGGGGCATGGTCGAGAACTCAGCGGGGCGCGGCTGGCGTGGCCGCAGTGGAAAGGGCGGGGTGGCGCTTGCGCCATTGCTTGAGCACGGCGGTGCGCAGCGACAGCAGCAGCAACCAGCACAGGAAGCCGATCGCCAGCCAGCCGCTCAGCGTGAACACATCATTGAAGCCGCGCACGTTGGCTTCGCGGCGAGTGGTCTGCGCCAGCTGCGCGCTGCCCTGCGCGCTGCGCAGCACCGGGTCGGTGATCTGGGCGGCATACAGCTGCTGTTGGATGCGCAGGCGCTGCGCCACCACCGGATCGGCGGGATCGAGCTGGCTGGTCAACGCGCTGGAGTACAACTGCTCGCGATGCAGCTGGAAGGTCCCCAGCACCGCCGAACCTGCCAGGCCGCCCAGCGTCTGCGTGATCGACAGCGTCACCAGGAAGGTGATCATGTGGTCCACACCCTGTTTCAACGCAGCGGAAATGCCGAGCATGATCAGCGGGCCCATGAACATGCCGGCACCGACCGAGGCCAGGAACTGGCTGGCGTAGAAGTCGTGCGGCCGATCCAGGCTGGTGCGGTGCTGGTCGAAGAAGGCGGCAGCGCCCAGCAGCAGGATCGCCATCAGCAGCTGCGGGATCAGCCGTTTGGGCCCGAAAGTCAGTGCAGTGCCGGCGATACCGGTGATCACGCCGGCAAGAATCACCACGAACAGCGGCCGCAACTGATCAGGGCCCATGCCGAGCGTGCGCATCAGGTTGACCACGCCGTAGGACTGCTCGGTGGTCAGGAAGCGGATCAGGAACGCGCCGACGATGAAATGCAGTACGGGCAGGCTGGCCAGCCAGCGTGTCTGCAGCAGCGGATTGCGCCGGTAGTGTTCGATGATGAAGGCGGTGGTGGACAGCACGATCGAGGCGATCAGCGCCCAGCCCAGCCACGGCGTGTTGAGCCACCAACGGGTGTAGCCCTGCGCCAGTACGATCACCAGCAGCGCAACCGCCGGCGCCAGCAACGCGAAGGTAAGGAAATCCAGCGGCTCGAAGGCCTTCACCTGGATGCCGGGCGGCAGCTTCAACACCACTACGGCGGCGAATGCGCACAACGCAAGGCCGGCCTCGAACGAATACAGCTGGTGCCACTGGCCGGTATCCACCAAGCCTGGTGAAACGATCCAGGCGATCGGCACCGCCAGCTGCGAAAGGCCGACGCCGACCACCAGCAGGTTGCCGGTAAAGCGGCGGGGCAGGGCCTGCAGCATGTACAGCGTGCCCAAGGTCGAACAGGCCGCGCCGGCGAAGCCGCTGGCGGCACGGGTCAGCATCGTGGTCTCGAAGCTGCCGACGAACAGGTGCAGCACCGCCAGCGCCGCGTACAGGCCCAGCCCGATTTCGGCGAACAGGCGGATGCCGTACTGCTGGCGGAATTTGAAGGCCAGCAGGTTGGCGGTGACATTGACCATTGCATAGGCCGCCACCAGCCAGCTGCCCTGGGTCGGGGTCAGCGCCAGCTGGCCCTGCAGGAACGGCAGGTTGGCAGTGACCAGCGCATTGCCCAGCCCGCCGGTGATCGCCACCAGCAGCGATACCAGCGCATAAGCCACACGCCGGTACGGTGGGTGCCAGGGCATCGACGCCGAGCCGGGCATGGTCGGCTTCTCGTGCTCCTCCCAATCCGGAACCGGCTTCAGATACGGCTGGACCATCAGCGGGCCTCGCTGGTTGCTCCCTGAAGACCCCCGCGCAGCAGCTGCAGGGCACGCCCGGCCAGGTGGGCGCGCTCGTCGCGGGTCTTGCCGCGCAGGGCTGCGCCCAGCATGCCCGAGATCAGTGAAATATCCGTCTTCTCCAGATCGGCACGGCACAGCCCGGCGGCCTTGGCGCGGGCGATCGGCTCCTCCAGCAGGTCGCGCACGGTCTCGCGCGCCGCGCGCATGGCCGGCACGTCCGAATCGACCGCACGCCAGTAATCGGCCAGCGCCGGCGAATCGATGATGCGCTGGGCCATGCCCTCGAACACCTCGAACAGGGCGTCGTCGCGGTCGCCGAGCTGTTCGACCTGGCGCCGGATGCGGTCGACCGTACGCTGCAGCAGCGCCTGGATCAGCGCGGTGCGGTCGGGGAAGTTGCGGTACAGGGTGGCGCGGCCCACCTGGGCGCGTTCGACCACCAGATCCAGCGGGGCGGTGACGCCATGTTGGCCGAAGACATGATCGGCGGCGTCGAGGATGAGGGCACGGCGGGCAGCAGCATCGGCACGTTGGGCGGTCATGGAGTTATTTTCGGACAAAGGTGTCCGTTTGGCGAGACATTGAGTGACGGGATTGTCCGCTTGTTGTGGTACGCACATCTTTGTGACGGATGCGTGATGGTGAAAATCTGAACGAAAACGGGGCCCGAAGGCCCACCGCTGGAGTTGCTGTAGATCCACGCCATGCGTGGATGAAAAGGCTTGGAGCCGGAACGGATGCGGCTAGCCGGTGGCTGATCCGCTCATCTGGCCTTCTTCCTGCTCTTGATGAAATCAATGAACCCCTTCTCATGGCCCTCAAAGGCACGTCTGCCGTACTTGCGGTGCTGCGGTTCGAACAGCGCGTAGGCTGCATCAAGGTTTCCCGATTCGAACTCAATCGTTGCAAGGAGCTCGTCCATGTACTCGCTTGAGGCTTCTCCTTGTCCATAAATTTCTCTGGCGACCATCGCCCACGCTCTGGCCTTCTCAAACTGGGCGGTATCGCGATAGAAAACTGCTATTCCATACGATGAACTCTGGGCGTGGTCATAGGATGACTTGGGCTCTGGAATCATGTCCCAGCTTTCAAGGAAGCGATGCTCTGCCTCCGCGATGTCACCGGCCAGCCAAGCGGTTCTCCCGCATTTGGCGATTGCAAGGATGCGTTCTTTCAGTTCGGCATCGAGACTCATGGTCATGCAAGTGTTTCCGCTCAGTTTTTCTATTGGATTGATACCGGGCTGAGTCTAGCCGCGTAGTAGATGGTGACGCATTGGTAGTGCGCCGCTTTCACCAGTTCATGCCATATACGACAAAAAGAGGGGGCCTTTCGGCCCCCTCGGGTAATGTTCCGACGGCGTAAGCCGATCAGAAGAACGCGCGGATGCCGAACGCGACACCACGGCCCGGCAGCGGCGAGTAGTCGCGCAGCAGCGAGGTATGCGGACGCACTTCGCGGTTGGTCAGGTTGCTGCCATCCAGGAACACCTCGTAGCTGTTGCTGGCGTTGCGGTCCCAACGATAGGCCAGGTGCGCGTCGACCAGGGTGTAGCCGTTGCTCGGCTCCTCGTTCTGCGCGACGTCCTTCTGGCGGCTGTAACGCACCGCACCGACCGAGGCGCGCCAGCCGTCCTTCGACCAGCGCAGGTCGGCACCGACGCGGGCCGGGGCGATGCGCGGCAGGTAGCCGGTGTTGGCAAGTTCCACGCTGTAGTTGTGGTTGTGGTCGCCATGCGGAACGGCAATGTCGAGGTTGCGGCTGCCGCTGCCATCCAGCTTGGCTTTCACGTAGTCACCGAACAGGCGCAGGTCCCAGTCACCGGCGCCGCCCTCGAACAGGTGCACCAGGGCCTCGGCCTCGGCACCGCGGAATACCGCGTCCTGCTGGGTCCACGCACGAACTGGCAGGCCCTCGGTAACGCCGGTGTCGGCCAGGTAGATGAAGTCCTTGAACCTGGTCTGGTAGACCGACGCGGAGAAGTCCAGGCGCTCGCTGTGGGTGTGGATGCCCAGTTCCACGCGCTGGCCGCGCTCGGTCTTCAGGTTGGCGTCGCCGATTTCCAGCGAGCGGGTGGCGATGTGTGCGCCGGCGGCATACAGCTCTTCGTTGGTCGGTGCACGCTCGGAGCTGTCCACGCCGATGCGCAGGTCGACGGCGTCGTTGAGCTTCCAGATACCGGCGGCAGACAGGTTGGTGGCACCGAACGTACGGCGGCGATAGTCACCGGTCGGGTCCAGCTTGACCTGGTCGTGGCGGCCGCCCAGTTCCAGCTTGAACGGGCCGAACTGCTTTTCCTGCAGTACAAACAGGCCGATGTTCTTCGTACCGGTATCCGGTACGAACGCTTCTTCACCCTTGGCGCCGAAATCACTGTTGCCGAACTGCAGGCCGAAGGCGCCGTCCCACCCACCGATCTGCTGCTGCACCGCTTCCAGGCGCGCCTCGATGCCACGGTTGGTGAAGCGGGTGGAGGGCGTGCCGGCCTCCAGCTCCACGTGCTCGTAGTCGGTGTAGGCCACGCGTGCGTTGATGTTCTTCAGGAACGAGACCGGGTTGTAGATGCCGGCCTTGGTCTCGAAGCGGTTCTGCACCATGTCGATGCGCACGTCATGCTCGTCGCCGCCTTCCTCTTCATCGCCGTGGTCGTGGCCGTGGTCATGGCCGTGATCGTCGCCGTCGGCGTGCACGTGTGCGCCGTTGGGAATGCCGTAGTTGGTGCGGTAGGTGCTGGCCGACACGCCGAAGTAGCCGCCTTCGCCCAGCCAGGTGGCGCCGACGCCGCCGGCGCGGGTGCGGATGGAGCTGTTGTCGAGGCGGCCGCGACGCGGCTCTTCGCCTTCCTCGCCCGCGTGATCGTGGTCGTGGTCGTCGTGGTGGTCTTCCAGGCTGTCGATCACCGCATAGCCGGGAATGCGGTAGTCGTCGCCATTGCGCACCAGGCCGTCCACATGAAGCACGACATTGCCGCTGACGCCATCGAGGCGGAACATGCCGCTGCGCTCGTTGTTCACCGAATTGCCACGCAGCTCGGCGCGGCCGCTGAGCGGGCGCTCGGGCAGCTCGCGCGCGATGCGGCCGTCGACCACATTGACTGCACCACCGATGGCACCGCTGCCGAACAGCAGCGTGGCCGGCCCCTTCAGCACTTCGATCTGGTCAGCCAGGAACGGCTCGATGCTGGTGGCATGGTCCGCACTGACGGTGGATGCATCCATGTTGCCCATGCCGTTGGACAGCACCGCAACGCGTGGGCCTTCCTGGCCACGGATGATCGGGCGCCCGACACCGGGCCCGAAGAAGGTGCTCTGCACGCCGGGCAGCTTGGCCACGGTATCGCCGAGGGTGCCGGCCTTCTGTTCGTCCAGGCGCTCACCGGCCAGCACCTCCACCGGGCGCGCAAGGGATTCGGCATCGCCCTGCAGCGGCGACGCGGTGACCTGCACCGAGGACAGCTCGGTCAGGTGGCGGTCACGATGGGCGGTGTCCTGACCGGCTGCGAAGGCGACGGACGGCAGCAGGGCGGCGAGGGCCAGGGCCAGGGAATGCGGCTTGAGCCGTGCGGTGTGGGCGGGCATGGATGGGTCCTTTGTTACACTGTATCAATCGCGGGGCGCACGAATCCCGTCGATGGGACAGGGGGAGGGAAAGCGTGCGGGTCGGGAAGGGATGTTATATTATTCCATAACGATTCGCCGACCCTGCTGGAAGTCATGTCCTTGTCCTCACGCCTGCGCCACCTGCTCGACCGTTTCGGTGCCACCGGTTCGATGCTTTGCGCGGTGCATTGCGCAGTCATCCCGGTGCTGCTGGCGGCAGCGCCCTCGCTGGGCCTGTCGTTCTGGCTGAGCGACGGCGTTGAACAGGCGCTGGTGCTGTTCGTGACCCTGCTTGGGCTGTTCAGCCTGGTCTGGGGTTACCGCCGCCATGGCGCGCTGCGTGCGCTGGGCTTCCTGATCCCCGGCCTGGTCGCGCTGTGGGCTGGCGTGCTGTACGAGCCGCTGCATCACAACGCCGTGCCGCATGCGGTGGTGATGACCATCGGTGGCCTGCTGGTGGGCGTTGCCCATCTGGTCAACCTGCGCCTGAACCACGGCCACGTACACGACGCCAGCTGCGCGCACTAGGCGCTCCATGATAGGATTTTCGATCGTGCGCGGGGGCGCCCAGCAAGGCGGCCCCGCCGAACCCGTGTCAGTACGGGGTAACCAGATTTCACACTTGAGGAGTTGAAGACATGGGTAAGGGTGACCGCAAGACCGCCAAGGGCAAGCGCTACAACGCCAGCTACGGCAACGCCCGTTCGCATACCGCGAGCAAGGTCGCCGTAGGCGCCGCCGCCCCGGTTGCCAAGAAGACCGTGGCCAAGGCTCCGGCGAAGAAGGCCGTGGCGAAGAAGGCCGTCGCCAAGGCCTGATCCGGCCGCGCGACTGGTCCAAGGAAGAACGCGGCGCCTGGCGCCGCGTTTTTTTATGCATGATTTTGCAGAGCCGAGCCCATGCCCGGCTGGCGCAATGCAGCCGAGCGTGGGCTCGGCTCTACAACCGGATCAGCGCAGGGTCTTCTTCAGCGTTTCCGGGTTGCCGTCGTTCGGCGCGGCTGGTACCTGCAGAAGGTGTGCCAGCAGTGGATAGACATCGACATTGTCGAAGCCATCGATCACCAGGCCCTGGCGGAACGACGGGCCACTGGCCACGAACACCGCGCGCATGGACGGCAGCGCGTTGTCGTAGCCGTGCGAGCCGCGGTCCTGCTGTTCGCGCTTGGCGATCTTTTCCTGATGCAGGGCATCCCAGCCTTCATCCATCATGCAGACAATGGCGGGAATGCGCGGATGGGTGCCGTAGTGCAGGCGCGCCGGCAGTTTTTCTTTCTTCCAGCATTCGTAGTGCGCGTGGCGGCCGAGCAGAGCGCGTTCGGCGGCGGCTTCATGGCCGACCACCGGTGCGAAGCCGACCGACTGGCCCTGGCTGACATTGCGCGCAATCGCCGGGTCGACCATCGATTCGGTGGCGATCACCTGGCCAGCGGGGACACTGGCCATGCCATGGTCAGAGACCACGATCACGTTGGTGGTCGAGGCCAGGCCGCGCTGCTGCAGCCCATCGAGCACAAGGCCGACGATCTGGTCGGCGCGCACGATGGCGTCGGCGTACTGCTTCGACTCGGGGCCGTAGTTGTGACCTGCCTTGTCCACGTGTTCCATGTACAGCGTGGTCAGGCGGGGTGCATCGGCGTCGGTCTGTGACAGCCAATCGAGCACGATGCCAGCGCGCTGTTCCAGCGGTTCCTTGCCGTCGTAGATGCGCCACTGGCTGGGGCGTACACCACGGATCTCCGATTCGCTGCCCGGCCATGATGTGGTGGCCGACCGAACGCCGGCATTCTCGGCGCCGACCCAGATCGGTTCGCCGCCCCACCAGCCACTGGTGGTAACCGCTTCGCGATTGCTCAGCTCGAACCGGCCCAGTGCTTCATCGTCCATGCTGTTGTTGACGATGCCGTGGTGGTCCGGGCGCAGGCCGGTAACGAGGGTGTAGTGATTCGGGAAGGTCAGCGACGGATAGGACGGGGTCATCCAGCGTGCGCGCACGCCGCCATCGATCAGGCGTTGCAGGTTCGGGGTCAGGCTGCGGTCCAGCGCATCGGCGCGCAGGCCGTCGATGGAGATCAGCAGCAGCTTCGGTGGTGCCGCCGCAGCGACGGAAGTGGGAACGGAGGCGGAAGGCGCGGGCGCGGTGGTGCAGGCAGCCAGGGGCAGCAGCAGCGCCAGCGCACAGGTCAGGCGTACGGAAGTCATCCGCGCATGATAAGCCGGCGCAATGACGCGCCCAAGACACGGCGCGCTATCGCGCGCGGTGTCCGCGCATTTTTTCCTTGTCCCCGCGCCTGTCGGCGCGCGCCCTTCAATAAGAAGGGGGCTTTTCTCCGGACAGATTCCAGATGCCTCCATCCACGCATGGCGTGGATCTACCGTGTCGACCAAGGTCGACACCTACCCACCGCCGCGGGAATCTGTCGAAGGTGGGGCGGTGTGGGTGGGCAGGACCGTTGGCGCCATGGATGGCGCCATCGAGCCCCCATGGATGGGTTTACGGCGTGTCCTGCCCACCCATACCGCCCCACCCAACGCGTAGAAAATCGGAGCTGTATTGGCTCTTGACCTTGCCGTTGCCTCTGCGGGTGCCGGGCGCAGCCCGGCCGGCCCTCTCAGGCGAACAGCGGGGCCTGGCGCTGTTCCAGCCGCAGCAGCGCGGCCTTGGTTTCCAGGCCGCCACCGAAGCCGGTCAGTGCACCGTTGCTGCCGATCACGCGGTGGCAGGGCAGGATGATCGGCAATGGATTGCGGCCATTGGCCGCGCCCACCGCGCGGGTCGCGCTGGGTTGGCCCAGGTGCTGCGCCAACTGCAGATAGCTCCAGGTCTGGCCGAACGGAATCAACGCCAGCGCCTGCCACACGCGCAGCTGGAACGGCGTGCCGCGTGGTGCCAGCTGCAGGTCGAACCGGCTGCGTTCACCGTGCAGGAACTGCAGCAGCTGTTCGCGTGCCTCCGGCAGTGCATCCGGTGCGTAATGCCAGCCGTCGCGCCCGCGTGCGGGGTGACGGTTCTCCGGAAACAGCACGTGCGCAAGACCACGCTCGTCACCGGCGATGGTCAATACGCCGATCGGGCTGTCGAAACGATCGAACAACAGGGTCATGTCGGTTCTCCAACGAACGTCCCGGACAGGTGCCACAGGTGCAGCACCGCGTAGGCGCGCCACGGGCGCCAGGGTTGCGAGCGCGCTTCGGTCGCACGTTCACTCAGGCGCTGGCCCCGTGCGTGGCCGAGAACCTGCTGCAGCACAAGGTCGCCGGCCGGGAAGGCATCGGGTTGGCCGAGCCCGCGCAGGGCGATGTACTGCGCGGTCCAGGGGCCGATGCCGGGCAGTGCAACGCAGCGCGCAACGAATTCCTCCAAGGCCTGGCCGGGCCCGAAGTCGAGCCGGCCGCTGGCGCAGGCGGCGGCCAGGGCGCGCACGGTGGCGGCGCGGCTGCGCGGCAGGCCGATGGATTCCAATGGTGCCTCGGCCAGTACCTCGGGCGCGGGGAACTGGCGATCGAATTCCGATGGCATGCCCGGCAGGTGCGCGCCGTAGGCATCGACCAGGCGCCGCGCGAAGGTGGTGGCCGCGGCCACGCTGACCTGCTGCCCGAGCACCGCGCGTATGCCCACCTCGAAACCATCCCAGCCGCCGGGCACGCGCAGCCCGGGGCGCTCGGCGATGCCACGCGCGAGCAGCGGTTCTTCGCCCAGCGCGGCATGCACCTGCTGCAGGTCGGCATCCAGATCGAACACGCGACGCACGCGGCGCACGATGTCGGGGATCAGGCGTGGATCCACCGCGCCCAGTTGCAGGCGCAGCTCCGGGCGCTTCGGGTCGGCGGTGACGCGCAGCAGGGTGGGGCGTTCGGGCGTGCCCAGCACGCGCTGGTAGCTGTCTTCGCCGATCAGTTCGATGCCGGGCAGGCTGCGTTTGCGCAGGAAGGCCAGCATGCGTGGGAAGTCCAGTGGTGGACGGTAGCCCAGGCGCAGCACCAGGCCGCCATCATCTGCAGCCAACGGTTGATGCTGGCGACGCAGGGCGGTCGGCGCCATCCCACAGCCCTGCAGGAACGCGGTATTGAAGCGGCGCAGGCTGTTGTAGCCGGCAGCCAGCGCGACGTCGGTCACCGCCAGCGTGGTTTCGGTCAGCAACTGTTTGGCCAGCAACAGGCGATGGGTTGCGTGGATCTGCCCGGGCGTTGCGCCGAGATGTTCGACGAACAGGCGCTGCAGTTGGCGCGCGCTGAGGCCGAGCTTCGTTGCAAGATCGGCCACCGGCTGCTCCTGCAGGAAGCCGCCGTGGATCAGCGCCAGTGCGCGCTGCACGGTCTGTCCGGCCAGGGCCTGCTGGGCCTGCGGTGCCAATTCCGGGCGGCAGCGCAGGCAGGGGCGGTACCCGGCGGCCGCGGCGGCCGCGGCGGTGGGGAAGTAGGTGATGTTGCGCGGCTTCGGCGGCGGTGCCGGGCACACCGGGCGGCAATAGATGCCGGTGCTGCGCACGGCGGTGAAGAACACGCCGTCGAAGCGTGCGTCGCGGGCCAGGCGGGCGCGGTCGCAGGCGGCGGTGTCGAGGGCGAGAGGGGAGTCCATGGCGCCAGTCTAGGCCCGCGCGGGCGGCGATACTCGCCACATTCGGACATGGATGCTGAAGGGGGGCAGGCTGGGCTGCGCCCGGCACCCGCGGTAGTGCGGGCCGGGGGCGGCCAACGGCAACGGCAACGGCAGAAGCTGGTTTTCTGTGGGGAGGCGGGGTGGGCCCGGTTGCGGGAGACGCCGTAAACCCGTCCTTGGGGGCTTGGCCGCGGCATCCATGCCGCGGACACTCCCGCAACTGGACCCACCCCGCCTTCGACAGGTTCCTGCGATCTGTCGGAAGCGCATCCCGCTCAGGTAGGTGTCGACCTTGGTCGACACGCTTTTTCCCCAAGGGTCAGAAGGGGTTCATCACCACGCACTGAATGCGCGGCCTGGACGGGTAGACTGTGGCTCTTGCTCACGTGAAGACCGGTTGCCCGATGTCCGCCAAACTCCGCTGGTTGCCCCTGTTGTGCCTGGCCCTGGCGGGCTGTAGCCAGCTGGAGAATCCGGGCAATGTGACTGCCGCCGACAAGGCCGCGCGGGCGCCGTCCAGCGATGGCGAGAACATGGTGTCGATCAATGCGGCTGACGCACCGCCGCCGCCGGCACCGCCGCGCAGCCGGGAGGACCGGCCGTGGCCGCAGGCGCAGCTGGAGAATGGACGCGCCTGGATCAGTTGCAGCACCGAGTACGCCGGCGAAGCTGGCGACGGTGTCGAGCTGGAAGGCCTGCAGCGCGAGCAGATCACCCAGGCCCTGGCTCCGTGCGCCGAGCGTGGCCTGATGCGCGTGCGCTACGCCGGCAAGATCAATCCGGGCTTCGCCGAGATGATGTGGCGTCTGGCGGTGGTGGCCGACCAGCAGAAGATCCACAAGCGCATCCTTGACCTGGATTCCAGCGGCGGGCAGGTGGAGTCGGCGATCGTCGCCGGTGACAGCATCGGTGAATCGGGCTGGACCATCTGGGTGCGCGAAGGCTCGATCTGCCACAGCGCCTGCGTGTTCGTGCTGGCCGCCGGCGACAACCGCCTGCTGTCGGGCAAGGTCGGCATCCACCGCATGATGCGCATCAGTTCCAAGGCCACCTCGCGTGCCGAGCTCAACCGCGAGCTGCACGAGGTCTACGACAACGTGAAGGACTATCTGCAGCGCAATGGCGTGGCGGTGGGTGTGGCCGATCTGATGATGACCGTGCCCAACCGCAGCCTGCGCCTGCTGACTCCGGACGAGCTGCGCCAGTACGGCCTGGATGGGACCAATGCGGTGCAGGACGATCTGGAACGGATCAAGCAGATGCGTGCCTGCGGCGACGATTTCGTGCAGCGCAAGGACGCCTTCCTGGTCGCCTTCGACCAGCAGTGCAAGCGCGAAGGCGCCGACATGGAGTCGATCAACAGTTGTGGCCAGGCGTTGAAGCAGCGCTTCGGCTTCCCGGACGCAGTTTGTCCCGACGAAAGCCCGCTGTCGGAGATCGATGTGGCGACGCTGCCACCAGCGCCGCCGGAGCCCCCGCCGGTGGCCGAACAGGCGCCAGTGAACGCCGCCGCGCCCGCCGCGCAGGCTGATGCGGCAGCGGTGGAGGGCGACGCCCCGGCACGCTGACAGCATAGTCACCGCGCTGGCGTAGACTGCGGTTCTCTCCAGAAAACCGGCGGTGTCCATGAAGCGCGTGCTCCTGCTGCTGTCCCTGCTGCCCCTGACTGCGTTGGCGCAGGCACCTGCGCCGGCCACGCCTGCACCGGCTCCGGCACGCCCGGCCCCGGCATCGCCGGCGGCCGCGAAGCCCGCCACTGCCGGTGCCCCGGCGTTGACCGCTGCGCAGCAGGCCCAGGTGCAGAAGCAGGACGCGGAAATGGGCGCGGCTGCGTTGAAGGCGGCGCAGCTGGTCGATGCCAACCGCGCCGGCGAATTGTGGGATGGCGCTTCGGCCGTCGCGCGCCGTGCGGTGCCGAAAGCCACCTTCGTCAGCCAGTTGGCCGCCGAGCGCACGCGCCTGGGTGCGCTGGCCGGGCGTGGCCAGCCGACCATCACCCGGGTCAAGTACAGCCCCGGCGCCGCAGTGCCGGAAGGGTTGTACATCAACGTCAGCTTCCCGACCCGTTTCGCCAACAGCGCACAGCCGGTGCGCGAGCTGGTCTCGTTCCGCTTCGACGAAGACCAGGTCTGGCGCCTGGCCGGTTACAGCCTGCGCGCGTCGGCACCCTGAGGAGATGAACGATGGCAACTGAGCTGACAATGCTGGCCTGGTCGGTGCTGCTGGGCTTTGTCTACATCTTCGCCACCTCCACCGTGGTCACCCGCGAGCGCGGGATGAAGTGGAATGCCTCGGCACGCGATGGCGATGCAAAGCCGCTCAGCGCGCTGGCCGGTCGCCTGCAGCGTGCGCAGGCCAACTTCCTGGAAACGTTCCCGTTCTTCGCCGCTGCCGCCATCGCGGTGGTCGTGGCCGGGCGCAGCAACGACACCACGGCGCTGGCTGCGCAGGCCTACGTCTGGGCGCGTGTGGTCTACCTGCCGCTGTATGCCGCAGGCGTGCCCTACGTGCGCAGCCTGGTCTGGCTCGTATCGCTGCTGTCGATCCTGGCGCTGGTGTTCGCACTGCTGTAGCCGGGCCTGATCCAGATCAAGGCCAGTCATGCGCGCGGCGCTATGCTGGCCCGGACTGAATCAACGGCAGGAGGCGCGCATGCGCAGGATGGACGTGGTGGTGGTCGGCGCTGGACCGGCGGGCCTGTGCTTCGCGCGTGCGCTGGCCGGCAGTGGCCTGCAGGTCGGGCTGGTCGAAGTGCAGCCGCGCCAGGCCCTGGCCGAAGCCGCCTTCGATGGCCGCGAGATCGCGCTGACCCATGCCTCGCGGCAGAGCATGGAGCAACTGGGGCTGTGGCAGCGCCTGCCGCAGGCCGAAGTCGCCGAGCTGCGCGATGCCAGGGTGATGAACGGCGGCTCGCCGTTCGCGTTGACCTTCGCCAGCAGCCAGGTTGATGGCCAGCCGCTGGGCTGGCTGGTGCCCAACCACCTGATCCGCCGCGCCGCCTGGGATGCCGTGCAGGGCCAGGATGCGCTGGAGCTGTTCGATGGGCGCAAGGTGCTGGGCGTGCAGGCCGATGCGCAGGGCCACGTGGTCAGACTCGATGACGGCAGTCAACTGCACGCGCGACTGCTGGTCGCGGCTGACAGCCGCTTCTCCGCCACCCGCCGCATGCTCGGCGTCGGTGCGCAGATGCGCGACTTCGGCAAGTCGATGCTGGTATGCCGCATGCAGGTCGAGCGCGACCATCACCACACGGCCTGGGAGTGGTTCGGCTACGGCCGCACCATGGCGCTGCTGCCGCTCAACGAGGGCCAGGCATCGGCGGTGATCACGCTGCCGCCGCGGCAGATCGAAGAACTGCTGGCGATGGACGAGGTGGCCTTCGGCGATGCCATCAGTGCCTGCTTTGAGCATCGGCTGGGCCGCATGCAGCCGGTGGCCACGCCGCAGGCGTATCCGCTGGTAGGTGTGTACGCGCACCGTTTCGTCGGCGAGCGTTCCGCGCTGATCGGCGATGCCGCGGTGGGCATGCACCCGGTCACCGCGCACGGCTTCAATCTGGGACTGGCCAGCGCACAGCGGCTGGCACAGGGCATCGTCGCGCAGCAGCGGCGCGGTGCCGACATTGCCGCCGCCGGCATGCTGGCCAGCTACCAGCGCGGTCATCGGTTGGCGTCGCGGCCGCTGTACGAGGCCACCAACGCGATCGCCAGCCTGTACACCGACGATCGTCGCCCGGCACGCCTGCTGCGGGCCGCGGGCCTGCGCCTGGCGCAGGGCGTGGCGCCGTTCAGGCAGCTGATCGCCTCGCACCTGACCCAGCGTGTGGCCTGAACACCCTCGGATCAGCCAGCGGCCAGCACGCGGATCTGGCTGTCGGCGAACTCGACCACCTGGCCTGCGCGGATCTTGCAGGCCTTGCGCAGTTCGACCTCACCATCGACCCGCACCTGGCCCTCGCTGATGACCATCTTGGCCTCGCCGCCGCTGGTGACCAGGTCGGCCAGCTTCAACAGCTGCTTGAGTTCGACGTAGTCACCGTCGAGGTCGAATTCGAGAATCTGCATGGAGCGAGGGGTCCTGGAAAGACGGCGCGGGCCAGCGGCCGGGCCGGAAAGAAGGGCGCGTATTGTGCGCCAGCACGGGGCATGACGGCACGCGCATGGAAAGCTGTACGCCTCGTTCAGGATCAATGCGGTATCATTCCGCTCTGAGCGAGTGAAATCTCCTCCGACCGAGCAGCGCCAGGGCACGCGATAAGAAGGGCGCCCAAAGCGCGGACCATCACCCTTTTTATCGCACTGCCAGGAAGACGGCAGTGCCTTCGGAGTTCCCCATGTCCCAAGATTCCCAAGCGCCGCTGCAGTTCGCGCAGCTCGGCCTGTCCGAGCCCGTGATGCAGGCGGTCACCGCCATCGGCTACGAAACCCCGTCGCCGATCCAGGCCGCTACCATCCCGGCGATGCTGGAAGGCCGCGACGTGCTGGGCCAGGCCCAGACCGGTACCGGCAAGACCGCTGCGTTCGCACTGCCGGTACTGTCCAACATCGACCTGCAGCAGATCAAGCCCCAGGCCCTGATCCTGGCGCCGACCCGCGAACTGGCCATCCAGGTTGCCGAGGCGTTCCAGTCCTATTCGTCGAAGATCCCGGGCTTCCGCGTGCTGCCGGTGTACGGCGGCCAGCCCTACGGCCAGCAGCTGTCGGCGCTGCGCCGTGGCGTGCATATCGTGGTCGGTACCCCCGGCCGCGTGATCGATCACCTGGACCGCAGCACCCTGGACCTGTCCGAGCTGAAGACCCTGGTGCTGGACGAAGCCGATGAAATGCTGCGCATGGGCTTCATCGACGATGTCGAAGCGGTGCTGAAGAAGCTGCCGGAGCAGCGCCAGGTGGCGCTGTTCTCGGCCACCATGCCGCCGCAGATCCGTCGCATCGCGCAGACCTACCTGCAGGACCCGGTGGAAGTGACCATCGCGGCCAAGACCACCACCTCGGCCAACATCCGCCAGCGCTACTGGTGGGTGAGCGGCATGCACAAGCTGGACGCGCTGACCCGCATCCTGGAAGTCGAGCCTTTCGACGCGATGATCATCTTCGCGCGCACCAAGGCCGGCACCGAAGAACTGGCCAGCAAGCTGCAGGCGCGTGGCCTGGCCGCTGCCGCCATCAACGGTGACATGCAGCAGGCCCAGCGCGAGCGGACCATTGCCATGCTGAAGGAAGGCAAGCTGGACATCCTGGTCGCCACCGACGTGGCCGCCCGCGGCCTGGACGTGGAGCGCATCAGCCACGTGCTGAACTACGACATCCCGTACGACACCGAGAGCTACGTGCATCGCATCGGCCGTACCGGCCGTGCCGGCCGCAGCGGCGAGGCGATCCTGTTCGCCACCCCGCGCGAGAAGGGCATGCTGCGCCAGATCGAGCGTGCCACCCGCCAGCCGATCGAAGAGATGCAGCTGCCGAGCGTGGAAGCGGTCAACGACACCCGCATCAACAAGTTCACCTCGCGCATCAGCGAAACGCTCGGCGCCGGCGGCCTGGACTTCTACCGCCAGCTGCTGGAGCGCTTCGAGAACGAGCAGAACGTGCCGGCCATCGAGATCGCCGCCGCGCTGGCCAGGATGCTGCAGGGCGATACCCCGTTCCTGCTGCAGCCGCCGGTGCGTGCCCCGCGTGAAGAGCGCGCGCCGCGCGAGCGCTTCGACCGTGGCGACCGCCCGGAGCGTGGCGATCGCTTCGACCGCAACGAGCGGGGGCCGCGCTTCGAGCGTGGCCCGCGTCGCGACGACGCCGAAGGTGGTTTCGAGCCGCGTCCGCGCCGCGAGGTTCCGCCGCGTGGTGCGCCGGAGCAGGGCATGGAGACCTACCGCATTTCGGTGGGCCACCAGCACGGCGTGAAGCCGGCCAACATCGTCGGCGCCATCGCCAACGAAGCCGGCCTGGAAAGCCGCTTCATCGGCCGCATCGACATCCACGACGACTTCGCGCTGCTGGACCTGCCGGCACAGATGCCGCCGGACGTGCTGTCGCACCTGCAGAAGGTGTGGGTGTCCGGCCAGCAGTTGCAGATGCGTCCGCTGGCGGCCGGTGAAGAGATCAATCCGGCCCCGCGTCCGTTCAAGCCGCGCTTCGACAAGCGTGGTCCGGGCGGCCCGGGTGGCCCGCGTCGTGGTGGTCCGGGTGGCCATGGGGGCGACCGCGGCGGTGACCGCGACAGCCGCCCGCCACGTCGTGACGGCTTCAAGCCGCGCGGCCCGCGCAGCTTCTAAGCCGCACCCGCAGCCGTCAAGAACAACGCCAGCCCCCGGGCTGGCGCACAGGAAAAGGGGACGGAGGGGATTAAGTCGTTTTCGGCATAAGCGCATGGCCTGCCAAATACGACTTAATCCCCTCCGTCCCCTTTTTCGCATGGTCAACACATTGCCGGTCATAGGCTGGCCCGGTTCCAAAGGAGGTTGTCACCGCAGCACATTCGGGGGGATCCGGGATGGGTAGGAGTGGCACGGACCAACAGAGCCGGCGGGTGCCGATGACCCGGGGGCTGGGACTGCGTTTTGCGTTGTTGACCGGCATGGCGATCGGACTGGTCGCACTGTCGGCGTTGATCCAGGAACTGCAGGCGGCCTCCACCGCCTGGATCGCCGGCCAGGGATACTGGTCGCGCGGTCAGCAGGATGCGACCGCCGCGCTCAGTCGCTACCTGGCGCGCGGTGATGCCCAGGACCTGGACGATGCACGCCAGGCCCTGCAGGTGCCGTTGGGCGATCTGCAGGCGCGGTTGGCGCTGGAACAGGCGGAGCCTGACGAAGAGAAGGCCCGGCAGGGCTTCCTGCAGGGGGGCAACGCGCACGCCGACATTCCGCGCCTGGTGTTTTCGTTCCGCTACGCGCGGGATATCGGTGCCTTCCGCGAAGCGACCGCGTTATGGCGGCAGACCGACGGGGACCTGATGGCGCTGCAGCGCCTGGTCGATGAGTTGCAGCGGCGGCACGAGGGTGGCCCCGTAGTGGCAGCCATGCGTGACCACTACCTGCAGCAGCTGCGCGACCTGGACCAGCGGATGAAGGTGCAGAGCCAGGCGTTCTCACAGGCGCTGCTGCGGATGGCGACGCTGGTGAGGCTGGCCACGTTGATGGTCGCGGGCCTGTCGGTGCTGGCGATCAGCCTGATGGCGGTGGCCCTGGCGCGCCGCGTCGGCAAGGACCTGACCGAACACGAGAGCCGCTTCCGCGCAGCGTTCTACCAGGCCAACGTCGGCATGCTCAAGCTCGATACCGAAGGCAAGGTGATCGAGGCCAACCAGGCGATGGCCGACATCCTCGACCATCGTCGTGACATGCTGCTGCAGCTGTCGCTGGCTGACCTGCTGATGGACGGCGAGCTGGTCATTGATGGGGTGGGGCGCATCGATTGGGACCGCCAGCTGCGGCCGAGCGAACTGCGCTTCCGCCGTCGTGATGGCAGCCTGGTCTGGGGCCGCTGGAGCGGCACCGGTGTGCGCAGCGCCGGCGGTGGCCTGTCGGTGTTCGCGATCATCGAAGACGTCAGCCAGAACCATGCACTGGCGCGCGAGATCGAGCACCACGCCAGCCATGACCCGCTGACCGGCCTGATCAACCGGCGCGAGATCGAACGCCTGCTCGAACGCGCGCTGCTGCAGGTGCGCAGCGAAGGTGGTACGCACGCGCTGTGCTACATCAACCTGGACCATTTCAAGCTGGTCAATGACAGCTTCGGCCATGCCGCCGGCGACCAGATGCTGCGCAGCTTCGCCGATTACCTGGTGGCCGCGGTGCGCGATGGTGACTGGGTGGGCCGGCTGGGTGCGGACGAGTTCGCGGTGTTCCTCGCCCATGCCGGGCAGGACGAGGCCAAGCGCGTGCTGCAGCGGGTGATCCGCAATCTGGGGCAGGCCACGTTCCCGGTGAGCGAGGGCAGCCCGCAGTTGAGCTGCAGCATCGGCGTGGTCGAGGTCAGCGCCGATGCACCGGATGTGAACTGGTTGATGAGCGCCGCCGACAGTGCCTGCTATGCGGCCAAGCAGGCCGGGCGCAACCGCGTGCACTGCTTCAACGAGAACCGCATGGCGTTGGAGGAACGGCGCCGGGAAGCCGAGCGGCTGCAGGGCGTCAGCCTGGCCATGGCCGAGAACCGCATGGTGCTGTATGCGCAGCGCATCGCCCGCGTCGGCGATCCCACCTACCTGCACTACGAGGTGCTGGTACGCATGCGCGGCAGCGATGGCAGCCTGCACCTGCCGGGCCAGTTCATGCCGGCGGTGGAGCGCTATGGCATGGCCGTGGCGCTGGACCGGCACGTGCTCGGCCTGCTGTTCCGGCACCTGCAGGTGTGCCCGGCGCATGTGCGGCAGCTGGGACTGTGCAACGTCAACGTGTCGGCGCAGTCGATCGCCGAACCTGGCTTCCTCGCCTTCGTCTGCGACCTGCTGGAGCGCAATCGCGCGCTGGCCTCCAAGCTGTGCTTCGAGATCACCGAGACCGCAGCGATCAGCAACCTCAGCCAGGCGCGCGCGTTCATCGATGCGGTGAAGGCGCGCGGCTGCCGGATGGCGCTGGACGATTTCGGCTCCGGGCTGTCCTCGTTCGGCTACCTGCGCCAGCTGCCGGCCGACATCCTGAAGATCGACGGGGCCTTCGTGCGCGACATGGATACCGATCCGGTCAGCCACGCCACCGTGCGCGCGATCAGTGAACTGGGGCGCGAGCTGCAGATGGAGGTGGTGGCCGAATGGGTAGAGACCGCCGAAGTCGCCGCCGCGCTGACCCGGCTTGGGGTGCAGGGCCTGCAGGGCTATGCGGTCGAGCGACCGCAGCCACTGGAACGGATGACCCTGGCCGACCTGCGGCCGGTGCGCCTGGTGGCGGTGCAGGGCCCGCCTGCCGCAGGTTGAACGCCGTCGGCGACTTTGGTCTACACATGCGTTGCAGCCGCGGCTGCGATAATGCCTGCCAGGGGCGACGCGCAGTGGGCGCGGGCGTAAGCAGGAACAGGACGTGGCGTGGGCGGCAGGCAGTGGCAGTACGGAACAGGGGCGGTGCTGGTCGTGCTGCTGGTGTGGTTGGCCACGCCGTGGCCGCTGTGGGCCGCTGCCGTCGAAGCCGGCCGCGATTACCTGCTGGTCGGCGCAGCCACCGATGAACCCACTCCACATCGCGCATGCACGCCGGACATGCTGGCCGGTCACCGGCAGCAGGTGCAGGTGCCTGCGCCGCCGGGCGGCTGGTCGGGGCAACCGCAGGCCCTGGACGTGTTCAATGTGTTCGCTGGCGAAGTCCGCGTGCAGTATGGCGATCGCGAGATCTGCGGCAACATGCACGATGCCCGTACCCGAGACTCACGCTTCCGCGCAGGCATCGGGCTGGTGGCGGTGCCGCCAGCGGGCAGTCACGATCCATTCCTGGTGTCGTGGCAGACGCCGTTGAAGGCGCGTTGGGTACCCACCCTTCGGCTGGGCGCGCCCAGTCCCGTGCAGCAGAACGATACCGCCCGCCTGCTGGTGCGCGCGGCCTGCATCGCCGTGGCGATCGCACTGGCGTTGTCGGCACTGATGGCCTTCCTCACCACCCGCGACCGCAGTTTCCTGGTCTACATCGCCGGTACCACCGTGCTGGTGCTTTGGCAGGCCATCCTCGGTGGCCTCAGCGGCTATCCGGAACCCTGGTTGCCGGTGGGCGAGCGCGGTGCCTGGTGGCTGCTGGTGTTGACTGCGGCCACGCAGGCCTTGGTGCTGCCGGCGCTGTGGCGGCTGAATGGCGGTGATCGCCTGTTGCCGCGTTCGCGTCCGTTCCAGCTGGTGGCGCTTTGGGGATTGCTGGCGTTGGCTGCACTGGTGCCTTGGCTGCCATGGGACAGCCTGGCCTGGGTGGCGCAGGGCCTGCAGGTGTCCTATCTGCTGGGCTGTGGCCTGGCGTTGATGGCCGGGGTGTGGGCACGGCTGCGCGGTGACCGCTGGGCGCAGGCGGGGCTGGCGGCGCTGGCGCCGATGCTGGTGTTGATCCTGGCCGACGCCTGCCGCGCGGCGTGGTTGCTGGAATACCGCGTGGAGGCCCTGCAGCTGGCGGTGACCTGGCTGCTGATGATGGCCGCCTACGCACTGAACCAGCGGCTGGGTCGCCTGCGCCAGCAGCGCGATGAACTGCGCCAGCTGGCCGAGACTGATGGCCTGACCGGCCTGCCCAACCGCCGTGCCGGCCTGCAGCAGCTGGCCCGCCACTTGGAGCGGGTTGACCGCGAGCGTGGCCCGCTGGTGATCGGCTTCCTCGATATCGATCTGTTCAAGGACATCAATGACCGCCATGGCCACGCCGTGGGGGACCAGGTGCTGGTGGCGGTGGCGCGCGCATTGCGTGCCGCGGTACGCAGCCAGGACCAGGTAGTGCGGATGGGCGGCGAAGAGTTCCTGTTGCTGATGCCGGGCATGCCCCGCGAGGCGGCGTCGGCGCGCCTGGATCGCCTGCGCCGGCACATCACGGAGGCGGCCCGGGCGCTGCAGGTGCCCGGCCTGGAGGTCACCGCCAGCATCGGCCTGGCGCAGTGGCGGCCGGGCGAGGACGATCTCGCCGCGCTGCTGCGCCGGGCCGACCATGCCATGTACGTGGCCAAGCGTGCCGGCCGCAACCGGGTGTTCGACGGCGAAGAACTCGATCCACCCGGCCTGGCATGAAGCGCGGCGGGCGGCGATGCCGGATAATAGGGCGATGACCACCCGACTCAACAAACACATCGCCGACACCGGCTTCTGCTCCCGCCGCGAGGCCGATCGCCTGATCGCCGCCCGCCGGGTCACCGTCAACGGCCATCCGGCCGGCACCGGCGCGGTGGTGGGCGAGGAAGACCAGGTGCTGGTGGATGGCCAGCCACTGCGCGCGCGCGTGGCCCGCAAGCCCGGCGCCCGCCGCCACGTCTACATCGCGCTGAACAAGCCGGTCGGCGTCACCTGCACGACCGAGACGTCGGTCAAGGGCAACATCGTTGACTTCGTCGGCCATGAACAGCGCATC
Source organism: Stenotrophomonas sp. FR012 (assembly GCF_047520565.2). Lineage (NCBI taxonomy): Bacteria > Pseudomonadati > Pseudomonadota > Gammaproteobacteria > Lysobacterales > Lysobacteraceae > Stenotrophomonas > Stenotrophomonas sp. FR012. The sequence continues at coordinate 101,767 of NZ_JAXBQL020000004.1, forward strand.
TTCCCGATCGGCCGCCTCGACAAGGACTCCGAAGGCCTGATCCTGATGACCAGCAACGGCGACATCGTCAATCAGATCCTGCGGGCCGAGAACGGCCACCAGAAGGAATACCTGGTGGCGGTGAACAAGCCGGTCACCGATGAGTTCCTGCGCGGCATGGCGCGTGGTGTTCGCATCCACGACCAGATGACGCTGCCATGCAAGACTTCGCGCATCGCCAAGTTCGGTTTCCGCATCACCCTGCAGCAGGGCCTGAACCGGCAGATCCGCCTGATGGCCGCCGAGTTCGGCTATCGCGTGACCCAGCTGCGCCGCGTGCGCATCGACAACATCAAGATTGGTGCGCTGAAGCCGGGCCAGTGGCGCAACCTGACCGAGCAGGAGCTGCAGGGCCTGCTGCCGAAGCAGCTGGACTGGTAGTGCCCGCCGCTGGCCGGCTGCAATGGGCGCGCGATGTATCCGGGATGCCGGCCAACGGCCGGCACGACCCGTCGTGCGGATTGCGCACCGGCATCCGCTAGACTTCGCGGTGACCTGCCGGAACGTGACGTTGCATGATCAAGCCCGACAAGCCCGCCAACGAAGCCCTTCGGCTCGAGGCGCTGTATCGCTACCGCATCCTCGATTCGGAGCGTGAAAAATCCTTCGACGACCTGGTGGTGATCGCCAAGGCGGTCTGCGGCACCTCGATGGCGGCGGTGACCCTGATCGATGTCGAACGGCAATGGTTCAAGTCGATCCAGGGCATCGATGCGGCGGAAAACCTGCGCAGCGAATCGATGTGTGGCCACGCCATCCTGCAGCCGCAGCAGATCATGGTGGTCGAGGATGCGCTGCAGGATGTGCGCTTCCACGACAATCCGGTGGTGGTCGGCGATCCGCACATCCGCTTCTATGCCGGCGCGCCGCTGATCAGCTCCGACGGCTTGCCGCTGGGTACGCTGTGCGTGTTCGACGCACAGCCGCAGCACCTGGCCAGCGACAAGGCCGAGGCGCTGGCCGCACTGTCGCGGCAGGTGATGCTGGTGATGGAATTGCGCCGATTCGCGCTCGACATCCAGAACCACATGCTGGAACGCGATGATTACGAGCGCCTGCTGTCGGAGTACCACGACGTGCTGCTGGCGCAGAACGCCGACCTGGCCGAGCAGAGCCGCACCGATGCGCTGACCGGCCTGCCGAACCGCCGCGCGATGGCAGCGGCGCTGGACGAGGCGGTGGCGGTAACCGGGGATCAGCCCGCTGAGGCCTGCGTCGCACTGCTGGACATCGATCACTTCAAGCACATCAACGACTTCCAGGGCCACGCTACCGGCGACCGCGTGCTGGCCGAACTGGGCGCACTGCTGCGTTCGCACTTCGCCGGCCGTGGCATGGCGGCGCGCTACGGCGGCGAGGAGTTCGTGGCAGTGATGCCCGCAACCGACCTGCGCACCGCCGAACTTCAGTGCGAGTTCCTGCGCCTGGCCGTGGCCGACCTGCCACTGGGCGTCCCGGTCACGATCAGTATCGGCATCGCCCAGCACCAGCCAGGTGAAAGCGTGGACGACACGCTGGCACGTGCCGACAAGGCGCTGTACCGGGCCAAGGGCAATGGCCGCAACCGGGTGGAAGTGGCGGGCTGAAGTACCCCGCCCGGTAGATCCATGCCATGCGTGGATGCTCTTCCCGATTCACATCGCGTCGCAGCGCCTGCGATCAAGAGCGGGCAGCATGACGCTTTGTCTTCCCGGACGCCGACCATGCTGCAGACCCTGGCCATCGCCCACTATCGCTCGTTGCATGGGCTGGTACTGCCGCTGCAGCGGTTGAATGTGGTGACCGGCGACAACGGCAGTGGCAAGTCCAGCCTGTATCGCGCGCTGCGCCTGCTGGCGGAGACCGCACAGGGCGGCGTCGCGGCGGTGCTGGCCCGCGAAGGTGGGCTGGGCTCGGCGCTGTGGGCGGGCCCGGAAAAAATAGACCGTCGGGTTGCTGCCGGCGAAATCCCCTTGCAGGGCGGCCCACGCCAGGAATCGGTGGGATTGAAGCTCGGCTTCACGACCGACGAATTCGGCTACGCCATCGATCTCGGCTACCCGCCGCCCAGCCGTTCGGCGTTTGCGCTGGACCCGCAGATCAAGGCCGAGGCGATCTGGGCGGGGCCGTTCCTGCGCAGCGCCAACCAGCTGGTCGATCGTCGCGCGGCGATGGTGCGGCAGCGTCATGCGCGCGGTTGGGATCTGGTGGATGACCGGTTGTCGCTGTTCGACAGCCTGTTCACCCAGGTCGGCGATCCGCAGCGCATGCCCGAAACGATCACCCTGCGTGAGTACATCCGTTGCTGGCGCTTCTACGACCATTTTCGCAGCGATGGCGATGCCCCGGCGCGGCAACCGGCGATGGCCACGCGCACGCCGGTGCTGCATCACGATGGCCGGGACCTGGCGGCGGCCTGGGTGACCATCGTCGAGATCGGCGACCCGGTTGCGTTGGCACGCAGCGTCGACGACGCGTTCCCCGGCGCTACGGTCGATTTCGAGGCGCTGGATGGACGCCTGGCACTGCGCTTCCACCAACCCGGGTTGCTGCGGCCATTGTCGATGGCCGAGCTTTCCGACGGCACGCTGCGTTTCCTGCTGCTGGCCGCAGCGCTGCACACGCCACGCCCACCGCCGCTGATGGTGCTCAACGAACCGGAGACCAGCCTGCACCCGGACCTGCTGCCGGCGCTGGCGCGGCTCATCATCGCAGCCAGTGCGCGCAGCCAGGTATGGGTGGTGTCGCACGCCAGCCGGCTGATCGCGGCGTTGGAACAGGCGCCAGGGTGCCATTCGCTGCATCTGTACAAGGAACAGGGCCGCACGCTGTTGAGCGGGCAGGGCCTGCTGGATGCGCCGGCCTGGCATTGGCCGCAGCGCTGATGCGGCCATCCACGCCATGCGTGGATGCACTCAATCGGCGATGTTGCGCGCTTCGGCCGTGCCGAGGATTTCCGGATGCTGCACCGGCTTGCGGCGGTTCAGCAGCGGATGCAGGAACACCGCGCCGACGATGATTGCCACGCCCAGGTAGAACCACGGGGTGACTTCGTGCTGCTCGCGCAGCAGCACCACCGCCAGTACCACCGCATAGACCGGCTCCAGGTTGGTCACCAGCTGCACCGTGTAGGCGCTCAGGTGGCGCAGCGCGACCAGGGCCAGGGCGAACGGCAGCAGCGTGCAGAACCCGGCCAGCACCAACAGCAGGATCCCGTCGTGCAGATTCGGGACCACCCACAGCGGGCTGGCCAGTGCCGGCAGCAGATAGGGCATCAGCGGCGCCAGCAGGGTCAGGGTGAGGGTGCCGGCACCCAGCTCCAGCGCGGTGACCGTGAGCGGATCGGCATGGCTGACCATGCGCTTGTTGAGCGAACCGAACACCGCCACCAGCAGCGCCGAGATCGCGCCGATCAACACACCCAGGCGCATGCCATCGGGCACGCCACCGACCACCAGCGCAACACCCGGCAGCACCGCCAGGCCGAACGCCAGCTCACGCAGCTGGAACGGCCGCTTGGCCACCCACGGTTCGATGATCGAGGTGAACACCGGTGCCAGTGCGATGCAGGTGGCAGCCACCGAGGCATTGGCCAGCTTCACCGCGCCGTAGAACGTCAGCCAGTGCAGGGCGACCAGCGCGCCGATACCGGCGTAGCCGGCGACCAGCCGCGGGGGCAGGGTGCGCAACCCGCGCCAGACCCGCGGCAGCAGGGCCAGCATCGCCGTCACCAGCAGCATGCGCCACCACACCAGCGGCAGTGCGGGCAGGGTGATCAGCTTGCCGAGGATGGCCGTGATGCCCCACAGCAGGACACAGAAATGGATCTGCCACAGCGCTTTGCGGGTGTCGGGTGTGCTCATCGGCCTATTGTGAGGCAATCGCGCGGCTGTCGGCGATGACTGTGGCATGCTCGCGGCATCGACCCAGGGAACCGAGCCATGGCAGCCGAACGCTCCTTTCTGCGCGGATGGGCCGCACTGACTGCCCTGGTGGCAACAGCCTCATTGCTGTTGCAGTACCTGTTGCTGGTGCACGGGCCGGGGGCGGCTGCCGGGATCGGCCTGGCGACGCTGCGCTTCTTTGGCTATTTCACCATCCTCAGCAACCTCGCTGTCTGCGTAGGATGTGGGTGGGTCGTCCTCGGCAACGTGCTAAAACCGACAGTGGCGGCGAGCCTGGCGCTGTGCATCGGGGTGACCGCCTCCATCTACGTGCTGGCGTTGCAGGGGCTGTGGCAGCCCACCGGGCTGCAATGGTGGGTCGATGCCGGCCTGCACTACGCTGTGCCGGCGCTGTACCTGCTCGGGTGGTGGTGGCTGCTGCCGCATGGGGCGCTGCGCTGGCGCGCGCTGGGCGGCGTGCTGCTGGTACCACTGGTCTACCTCGGCTGGGCGATGCTGGTCGCTGCAATGACCGGACAGGCGACGTATCCATTCCTCGAACTGCAACGCCTGGGGCTGGCGGCCTTCCTGCTCAACGTGCTGCGCGTTGCGGGCGTGTTCGTGGTGGGCTGGACCCTGCTGTGGGGGCTGGACCGCTGGCGCCGTCGATGAGGCGCTGCAGGGCCATCGCTGCGGCCGGGTTGCGGGCCTTGCCGGCACCGATGCACAGCAGGTAGACCTCGCGTGGGGTTTCCGGGGCGGGCGCGGCCAGGTTGGGCAGGTCGTCCACCGGCTCGCCGCGTGACCAGCGTCGTGCGCGTTCAGCCCAGCGCTGCTGGACGGACGCAGGCAGGCCCTCGTTCAAGCGGGCCTGGCTGCGCTTGATCCGCGCGTAGACGAAGCCCGCACTGACATCGCCATGCAATGGCGCCTCGTCGCTGTCCTCGATCACCAGCGCCACGCCGTGGCGGCGCGCGGCGGCGACCAGAGCCGGTCCATGTGCCTTGGCGTTGCGCACTTCCAGAGCGTGCTGCAACGGCACGCCCTCGAGCTGCTTCGGCATCTGCGCCATCAGCGCTTCCAATGCATCGGCGTCGGCCGGATGGTGCGGATCGAACTGCCACAGCAGCGGGCCGAGCCGGTCACCGAGCGCAAGTGCCGCCTGCAGGAATGGCGTGGCCGCTTCCACGGTGCTGGCCAGGTCGCGGCGCTGCACCAGGTAGCGTGGCGCCTTCATCGAGAAACGGAAGCCTTCCGGCGTCTGCGCGGCCCACTGCGCGCACTGGGCCGCAGTCGGTGTGCGGTAGAAGGTGCCGTTGATCTCGATGCAGCGCAGGGCGCGGCTGGCATGGGCCAGTTCCTCGCGCTGCGGCAGTCCCACCGGATAGAACATGCCGCCGCGCCACTCGGGAAACACCCAGCCGCCAATACCGCAGCGGATCGCCATCCGGCCGGCAGCGGTCACTGGCTGTGGTCCTCGCGCCAGGGGTCGTAGCTGCCGAACCACCACAGGTAGCCTTCAGGATCGGCACAGGCGTAGCCGCGGCCACCGTAGTCCTGGTCGGCAATGTCGATGACGATGCGCGCTCCAGCCGCCTTGGCCCGCGCATAGTGCGCATCGACATCGGTGACGATCACGCAGGCACTCTGGGTCTGGCGGCCGCCGACTTCTCCGGGCAGGACCGCGTGTTCACTCCACGCGCTCTGGTTGTTGGCCGAGCCGAGCATGATCATGCCGTTGCCGAAGGTGAGCTGGGCATGGAAAACCGTATCGCCATCGGCATACACGGCCTGGGCATGGAAGCCGAAGGCCCGCTGCAGCCAGTCGATGGCGGCCAGCGCGTCGCGGTAGCGCAGGCACGGAATGATGGTGGAGCCGTTGCTTGATTGGCCGTTCCCGCCCATGACACCCCTCCTATGGCACGGGGCAGGGTGCATCGGCGACCGTTACCATCCTGCGAAACCCCGGTGACGGCCTGCACATGGCCGCGACCCCTGTTCGGAGATGGTGCTGGATGAAAACCTGGATCGGAGGAGCCGTGCTGCTGGCGTGCACGACCATGGCCAATGCGGCGACCCCGCAGCAGCTGCAGGACCTGGATGCGACCGTCGAGCGCGTGCGCACGCAGTTCGACGTGCCCGGCATCGCCGTGGCCGTGGTCAAGGATGGCCAGGTGGTGCTGGAACGTGGCTGGGGCGTGCGCGAGCAGGGCAAGCCGGAACCGGTGCAGGCCGACACCCTGTTTGCCATCGCTTCCAATACCAAGGCGTTCACCGCCACCTCGCTGAACCTGCTGGCCGAGGACGGCAAGCTGAAGATGGATGACAAGGTGATCGATCACCTGCCGTCGTTCCGCATGTCCGATCCGTTCGTGACCGGGCAGATGACGATCCGCGACCTGCTGTCGCATCGCAGCGGGCTGAGCCTGGGCGCCGGTGACCTGCTGTTCTGGCCGGCCACCTCCTACAGCAACGCCGAAGTGGTGGAGCGACTGGGCAGGGTGCCGCTGAAGGGCGGCTTCCGCGAGAGCTATGCCTACGACAACATCCTGTACGCGGTCGCCCAACAGGTGATCGAGCGCGTGTCCGGCATGAGCTACCAGCAGTTCCTGCAGACGCGCATCTTCGACAAGGTGGGGATGGCCGGCACGCGCTACAACGCCGACCACCTGAAGCCAGGTGACAAGGCGGCGGTCGGCCACGCCAAGTACGATTTCAAGGACCTGCGCACCGTTGCACCGCTGACATGGTCGAACAATGCCGGCGCCGGTGGCATCTATTCCAGCGCGCACGACATGGCGCGCTGGATGCAGGTGCAGCTGGCCGGAGGCAAGCTCGCCGATGGCACGGTGCTGTTCAGTGAAAAGAGCCAGCAGCAGATGTGGCGGATGATCACCCCGCAGTCGATCCCGGCGCCGAGCGTGCCGGAGCTGGCACCGGCGCGGGCCAACTTCGCCGGCTATGGCGAAGGCTGGAGCCTGAGCGACTACCGCGGGCAGAAGCTGGTCTGGCACACCGGTGGCTGGCCGGGTATGGTCTCGCGGTTGACCCTGGTGCCCGGCGAGAAGCTGGGCGTGGTGGTGCTGACCAACCAGGAAGTGGGCGCGGCGTTCAATGCGATCACCCTGAGCGTGCTTGACGCTTACCTGAGCGGAGAAAAGCACGATTGGGTGGACGCCTATGCCAAGGCCGTGGCCAAGGGCCAGGACAAGGCCGACGAGGCCTGGGCCAAGCACCAGAGCGCACGCGACAAGGGCAGCAGGCCTTCGCTGGCGCTGGCCGGCTACACCGGCAGCTTCCGTGACCGCTGGTATGGCGACATGCAGATCAGCGCCGAAGGCAAGGGCCTGCGCCTGCGCTTTGCGAAGACCGCGCAGCTGAGCGGGCGGCTGGAGCACTGGCAGCACGACACCTTCATCGTGCGTTGGGACGACCGTTCGCTCAACGCCGATGCGTTCGTGAACTTCAGCCTGGACCCGGATGGCAAAGTGCGTGAGGTGCGCATGCAGCCGATTTCCGACCTGACCGATTTCAGTTTCGATTTCCAGGACCTGCTGTTCACCCCGGTCAAAGAATGAGGGTAGCGCCGGCCGCTGGCCGGCAACCTCATGATCCCTGGAAACGTCGCGAGGTTGCCGGCCAGCGGCCGGCACTACCGGCGCCACGGCATCGTCGGCCGGCGTACACATCCGGCGTGGGATACTCCGCCGGCTATTGATGGCGAGGGAATGCGATGTTCCGTTGGTTTGAATCCCTGATCCCGGTTTTCCCGCCCGTGGATGGGCGCATGCCACCGCGCAAGGTGCTGCCGTTCTACCTGCACTACCTGCGCCCGGTCTGGCCGGTGCTGCTGGCGACCCTGATTGCCGGCCTGCTGCTGGCGCTGGTGGAAGTGGCCATGTTCGACTACCTAGGCCGCATCGTCGACATGGTCGCCGAGCAGCCCGGTGCCGATTTCTTCAAGCGCCATGCCAATGAACTGGGCTGGATGCTGTTCATCACGGTCATCGCGCGGCCGATCCTGGTGGGCCTGCACAACCTGCTGGTCAACCAGGCGATCGTGCCCGGCCTGAGCAACCGCTCGCGCTGGCTGATGCACAACTACGTGGTACGGCAGAGCCTGAGCTTCTTCCAGAACGACTTCGCCGGCAGCGTCGCCAACAGGGTGATGCAGACCGGTACCTCGCTGCGCGAGTCGGCGGTACAGATGGTCGATTCGCTCTGGTACATCGTGGTCTATACCGGCACGGCGCTGTACCTGTTCGCGCAGGCGGACTGGCGGTTGATGGTGCCGCTGGTCCTGTGGCTGCTGGCCTACGCGGTGATCATGGTCTACTTCGTGCCGCGCGCGAAGGAACGGGCCTGGATTGCGTCCGAAGCGCGCTCCAAGGCGATGGGCCGCATCGTCGACGGCTACACCAACATTCCCACGCTGAAGCTGTTCGCCCATGGCGGGCGCGAACAGGCCTACGTGGCCGAGTCGATCCAGGAACTGGCGGTCAAGCACCGCGCGCAGACCCGGGTAACCACCGGCATGGACCTGACCATCGCCATCGTCAACGGTTTCCTGATTGCCGGCACCTGTGGGCTCGCGCTGTGGCTGTGGAATGGCGGCCATATCACCGTGGGCGCGATCACGCTGGCGACCGGCCTGGTGATCCGCATCCACAACATGTCCGGCTGGATCATGTGGACCATCAACGGCATCTTCGAGGACATCGGCACGGTGCAGGATGGCATCACCACCATCGCCCAGCCGCTGACCGTGCAGGACCGCGGGGACGCGGTGCCGCTGCAGGTGACCCGCGGTGGCGTGCAGTTCCAGGACATCCACTTCCATTACGGCAAGAAGGGCGGCGTGATCGCCGGCCTCGACCTGGTGGTGAAGCCGGGCGAGAAGATCGGCCTGGTCGGTCCTTCCGGTGCCGGCAAGTCGACCCTGGTGAACGTGCTGCTGCGCCTGTACGACCTGGAGAGTGGCCGCATCCTGATCGACGGCCAGGACATCGCCTGCGTCACCCAGGAAAGCCTGCGCCAGCAGATCGGCGTGGTCACCCAGGACACCTCGCTGCTGCATCGCTCGATCCGCGACAACCTGCTGTACGGCCGCCCCGATGCGACCGAGGAGCAGCTGCGTGCTGCCGTAGCCAAGGCGCGTGCCGAAGCCTTCATCGATACGCTGGTGGACGGGCAGGGGCGTCGTGGCTACGACGCGCATGTCGGCGAGCGCGGGGTGAAGCTGTCCGGTGGCCAGCGCCAGCGCATCGCCATTGCCCGCGTGCTGCTGAAGGACGCGCCGATCCTGGTGCTGGACGAAGCGACCTCGGCGCTGGACTCGGAAGTGGAAGCGGCGATCCAGGACAGCCTGGATGAGCTGATGGGCGGCAAGACGGTGATCGCGATCGCGCACCGGCTGTCGACCATCGCGCGCATGGACCGGTTGGTGGTGATGGACCAGGGACGCATCGTCGAGACCGGCAGCCACGCCGAGCTGATTGCGGCCGGTGGTCTGTACGCACGGTTGTGGGCACGACAGACCGGTGGATTTGTTGCTGCCGATCAATGATCGTTTCGGGGTCGGATCCCTTTCCGCAGGAAAGGGCTCTGACCCTAGCGTGTTTCCGGAGACCTGCATGATCCGCCCCCTGCGCTCCCTGTTGCTGGCACTCAGCCTGGTTGCCACGGTTGCCACGGCTGCGCCGGCACCCATGGACGGCGACCAGCTCGAGCAGGTCGTCCTGCTCAGCCGCCACAACCTGCGCGCGCCAGTGGTCGCCTCCGGTGCGCTGGCCAATGCGACGCCCGAGGACTGGCCGCGCTGGGAGGTGGCACCGGGCGAGCTGACCACCAAGGGCGGTGTGCTGGAGGTCTACATGGGGCGCTACATCGGCCAGTGGCTGCGCCAGGCGCAGCTGTTGCCGGTGTCGGGTTGCCCGCAGGAGGATGACTTCCACGCGTACGCCAACAGCCTGCAGCGCACCCAGGCCACCGCGCAGTTCTTCATTGCCGGTGCGTTTCCGGGCTGCCATGTCACGGTCGAACAGCGCATGGCGCTGGGGACGATGGATCCGCTGTTCGATCCGGTGATCCACAACGACGACGCGGCATTCCGCACGCGCGTGCTGGAGTCAATGCAGCGAGAGCTGGCCGCAGTGGACCTGGCACCGGCTTTGTCCGTGGTGGAGGAGATCACCCGCTATCCGCAGTCGGCGGCATGCAAGGGGCACAGCGACTGCCATCTGGCGCTGGCCGATACCACCTTCAGTACGGAACCGGGCAAGGAGCCTCGCGCGTCCGGATCACTGGCGCTGGCCAGCGGGCTGGTCGATGCCTTGTTGATGGAGCACTACCAGGGCAGTGGCATCCCCCGCGAAGGCTGGGGCCGGTTGACCACCGAGGCGCAATGGCAGGCGCTGGCGCAGATCCGCAACCGCTACCAGGACATCCTGTTCGGAACGCCCGAGGTGGCGCGTGATGTGGCCGCTCCGCTGCTGACAAGAGTGAATGCGTTGTTCGACGACCCGGCGTCGCCGAAGGTGACCCTGCTGGTCGGTCACGATTCCAACATCGGCTCGGTGCTGGCGGCGTTGGGAATCAGCGACTACAGCCTGCCGGGGCAGTACGAGAAGACACCGATCGGTGGCCTGCTGCAGTTCGAACGCTGGCGTGGGCACAGCGGGAGGGCGCACTACCGGTTGGTATATGTCTATCCCACCAAGGAGCAGTTGCGTGACGCGGTGCCACTGAGTGAAATGCAGCCGCCGGTACGGGCGACGCTGGTGCCGCAAGGGTGTGCGAAGACTGGGTGCACTGAAGCGCAGTTTAGGCAACTACTTGGAGCTAAAGTGAGGGCCTTCAGCGGAGATGGCAAAAGGGCTGTCGATGGTGTCTGAAGACCGCAGAGTCCCGTGAACCAGGCGGGTGCCGACACTTGGATTGCCGCCATTCAATGCCGCTGAATCCGGTGCAACTCGGTGGCATGATGTGTGTGCTCGCTGCCAGGTTCCGGCAGCATTATTTCAACCCTGAAAATGGACTTCGAAAATGAAAAAACAGCTGATCGCGCTTCGTGGCGCCAGCAACTCGGGAAAGAGCTCGACGCTTCTCATGTTGTACCGACTGCTGGCTGCGCACTCTGCCACGCGATTGATTTCGTTTGAGGCTATTGGCCACAAGCTCGACTTCAGTGCAATAGTTCAGATCAACGGATGCAAGATCGGAATTTTCAACCGTGGTGATGTTTCCGGAACCGTGGATGGTCTGATCGACCAACTTGCACAGGCAGGATGCAAGGTGATCGTTTGTGCTGCCCGTTCGAAAGGCGACGTTGGCGATGTGCTGGCCTCGTATGAGCGCAGGTACCAGTTGCAGGAGATTGTCAAAAAGACCGGTGGGGAAGACGAGTCTGATTTTGCACTGGTCAATATGGGCGTCGCGCATGATCTCGCCGCTCGAGTCTACTCAGCAGTGGTCGTCTGAGTTCTCCGTTCCGTCATTTCGGGGCGGCCTGCAGAAACGGCCCGGGTTTGCCCGGGCCGTTCCGTTTCCAACTTACACCACCCCGATCACTCGATCGGCTGGTCCAGCATCAGCTGGCGTACGAAACGCACCGGGGGTGCGCCGTAGGACAGCACCTGGTCGTGGTACGCCTTCAGGTTGAACTTGTCGCCCAGCTTCTCCTGCACCGCCTTGCGGGTGTCGAAGTGTTCCTGCGCACCGACGAAGTAGGTCGGTAGCTGTGCCGAGGTCAGCTGTGCACGCACCCACTTGCCCGCCGCTTCGCTTTCCTGCTGGAACGCGTCGTGGGTCATCAGGTGCATCGCCTTCTCGCGATCCCAGTTGTCCACGTGCACGCCCTGGTCGAGGATCGCGTTGGAGATCGTGCGCAGGTAGAACTTCAGCTGCACCAGGTGGAACAGCGGATCGTTGTTGAGGTAACCCTGCTCCTGCATCATGCGCTCGGTGTAGACCGCCCAGCCTTCGGCGAACAGGCCTGAACGCAACACCGCACGCAGGGTCGAGGGGAACTTGGCCGAGTGCCAGCCTTCCAGGTAATGGCCCGGAGTACCTTCATGGATGCTGAGCAGGTGGATCATGCGCGAGTTGTACTCACGCAGGAACGAGTCGACCTGTTTCTCGTTCCAGTCGTCCGGAATCGGCGACACGGCGTAGAAGGTCTTCAGGTTCTTGTCCAGCGGGCCCGGCGAATCGCAGTAGGCCACTGCCACGCCACGCTGGAATTCCGGCATCAGGATGATGTCCACCGGCGCATCGGGCAGCGTCATCAGATCGTGCTCGCGTACGAACGCGGTGGACTGCTCCAGCGCGGCCTTGGCATCGTCGACCACCTTGTCGCGTGCCGGCTTGTCGGCGTAGGCCAGTTCCAGCGCGGCCTCGATCGCCTTCTGCTGCTGCTCGTCGGTCGGCTGGGCCGGCATCTCAGGTGCACCCGGCTTGTCCTTCAGCACGGTCTGCGCGATGCCGTACATGTCCTCGCGCACGCGCTTGAGTTCGGCGCGCGCACGCTCACCGATCTCCTGGCGCGACAGCGAGGAGCTCAGCGCGAATTTCAGCTTCTGGTCGTATTTCTCCGCACCGATGCGGAAGTCGCCCTTGGCGTTCGGTACCAGGGTCTTGTCCAGCCAGGTCTGCTGCTCGTCCACGGCCTTCTTCAGGCCGTCGATGGCCGCTTGCAGACGCTGCTGGTCGGCCTGCGGCAGTTCGCCGATGTGCGGGGTGATGAAGGTATCGACGATGCTGAGGATGCCCTTGTTCTGCTTGGCAACGGTCTCGGCGTGGATCTTCGGCACGCGGGCCGGGTCCAGGTTCTCGCGGGCCTGGGCGAAGATCGCCGGCAGCTTCTCCATGCGCGCGGTGGCCGCCTTCAGGCGCTCCGGCAGCGGTGCGAACTCGCGCGCCATCAGGCCGTAGATCGCGCTGCCGGCGATGCCGTTGTACAGCTGCGGGTCCCACTTGCCGGACTGCAGCACTTCGGCGTTCCAGATTTCCGACTGCAGCTGGTTGCGCAGGATCGCTGCGTCCACCTGGTTCTCACGGCCCAGCTTGGCCACCTCGATCTTGTCCAGCTCGCCCAGCAGCGCCTTGTAGGCGGCCACGGTCTTCTGCTGGCCGGCGGCACTCAGGTCGTCCAGCTCGCTGTCGTAGCGGTGGTCACCGATCTGGGTGGCGCTGACTGGCGACAGCTGCATCCAGGTGTCCAGCGCGCGCTTGGACAGATCGGCGAAGGCGGCGTCGACCGCCGCGTCACCGGCCTGCTGGCTGGCGGCCGGGGTGGAAGCATTGGTCGGGGCGTCGGCCGGCTGGCAACCGGCCAGCGCGGCGACCAGGGCGAGGGCAAGAAGATGCGGGCGCATCGGCATTCCTGTACGGGGTCAAACCCTGAGCATAGGGCCCCGTCGCTGCTTTGTCCCCGTGCCATAGGATTACCATGGGCGGATTCAAGGACCCTCCAAAGGAGCGCAGGACATGGAATACCAAGGAAGCTGTCATTGCGGCAGGATCGCATTCACCGTACAGGCCGAGGCGCCGATCAGCGACGTCATCGACTGCAACTGTTCGATGTGCCGGCGTCGCGGCAGCCTGCTGTGGTTCGCCCCGCGTGCGGCGTTCCAGCTGGCCACCGATCCGGCTGACGTGGCCACCTACCACTTCAACAAGGCCCACATCGACCACCACCACTGCCGCCAGTGTGGTATCGCTCCCTACAGCGAAGCGGTCGACCCTCGCACCGGCACACCGATGGTGGCGGTGAACGTGCGCTGCGTGCCGCAGGTGGATCTGGCTGGCCTTTCGGTGACCTCCTACGACGGAGCGGCACTGTGAGGCCGGTGCGAGCGTGGACGCGCAGGACGGCGCTGCCGGTACTGCTGCTGGCGCTGGGCGCCTGCGCCAAGCAGGGCGACATGGTGGGGGATGCGGGCGCCACGGCCGCGGAGGCGGCCATCGCTTCGCCGGAAGGCGCCTTCCTGGCCTACGAACACGACGTGCAGGTGCAGCTGGAGGCGGCGCAGATCGCACCGCGCATCCAGCAGATCGCCCAGGCCTGCCAGAGCGCGAAGTTCGGTGACTGTGCAGTGTTGCAGGTCGAGCAGCACGGCGGCGAGCAGCCCAGCGGTGAAGTGAAGGTGCGCATCGCCCCGAAGGGCACCGAGCCGCTGATCGCGATGGCTGGTGAAGGCGGCAAGCTGCAGTCCCGCAATACGCGCGCCGAGGATCTCGCGCAGGCGGTGGCCGACACGGCATTGACCAAGGCGCGGCTTGAAAAGGAGCACGCCCGCCTGCTGTCCTACCAGGACCGCAAGGACCTGAAGGTCGACGACCTGATGGCGATCACCACGCGCCTGTCGGAGATCGAGGCGGGTGTCGAGCAGGCCAACAAGGACGCCGCGCAGCAGCGTCGGCGCATCGATACCCAGCTGGTGGCGATCCACTTCGACACCACCTCTGGCCAGCGCAGCCGCAGCGAGATCGGCGAGGCGCTGAGCGAGTCGGGCAGCATCCTCAGCACCAGCATTGCGTTCCTGATCCGCGCTGCTGCCGCGCTGCTGCCGGTGGCGGTGCTGGCCTTGATCGCGGCCTGGGGTGTGCGGGCATGGTGGCGTCGCCGCCGTCGCAAGCTACCGCCCAACCCCTGAGATGAAGGCCGATGCCGGCGTCAGCCGGCATCAGCCCTCGTCGGTCTCGTACTCGACGAACACATCGAGTTCCAGCGCCAGTTCCTGCACCGCATCGCGCACCTTCTGCGCGGTGCTTTCATTGCCGACTTCCACTTCCAGCTCGTGGATGCCCGGACCGATGTCATCGGACAGCCCGGCCGAACTGGAATCGTCGTCGTCCATGTGCGGCATCAGGTCGTCGGTTTCTTCGACATGTTCGATGCCGTCCAGGCCGAGCAGCAGGTCGCTGATGGCGCGGGCGTCGTCTTCGGTTCCGGTGATGCGCAGTCGCAGCATGGCCATGGCATAGGTACGTTGTGGGTTCGCCAGCAGCCTAGCCAGCGTGAGGCAAAGAACGGGTGAGGGCGCAGTCAGGCGTGCGTTGCCGGCCGCCCGAGCAGGCTGTCCGGCAATGCCGGAATCGGCGTGCGCTCGTCCTGCGCCTGTTCCAGCAACCAGTCGATGAACAGGCGCGCGGCCGGGCTCGGCGGTTGCCCTTCTGCGTGCACCACGTGATAGGCATAGCGCGCCTTCAATGCCGGGCCGGGCAGGCGTACCACCTCGTAGCGCTGCAGGTAGGGCTGGGCGATGTGGGTGCGCGCCAGCACCGCGCCCATGCCATACACCGCTGCACGCATCGCGTCGGTGCTGTCGGCGAAGGTGTGCATCGGCGGCATCGGCGACGGCGGGCGCGCGCCGGCGTGGCGGAACCAGTCGCGCCAGCCCTGCGGCGACAGGTCGGTCAGCAGCGGCAGCTCGGCGATGCGCGCCGGATCGACCAGCGTTTCGACCCCGGCCAGTGCCGGTGAGGCCACCGGGAACAGGTAGTCATCCATCAGGTGCTGCGCACGCAGGCCCGGCCATTGGCCCAGCCCGTAGCGGATGCCGACTTCCGGTCCGTTGTCGTCGTAGCGATCCAGCCCGCTGCCGGTGTGCAGCTCGATGCGGATGTGTGGATAGGCCTGGGTGAAGCGTGGCAGTCGCGGCAGCAGCCAGCAGTACGAGAGCGAGCGCAGCGTGGTGATCCGCAGCGGCACGCTGTCGGCATCCGGTTGCAGGTGATGGGCCACCGCCGCGACATCGGTGAAGGCGGCGCTGGCGGCGTCGGCCAGCTGCCGGCCCTCGGCGGTCAGGCGCACGCCGCAGGCGTGGCGCAGGAACAGGCGAACTTCAAGTACTTCTTCCAGGCGGCGCACGTGGTGACTGACCGCGCTGGCGGTCAGGTGCAGCTCCTGCGCGGCCTGGGCGAAATTCTGGTGGCGTGCGGCGACCGCGAACACGGCCAGTGCGGGGAGCAGGGAAGGACGGAGCAGCATGTCGAGCCTCAAACCATATTTGTGGCTGACAGCGATACTACGCGCTTGTGCGGCGGGCGTCTGCGCCTGATCCTGTCTGCCTTGGCGAGGAACAGACGATGGACGGAGGCAGGACATGAATGCGATCCCACAGGCGGCCGAGCGCGACTGGCGCACGCCGCTGGAATTGACCCTGCTGGGCGCCATCTGGGGCTGCTCGTTCCTGTTCATGCGGGTGGCGGTGCCGTCGTTCGGCCCATTCGCGCTGGTCGAGGTACGGCTGGTGCTGGGCGCGCTGGTGCTGCTGCCGTTCCTGTGGCGCGCTCGCGCGCAGTTCCCGCCGCGCCGCTGGCTGTGGTTGGCACCGATCGGCCTGATCAACTCAGCGCTGCCGTTCGTGCTGTTTGCCTACGCCGCCGAGCAGGCGCCGGCCGCGATCGGTGCGATCTGCAATGCGATGACGGTGCTGTTCGCCGCGCTGATCGCGTTCCTGTTCTTCGGCGAGAAGATCGGCATGCGTCGTGCCGGGGCGCTGCTGGTCGGCTTCGCCGGCGTGGTGGTGCTGGCCACGGCCAAGGTCTCCGGCCTGAGCATCGGCACCGCAGTGCTGGCCGGTGCGGCGGCATCGCTGCTGTACGGCCTGGGCGTGAACCTGGTGAAGCGGCACATGACCGGGTTGCCGTCGGCCGCCGCCGCGGCGGCAACGCTGTCGTGCGCCTCGCTGTGGATGCTGCCGATGGCGGTCAGCCACTGGCCGCAGGCGGCGATTCCGTTGAAGGCCTGGGGCGCGGCGATCGCATTGGGCGTGGCCTGTACCGGCCTGGCGTTCCTGATGTTCTATCGCCTGATCGGTCGTATCGGCCCGTCGCGGGCGTCGACGGTGACCTACCTGATTCCGTTGTTCGGTGCGGCGTTTGCGTGGTTGTTCCTGGATGAGCCGGTGACGCTGCAGATGCTGATTGCCGGTGCGTTGATTCTGGGTAGCGTGGCGGTGAGTCAGAAGGGCTGAGCGCGCGCGCGCAGCGGTAGCACCGCGCCATGCCCGGCGGGCCCATTTCCGCGCCTGCGGGGAGGTGTCACTTTCTTTGCTCGTGCAAAGAAAGTAACCAAAGAAACACGCCGCCAGGTCGCGAGCCGGTGCTGCGCACCGGTACCCTGCGCTCCTCGGCCCGTCGAGGGACGGCGCGGGAACTCGCTGCGCTCAAACACCCGCGCCTCTTCGCCCTCGCCGGACCTGCGGTGCTCGGCTCGCTCAAGGCGGACTGGAAGGTCAAGATCAACAGCAAGAGCATCCACGCATGGCGTGGATCTACTGGGTGCAGCTGTGGCCTTTGAACTGCGTCCGCCTTGAGCGAGCCGAGCATCGCAGGGGAATCAGGGGCGAAGAGGCGCCGATGTCCTGTAGAGCCGACTGTTAGTCGGCTGCCTTCTGTACACCGTCCCCTGATTCACCGAGAAGCGCAGGGGACCGACGTGCGAAGCACGGCGGCTCGCGACCTGGCGGCGCGTTTCTTTTGGTTACTTTTCTTTTCGCGCGAAAAGAAAAGTGACGCCCATGAACAGTGAAGTACCTTCAGCACGCGTAACGTGCGGAAACCATCACCGCACCGGCACCGGAATATTGCAAAGGTCGATATGCCCCGCCGGGCGCTTGTAGAAATCATCCACGCGGTTGCGCCGCGCCTCCACCGTATCGGCGAAGGTCTTCGAGTCGGTACGCAGTACCTGGATCGGTGTGCGCTCGGCCGCCGGCACGTCCCTGGCACGGCGGATCGCCACGATCGGCGTGCGCAGATTCGGGTCGGTGTAGAAGCCCATCGGCGCCGGTCCGCGCGGGGTCGCGCTGAGCAGTTCCATGCCCTTCAGCACGCGGCCGACCAGGGTGATGTTGCGGTCGAGCTGACGCGGTGACTGGCCGGTCACCACGTAGAGTTCGGCACCGATGCTGCTGTCCTCTTCGTTGCTGCGGCCGGCGCCCAGCATGCCGTAGCAATGTGCCAGCCAGGCCTTGCCGGCCTGCGGGTCCTGGCCGACCGGGAAGCCGTCGACGAAACCGGTCTGCGCGGCCCAGCCATCGCGATCCGGCAGCACGCTGACCTTCAGGCCAGCGCTGGCGCGCTCGAATTCAGCCGGCAGCTTGCGCGCGGCGCTGCCGAACGGCTTGGCCTTGGCCGCGTCATCGGCGTCGGCATCGCCGAACTGCACCACGAAGTTGTCCTGAGAGCGGTAGATGCTGGTGCCGTCCCAGAAGTGCTCGTGGGCGAAGGTCTGGATGTTGGCGACATGGCGCGGGGCGAACTGCGGCGCCAGCTCGATGATCACGCGCCCGGCCGGCAGGTCCATGTACAGCAGGTTGGCCGGGTCCGGCGTGCGCCAGTCGCTGGCCGGCGAGGCGTCCAAGATCTGCTGCGGGCTGCGGTAAGGCGAGGCCGCGCTGGCCATGGCGGGCAGCAGGCAGGCGAGGGCGAGGGCGGTCAGGGCAAGGCGACGGCGGTGCGGCATGGGAACCCCGGAACATGAACGAGGCTTCGATTCTGCGCGAGCAATCCGGTCACGCCAACCGGCAGAGTGACTAACGACACATTCGCTATACCGAACTTCGCACTACTGTGGACTTCAACGTAGTGGAGGGCCGGCCATGTCCGAGGACGATGTCCACCTGAAGAAATTCCAGAAGGAGCTCAGCGCCGGAACGGTGTCGCTGGCCCTGCTGGCGGTGCTGGCCCGGGCCGGGGAGCCGCTGTACGGCTACCTCATTGCCAAGGAGCTGGAGCGGGTGGGCGAGGGCGTGCTGAGCGGCAAGCAGAGCGCGCTGTACCCGGTGCTGCGCAACCTGGAGTGCGCCGGCCTGCTGGAAAGCCATGTGGAGCCGTCCAGCAGCGGGCCGCCGCGGCGCTACTACCGCATCAATGAACGTGGCCGCGAGGTGCTGGCGCAGTGGCGCCAGGCGTGGCAGGCCACCCGCGATTCCGTCGATTCCGTGTTGGAGGGGGTACCGCAATGAACGACCCGAGCCTGGCAGGCCGCGCCCTGCCGACCACCATTCCGCAGTACCTGGCGCAGCTGCGCGCTGCGCTGGAAGGTGCCGATCCGGCGATGGTGCAGGACGCGTTGTACGACGCCGAGGAATACCTGCGCTCGGAGCTGGCCGCGCAGCCCGGCCGCAGCGAGGCCGAGGTGATCGCCGACGTTGCCGGCAGCTATGGCGCGCCGGACGAAGTGGCCGACATCTACCGCGAGACCGAAGTGACAGTGAACCGCGCGCTGCGCACGCCGCGTGCGGATACCGCGCCGGTGCTGCGTGCGGCGGCGGAAGCCAGTGGCGTCGAGCCGGCCTCACCGCCGCCGGCGCCGGTGCAACGCTCGCTGCTGGCGCGCTTCTTCGGCGTGGTGGCCGATCCGCATACCTATGGCGCGCTGTTCTACATGCTGCTGTCGCTGGCCACCGGCATTTTCTTCTTCACCTGGGTGGTGACCGGCCTGTCGCTCTCGCTCGGCCTGTTGATCCTGATCGTCGGCATTCCGCTGACCGTGCTGTTCTTCGGCTCGGTGCGCGGGCTGGCGCTGCTGGAAGGGCGGCTGGTGGAAGCATTGCTGGGCGAGCGCATGCCGCGCCGTCCGCGCTACACCGACCGCAGCCGCACGTGGCTGCAGCGCATCGGCGACATGTTCACCGATGGCCGTACCTGGCTGACCCTGCTGTACTTCGTGCTGATGCTGCCGCTGGGCGTGGTCTACTTCACCATCGCGGTGACGCTGCTGTCGCTGTCGCTGGGGTTCATCTGGGCGCCGGTGGCCGCGCTGTTCAGCGGTGACATTCCGGGTGTCTACGTCGATGGCGTGAACGTGCTGCCGATGGCCGCCTCGCCGCTGGTGGGCATCGTGATCGCAGCTGTGGGCGTGCTGCTGCTGCTGTTGACGATGCACCTGGCACGGGGCATCGGCAAGCTGCACGGGCTGATTGCCAAGAACCTGCTGGTGCGGTTGTAACAGGCCAGGGGTCGGATTCCTGTTCGCAGAACAGGGCTCTGACCCCGGATCCCATCATGCTGGGTCAGTGCCCTTCCCGTTGGAAAGGGATCCGCCCCCTGCCGGGAATCAGCCCGCCTTTCGCCGCAACGGAGTGACGTTGCTCTTCTTCTTCGTGGCCCTCGCCGCCGGTGCCTCGGCATGGGCAGCGAAGAAGTCGCGCACCTTCGGATACACCACCTCGCGCCAGCGACGGCCGCTGAAGATACCGTAGTGGCCGGCGCCTTCGACGATGAAATGCTCGCGGCGGTCAGTAGCAATGCCGGTGCACAGCGCCTGCGCTGCTTCGGTCTGGCCAAGGCCGGCGATATCGTCCAGTTCGCCCTCGATGCTCAGCAGCGCGGTATCGCGGATCGCCGACGGGTCGACCTTCTCGCCGTTGACCACCCACTCGCCACGCGGCAGCAGGAAGTCCTGGAACACCACGCGGATGGTATCCAGGTAGTACTTGGCCGGCATGTCCAGCACCGCGTTGTACTCGTCGTAGAAGCGACGGTGCGCGTCGGCGTCTTCCAGGTCGCCCTTGACCAGGTCGGTGTAGAAATCCCAGTGCGAACTGAAGTGGCGGCTGGGGTTCATCGACAGGAAGCCGGCGTGCTGCAGGAAGCCCGGATACACGCGGCGGCCGGCGCCGGGATAGCTGGCCGGCACGGTGTGGATGACGTTGTTCTCGAACCACGACAGCGGGTTCTGCGTGGCCAGGTTGTTCACCGCGGTCGGGCTGCAGCGCGCATCGATCGGGCCGCCCATCATCACCAGGGTGCGCGGTGTCGGCTCGCCACGGCTGGCCATCAGTGAAACCGCGGCCAGCACCGGTACCGTCGGCTGGCACACGCTGACCACGTGCAGGCGTTCGACGCCCAGATGGCGGATGAACTCCTGGATGTAGGCGATGTAGTCGTCCAGGCCGAACTCGCCTTCGTTGGCCGGCACCATGCGCGCGTCCACCCAGTCGGTGACGTACACACGGTGGTCGCGCAGCAGCGTGCGCACCGTATCGCGCAGCAGCGTGGCGTGGTGCCCGGACAGCGGTGCCACCACCAGCACGAACGGCTGGTTGAGCATGGTGTGCAGCTGGTCGGCTTCATTGCTGTGGCGCTTGAAGCGCAGCAGCTTGCAGAACGGCTTGCTCACTTCCTCGTGCACGACGATCGGCACGCGCTCGCCGTCGACCTCGATTTCGTTGATGCCCCACTCGGGCTTCTCGTAATCCTTGCCGATGCGGTGGAACAGCTCATTGACCGCCGCCAGACGATCGGCGCCGGGCATCTGCGACCACCAGTGGCCCGGGTTGGCGAAGAATTTGGCGTTGGCCTGGGCCTGGTGCACCCAGGGGGCGAGCAGGTTGCGGGTCAGTTCGTGCAGTTGATAGAGCATGACGACCGAATATGTATGGTCATATGTTGCCGCGCAGCATATCCCATCCGGGTGTCCCGCAGGTTAAGTTGGCTGAAAATAATGAATCCGGATTCACATCCGTTCCAGCGCGGCGGCATCGCCTGCCAGGGCGGGGCCGAGCCAGCAGTGCGACCCTACCGGCTGCAGGCCGTGCCGGGCCAGCGTCCGCCGATACCAGCGTGCTGGGCGGGCCTGGAAGCCGTCGTGGTCGCCTTCGAACGCGTCCTCGGCGGCGAAGGTCTCCAGGAAGGCCACACCGCCGGTCAGCTCGGCCACGCCGGCCAGGCCGGCGCGCAGCTCGCGGTCGGGCACGTAGTGCATCACGTCCGAACACACCAGCAGGTCGACCGGCGCGCAGGGCCGCAGCCAGGCGAAATCGCCGAAGCTGGCCAGGTGCAGGTTGCGGGTGCGGCCATAGCGGCGCACAGCGTACTCGCTGCTGTCGAAGCCCAGGTATTCGACCTTCGGACGCTGCTTCAGCAGCGGTGCGCGCCAGGCGCCTTCGCCGCAGCCGATGTCCAGCACACTGCGGATCGGTCGTTCCAGGTAGTACTCGGCACTGGCCACGGCCAACGCGACCTTGCGCGCCAGGCGGGCGCTGCCGCCGATGTCGGCGCGGCGGTACCAGCGTTGGAAGTAGGCGGCGTCGTAGGTCTTGTCCATGGGGCGGTGCGCGATCAGGGAAAACGGTGCCTATCGTACGGCGTTGCGCCCCCGGGTGTGGCGGACCCGCAGTAGAGCCACGCCATGCATGGCTGTCCTGATGCGGCGATTGGACGCGGCAGCCACCCATGAGGTGGCTCTACTGCGACAATAGGCGCCCATCTACGCCAGCCGCCGGAGCGAGCGCATGCAGAGCTACTACTGGGTCAAGACCTTCCACATCGTGTTCGTGGTGGCGTGGATGGCCACGGTGTTCTACCTGCCGCGCATCCTGGTCAACCTGGCCGAGACCGCAGGCCAGCCGGCGGTGACCGAGCGCCTGCAGCTGATGGGCCTGCGCCTGTACCGTTTCGGCCACTCGATGTTCGGCCTGGCCTTTGTGCTGGGCCTGGTGCTGTGGCTGGGCTACAAGGTCATCCCGGATTTCCCGACCATGGTCGCGCCGGGCGGCGCTGGCTGGCTGCACGCCAAGCTGGGCCTGGTGGTGGTGCTGCTGGTGTATTTCAGCTGGATCGGCCGTCTGTTGAAGGGCGTGGCCAAGGGCAGGGCGCTGCCGTCGTCGCGCGCGCTGCGCTGGATCAACGAGATCCCGCTGCTGGCGTTCATTCCGATCGTGTGGCTGGTGCTGGCCAAGCCGTTCTGAACGTCCGTTATCCGTAGAGCCATGCTTGGCTCTACGGGTTCGCGTGATTCTTCGCCAAAGCAGAGGCATCCACGCATGGCGTGGATCTACTGGGTGCAGCTGTGGCTTTTGATGTTCAGGTCCGCCATGAGCGAGCCGAGCATCGCAGGTGAAACAGGGGCGAAGAGGCGCCGATGTCTGAGCGCAGCGAGTTCGGCGCCGTCCCCTGATTCACCGAGAAGCGCAGGGAACCGGTGCATAGCACCGGCTCGCGTTCGGCGGCGTGTTCTTTGGTTACTTTCTTGCACGAGCAAGAAAGTAACAAGCCGATGAATCAGGCCGCTTCGTACGTGCCGTAGCTGCGCAGGCGGGTGTAGCGCTGCTCCAGCAGCTGTTCGGTGGACAGCTTGTCCAGCGCGTCCAGTTCGTTCAGCAGCACGGCCTTCAGGCGCTTGGCCATCTGGGTCGGATTGCGGTGGGCGCCGCCGGTGGGCTCGCGCACGACCTTGTCGACCAGGCCCAGGCTCTTCAGGCGCGGCGCGGTCAGGCCCAGCTGCTCGGCGGCTTCCTTGGCCTTGCCGGCGTCCTTCCACAGGATCGAGGCGCAGCCTTCCGGGGTGATGGTCGAGTACACCGCGTATTCCAGCATCACGGTGCGGTCGCCCACGCCCAGCGCCAGCGCGCCGCCGGAGCCGCCTTCACCGATCACGGTGCAGATGATCGGCACCTTCAGCTCGGCCATCTCGATCAGGTTGCGCGCGATCGCTTCGGACTGGCCGCGCGATTCGGCGTCGATACCCGGCCAGGCACCGGCGGTGTCGATCAGGGTCAGCACCGGCAGGCCGAAGCGCTCGGCCATCTTCATCAGGCGCAGCGCCTTGCGGTAGCCCTCCGGCTTGGGCATGCCGAAGTTGCGCTTGATCTTTTCCTTGGTGTCGCGACCCTTCTGGTGGCCGATCACCATTACCGCGCGGCCATTGATGCGGGCCAGGCCGCCCATGATCGCCTTGTCGTCGGCGAAGGCGCGGTCACCGGCCAGCTCCTGGAACTCATCGAACATGACGCGGATGTAGTCGGCGGTGTACGGACGCGACGGGTGCCGGGCCAGCTGCAGCACCTGCCACGAGGTCAGGTTGCGGAAGATCTGCGCGGTGCGCATGCGCAGCTTGTCCTGCAGCGCGTGCACTTCCGCCTCGACATTGACCGCCGGCCCGGCACTGGCGTTGCGCAGTTCCTGGATCTTGGCTTCCAGGTCGGCGATGGGTTGCTCGAAGTCGAGGTAGTTCGGATTCATCGGAAGCCGTCGTGTAAAGAAGGGGGCAATTCTAGCCGAATGCGTGCAAACCACCCGTACGCCTTCGTCTGGAAGGCGACGGTAGCGCAGCCGGGCAGGCGGCGCCAGTCAGCTCAGGGCACCACCAGGGCGCTGCGGCCCATCAACTGGCTGCGCTGGGAAACGAAGTCGTTGTAGGCCTCGTTGGCCTCCCGGCCCAGGCCGCTGCCCAGGGTGGCAGTGGCCGAGGTGAAGGCCATCTGCGCAGCGAAGTCCTGCTTGCGCAGGGCCTTCTGTTCATCGGCGGTGGTGGCCTTCAGCCATCGCGCGTAGACCGCGCGAAGCGGCGCGGCATGCGCCTCGAAGGCCGGTGCCAGCGCCGGCAGGCTGGCCGGTGCCGGTTCAAGGCTGTATGCCGGGGCCACGTAGCCGGCCGGCTGTTCGCGCTTGAACGCGCCCGGCTCGCCCATGCCTTCCTCGACGTAGGCGATGAAATCCGGTGCCGTGAACACCTTGGCGATGATCTGGCCACCACTGGAATCGACGTGGGCGACCACCTTTTCCTTCGGGAACGGTTCGCGCACGCCGTAGGTCCAGGTCTTGTCGATGAACAGGTCGTGGTGCTTCTCGAAGGGGCCCTCGAAGTCGACGCCGCCCAGCTCGATGCCGGCCTTGCCGGTGCCGAAGTTCTTCAGCTTGCTCTCGTCGGTGACGTAGACCTCGCGTGCGATCACGTATTCGCTCAGGGTCGGGTTGATCAGGCCGCCACGACCGTCGACGTAGACGATGAAGCGCACGTCGCCGAGCGTGTCGGTATGCAGGCGATGCTCGCCAATGGCCAGCGAGACCGGGCGCGAGCCGTGCGCGGCCACCGGCAGGTCCTGGCCGTCGATGCTCAGCGCCAGCGGCGTGTCGGTCGGGTTGTCGATCTGGAACTCGATCTTCGACGGCGAGCAGGCGGCCAGCGCCAGTGCGGCAACGAACGGGAACAGCAGGGTCTTCATTGGCGATCGTCCTTGATGACTGGAACGGGAAAACAGGAACACGAAGCAGCCAGCCTCAGCTGGCCCACGGCGGGCTGTAGCGCACCTTCAGCGTACGTACGGCGGGGTCGGCGCGCAGCGCCTCCATCAGCTTGGAATCGATGCGCACTGCGCTCTGCCCGGAGACATCCAGCATGCCGGCGACACCGCCGTGCGGGCCCTTCAGCAGCAGGTCCAGGCGCAACGGCGTCCGCCCCGGGCGATGGCGGTCGAGCAGGGCATTGATGCGCTCCCAGACCGGGCGCTGCTGGCGCAGGTCCAGGCGCAACGACAGCCGCGTGGCGTAGTTGGCGCAGACTTCGTCGAAGTCCCAGCACTGGCGGATGCGCAGTGCGTAGCCGCCGTTGAATTCGTCCTCGCGGAGGCCGCCCTTGACCACCAGGATGCGGTCCTTGGTCATCAGGTGGCCGAACTCGGCCATCGCATCGGAGAACGCGCTGCACTCCACGCGGCCGCGACCGTCCTCCAGCTGGATGAAGATCTGGCTCTCACCCTTGCGGCGCACGCCGACCACCTGGCCGGCCAGCACGGTCTGCACTTCCGGGCGCCAGCGCTTCTCGCCGCCACCGCCGCCGCCGCCGCTGTTGGCGCTCCAGATCTTCTCCACCGAACCCAGGTCGTTGCCGACCAGGTCGCGCACATCGTCGCGCCAGGGATCGAACGGGTGGCCGCTGAGGTAGAAGCCCAGCGTGTCGCGCTCGCCGTTGAGGCGCTGCAGCAGCGGCCATTCTTCGGCCTCGGGCAGGTCCAGCTGGATCGACACGGTGCTCGGATCGGGCCCGCCAAACAGCGAATTCTGCCCGGACGCACGCTCGCGTGCCATCTGGTCGGTGGCCTTGATCACTTCCGGCAGCTGCAGCATCAGCGAGGCACGGTTGCGGCCGAGCTCATCGAGCGCGCCACAGTTGATCATCGCTTCCAGCGTGCGCCGGTTGAGCTTGGCCGAGCCGACGCGGGTGCAGAAGTCCAGCAGATCCTTGAACGGTCCGCCCTTCAGTCGTTCCTCGACCACCGCTTCGCAGGCGCCCTGGCCGACGCCCTTGATCGCGCCCAGGCCGTACTGGATCGTGTCCGGTGTGACCGCTTCGAACATGAAGGCCGACTGGTTCACCTTCGGCGGCAGCACGGTCAGGCCGAGGTTGCGCACCTCGTCGAGGAAGCCGACCACCTTGTCGGTGTTGTCCAGGTCTGAAGACAGCGTGGCCGCCATGAACTCGGCCGGGTAATGGCGCTTCAGCCAGGCGGTCTGGTAGCTGACCAGTGCGTATGCAGCGGCGTGCGACTTGTTGAAGCCATAGCCGGCGAACTTCTCCATCAGGTCGAAGATTTCGTCGGCCTTGGGGCCGTCGACGCCGCCCTTGGCTGCGCCTTCGCGGAAGATCTCGCGGTGCTTGGCCATTTCCGCCGGCACCTTCTTGCCCATCGCGCGTCGCAGCAGGTCAGCGCCGCCCAGCGAGTAGCCGCCGACGATCTGCGCCATCTGCATCACCTGCTCCTGGTACACCATGATGCCGTAGGTGTCCTTCAGGATCGCTTCGGTGCGCGGATCGGGATAGATGATCTCTTCCTGGCCGTGCTTGCGCGCGTTGAAGGAGGGAATCAGGTCCATCGGGCCGGGGCGATACAGCGACACCAGCGCGATCAGGTCTTCGAAGCGGTCGGGGCGCGCGTCCTTCAGCAGGCGGCGCATGCCCGAGGATTCGAACTGGAACACCGCGCCGGTGTTGCCATTGGCGAAGATGTCCTTGTAGGTGGGCGCATCGTCGAGCGGGATCGCGGCAATGTCGACCGGCGGAATGCCCGCGCGTTCGTGGCGCTTGTTGATCGCCTTCACCGCCCAGTCGATGATGGTCAGCGTGCGCAGGCCGAGGAAGTCGAACTTCACCAGGCCCACTTCTTCCACGTCGTTCTTGTCGAACTGGGTGACCGGGTTCTTGCCCAGGCCGTTCTCGTCGTGTTCGGCGTACAGCGGGCAGAACTCGCTCAGCGGCTCGGGCCCGATCACCACGCCGCCGGCATGCTTGCCGGCGTTGCGGGTCAGGTCTTCCAGCTGCAGCGCCAGGTCGATCAGGTCGCGGACATCGTCCTCGGTCTCATAGCGCTGGATCAGTTCCGGCGACGCCATTTCCGAACTGGGGCCTTCCTTGCCCTTGCCCAGCGCATCCTTCAGGTGGATGCCCAGGATGTTGGGAATCAGCTTGGAAACACCGTCGACCAGGCCATACGGGAAGCCGAGCACGCGGCCGGAGTCGCGCACCACCGCCTTTGCGGCCATGGTGCCGTAGGTGATGATCTGGCTGACGCGCTCGCGCCCGTACTTGCGCGCGACGTAGTCGATCACCTCGTCGCGGCGGTCCATGCAGAAGTCGATGTCGAAGTCGGGCATCGACACGCGTTCCGGGTTCAGGAATCGCTCGAACAGCAGGTTGTACGGCAGCGGGTCCAGGTCGGTGATCTTCAGCGCCCACGCCACCAGCGAGCCGGCACCCGAACCACGGCCGGGACCGATCGGGATGCCCTGGTTCTTGCCCCACTGGATGAAGTCGGCCACGATCAGGAAGTAGCCGGGGAAGCCCATCTTGATGATGGTGTTGAGCTCGAACTCCAGGCGCTCGAAGTACTCCTCACGGGTCTTGCCCGGCGCCAGCGGATTCTTCTCCAGGCGCTCTTCCAGGCCATCGCGCGACATCTTCTGGATCCAGGTGTCCAGGGTCTCGTCGTCGGGCACCGGGTAGTTGGGCAGGAAGTAGGTGCCCAGCCGCATCTCGATGTTGCAGCGCTCGGCCAGCGCCAGCGTGTTGTCGATCGCATCGGGGATGTCGGCGAACAGCGCGCACATCTCCTCGGCCGACTTCAGGTACTGCTGGTCGCTGTACTCGCGCGGGCGCTTGGGATCGTCCAGCACGCGGCCGGTGGAAATGCACACGCGCGCTTCGTGCGCGCTGAAATCCGACGGCGACAGGAAGCGCACGTCATTGCTGGCGACCACCGGCAGGCCGCGCTGGCCGGCGGCCATCAGCGCGAACTGGTTGAAGGTTTCCTCGCCCTCGCGGCCGGTACGGGTCAGCTCCAGGTGCAGGCCATCGCCGAACACGCGCTGCCAGTCGGCCAGCTGCTGCTCGGCCAGTTCATGCTTGCCGTCCAGTGCCAGGCGCCCGGCCAGGCTCTGCCGTCCGGCCAGCGCGAACAGGTTGGCGTTGCCGGCCTTCAGCCAGTCCGGGTGGATGGCCACACCGCCTTCCGGGCGATGGCCTTCCATCCAGGCGCGGGTCAGCAACCGCGACAGGCTCAGGTAGCCCTCGCGGTCGCGGCACAGCAGGGTCATCCGCCACGGGTCCTGGCCTTCCTCGGCGATCAGCACGTCGGCACCGGCGATCGGCTTGATGCCTACGCCTTCGGCGGCCTTGTAGAACTTGACCAGGGCGAACAGGTTGTTGAGATCGGTCACCGCCAGCGCGGGCAGGCCGAGCTCCACCGAGCGCGACAGCAGGTTGGCCTGCTTGGCCTTCTTCGGGTCCGCCTGGTCCGGCTTGGCCGGCACGCGGATGGTCGAGTCCGCCAGCGAGAACTCGGTGTGGACGTGGAGATGTACGAAGCGGGAGTTGGACATGCCGGACCAGGTTGGAGCGCGCGGGCCCCGGGTGCTGACGGAGGTTCGTCGCCGGGGTCGGGAAGCGCTGGAATGCCCGGTCAGGGTAGCGAGGGCAGGGGGTTGCCACAAGGCTTGACAGGGGCACGGCGTGGCGCCGGATTCAGGCGTGCGGGAGGCCGCCTTCTGTAGCGCCGAGCCCATGCTCGGCTGTCCACAGCTGCCGAGCATGAGCTCGGCGCTACAACGCCAGCAGGCTCAGGCGATGGCCGCGACAGCCGGCGCTTCCAGGCACTCGCGCACCGGGGCGAAGCTGCGCCGGTGCTCCACGCAGGGGCCGTGCTCGCGCAGGGCGGCCAGGTGGGCCGGAGTGCCATAGCCCTTGTGCTGCTCGAACCCATACTGGGGGTGGCGGGCGTGCACGTCCTGCATGTAGCGATCGCGCGAGACCTTCGCCAGGATCGAGGCGGCCATGATCGCGCGGTCGATGCCATCGCCGCCGACCAGCGCCTGCGCCGGCAGTACCAGGCCCTTGGGCACCACGTTGCCGTCGATGCGGGCGAAGCCGGCCACGTGGGCGACCGCTGCAACGACGTCACGCATGCCCTGCAGGGTGGCCTGGTAGATGTTCAGGCGGTCGATGGTGTCCACGTCCACCAGCACCACATGCCAGGCCAGGGCGCGCTCGACGATGCGGTCATGCAGCTGCTCGCGGCGGGCAGCGGTCAACTGCTTGGAATCATCCAGGCCGTTGATCCGTGGCCGTGACGGATCGAATACCACCGCCGCCACCGCCACCGGCCCGGCCAGCGGGCCACGCCCGGCCTCATCGACACCGGCGACCAGGCGCTCCGGCTCGACCACTGCCGTACCGTCGAACAGGGCCAGGCTTGCTGCTGCGGCGTGGCGGCGGCTCATGCCTGCGCCTGGTCGCGCATCAGCAGCTCGCCGACGGCATCGGCGGCACGCGCCGAGGCGTTGCGTCGCAGTCGCTCGTGCAGGCGCACATAAGTGTCCTGCAGGTCGATCACCCGCTGCGGGTGGTCGAACCACTGCTGGATGGCCGCGGCCAGCCTGTCCGGCGTGCAGTCGTGCTGCATCAGCTCCGGTGCTAGGTCCTGGCCGGCCAGGATGTTGGGCAGGGCGAAGCGGTCGACCTTGATCAGGCCAAGCGCCTTGACCAGTCGATAGGTCAGTTCGTTGACGCGGTAACCGACCACCATCGGCCGCTTAACCAGCATGGCTTCCAGGGTCGCGGTGCCGGAGGCCAGCACCACCACGTCGGCGGCGATCATCGCGTTGCGCGCCTGGCCGTCAAGCACGTGCGAGTAGGCCACCGGCAGCGCCGAGCGCGACAGCTGTTCTTCGATCAGCTGCCTGCAGGCCGGGTTGGCGGCAGGCACCACCACATGCAGGCCCGGAATGCGTTCGGAGACCTGCCAGGCGGCTTCGAAGAACGGTTCGCCCAGGCGCGAGATCTCGCCGAGGCGGCTGCCCGGCAACACCGCCAGCACCTTGGCCGAGGCCGGCAGGCCGAGCGCGGCGCGTGCTTCCTCGCGGTTGCCCTGCAGCGGAATGTCATCGGCCATCGGGTGGCCGACGAAGCGCGCGTCGATGCCGTGCCGGGCATAGATCGGCGGCTCCATCGGGAACAGGCACAGCACCAGGTCGGCGCTGCTGCCGATTTTCTCGGCGCGCTTTTCGCGCCAGGCCCAGACCGACGGGCTGACGTAATGCACGGTGCGCACGCCACGCTGCTTCAGCCAGCGCTCGATGCCCAGGTTGAAGTCGGGGGCGTCGATGCCGATGAACACGTCCGGCTGCCAGTCCAGCGCACGCTGGCGGAACGCCGAGCGCAGCTTGAGCAGGCGCGGCAGGTGGCGCAGCACTTCGGTCAGGCCCATCACCGCCAGCTCGCTGGCATCGTGCCAGGTCTGGCAGCCGGCGCTGCGCATGGCATCGCCGCCGATACCGGCGAACTCGGCATTCGGGAAGCGTGCCTTCAGTTCACGCACCAGGCCCGCACCGAGCAGGTCGCCGGAGGCTTCGCCGGCAACCAGCGCGATCCGCAACGGGCGCTCGCTGAGCACCCGCTGCGCGGGAACGCTGCCGGCCATCGAGGCCAGCGGGATCACCGCGGCGCCGGCCGGCGCCTGGCCGGTCGAGCTGCTCATCGCAGCAGGGGCCTCTCGGCGTGCTCGATGAAGTCCAGCATCGCCTTCACGTCGTCGCTGTCACGCGCCTGTTCGGTCAGCTGCACCTTGGCCTCTGCCAGCGGCAGGCCCGCGACGTACAGCGTGCGGTACGCACGCTTGATGGCCGAAATGCGGTCAGCGTCAAAGCCGCGCCGCTTCAGGCCTTCGCTGTTGATGCCACGCGGGCGTCCCAGCGAATCGGTGCCGACCATGGTGAACGGCGGTACGTCACCATTGGTCAGCGCGCCCATGCCGAGGAAGGCATGCGCGCCGATGCGGCAGAACTGGTGGGCACCGGCGAAGCCGCTGATGATCACGTAGTCGCCCACGGTCACGTGGCCAGCCAGAGTGGTGTTGTTGGAGAACACGCAGAAGTTGCCGACATGGCAGTCGTGTGCCACGTGCGTGTAGGCCAGCATCCAGTTGTCGTTGCCGATGGTGGTGATGCCGCCGCCGCCGCCGGTGCCACGGTTGAGCGTGACGAACTCGCGGAACACGTTGCGATCGCCGATCACCAGTTCGGTGCGCTCGCCGCCGAACTTCTTGTCCTGCGGCTCGCCACCGATCGCGGCATGGCCGACGAAGCGGTTGTCGCGGCCGATCCGGGTCGGGCCGTGGATGCTGCAATGGGGGCCCACCACCGTGCCGGCACCGATTTCAACGTCGGGGCCGATCAGGGTGAAGGCGCCCACCTGGACATCGTCAGCCAGGCGTGCGGCCGGGTCGATGACGGCGGTGGGGTGGATCCGCGGTGCGTTGTCAGTCATTGCTGCCTCCAGTGGATCAGCCCTTGGCGCCGGCACACATGACCTCGGCCGACGCGACGACTTCGCCGTTGACCTTGGCTTCGCCGTAGTACCAGCCCATGTTGCGGATCAGGCGCTTCATCTGCACGTCCAGCATCAGCACGTCACCGGGCACGACCTGCTTGTTGAAGCGAGCGTTTTCCACCTTGACCATGTAGAACAGCTTGGACTGCGCATCGCGGCCGAGCGTGAGCTGGGTCATGACACCGCCAGCCTGCGCCAGCGCTTCGATGATCAGCACCCCGGGCATGATCGGGCGGCCCGGGAAGTGGCCCTGGAAGAACGGCTCGTTGATGCTGACGTTCTTCTGCGCCAGGATCCGCTTGGCCTCGACGTCGAGTTCAAGCACCCGGTCCACCAGCAGGAACGGGTAGCGGTGCGGAAGCAGTTCCTGGATCTGGCAGACGTCGATCGGAAGCTGCAGCGAATCGTTCATTCTTTCTCCTTGCCAGCAGCCAGAACGCGGCGAGCCAATGCGTCCAGCTGCTTGAAGCGCGCGGCGTTCTTGCGCCACGTGCGGTTGTCGGTCAATGGGGTGCCGGACGAATACTCGCCCGGCTCATGGATGGAGTTGCGGACCACCGACTTGCCGGTGATCACGACCTTGTCGCAGATCTCGAGGTGGCCGACCACGCCAACGTGGCCGCCGAGGAGGCAGTAGCGGCCGATCTTGGCGCTGCCGGCGATGCCGGTGCAGCCGGCAATGGCCGAGTGCGCGCCGATCTGCACGTTGTGCGCGATCTGCACCAGGTTGTCCAGGCGCACGTCTTCGTCCAGCACGGTGTCTTCCAGCGCACCACGGTCGACGCAGGTGTTGGCGCCGATCTCGCAGTCATCGCCGATGCGGACGCCGCCGAGCTGCGGCACCTTGATCCACTTGCCGGCGTCCATCGCCAGGCCGAAGCCATCGGCGCCGAGTACGGCACCGGGATGCACGCGCACGCGCTTGCCCAGCGTGACCCGGGTGACCAGGGTCACGCGGGCGATCAGCTCACAGCCGGTATCCAGGCTGCAGTCCTCGCCGATCACGCTGCCGGTGCCGATGATGCAGTTCTCACCGACGACGCTGCGCGCACCGACCGAGACGAACGGGCCGATATGGGCGCTGGCGGCGACCTGGGCGCTGGGATCGATCACTGCGCTGGGATGGATGCCCGGCGGGCGGGTCGGCGCGATGTCGAACAGCGCGGCAATCTTGGCGAATGCGGTGTACGGGTCCTTGGCGACGAGCGCGGCGCCGGGGGCGGCGTCGACGTCATCGGCACGCAGGACCACCAGCGAAGCCCGGCTGTCGGCCAGCTGGACGCGATAGCGGGGGTTGGCAAGGAAGGTCAGCTGGCCAGGACCGGCATGGGCGAGGGTAGCCACGCCATGGATGGCGGTAGCGGGATCGCCATGGACCTGCAGGCCGAACTGCTCGGCGAGTTGCTGGGCGGTGTAGGTGGGAGTATTCACGGCGGGAGTTTAACGTGTGGCGCCATTTCGGTCATGCGGTGGGGCATATGCAGCCAACGGCAGGGCCCCTCACGGCCGGCAGAGCCAGTGTCATGGGCTGGGTCGGACGGGGCGGGGCTGCGGGGGGCGGCGCAAGTACGTCCATGTAGCCTTGGTCGCCGCATCCATGCGGCTCACACCCCCGCAGCCCCACCCCGTCCGACCTCCGACGGCCTGGCGCGAGTGCCAGCCACGGAAAAACAGAAAAGATCAAAAGCAGAGCGGGCGCTTCCGGCATCCAGGCCAAACGAAAACGCCGGGCAGAGCCCGGCGCTTCGCACCCCGTCTGGTGGAGAGCCCCCCTTTGTTAAGGGGGGCGCGCCCCTGGGAATCGCAGGAGCGATTCCCAACGTTGCTATGCAACGGCCCGAAGGGCGCATGCCATGGATGGCATGCGTAGCGGCGCGGGGGATAGGTGGAATGCGGGGGCAGTTCTGGCGAACCGCCTCGCGGTTCGTCAGAACTGCCCACCGAACGTGAATTGCAGGCGTTCGATCTTGTCATCGTCTTCCTTCTTCAGCGGGAAGGCGTAGCTGATCGAGATCGGGCCGACCGGGGCGCGCCACAGCAGGGCCACACCGGTGGATACGCGCAGCTCGTTGGCCTTGAAGTTGTCCACGCCGGTATACACGTTGCCGAAGTCGACGAAGGCCGACACGCGCGCCGACGGGCTGTCGAACAGGCGCGGGAAGTAGGCTTCCACCGAACCGACGGTCTTCAGCGAGCCACCCAGCGGCTGGCCTTCTGGGTAGCCGCGGGTAACTTCGCGCGGGCCGAGGGTGTTGTCCTCGAAGCCGCGTACCGAGTTGGTACCACCGGCGTAGAAGTTCTCGAAGAACGGCAGGCCGCTGGCGGTGACGGTGCGGGTGGTGCCATCCGGATTGGTCAGCGTACGGGTGTAGTCCTTGCCGTAGGCATCACCGTAGCCGATTTCGGCGCGGGTGTTGATCACCAGCGACGGCATGATCGGCCAGTACTTGCTGATCTGGTAGTTCAGCTTGTAGTACTCGATGGTCGAACCCGGCAGTGTGGTTTCCAGGCCCACGCGCTGGTAGGTACCGCGGGTCGGCATGAAGTAGTCGTTTCGCGAGTCGCGCGCCCAGCCCAGCTCGGTGCGCCAGGCATGGAAGGTGCGCTTACCGACGGCGTTGATGTAGTCGATGATCGACTGCGGGGTCGAGCCTTCGTAGGTGGTGATCTGGTTGCTGTCGATGCCGAACATCAGCGAGACGGTGTCGGTCTCGGTCAGCGGCACGCCGAACACCACCTGCGCGGCACCGTTGGTGCTGTTGTACTGCGCGGTGTTGAAGTCGGAGTAATCCAGTTCGCGCCAGGACAGGTTGTAGCCCAGCGACACGCCGTCATCGGTGAAGTACGGGTTGGTGTAGCTGAAACCGTAGCGCTGCAGGTAGCTGCTGCGCGAGGCTTCGACCGACACGCGGTTGCCGCCACCGAGGAAGTTGTTCTGCGACAGCTGCACCGAGGTGGTCATGCCGTAGGACTGCGAGTAACCCAGGCCGAACACGAAGCTGCCCGAGGTGGTTTCCTTGACGTTGTAGACGACGTCGACCTGGTCGTTGCTGCCGCTGACGGCCGGGGTCTCCACTTCCACCGATTCGAAGTAGCCCAGGCGCTGCAGGCGGATCTTGGAGCGGTCGATCGCGGCCTGCGAGTACCAGCTGTTCTCGAACTGGCGCATTTCGCGACGCATCACTTCATCGGACGTGCGGGTGTTGCCGCGGAACAGGATGCGGCGCACCGACACGCGCGGGCCGGGCACGACCTGCATGTTGATGGCCACGGTCTGCTCGGCGCGGTTGGTGGTCGGGATCGGGTTCACCTTGGCGAACGCGTAGCCGATGTTGGACAGCGAATTGGTGATGGTGTCCGAGCTGAATTCCAGCAGGGCACGCGAGAACGTGTCGCCGGACTTCTGGATCACCATGCGCTCGACGTCCTCCTGCGGGAGGATGGTGTCGCCGCTGACCTTGATCTCGGAGATCTTGTACTGCGCACCCTCGGTCACGCCCGCGGTCAGGAACATGTCGCGCTTGTCGGGGCTGATCGAGACCTGGGTGGAATCGATGCTGAAATCGACGTAGCCGCGATCCAGGTACCAGGAGTTGAGCTTTTCCAGGTCACCGGACAGCTTTTCCTTGGAGTACTGGTCGTCACGGCGGTACCACGACGCCCAGTTGTGCTCCTTGGACTCCCAGGTCTCCAGGATGTCCTTGCTCTCGAACTTCTCGGTGCCCACCAGGTTGACGTGGCGGATCTTGGCGGCCTTGCCTTCCTTGATGGCGATGGCGATGTCCACGCGGTTGCGGTCCAGCGGGCTCACCGTCGGGGTGATGTCGACGTTGTACTTGCCACGGTCGTTGTACTGGCGGCGCAGTTCCTGGGTCACGCGGTCCAGGCTCAGGCGATCGAAGGTGCCGCCCTCGGTCAGGCCGATGTCGGACAGGCCCTTGAGCAGCTGGTCGGACTTGATGTCCTTGTTGCCGGTCACGGTCAGCTTGTTGATCGCCGGGCGTTCCTTGACGGTCACCACCAGGATCGTGCCCTGGCGGTCCAGCTGCACGTCTTCGAAGAAGCCGGTCTTGTACAGGGCGCGGATCGTCTCGCCGACCTTGTTGTCGGTGATCGTCTCGCCGCGTTCCACCGGCAGGTAGGTGAACACCGTGCCCGAGCTGATGCGCTGCAGGCCATCGACGCGGATGTCGCTGACAGTGAAGGGCTCGGCTGCCTGGGCCAGGGCGGGAGCGCCGGTGACGGCGGCGAGGGCGAGGGCCAGCAGGCGGCGATTGGGGAGTCGCGTCATGTCACGTCCGGTAGGAAGGTCGATTTCATTGGTGCGGGATGCCGACGCTGTAGACGGCAACAACGTGGAAAAGTTCATCGCGGGACCAGGCCGAGGATGTCGTTGTAGAACGCCAACCCCATCAGCCCGGCCAGCAACGCCAGGCCGATGTATTGGCCGGCGGCGATGGCACGCTCGCTCAGCGGGCTGCCCTTGACCAACTCGATAAGGTAATACAGCAGGTGGCCGCCGTCCAAGATCGGGATCGGCAGCAGGTTGATGATGCACAGGCTGAGCGACAGCAGGGCAAGGAACTGCAGGAACCAGTCGAGGCCGCGCTTGGCCGAGACATTGGCCACGCGGGCGATGGTGACCGGCCCGGAAACGTTCTGCAGCGAGGCCTTGCCGGTCACGATGCGACCCATCATGCCCAGCGAGTCGGCGGCCAGGCGGCCGGTCTCGCGCACCGCCACGGTCACCGCATCCAGCGGGCCATAGCGCAGCAGGGTGTCGTAGGCGGGGCTGTAGCTGGTGGGGAAGCCGACGCCGATCTGCCAGACCGGATTGCCCTTGCCGTCCTTGCCCTGGCGCGGGGTGACTTCCAGCGCCAGGCGCTCGCCGCCACGCAGGACCTCGATCATTCCGGGCCCGCCGGCACGGCCCAGGGCCTGGATCTCGCCGATCACCTGGTCGACGCTGGCGATGCGCTGGCCATCGATGGCCACGATCAGGTCGCCTGGCTGCAGTTGCCCTGCCACCACGGAGTCCGCAGTCAGCGACTCCACTTGGGCCGGCTGCAGCCACGACTGCCAGTGCAGGCCAGCCAGGATCGGCACCCGCCGCTCATCGAAACCCGCCGGCAGCTGCGACAGCGGCAGGGTGCGCGTGCGTACCTGGTCGGCCGTATCCAGCACTTCCAGCTTCACGTCGCGGCGGTCCATCGCGGCTGCGGTCAGCGCCATGCTGGCCTCGCCGAGGGTGACCACCTGGCGGTCGTCCACGCGCAGCACGCGGTCGCCGCTGGCCAGGCCGGCACTGGCGGCGATGCCGCTGACACGGCCGATGGTGGGCGAGTAATCCTGCTTGCCAATCACGAACATCGCCCACAGCAGCAGGATGCACAGCAGCAGATTGGCGATCGGGCCGGCGGCAACGATCGCGATGCGCTGCCAGACGGTTTTGTGGTTGAAGGCCTGGCCGCGCTCGTGCGGGTGGACTTCGACCTCGCGTTCGTCGAGGAACTTCACGTAACCGCCCAGCGGGATGGCGGCGATGGCGAACTCGGTGCCGTGCCTGTCGCGGCGCGACCACAGCGGCCGGCCGAAGCCGACCGAGAAACGCAGGATCTTGACCCCGCACAGGCGCCCGACCCAGTAATGCCCGAACTCGTGGAAGGTGACCAGCAGCCCGAGGCTGACGATCATCCACCAGACCGATCCGATGAAGTCAGTCATGCAGGCTCACAGTGGTGGGCAGGGGCGGCGGCGTCATGCTGGGCGAGGCGGTCGTTCAGGCGGCGTCGATGGCGTTCAGGGTGAGCTGGCGTGCCCGCTGGTCGGCGGACAACAGGATCTCCAGTGTATCGGCTGGCTGGGTCGGCAGTGTTGAAAGAGCGTTAGCAACCAGCTCCGGGATCGTCAGGAAACCGATCCGGCCCTGAAGAAACGCTGAAACCGCCTCTTCATTGGCGGCGTTCAGCACCGCCGGTGCGGTGCCGCCGGCCTGCATGGCCTGCCAGGCCAGCGCCAGGCAGGGGAAGGCGTCAGTATCCGGGGCCTCGAAATCCAGGCGGCCCTGGACCAGCAGGTCCAGCCCGGCCACGCCCGATTCGATGCGCTGCGGCCAGCCCAGGCCGACGGCGAGAGTGGTGCGCATGTCCGGCAGGCCCATCTGGGCCAGGGTCGAGCCATCGACGAACTCGACCAGCGAATGGACCAGGCTCTGCGGGTGCACCAGCACCTCGATGCGCTCGCCGGGCACGCCGAACAGGTGGTGGGCCTCGATGACTTCCAGGCCCTTGTTCATCAATGTCGCCGAATCGACCGAGATCTTCGGCCCCATCGACCACTTGGGGTGGGCAACGGCCTGGGCCGGCGTGACCTGGGCCAGTTCGGCGCGGCTGCGGCCACGGAACGGGCCGCCGGAGGCGGTCAGCAGGATCCGGCGCACGCCGGCGCCGTCGACACTGGCATCGCGCGAGCGCAGGCACTGGAAGATCGCGCTGTGCTCGCTGTCGATCGGGATGATTTCGGCACCGGCACGTTCGGCCGTCCGGGTCAGCAGTTCGCCGGCCAGCACCAGCGATTCCTTGTTGGCCAGCAGGATGCGCTTGCCGGCGGCCGCGGCAGCCAGGGTCGAGGACAGGCCGGCCGCGCCGACGATGGCCGCGACCACGGTATCGCAGGCATCGCTGGCGGCCAGCTGGTCCAGCGCGGCCTGGCCGGCATGGGCCTCGGTGGCAAGGCCGGCCTCGCGCAGGCCGTCACGCAGTTCGGCGAACAGCGATGCGTCGGCGATCACCGCGTGCGCGGGTCTGTGCTGGCGGCACAGCGCCAGCAGCGCCTGCACCTGGCGGCCGGCAGCGAGCACCGTGGCCTGGTAGCGGTGCGGGTGGCGGGCGATCACGTCCAGCGTGGAGGCGCCGATCGAGCCGGTAGCGCCGAACACGGCGACCCGGCGCAGGTCTGCAGCAGCATTCATGGTCAGAACCCGAAGATTTCCTTGCCCAGCGCGAACACCGGCACGGCGGCGAGGACGCCGTCGACCCGGTCGAGCACGCCACCGTGGCCCGGGATCAGGTGGCCTGAGTCCTTGGCGCCGGCATGGCGCTTGATCAGGCTCTCGAACAGGTCGCCCAGGACCGAGGCGAACACCGCCACCACCGCGGTGATCAACAGGCCGGGCAGGTGTGCGGCATCGATGCCAGTCAGCCAGCCCAGGCCGAGGGCCACGGCGACACCGGCCAGCAGGCCGCCGAACAGGCCTTCCCAGGTCTTGTTGGGGCTGATCCGCGGCGCCAGCTTGTGCTTGCCGAAATGGCGGCCAGCGAAATAGGCGCCCGAGTCGGCCGCCCACACCAGCGCCAGAGCAGCCAGCAGCCACAGGTGGCCCTGCTGGCCCGGCGGATCGCCGCCGGCATGGATCAGCACCAGCGCGGCCCAGGCCGGGACGATGGCCAGGGTACCGGCCAGCATCTTCAGGATCCGCGAGGGTGCCGACGGCTGTGCACCGAAGTTGAAGAAGCGCAACCAGAGCAGCGCGGCCAGCCACCAGGCAACGCCGGCCAGCGTGGTTATCTGGAACAGGACCAGGGTGCTGCCATCGGCCCAGACCAGCAGCACCATCAGCAGCAGGTTCAGCACCAGCAGCACGGTGCGCGCCAGGGTGTCTTCGATACCGGCCAGCTTCAGCCATTCCCACAGGCCGATCAGCAGCACGGCGGCGGCGGCGGCGGCCAGCCATTGCGTGGGCAGCAGCAGGATCGCCGCAATGGCTAGCGGCGCCATGATCAGCGCGGCAAGGACTCGGGTCTTGGTCATGGGCTGGAAGTCTCGGTGGCCAGTGCGGCAATCTGGGCGCTGGTCAGGCCGAAACGACGCTCGCGACCGGCATAGGCGTCGAGCGCCTGCTGCAGCTGCCCGGCGTCGAAGTCCGGCCACAGGGCCTCGGTGAACCACAGTTCGGTATAGGCGAGCTGCCACAGCAGGAAGTTGCTGATGCGGGTGTCGCCGCCGGTGCGGATGAACAGGTCCGGCGGCGGCAGGTCGGCCAGGGCCACCTGGCTGCCCAGCAGCGCTTCGTCGATCTGCTCGGGCAGCAGGCGACCGGCCGCCACTTCGACGGCCAGGGCGCGCGCGGCGCGGGCGATGTCCTGGCGGCCACCGTAGCTGGCAGCGATCGACAGGGTCAGGGTGGTGTTGTCGGCGGTGCGCTGCTCGGCCAGCTGCATGCGGCTGACCAGCCCGGCGCCGAAGCGCTCGCGTTCGCCGATGAAGCGCACGCGCACGCCACGCCGGTGCAGCTCGTCCACTTCGCGGTCGAGTGCACCGAGGAACAGCTTCATCAGCGCGTCCACTTCCTCCTGCGGCCGGCCCCAGTTCTCGCTGGAGAAGGCGAACAGGGTCAGCGCCGGAATGCCCAGTTCAAGGCAGCGCTCGATGGTGCGGTTGACCGCGCGCGCGCCGGCACGGTGGCCGATCACCCGGGGGCGACGGCGCTGCTGTGCCCAACGCCCATTGCCATCCATGATGATGGCAATGTGGCGGGGCAGGGAGGCAGGCAACGGAGGCGGGACTGAAGGCATCGACTTCAGACCGACAGCAGTTCTTTTTCCTTGTCGGCAACGACCTTGTCGACGTCCTTGATGTTGGCGTCGGTCAGCTTCTGGATGTCGTCTTCGCCGCGCTTCTTCTCGTCTTCGCTGATCGCTTTGTCCTTGACCAGCTTGGCGATTTCCTTGTTCGCGTCCTGACGGATGTTGCGGATCGCGATCTTGGCGCCTTCCCCTTCCTTCTGCACCTGCTTGACCAGCTCCTTGCGGCGCTCTTCGGTCGGCGGCGGCATGTTGATGCGGATCGCGGTGCCCAGCGTGTTCGGAGTGAACTCGGCGTTGTAGAGACCCTTTTCGATCTCCTTGATCATGCCTTTGTCGAACGGGGTGACCAGCAGCGAGTGGGCGTCGGCGTTGGAGATCGACGCGACCTGGTTCAGCGGGGTGCTGGCGTTGCCATAGGCGCTGACCGTCACGCGGTCCA
The DNA here is from genome assembly GCF_047520565.2 of Stenotrophomonas sp. FR012. Taxonomy (NCBI): domain Bacteria; kingdom Pseudomonadati; phylum Pseudomonadota; class Gammaproteobacteria; order Lysobacterales; family Lysobacteraceae; genus Stenotrophomonas; species Stenotrophomonas sp. FR012. The sequence goes on from NZ_JAXBQL020000004.1 coordinate 142,306, forward strand.
GCAGGGCCGGGGTGGCACGGCCGGTCCGGATGGAGGTGAGGGTGTGCTTCAGAGCGTCAATGCTCTTGGCCATGCGCGTCTGCGCGTTGTTCTTGATGTCGTTGAGCATCGCCCGGTCCTGGATGTATCTGGAATCGGGCGATTATAGGCGAATACGGGACGCTGCCGGGCCTGAATCGGCCCGGTCGTCGCTTTGCGCTCAGGCTCAGGCCGGGTCGCGGCCCTGGACCAGGGTGCCGATGTTCGCGCCGTTGAGGATCTTCAGCAGTTCGCCCGGCTGGCCCATGTCGAACACGCGCATCGGCAGGTCGCTGTCGCGGGCCAGAGCGAAGGCCGCTGTGTCCATCACTTCCAGGCCGCGGCGGATCACTTCGTCGTAGCTCAGGCTGTCGAAGCGGACCGCATCGCTGTGCTTGTTCGGGTCCTTGTCGTACACGCCATCGACCTTGGTGGCCTTCAGCAGCAGGTCGGCGCCGATCTCGATCGCGCGCAGTGCGGCGCCGGAGTCGGTGGTGAAGAACGGGCTGCCGACGCCGGCAGCGAAGATCACCAGGCGGCCCTTTTCCAGGTGGCGGATGGCGCGGCGGCGGATGTAGTCCTCGCACACGTCGTTGATCTTGATCGCGCTCATCACCCGGGCCTTGGCACCCAGCTTCTCGAGGGCGTCCTGCATGGCCAGGGCGTTGATGACGGTGGCCAGCATGCCCATCTGGTCGCCGGTTACGCGGTCCATGCCGCCGGCGGCCAGGCCGGCGCCGCGGAAGATGTTGCCACCTCCGATCACCAGCGCCACTTCGGCACCGGCCTGCTGGGCTTCGATGACCTCACGGGCGAGGCGATTGATGATCTTGGGGTCGATGCCGTAGTCCTCGTCTCCCATCAGCGCCTCCCCGGAGAGTTTCAGAAGGATGCGGCGATAGGCGAGCTTGGACATGGGGACCTCGGGTGCGTGGAAATCGCGGGCGATTCTACGCGCATGCGGCGTTGTGCCAAAGTGTTTTGTGCACTGCGGCGCAGAATCTGGTGGTTCGCCCGGTCTGCCGGGGCGCCCCGTTCAGCCCAGTTCGGCGCTGGCCGTGGCCGACAGCTCGTCATGGCCCAGCGCCCCCGGCGAGCGGGCGATCACCCGGTTGCGGCCCAGGTTCTTGGAGCGGTACAGCACATCGTCGGCGGCGCGCAGCAGGTCCTGGACGTCGGCGAAGCGCTCGTAGCCGCCCTGGGTGGCCACGCCGGCGGAGAAGGTGACGAACAGCGGACCACCCTCCAGCTCGGCCATCGGCGTGGCGACGATGTTGGCCAGCACCCGGCGGATCACGTCCAGGGCCACGCTTTCGCTGGTGTTGGGCAGCAGCGCGACGAACTCCTCGCCGCCGAAGCGGGCCACGGTGTCGCTGTTGCGCAACTGGCCCTGCAGCTTGCCGGCGAAGGCGCGCAGCACCTCGTCGCCGGTCAGGTGGCCGTGGGCGTCGTTGATCTTCTTGAAGTCGTCCAGGTCGATGAAGGCCACCGACAGTGGCCAGCCCTGGCGGCCGGCACGCAGGAATTCCTGCTCCAGCACCGCTTCCAGCTGGCGGCGGTTGAGCACGCCTGTCAACGCATCACGATGGGCCTGGTCGGCCAGGCGCTTGGCGCGCGCCTCGAATTCGTCGGCACGGCGGCGTGCCTGGTCGGCATCCTGCAGTTCGCGCAGGTTGCGCAGCGTGGCCAGTTCCTGCGCATGATCGATCAGCTCGCGCACCCGCGTCGGAGAATTGAGGCCGGCATCGAACAGGCTGGCGATGTCGGGCAGGGCCTCGCTGATGCGGGCCAGCACCTGGTCGAAGCGCGCGCTGTCCAGCTCCAGGCGGTCGTGCACCTGCTGCAGGGCGCGCTCGCGCGCGGCATCGGCGTCGCTATCCAGCCAGATGTCGGCCACTGCGCCGGACAGTTGCACGCAGGCCTGGAATGGCGATTCGGCGGCGTCCTCGTCCTCGCTGTGGCTGATGCTCTCCACCAGGTAACGTGGCAGGCCCCATTGCTCGGCCACCCAGGCGCCGACGTCGGCGTGGCTGCAGCCCAGCGCCTCGCGCTCGCGGGAAACCAGGTCGATGTTGTCGCGTGCCTCGCGCAGCAGTGGCAGGTAGCGCTCCGACTCGGCCTGGGCCAGGCACAGCACGCCCAGGTCCTGCAGCAGTCCGGCCAGCATCAGCTCCTCCAGCCGGCGCAGGCCGCGCGCCTGGCCCAGCTGGCTGGCCGCCAGGGCACTGAGGATGCTGCGCTTCCACGCGCGCTGGCGCAGGTCATGATCGGTGCCACCGCCGGTCAGGCCCTGGGTGACGGTGAAGCCGAGGGCGAGGCTGATCGTGGCGTTCAGGCCCAGCATGGTCAGCGCCTGGCCGAGGTTCTCGATGCGGCGGCGGCTGGCATACAGCGGCGAATTGGCGATGCGCAGCATGCGAGCGCTCAGCGCCATGTCGATGGCGATGATGTCGGCGGCGGTGGCGATGTCCGCTTCCGGGTCCTGAGCCAGTTCGATGATGCGCAGGGCAATACCGGGTGGCGAAGGCAGGTTGCGGCAGAGCGCCAGGGCAGCTGTCAGCTCGGGAGGCATGTCGGGTCGTTCAATTCCATTGGGACAAGAATACCTAGGAACGCATCACAGTCCGCGATTTTCGTTCCTGCTAAGTGACTGAGGATTCCCTGCGACTGAGTATCGGCTTGATTCGAGCGCAACGCAAAGGTGCCGGTTGTGCGCACCAACGGTGCGCACCCACCGATGGGCCATGGGTTAATCCCTAGGCCCTTGCATAAAAAAAAGAGCCGCGGTTTCCCGCGGCTCCTTCTGGTCGCTTCACAGCCGAAGGGCTGGAATCAGACCTGCATCGCCTTGGCAACTTCGGCGGCGTAGTCTTCCACCACCTTTTCGATGCCTTCGCCGACGATCAGCAGCTTGAAGCCTGCCACGTCCGCGCCAGCGGCCTTGACCACCTGCTCGACGGTGGTGTCGCCCAGCACGTAGGTCTGGCCGTACAGGGTCACGTCGCTGACGATCTTGTTGATCTTGCCGCTGATGATCTTTTCCAGGATGTCGGCCGGCTTGGCCTTGTCCTTCTCGGTCATCTTGGCCAGCTCGATTTCCTTTTCCTTTTCGACGAACTCGGCCGGAACGTCCGCAGCCTTGTTGTGCGGCGGCTTCAGCGCGGCCACGTGCATCGCCAGGCCACGGGCCAGCTCGACGTCGCCGCCGATCAGGTCGACCAGCACGCCAACCTTGCCGTTGGTGTGGACGTAGGCACCGATGTTGCCGGTGGTGTCGACCTTGACCATGCGGCGGATCTGGATGTTCTCACCCAGGGTCTGCACGGCGGTGGCGCGGGCTTCTTCAACGGTGCGGCCGTCGGCCAGCGTGGCGGCCTTTACGGCTTCGACGTCGGTGGCGCCCGATGCCAGGGCAGCGGCAGCGACGGCGTTGACGAAGGACTTGAAATTGTCATCGTTGGCGACGAAGTCGGTTTCCGAGTTGACTTCGACCAGCACGGCCTTGCCGCCGTCCTGGGCCAGGCCCAGACGGCCTTCGGCGGCCACGCGGTCAGCCTTCTTGTCGGCCTTGGCAGCGCCGGACTTGCGCATGGCTTCAGCAGCGGCGTTGATGTCGCCGTTGGCTTCGGTAAGCGCCTTCTTGCATTCCATCATGCCGGCGCCGGTGCGCTCGCGCAGTTCCTTGACCAGGGAAGCAGTGATTTCCACGGGATTACCTCACGAAAGAAAGGGGTTGGGCCGGCATGGTGGCCGGCCCGTGTGACACGGTCCTGTCACGCGCCAGGGGCTGCGTGCAGGGAGGGTGGACGCCGGGCATCCACCCGGGGCCTGGATCAGGCCTGGGCGTCGTCGCCCTTCTTGGCAGCCTTCTTGGCCGGAGCGCGGCGGGCCGGCTTCTCTTCGCCTTCAGCAGCGGCTTCAGCGAACTCTTCCTCGCGCACCGAAGCGGCGTGCGGGGCAGCGGCCTTGCCTTCCAGCACGGCGTCGGCAGCGGCGCGGGCGTACAGCTGCACAGCGCGGATGGCGTCGTCGTTGCCCGGGATGGCGTAGTCCACCAGTTCCGGGTTGTAGTTGGTGTCGACCACGGCGATGACCGGAATGCCCAGCTTCTTGGCTTCCTTGATCGCGATGTCTTCGTGGCCGATGTCGATCACGAAGATGGCGTCCGGCAGACGGTTCATGTCCTTGATGCCGCCCAGCGAGGCTTCCAGCTTGTCGCGCTCGCGACGCAGGCCCAGCACTTCGTGCTTGACCAGCTTATCGAAGGTGCCGTCGGTTTCACCGGCTTCCAGTTCCTTCAGGCGGGCAACCGACTGCTTGACGGTACGGAAGTTGGTCAGGGTGCCGCCCAGCCAACGCTGGTTCATGAACGGCATGCCGCAACGCTCGGCTTCTTCCTTGATGGTTTCGCGGGCGCTGCGCTTGGTGCCCAGGAACAGGACGGTGCCGCGCTTCTGGGCAACCGACGAGATGAAGTTCATCGCATCGTTGAACAGCGGGACGGTCTTTTCCAGGTTGATGATGTGGATCTTGCCGCGGGCGCCGAAGATGTACGGAGCCATCTTCGGGTTCCAGTAGCGGGTCTGGTGGCCGAAGTGGACGCCGGCTTCCAGCATCTGACGCATGGTGACCTGGGGCATTGCAATACTCCTGATATGGAACCAGCGATTCCGCCCGCGGGATAGGTATGCGGGACGCGTGGAAGCGCGATCGGTTCCGGGGTTGGGCTTCCCTGTTGCCTCCGTGGCCGAACTCCTCGCGGAGCACCCCGGCACGGATGGGGGCAGCAGGTGTGGATTCACCGGTGACGTCCGGTGTGGACGGGCTCCAGCGCACGCAGGCGGCAGGAATCCGGTCGATTATAGCCCGCTGGGGGCGTCCGCTGCAATTGCAGGGTCAGATGCGGCCAGATCGACCTCGCGGCCGTCCTGCAGACGGGCCCGGAAGTGGCCGCCCACATAGCCATCGGGGCGGGCAGGCAGGGGCCAGCGGCGTTCATGGCCTGCGAGGATATAGCCGGCCAGCCCGGCCACCAGCAGCGACGATTGGCCGTCGGCCGCTATGAATCGCAGATCGTGCAGGCGGCCATGCAGCGTACTGGAATTGCTGAGTCGCAGCATGGCCTGAGGCCCAAGTGCCTCGACGCGGGCCTGCAGCCGGGCATGCAGCGCTGGCGCCGCTGGGCTGCGGAACAACGGCAGCGAGTAGCGGGGCAATCCCGGCAAGGCCGGCGCCAGTACGATCCGATAGGCCTGTTCACCCACCGATGCTGGCGGACCGCCTGGCAGCAGCCAGACGCGCTGGGTGCTGCCAGGGGCCAGGTCCAGCCGCGCAGGGCTGACCCGGATCCGGTCGCTGGGCTGCAGTCGTTCGGCGTCCAGTTGCTGCTCCCAGGCCAGCACCTGCACCTGCCCCTGCCAGCGGCCGGGCCCCGGATTGCGCAGCCACAGTTCCGCGCGGCCGCCTTCGGCGGGTAGCTGCAGGGTGGTCGGCAACAGCTCCAGCGCCGCCGAGGGCTGCGCCAGCAGCAGTCCAAGCAGGATCAGCAGCGCGCGCATCAGTAGATGAGGGTCACGGAAGGCATTGCGCTGTCGTCTGTCGCCGGTGGTGCGAGGTCGCGGACCTGGGGCGGCACCTTGGGGGCGTCACTGCGCTGGTGTGGCGCCGCGCAACGGGGAGCGCCGGCATCGTCGCTGCAGGATTCGACCACGGTCAGCCGGATCTGCAGCGTGCTGCTGCGCGGTTCGGCGCGGGCCGGCGTGCCGGCGACCAGCATCGCCCCGATCAGAAATGCGCGAACCACCTGCCACCCACCGTGCTGAAAGACTCGCTGCGCGGTATCGGCCGGATGCGCCGCAACTGTAGCGCCGAGCCCGCGCTCGGCACGGCCTTCGTCCGGTGGGTGCCGACCGTTGGTCGGCACGCAGGTCAGTAGGTGATCGTCACCGTCACCAGGTCGTTGTAGGTGCCGGCCGGGGGCTGGCCGGTGACCGGCGGTACCCGGCCGTAGATGATCAGCTGCTGTGCGCTTCCGGTGCCGGTGCTGCTGGCCGTGTCGACCGTCAGGGTGTTGCCCCAGCGCTGGCTTCGTGCCGGATCCCGGTACAGCTCGTAGGGCAGGTAGTAGGTGCTGTTGCCGATGGTGGTGGCCATGCGCCGGGTGGTGGTGGCGGCGGGATTGTTCTGGCCGTTGTTCAGGCCGACCTGGAAGGCGGTGTTCTTCAGGCAGGTCAGGGTCAGGGTGGCGGTCTGGTCGATGTTGGCCGGGATGCCGCCGGTGACGTTGCCGAAATTCATGTTGGTGGTGACGTAGCTGCCGCATTGCGGCAGCACGTTGGCGGTAGCGGTGAAACTGAAGGCCGCGCTCGCGCTGTTGGTACCGGTGGCGCCGCCGTTGCATGTGGCGGGGACGGTGGCGCTACCGGCCAGCACCTCGTTCCAGGCCCAGGTCAGCACCACGCTGGCACCGCTGAAAGTGCTGCTGTACGCGCCGGAGGCCAGGACCTGGTTGGCCGGAATCTGACCGAACAGCTGCACAGTCTGCGCACCACTACCGCCGGTCAGCAGCGGTACGTTGTAGCTCATGGTCAGCTCCTGCGCTGGCGGCGTGCCGCGCGGGACCAGGCCAGTGACCTGGCCGAAGCTTGCGTTGTTGTACAGCTGGAAATTCATCGTGTCGCTGGTAGAGGTGGCCATCGTGCGGAACGTGGAACTGCTGCCGCCGCCACTGCCTGCGCCGATGCCCACGCAGACGCGCACGCCGGTGGTGGCCAGCAGGCTCAGCGCGGCGGTGGTGCAGGTCACCGTGATGTTGAGGTTGGCCGTGCTCGGGCCGGGTGCATTGCTGTTGATGTTGCCGAAGGGCAGGGTCGGATCGGCGACCGCCGTGCAGACCGCGGTGGCGCCGGCCGGCGCCGCTGCCAGCAGGCCGGCCCACAGCAGCAGGAAGAGCAGCAGCACCCTCATGGCGCCACCTCCGGAATGCACTGCTGCGGTGCCGGCTTCGGGCGGGCACCGGACGCCACCACCTTGGGCAGGTCCGGTACCTTCAGCCGGCACGGGCCATGGCTGGTGGTGACGTACAGCACGCTTCCGGCGGCGACATCTTCCAGGTAGAGCAGGCCGTCGTAGCCGACCGTGGCCTGGCGACCGTCAGGCAGCTGCACCTCGCTGCCCACCTCCAGAGGCTGGCCGTCCATCGCCAGCAGGGTCAGGCTCAGTGACGACCGCGAACGCAGCTGGAAGGTCACGCGGGTGCCGGCGCGCTGGCGCGGCGTGACCCAGTCCTCGATGCGGTCGGCACGCATGTCTTCGGGCAGGTCCAGCGTGTCGATCGAGACCCGGTTGCGCTGCCAGGACAGCAACGGACTGACCAGCAGCAGGCCGCGATCATCGGTGACACCGATCAGGCGGTTCTCCAGCCGCACCGGGACGCCGCCGACGCCATTGGTGCTGATCACCGCGAACGCATCGGATACCTCGCGCGTGGCGAAGGCGTGCCCGCCCATCCATACCAGGCTGCCGCTGGCACTGGCGTAGGCATAGTTGAGCCCGCCCTGGCGCGAGGCGCCGAATGAATAGCGGCCGACATCGTTGAGGATGCCAACTTCGGCCAGGCCGCCGTTACCGTCCTCGCCGTGGCGCAGCTGTGCGCGCCAGCCGACGCCGCCGGCACTGCCATCGCCGGGCACCGGCTGGGTCACGTCCGCCACCCAGCTCCGGCTGTCGCCGTTGCGCTGGCTGGAGAGGCTGGCCTGGCGATTGTTGCCCAGGCTGGCAGTCATCGACAGGTAGATGCTGCGGTCATCGCTGCGGTCCAGGTTCTGGTTCACCGACAGGTAGGCCGACCAGCGTTGGCTCCAGGTGCGCGACCAGAACAGGCTGGCATAGCGGTTGTCGTCGCCGTCGGGGTAGCGCAGGCGCAGATAGCTGGCGCTGAGCGTGCCCAGCCGCAGCAGGTCCAGGCCGACCGTGGCCTGCTCGCTGATGCGTGGTGGCAGGTTGCCCTGCAGCGCGCCCAGGTCGCGGTAGTCGCCGTGGCTGCGCACGCTGCGCAGATTGACGTTGAAGCGACGGTTGTTCCAGCTGTAGCCCAGCGCCCATTGCCCACCCTGCAGGCCGTGGTAGTCACTGTGCGCATAGGCGGCATTGAACACGCCGGCGGCGCCGAGCAGCCACCAGCCGCCAATGCCGCCCTGGGCCAGGCCGCCGCCGCCTTCGGCATGCGCCTCGCCGGTGAACGCGTCGGTGACGCCGCCGCGCCAGCTGGCGCTGGCCACCGTGCGATCGTCATAGGCGAAGGAGCGCTCGCCGAAATCCCGGCGCAGGTGGCCGACGCCGACCGACCAGTCCGACAGGCCCTTGGCCAGCAGCTGCTGGGTGCCGTAGAAGCTGAAGTCCAGCGTCTGCATGCGTCCGAATGCGTCGGTCACCACCACCTGCGCGTTGCCGGTGCCGCTGATGCCGGGCTGTGCTGCGAGCTGGAAGGGACCGACCGGCACCTGCCCGCTGTACTGGCGCAGGCCATCGACATACAGCTCGACCGTGGAGGGCACCACGGCCTGGCCGAGGAAGCTCGGCGTGGGCGTCAGCACGCGGTAGGGCTGCAGGCCATAGTTGCGGCCGATCTGCAGGCCACCCAGGCGCACGGGGCGGGTCCAGTCGACGAACCCACTGTAGAAATCGCCGACCTCCAGGGTCGTTGCGCTATCGGGGAAATCCAGGCTCCAGCGTGTGTCCAGGCGCACGCTGGAGCCGCGCCAATGGCGATCGCCGGGTTGCTGGTAGCGGCGGCTGATGGCGGTGTTCTCGAAAGTGCCATTGCCGATACCGAACACGCGCAGCTCCGAGCTCAGGCTGAGGGTGCCGAGCGTGTCCACCCGGCTGCCGTAGACGTCGTAGTTGAGCAGCACGCCGGGCGAGGCGCTGCCGGTGGGGGCGCGCGTCTGCGGGCGGCTGAGCACGGTGGTGGGCAGTGTCAGCTGGTCCAGTGGCACGTCCAGCGCCAAGGTCTGCATGTGGGCGTCGTAGCGCACCACCGCACCGCTGATCTGATCCAGGTAGACCGGTGTATCGCCGCTGGCGTTGAAGCCGAGCTGGCGCAGCACTTCGGGGCTGGCCTGCAGCCGGCCACGGTTCTCGGTGAACGGCAGCAGGCCGCGCGGCGTGCTGTTGAGCGACACATCCAGGTACAGCGTCTGGCTGGCGGTCAGTGGGGTGGGGGCGGGCAGGATCGCATCGGCCGACACGCCGGATACATCAGCAGCCGTGGCCACGCCGGACACATCGGCGGCCTCGGTCGCCGCGGGAGCCAGGGCAGCCAACAGCGCGCCCATCAACGCCTCAGCGAGCCGGTGGGGGCGACAGTGGCGTCTGTTCCGACTCGCCATTGAGCTTGGCCGTGATCTGGTCGTTGTCGCGGTCGATCGCCGTGCGTTCGATCGGCCAGCGCATCACCTGGCCGGGCAGTACGTAGCCCAGCAGCCCGGGATGGACGATGCGCGGGCGCGTGGCGCTGCCCAGCGCGAGATCGGCGATCTGAGCGTAACTGTTGCCCGAATTGGCTACTTCGACGCCGTTGCGGCCGTCCGCCAGCTTTACCAGCCGGGCCTGCAGCTGCGGCGCCAGCGTGCCGGCCGAGGGCTGCACGAACACCGGGATCGAATAGCGCAGGACGAACTGCATGCCACCCGCGCGGGTGGCCAGGTCGGGCACCTCGTCAACGATCAGGCGGTAATGTTGCTGTGCCGCTGGCGGTTCCTTGTCCGCACGCATGACCCGCACCAGCTGCTGCTGTCCGGCGGCCAGTTCCTGCATCGGCGGAGTGGCCATCAACGCATCGGTGGGCAGCAGCTGTTCCTGGCCGTCCTGCTGCACCCAGCGGAACACGCGTACCTGCAGCTTCACCGGTGAGGTGCCGCTGTTGGTCAGCCACAATTCGCCGGCACGCTGGCGGGCTTCCAGCTGCAGGCTGGTCGGGGCCACCTGCAGGCTGGTAGCGCCGGCGGCCGCGATGGCGAGCAGGTACAGGGCGAGCAGCGCCACGCCGGTGGCGCGCCACGGGCGGGATCCGGCCATGCGGGCGTGCTCCATCAATAGGTGATCGTGGCGGTAACCGTATCCAGGTAGCTACCGGCGGCCGGGTTGTTGGTGCTCAGGTTCAGGATCTGGCCGTAGACGATGTAAGGCACGGCCAGGCCGGTGCCGATGCCGGCCTGAGTGTTGGTGCCGGTTGTGGCGCCCCAAACCAGGGTATGTGCGGCATCCTGGTAGAGCTGGTAGCCGACGTAGTTGTTGGCGGTCACCGCCGCATTGGAGTTCTTCATCCGCCGGGTGGTGACGTCATTGGCGGTGCTGGCATTGGCGCCCGCATTCAGCGAGATCGTGTACGGGGTCAGTGCCGAGCACTGGGCGGTTACCGTTCCCTGGCCCAGGGTGGGCGTGGTGGTGGTTGATGCCGCGGTGCCGAAGTCCACGTTGGTCGCGGCCGCCGCCGTGATGGTGCAGGCCTTGGTGACCACCAGGGTGACATTGAAGGTGGTGGTGTCGGCGGCCATTGCCGGGCTGGACAGCAGGAACCCGGCCACGGCCCATGCCAGCGGGGATCGAACTGGGGATCGCATGAACAACCTCCCTGACCCGAAGGTCCGTTGAACAAGGCGAAGACGGCACGTTCGGTGCCGCTTGGACGACGGTGGGTCCAGCTTAGGAGGCGTAAGTGTCTGTAATCCGTGATAATTGGGCAGACGAAAGAGCGGAGGCCATCACGCTTTCACTTTCCTTGCCGGAACCGTGCATGACCCGGATCGGCAGTTGGGTGGCGTTCGTTCAGATTGCGGCCGGATCGGCGATAATGGGTGCCATGAGCGTGAATCTGAAAACCCCGCAGGAAATCGAGATGATGCGCATCGCCGGCCGCCTGGCCAGCGAAGTGCTCGACATCGTCACCCCCCACGTCAAGCCCGGTGTCACCACCGAGGAACTGGACCGCATCTGCCACGACCACATCGTGAACGTGCAGGGCGCGATTCCGGCCAACGTCGGCTACCGCGGCTTCCCGAAGACCGTGTGCACCTCGGTCAACAATGTCATCTGCCACGGCATTCCCAGCGAAGGGAAGGTGCTCAAGGATGGCGACATCATCAATATCGACGTCACCGTCATCAAGGACGGCTGGCACGGCGACACCAGCCGCATGTACTTCGTCGGCACCCCGTCGGTGATGGCCCGCCGCCTGGTGGAAACCACGTACGAAGCCATGTGGCGCGGCATCCGCGCGGTGCGCCCGGGGGCCACCCTGGGCGACATCGGCCATGCCATCCAGAGCTATGCCGAAGGCGAGCGTTTCAGCGTGGTGCGCGAGTACTGCGGCCACGGCATCGGCAAGGTCTACCACGACGAGCCGCAGGTGGTGCATTACGGCCGCCCGGGCCAGGGCCTGGTGCTGCAGCCCGGCATGACCTTCACCATCGAACCGATGATCAACGAGGGCACCCGCTACAACAAGGTGCTGCCGGATGGCTGGACCGTGGTGACCAAGGACCGCAAGCTGTCGGCGCAGTGGGAGCACATGGTCGCGGTCACTGAGACCGGCGTCGACGTGCTGACGCTGTCGCCGGGCGAGTCGCAGGTCTCCTGACGATGCTGCCGGCGAGTTCGCTGCTGGACACGCCGGCCGCGTCGCTCAACGACCCGGACTGGGCTGCTGCCGCGCGCCAGGCGCTGCAGCAGGCCGACGCGCGCCTGTATCGCCGCTTCGACCAGGGCGACAACATCGAGCGCCTGCTGGCGCTGCGGGCGCGCGCGGCCGACCATCTGATCCGCCTGGCCTGGCAGCGTTGCCTGCCGGCCGACAGCGGCCTGTCGCTGTTCGCGGTCGGTGGCTATGGCCGGGGGGAACTGTTTCCGCGTTCGGACATCGACCTGCTGGTGTTCGGCGACCCGCCCGCACAACGGGCGCATGAAGCGGCATTGGCACGCCTGTTCGCGCTGCTGTGGGACTGCGGATTGGCGGTCAGCCATGCGGTGCGTTCTGCATTGCAGTGCCGCGAGGCGGCGGCTGACCAGACCGTGCTGACCGCGCTGATCGAGGCGCGTCCGATCCTGGCTGATGATGCAGCGCGCCGTGCGCTGCGCGAGGCCATCGACGACCGCGAGCTGTGGCCGGCGCGTGCCTTCTTCCTGGCCAAGCTGGAAGAGCTGCGCAACCGCCACCAGCGCTTCGGCGACACTGCCGACAACCTGGAGCCGGATCTCAAGGATGGTCCCGGCGGCCTGCGCGATCTCAACACGCTGGGCTGGATGGCGCTGCGCGCCTTCGGCGTACGCGACCTGGAAGCGCTGGTCGGCCTGGGCCACCTGGGTGCCGACGAAGCGGCTGCGCTGAAGCGCGAGCGTGCGGTGCTGGCGCGGCTGCGCTTCGGCCTGCACCTGGTCGCGCGCCGCCCGGAAGAGCGCCTGCGTTTCGATTACCAGAAGACCCTGGCCGCGCGCCTGGGCTTCGAAGACGATGCCGAGAATCTCGGTGTCGAGAAAATGATGCAGGGCTTCTACCGCGCCGCGCTGGTGGTGCGCCGGATCAGCGACCGCCTGCTGCAGCGCTTCGAGGAACAGTTCGATGGCGAGGCCCAGCCGGAACCGCTGACCGTGGGCTTCTCCCTGCGCCGCGGCTACCTGGCCGCCAACGAGGCCGACTGGCCGCGCGGTGACATCGGCCAGGTGTTCGCCCTGTTTTCCAGCTGGGCCAACAATCCACAGGTGCGAGGCCTGCATTCGCTGACCGCGCGCGCGCTGGCCGAAGCGCTGCCGTTGTTGCCGGCCTACGACCAGGCCGATGCCGATGCACGCGAGCAGTTCCTGTCCCTGCTGCGCGGCCAGCGCCCGGTCGACACGCTTTCGCGCATGGCGCGGCTGGGCGTGCTTGGCCAGTGGATCCCCGCGTTTGCTCAGGTCAGCGGGCGCATGCAGTTCGACCTGTTCCATGTCTATACGGTCGACCAGCACACGCTGATGGTCCTGCGCAACATCGGCCAGTTCGCCAGCAGCCGTGCCGACGAGCGCTTCTCGATCGCGCACGAAGTGTGGCCACGCCTGCGCAAGCCGGAACTGCTGCTGCTGGCTGGCCTGTTCCATGACATCGCCAAGGGCCGCGGCGGCGACCACTCGGAACTGGGTGCGGTGGACGCGCGTGCGTTCTGCCAGGCGCATGCGCTCAGTGGCACCGATACCGAACTGGTGGCATGGCTGGTCGAACAGCATCTGCGCATGTCGGTGACCGCGCAGAAGCAGGACATCGCCGATCCGGTGGTGATCCATCGCTTCGCCACTCTGGTCGGCAGCCGCGACCGCCTGGACTACCTGTACCTGCTGACCTGTGCCGACATCGCCGGCACCAGCCCGAAGCTGTGGAATGCCTGGAAGGACCGCCTCCTGGCCGACCTGTACTTCGCCACCCGGCGCGCGCTGCGCGAGGGGCTGGAGCATCCGGTACCGGCCGCCGAACGCGTGGCCGAGGCACGTGACAGCGTGCGCGCACTGGTGCGCGAGCAGGGTTACGACGATGCCACCATCGATCGCCAGTTCGCGGTGATGCCGGATGAGGGCTTCATTCGTCTGCGCCCCGAGCAGCTGGCCTGGCAAGCAGCTGCGCTGGTACCGGTGAAGCAGGGCCAGGCGCTGGTGAAGGTGCGCCGGATCAGTGTGGATGACCCGGCGCTGGAAGTATTCGTGCACTCGCCCGACCGCGACGGCCTGTTCGCCGCGATCGTGATGACCCTGGACCGCAAGGGCTATGGCATTCACCGCGCACGCGTGCTGGACGGTCCGGCCGATACCATCTTCGATACCTTCGAAGTGAACCCGGCCGACACGTTTGCCGATGGCAGCAGTGCCAACCTGGAGGCGGCGCTGCGCGAGGCACTCAGTGGTGACCTGGCGCGCCTGCGGCCGTCGCGCCGTGTGGTACCGCGGCAACTGCGGCACTTCCGCTTCGCTCCGCGCATCGAGTTCCGCGATGAACCGGGCGCAACCCGTTTTGCCCTGGTCGCTCCCGACCGTCCCGGCCTGCTGGCCGATGTGGCGTTCGTGCTGCGCAACCAGGGCCTGCGCGTGCATGATGCGCGCATTGCCACGTTCGGCGAGCGCGCCGAAGACACCTTCGTGATCAGTGACGAACACGACCTCCCCCTGACTGAACCTGCCCGGCAGCAGCTGCATGACGCAATGCTGGCCTGCCTGGACCCTGATCGAAACGCCGGAGACCCCGCCTGATGGCCACCAAGCCCGCCAAGAAGACCGCCGCGACCCCCAAGAGCGCAGCGGCCCGGAAACCTGCTGCAGCCGCACCGGCCGCAAAGAAGGCCACTGCGCCGAAGAAGGCCGCTGCGGTGAAGGCCCCGGCGAAGAAAATGGCTGCGGTCAAGCGTGCTGTGAAGAAGCCGGCCCCGGCCAAGAGCGCCGAAGCCGTCCGCGCCGAAACCATCGCCCGCAAGTCGCTGCGCAAGCCGTCGGCACCCGGCGTGGAAGAACTCAGGTTCGGCATCGAAAGCGCCTTCGAGCGCCGCGCCACGTTGACCCTGCATGAGCTGGAAGGCTCGACCAGGCCGCTGGTCAACCGCGTGATCGACGGTCTCGAGAGCGGTGAATTCCGCGTCGCCGAGCCGGACGGCCAGGGCGGCTGGAAGGTCAACGAGTGGCTGAAGAAGGCCGTGCTGCTGTATTTCCGCGTCAACGACATGGCGGTGGTCGATGCACGACCGGCACCGTTCTGGGACAAGGTCGAATCGCGCTTCGCCGGCTATGACGAAGCGAAGTTCCGCCGTGGCGGCGTGCGCGTTGTGCCCGGTGCGATCGCCCGCCGCGGCACGTACTTCGGCAAGGACGTAGTGCTGATGCCGAGCTTCACCAACATCGGCGCCTACGTCGGCGAAGGCACCATGGTCGATACCTGGGCCACCGTCGGTTCCTGCGCGCAGATCGGCCAGCACTGCCACCTGTCCGGCGGCGCCGGCATCGGCGGCGTACTGGAGCCGCTGCAGGCCAGCCCGACCATCATCGAGGACCACTGCTTCATCGGTGCGCGTTCGGAAGTGGTGGAGGGCGTGGTGGTGGGCCACCACAGTGTGATCGGCATGGGCGTGTTCCTCAGCCAGAGCACCCGCATCTACAACCGCGCCACCGGCGAGATCAGCTACGGCTACATCCCGCCGTACAGCGTGGTGGTGTCCGGCTCGCTGCCGAGCAAGGACGGCACCCACTCGCTGTACTGCGCGGTGATCGTCAAGCAGGTTGATGCCAGGACCCGCAGCAAGACCAGCGTCAACGACCTGCTGCGCGGCCTGGCCGACTGAAGGTGAGTGCGCCGGAGGACCTGGCGCAGTCCGCGATCTACCGGCATCCGTCCGACAACGCGTTCGGACGGATGCTGCCGCGCCTGCTGCACGCTCCGCGCTGGACCCGGTTGCGCCGGGCACTGTCGCGGCGCTGGCCGATGCCGGTGCTGGTAAGCGACGTGCGCGACGTGGTCTACGCGAGCTGGTGGGTCGATGTGCGCCATGCCCCGCCAGCGCCACCAGGCCATCACTACGTGGTCCATGCCGGACGCACGCCTTACACCGTTCTCAGCTATCGCCATGGCCACTTCGGGCCGGCGCTGGCGGGACCGCTGCGCTGCCTGATGCCGTCGCCAGGGCAGAGCAACTGGCGCTGGTACCTGCGCCGTGACGATGATCCGGGCGGGACCCCGGTCGTGCTGTTCGATCGCAACGTGATGGACCAGCTGGCCTTCGTCGCCGGCGCGCGCGCTTTCAGCGATGCCATGCAGCCCCACCTGTCCACGCGCTTCGAGCATGTGGTGCGCGTCGATGGCGATGGGCACACCCTGATCGAAGGCGGGCAGGGGAGTGCGCCTGCGCTGCACCTGCAGTGGCGGGCCGCTGCGGGCTGGGAGGACGGGGCGTGGCGGGGGGGCTTCGGGGGCCATCAGGCCCTGCTGCGCTTCCTGACCTGCCAGGATGAGGCCATTGCGCGCACCTGCGACCGGCGCTGGGCCAGCACCCGCATCGCACTGCAGGTGGATGTCGACAGCCTGCAGCCGCTGCAGCTGGAAGGCGAACTGCAGTGCCCGCGCCTGCAGGCGATGGACGTGGCGCTGCACGAGGGGCTGGCCTTCCGGCTGCCAAGGGTACCGTTCCGGGTCGTGTCCGAGCGCCTGTTGTGAGATTCTGCGCCTCTGTTTTCCAGCATCACAGATGGCCATGAGTACCACTGTCTACGGTTTGAAGAACTGCGATACCTGCAAGAAGGCGACCAAGTGGCTGGACCGCTTCGGCGTGCCGTACACCTTCGTCGACTACCGCGACAACAAGCCGAGCGCGGAAACACTGCTGGCGTGGGCTGAGCAGCTGGGTGGCCTGGCCGCGATGGTCAACAGGTCCTCAACCACCTGGCGGCAGCTGCCGGACAACCGCAAGGCCGCAGATTCCGAAGCGGAATGGAAGCTGCTGCTGCGCGAGTACCCGCAGCTGATCAAGCGCCCGCTGGTGGTCACCGCCGACTGCACGGTCAGCCAGGGTTTCAGTGACAATGGCTTCAAGGCCCGCTTCGGCGTGGGTGACGCATGAGCGCGGTCCTCGACCTGACCTGCGAACTGATCGCACGGCCCTCGGTGACGCCGGACGATGCCGGCTGCCAGGCACTGCTGGCGGCACGCCTGAAGCAGGCCGGGTTCCAGTGCGATCACCTGCGGCTGGGCGAGGTCGACAACCTGTGGGCGACCCACGGCCAGGGCGCGCCGGTGCTGGTGCTGCTGGGCCACACCGACGTGGTGCCGGCGGGCCCGCGCGAGGCCTGGGCCAGCGACCCGTTCACGCCGCAGATCCGTGACGGCGTGCTGTACGGCCGTGGCACCGCCGACATGAAGGGCAGCGTGGCGGCGTTCGTGGTGGCGGCCGAGCAGTTCGTGGCCGCGCATCCCGATCATCCCGGCACGCTGGCGGTGCTGCTGACCAGCGACGAGGAGGGCGATGCCATCGATGGCGTGCGCCACGTCGCACGGCTGTTCGCCGAGCGCGGCCAACGCATCGACTGGTGCATCACCGGCGAGCCGTCGTCGACCGCGACGCTGGGTGACCTGCTGCGCGTGGGCCGTCGTGGCAGCCTGTCGGCCAAGCTGCGGGTGCAGGGCGTACAGGGCCATGTGGCGTACCCGGAGAAGGCACGCAACCCGATCCACCAAGCGGCGCCCGCCCTGGCCGAGCTGAGCGCACGGCGCTGGGATGACGGCTACGAGAGTTTCCCGCCGACCAGCCTGCAGGTCTCCAACATCCATGCCGGTACGGGCGCCAACAATGTGATTCCCGGCGAGCTCGAGGTGGATTTCAACATCCGCTACAACCCGCACTGGGATGCGCCGAAACTGGAAGCGGAGATCACCGCGCTGCTGGATCGGCATGCCCTGCAGTACACGCTGAAGTGGCATCGCAGCGGCGAACCGTTCTACACCCCGGAAGGCACGCTGCGCGCCACTGCGCGTGCGGTGCTGGCCGAGCACATCGGCCGTGCACCGGAGGAAAGCACTGGCGGCGGCACCTCCGATGCCCGCTTCATCGCGCCATTGGGCGCGCAGTGCATCGAAGTGGGGCCGGTCAACGCCAGCATCCACCAGGTGGACGAGAACGTGCGCGTGGACGATCTGGAAGCACTGCCGGGGCTGTACCAGCGGCTGGTGGAGCGGCTGCTGGTGTGAGGCATGGCACCGGGCACGGCCCGGCGCTACCCCTGTGGGCCGACTGCTGGGTGCCGACCGTTGGTCGGCACACCTTCACCTGGTTGCCAACGCAACGGTTGCGCCGTGCCGGAAACCGGGGTAGGGTCGATGCCATGTCGATCCGCCTGGCCACCGCCGTCAATAACAACAACCGCAATAATCTGCGCGCGAATAATCGTGCGCGGCCGATGCGGGACTGCGCCCTGGGTAGATAGACAGCAACACACGCCCGGACACCAGAAAACCCGCATCGGTCGATGCGGGTTTTTTTTGTGCCCGGGCGCAGCCCCACCCGGGCCTGGATGGCCGGTCGAACACCCTCCCACCCGTGAAATTCCCCCAACAGGAGCTCCCCCATGTGTTCGATCTTCGGAATCTTCGGCCTGCAGGCCGGTGACGATCTTCCGGCCCTGCGCCGCCATGCGCTGGAACTGTCGCAGCGCCAGCGCCACCGCGGCCCGGACTGGAGCGGCGTGTATCTTGACGAAGGTGCGCTGCTGGTCCACGAGCGGCTGGCCATCGTCGACCCGGCCGGCGGCTCGCAACCGCTGCTGTCGGCCGACGGCCAGCTGGCGCTGGCGGTCAACGGCGAGATCTACAACCACCAGCAACTGAAGGCCGCACTGACCACCGCCTATGACTTCCAGACCGGTTCGGACTGTGAAGTGATCAATGCGCTGTACCGCCAGGGCGCTTCGCCGGCGCAGTGGCTGGAGCAGCTCAATGGCATCTTCGCGTTCGCGCTGTGGGACCGTGGTGCCGGTCGTGTGCTGGTGGCGCGCGACCCGGTCGGCGTGGTGCCGCTGTACTGGGGCCACGATGCCCAGGGACGTCTGCGAGTGGCCTCGGAAATGAAGGCACTGGTCGATACCTGTGCCGACGTCGCCCAGTTCCCGCCGGGTCACTATTTCGACAGTGCCAGCGGTGAGCTGGTGCGCTACTACCAGCAGCCGTGGCGCGACTACGCTGACGTGCAGGGTCGCCAGGCCGATCTGGCCGAACTGCGCCAGGCCTTCGAGCATGCGGTGGAACGCCAGCTGATGAGCGATGTGCCGTACGGCGTGCTGTTGTCTGGTGGCCTGGACTCGTCGCTGGTGGCGGCGGTGGCCGCGCGCTATGCACGTCGTCGCATCGAGGATGGGGGGCAGACCGAAGCCTGGTGGCCGCGCCTGCACTCATTCGCGATCGGCTTGAAGGGCTCTCCCGATCTGGCCGCTGCCGCCATCGCCGCCGAGGCGCTGGGCACCGTGCATCACGGCTTCGAGTACACCTTCGAGGAGGGCCTTGATGCACTGCCGGAAGTGATCCGCCATATCGAAACCTACGACGTCACCACCATCCGCGCATCGACGCCGATGTTCCTGCTGGCACGGCGGATCAAGGCCATGGGGGTGAAGATGGTGCTTTCCGGCGAGGGCAGCGACGAGATCTTCGGTGGTTACCTGTACTTCCACAAGGCGCCGGATGCGCGTGAGTTCCACGACGAGCTGGTGCGCAAGCTCGACGCGCTGCACAACTACGACTGCCTGCGCGCCAACAAGTCGATGATGGCCTGGGGTGTGGAGCCGCGGGTGCCGTTCCTGGATCGCGAATTCCTCGATGTGGCGATGCGCTTCGACGCCGCGCACAAGATGGTCGGTGCAGGCTTTGGTAGCCGCCGCATCGAGAAGGCGGTGCTGCGCGAGGCGTTCGAAGGCTACCTGCCGGACAGCATCCTGTGGCGGCAGAAGGAGCAGTTCAGCGATGGCGTTGGCTATGGCTGGATCGATGGGCTGAAGGCGCATGCCGAAGCTCAGGTGAGCGACCGTGTGCTGGCAGCGGCCGACAAGCGCTTCCCGCACAACCCGCCGCAGACCAAGGAGGCCTACTACTATCGTCATCTGTTCGAGCAGTTCTTCCCGAGCCGTGCGGCCGCCGAGACCGTGCCGGGTGGCAAGTCCATCGCCTGCTCGTCGCCGGCGGCGATCGCGTGGGATGCCAGCTTCGCCGCTGCTGCAGATCCGTCGGGGCGCGCGATCGCTGGCGTGCACGAGCAGGCACTGGCATAAGCCCTGAAAAAGGGACGGAGGGGGGCCGGGGCGCTTGTGCCACCAACGACTTAATCCCCTCCGTCCCCTTTTTGTATGATCGCCCCCCTGCACATTGGGGAATGTTCATGGACGTACACAGCGGGGGCCCGGCGCCACCGACGAAGTGGGGATGGCGCTACCTGGCCTGGGCCGGGGTCCCGCTGCTGGCTGGCGTGCTGCTGGCCCGTTATGCCGGGCCGGCGGCGCCCGAAGCTGTTGCCCGTGCCACGGCCACGGCTGAAGCCACCTGGGTGCAGCATCTGGCGTCGCCGCTGGGCCTGTTCCTGCTGCAGCTGCTGGTGCTGCTGCTGGTGGCCAAGGGCGCAGGCGCGCTGCTCAAGCACTTTGGACAACCGGCGGTGATCGGCGAGATGGCCGCCGGCCTGATGATGGGCCCATTGATGCTCGGCAGCCTGTTGCCGCCGCTGCATGGAGCCTTGTTCCCGCCCAGCTCGCTGGGCCCGCTGGGCATGCTCAGCCAGTTGGGTGTGCTGATGTTCCTGCTGGTGGCCGGTGCCGAGCTGGACCTGGCGGCGCTGCGTGGACGCCGGCGTTTTGCCTTTACGGTCAGTCATGCCGGCATCGCGGTGCCGTTCGTGCTTGGCGTCGCCCTGGCGATCTGGCTGTACCCGCAGCACGGCCCACAGGGGGGGGGCTTCACCGCATTCGCACTTTTCGTCGGCATCTCGATGAGCATCACCGCGTTCCCGGTGCTGCTGCGCATCCTCGCCGACCGTGGCATCACGCAGACGTCGCTGGGCCAGACCGCGATTGCCTGCGCGGCTTTGGGCGATGCCACCGCATGGTGCCTGCTGGCACTGATCGTGGCCGCCGCCCAGGCCAGCGGATGGCTGCCGGCCAGCCTCAACCTGCTGTGCGTGGTCGCGTTCGTGGCGCTGATGCTGGGGCTGGTGAAGCCGTGGTTCGCCCGCCAGCAGATCGCGCCGGGCCGTGAGGGACGCTGGCTGCTCGGCATCCTGCTGCTGTCGCTGGGCAGTGCGCTGGTCACTGAAATGCTCGGCATCCATGCGCTGTTCGGTGCGTTCGCGGCGGGCGTAGCGGTATCGTCCAACGCACAGTTGCGCGGCCTGCTGATGGCGCGCGTCGAACCGTTCGCGGTGACGCTGCTGCTGCCACTGTTCTTCGCCATGACCGGCCTGCGCATGCGCGCCGATACGCTGCAGGCCAGCGATGTCCTGTTGTGCGTGGTGGTGATCGCGGTAGCCACGACGGGCAAGCTGCTGGGTACCTTCAGTGCCGCACGCAGTGCCGGTATGCCCACCCGTGAGGCGTGGCGGCTGGGTGCACTGATGAACACCCGTGGCCTGATGGAGCTGATCGTGCTCAACCTGGGTTACGAACTTGGCCTGCTCGGTGACCGGCTGTTCGCGGTGCTGGTGATCATGGCGCTGGTGACAACGGCGATGACCGGGCCACTGTTGAACCTGATCGAGCGGCGCAGGGGCTGAGCGTTGAACGGTAGTGCCGGCCGCTGGCCGGCAACCTCATGATGCTGGATGCACCTGCATGGATGCCGGCCAGCGGCCGGCACTACCGCGCTGGCACCAGCGTCATGGTGTGCTGCGCCTTGCCGGGCAGGAACGGCGTCGGCCGCCCATGTACCCAGTCTTCGTGGCCGGCGCCCCAGTACGGCGACAGCGGGTGCCCGCTCTGGCCGCCGGGCATATGCACGATGCCGTCGGCCTCGTGCCCGGGCGAAACCACCATGCGCTCGGAAGCACCGAAGCCCGGCGTCTGCACGCGCGGCATGTCGCGGTCGCCGGGCAGGCGGTCGGCCGGCATGCACAGCCAGCGTTTGGCGATGTCCGGCAGCGCCCGTGCGATGGGATGGCAGATCGCCGCGGTGTTGCGTTCGCCCCAGCTGCGTTTGGCCAGCGGTCCCTGCTTGGTCAGCTCGTTTTCGGTACGGCGTGCGGCGTCGATCAGCAGTGCATCCCAGCTGTCGAAGGCCGGTGGCAGCAGATTGGCCGGCCGCTGCTGCAGCATCGGCCAGGCCACGGCTTCCAGCTGCGCCAGGCGCGGCTCCAGATAGTCATCGCCCAGCTGCGCATTGGCCGGTGCCAGCAGTGCATCGGACAGTGTCTTCATCACCTGCGTACGGAACTCACGCACCACCCGGTAGCTGACCGAGCTGGCCGAGGCACGGCCGCCCCATTGATGGCTGGCCTCCTTCAAGCGCTTCAGTGCAGGGTCGTCACTGCGTTCGATGACGTCGTGCAGCAGCGCCCACCAGCGCTGCAGGAACACCGCGCGATCGTCGAGCTGGATCGCCAGCAGGTCGTGTTCATCGAAGCGCTCCTGGATCGCCAGCAGGTCGCGGATCTGCCGCGCACGGGCACCCAGGTCATAACCGCCATTGCCGACGGTAGCCAGCGCCTCGCCGTCGAGGACGCGGCCGTTGGCGGTCCACAGGCGATGGTTGGGGGGATCGATCAATGCCGGCGAGGCATCGCTGCGGATCGGCCAGGGGGCGCAGTCCTGGTTGTGGGCGGCGTTGAAGCCGGCCGGCGCGCAGCCCGGACCGCGATCCGGGCGGGCGCCGATCAGGCGCCAGGCGATGCGTCCGGTGCGGTCGCCGATCACCAGGTTCTGTGCGGGAATGCCGGCGTGGTCGGCGAACTGCAGGGCTGCGTCCAGATCACCGGCGCGGGCCAGGTCACCGAAGTCCAGGCGCACCGCACCGGGCAGCTGGGCGACCCAGCGCAGCGCGTCGCCGCTGCCATCGGCATGCGTGTGCAGGATCGGTCCCCAGGCGGTTTCGCGTACCGGGAACCGCACATCGGCCTGGCCGGCCACCGCAATCCGTTCTTCATGCACCGTCACTGCGGCATTGGCCGGTTCGGTGCGGTAGTCCGCCGTGTCAATGTAGCTGTTGGTGAAACCCCAGGCGACGTGCCCGTTGCTGCCGACGATCACGGCCGGAAGGCCCGGCAGCGAGAGGCCGGTGACGTCGACCTGGCCGCCAGCGGCCTGCGGGTCGGGGTAGCGCAGGCGCACGCGGAACCACAGGCTGGGTGCGCGCAGGCCCAGGTGCATGTCGTCGGCAACAATGGCGCGGCCGTCGGCGGTGAGCGCACCGGCCACCGCGAAGTTGTTGCTGCCGACGGCGTCGGCTTCTTCCTGCCCGGTGCCCGGTTTTCCCTTCAGTGTGCGCAGGTCCAGCTGGCTGGCATCGGGCAGCGTGGCGTTGCCGGTCGGTTCGCCGAACAGCGGTGCATCCCATTCAGTGCCGTCGTGGGCGATCAGTGCGTACAGCGCCGACGGCACCACCGCGCGGATGCGGCTGAGCGCAAGCTCGGTCTGGTTGCCGGGATCCTGCAGGTCGGCGTACATGGCCAGCCCGGCCAGCACGCTGTCGCTGGCCTGCCAAGGCTGCGGTGACTGCCGCAGCAGCAGGTACGCCCACGGCCGCACGGAGAGGTCGGCAAGGCCTTCGTTGACGCCGTCCACGTAGGCGCGCACGGCATCGCCGTTGTCGCCCAATGCAGCGTCCATGTGTGCCTCGGTGCGTGCGCGCAAACGGTGCACGCGCATGCGCTTGTCGGCGTCGATGGCCTTCGGTCCGAACAGTGCGGACAGTTCGCCGGCGGCGCTGCGGCGCATCAGGTCCATCTCGAAGTAGCGTTCCTGCGCGTGTACGCGGCCGAGTGCGCGCATCGCGTCGGCCTGGCTGCCGGCCGTGATGGTGACCACGCCCAGCGCATCGCGTTCGAGGGTGACCGGCCTGGCCAGTCCCGGCAACGCATGCTCGCCGTCCAGATCGGCCAGGCTGCCGCGCAGCAGCAGCCACAGCACCAGGGCGGTGACCAGGACGATGGCGATCAATACGCCCAGCACCCAACGACATGTACGTCGCATCGCACGTCCTTTCCGAACTTGTGGGCCGATTGTAGCCGCAGGCGCAACTGCGACTGATTCCGATTAGATCACCGTATTCTGAAATGCGGCACCCTATGCCATATCGATTCACAGGAGCCCCCCCATGAAAGGCAACCCGGACGTCATCGCCTGCCTGAAGGAACTGCTGCGTGGCGAGCTCGCTGCCCGCGACCAGTACTTCATCCATTCCCGCCGCTACGAGGATCAGGGCCTGTTCGCACTTTACGAACGCCTGAACCACGAGATGGAAGAGGAAACCCAGCACGCCGATGCGCTGCTGCGCCGGATCCTGTTCCTGGGCGGCGACCCGGACATGCGCCCGCATGCCACCGAGCCGGGCAAAACCGTCGAAGAGATGCTGCAGAAGGATCTCGACACTGAATACGCCGTTCGGAACAATCTCGCCGCCGGCATGAAGCTGTGCGAGGAGAAGGGCGACTACGTGAGCCGCGACATCCTGCTGGCGCAGTTGAAGGACACCGAAGAAGACCACGCCTGGTGGCTGGAACAGCAGCTGGGCCTGATCAAGCGCATCGGCCTGGAGCTGTACCAGCTGAGCAAGATCGACGGCAGCGGCGCCCCGGCGCACTGAGCCGGCACCCCGATCCGGTCGGCTCTACCAGGCGCACAAAGCAATGTCGCCCGCCAGCACCGGAGCACCGCCAGCCAGCCTTCGCCCGCCAGCTGCTCCACCGCCCGCCAGCCGACAACGAAAAAGCCGGGGAATCCCCGGCTTTTTCGTGTCCGGGGTCAGATCCGTTTTCGACGAAAACGGCTCTGACCCCATTGGGATGGAAATCGCCAACCGAGGTTGGCGTGGACCGGGGTAATGCGTGTCAACCAATGTTGACACCTGCCAGGGGCGGTGTCCGGGGTCAGAGCCCTTTCCGGTGGAAAGGGATCCGACCCCGGTGCTCCTCACTCCACCGACAACCCTTCCACCTTCTGCCAGCCGCGCGGTAGCAGGTGGCCGCGTGTGGCGCGGGCGCCGAGGTAGGCGTCGAGCTCGTTGAACTTCAGCCCCATCGTGCGCTGGCCGGCGCGGACCTGCAGGGTCTGCCCCGGGCTGATCGCCACGATGGCGACCACGCGTTCGGTGGCGAGCTTGGCCTTCGGGATCTCGATGATCTTGTTGCCCTTGCCCTTGTCCAGTTCCGGCAGGTCGTTGGCGGCGATCGCCAGCAGGTTGCCGGAGCTGGTCACTGCCACGATGCGGTCGGTGGCGACGTTGGCCACTGCCGACGGGGTCAGCACCGACGAACCTGCAGACAGGTTCAGCATCGCCTTGCCGGCCTTGTTGCGGCCGATCAGGTTCTCGAAGCGGGTGACGAAGCCATAACCGTGGCTGGAGGCCAGCACGAAGCGGGTGTCCGGCTCGGCGCTGGCCAGGGTCACGAAGCTGGTGCCCGGTGCCGGCGAGAAGCGGCCGGTCAGCGGTTCACCATTGCCACGCGCGGAGGGCAATGTGTGCACCGGCGTCGAGTAGGCGCGGCCCTCGCTGTCGAGGAACGCGACCTGCTGGGTGCTGCGTGCGCGAACCGCGCCCTGCAGTCCGTCGCCTTCACGGTAGGACAGGGCAGATGCATCGACGTCGTGGCCCTTGGCGGCACGGATCCAGCCCTTCTCCGACAGCACCACGGTCATCGGTTCGCTCGGCACCAGCTCGGTCTCGTCGATGGCCTGCGCCGCCTGGCGCTGCACCAGCGGCGAACGGCGTGCGTCGCCGAACTTCCTGGCGTCGGCGGTCAGTTCATCGCGGATCAGCTTCTTCAGCTTGGCCTTGCTGTCGAGGATGCCGAGGATCTTCTCGCGCTCCTTGGCCAGCTCTTCCTGCTCGCCGCGGATCTTCATCTCTTCCAGGCGGGCCAGCTGCTTCAGCTTGGTTTCCAGGATGTACTCGGCCTGTTCCTCGGACAGTCCGAAGCGCGCGATCAGCGCCGCCTTCGGTTCGTCCTCGGTACGGATGATGTGGATCACCTCGTCCAGGTTGAGGAAGGCGACCAGCAGGCCTTCCAGCAGGTGCAGGCGGCGCTCGACCTTCTGCAGGCGGTGCTGCAGGCGGCGGGTGACGGTGTTGCTGCGGAAGGTCAGCCATTCGCTGAGCAGCGTCTTCAGGTTCTTCACCTGCGGACGGCCGTCCAGCCCGATCACGTTGAGGTTGACGCGGTAGCTGCGCTCCAGGTCCGTAGTGGCGAACAGGTGGCCCATCAGCTGGTCGGCGTCGACCCTGTTCGAACGCGGCACCAGCACCACGCGCACCGGGTTGGCGTGGTCGGATTCATCGCGGATGTCTTCCAGCCACGGCAGCTTCTTGGCGCGCATCTGTGCGGCGATCTGCTCGATCACCTTCGACGGCGACACCTGGAACGGCAGCGCCGTGATCACGATGTTGCTGGCTTCCTTGGTGAAGGTCGCGCGTGCACGCACGCTCCCGTTGCCAGTCTCGTAGATGTTGCGCAGGTCATTGGCCGCAGTGATGATCTCGGCGCTGGACGGGTAATCCGGGCCCTGCACGTGTTCGCACAGGTCGCGCACGGTGGCGTCGGGGTTGTCCAGCAGGTGCAGCAGCGCGCTGACGATCTCGTTGAGATTGTGCGGCGGCACGTCGGTGGCCATGCCCACGGCGATGCCGGTGGTGCCGTTGAGCAGCAGGTGCGGCAGCCGCGCCGGCATCCAGGTCGGCTCCTGCAGGGTACCGTCGAAGTTCGGTGCCCAGTCGGTGGTGCCCTGGCCCAGTTCGCCCAGCAGCACTTCGGCGATCGGGGTCAGCTTGGATTCGGTGTAACGCATCGCCGCGAACGACTTCGGGTCGTCGCTGGAGCCGAAGTTGCCCTGGCCCTCGATCAGCGGGTAGCGGTACGAGAACGGCTGCGCCATCAGCACCAGCGCCTCGTAGCACGCGCTGTCGCCGTGCGGGTGGTATTTACCGATGACGTCGCCGACGGTGCGCGCGGACTTCTTCGGCTTGGACGCGGCATTCAGGCCCAGCTCGCTCATCGAATAGATGATGCGGCGCTGCACCGGCTTCAGGCCGTCGCCGATGAACGGCAGGGCACGGTCCAGGACCACGTACATCGAGTAGTCGAGGTAGGCGCGTTCGGCGTACTCGCGCAGCGGCAGTTGTTCGAATCCGTGGAACACGGGGCGGGCAAGTTCGGTCATGCGGCGTTGTTACCTATGTCGGGAGGCGGCGACGGCGGTCGCCGCTCGCAATCCTGTGATTATCCGGATGCGGCGGGGGATGCCAAGCCGCGCGCAGGGTCCAGCCCGGTTTCCAGGCCGTGGCCGGCCCGCGCCAGGTAGCGCCCCGGTGGCAGCCCGAAGTGGCGGCGGAACACGGTGACGAAGGCGCTGGCGCTGCTGAAGCCCAGTGCGTGGGCGATGTCGGCGACGCTGCGGCCATCGGTCAACTGGCGCAGGGCTTCGGAGAGCCGGGCCTGCTGCCGCCACTGGGCGAAGCTGAGCGTGGTCTCGTCGCGGAAGTGGCGGGTCAGGCTGCGCGGTGACAGGCCGGCCCAGTGCGCCCATTCGGCCAGGCTGCGTTCGTCGGACGGGTCGGCCAGCAGCTGCGAGGCGATCTTCAGCAGGCGCCGGTCATGCGGCATCGGCAGGTGCATGCGCTGGCGTGGCGCTGTGCGGATCTCGTCCACCAGCACCTCGATGATGTGCTGGCGTTCGGAGGTGGTGTCGTAGCCCGGTGGCCAGTCACAGATGCGGTCGGCGAGCGCCTGCGCCAGCTTGGACAGGCCCAGCACGCAGGGATCGGAGGGCAGGGTGGCGCAGACCGGAGCCGCCAGCGCCATGCCCCAGCCACGCAGGGGGCCGTCGAGGGTGACCGTGTGCGGCTCCAGCGGTGGCATCCAGCCGGCCGAGCCCGGCGCCAGCGACCAGGTGCCGTGCGAGGTACGGGTGGTCAGCAGGCCGCGCTCGACGCAGATCAGCTGCGCGCGCTGGTGATGATGCCAATCCACTTCACGGACCAGCCCTTGCGGGCTGTCGAAACGGAAACCGACCACCGGGGGACCGTCGTTGCGCTCGAACCAGTCCAGTGCCTCGTCCCTGAGCAGGCGTTTGGGAGCGGGGATTTCTGCCTTGTTCATCATGTCTGCTGGCTGAAATGTGTCATCCATTGGCTAGATTGTACTACCGGGCCACCTGGCCAGGTCATTAAGGTAGGCGCCTTCACTGATCCAGCCCACTGCTGCAACACAGCATTCGATGCCAGATCAAATATTTCCATTGAGAAATATTTTTTTTGGAAGAGAATGCTCCCCCATGATCTGTCCTGCAACCACTCCCCCCAGCTTCGGCCTGCTGCTGCGCCAGGTGCGCGACGGCCTGGTCCGCCAACTCGACGCGTCCATGGCTGAAGAAGATCTGGGCATCGGCTTCACCCACTACATCGGGTTGAAGGTGCTTTCGAACATGGCGCCGTGCACCGCCAACGAACTGGCCCAGGCCATCGATCAGGTGCCCAGCGCGGTGACCCGGCTGCTGGACAAGCTCGAAGCGCTGGGCTGTGTCCGCCGCGAACCGCATGCGCAGGACCGGCGGGCATTGCAGATCGTGCTGACCGACGAAGGCCGCGCGCTGTGGGCACGCTTGAAGCTGCGTGGCGACGCGGTGATGGATTACGCCCTGCGTGATCTTTCCGCCGACGAGCGCACGCTGCTGCTGTCCCTCCTTACCCGAATCCGCGATTCACTGACGACCCCATGAACCCGATCCCGCATTCCACTCTCCGCCGGTCCGGGCGCGCGCTGCTGGTGTCAGCGCTGGCCCTGGCCCTGGCCGGCTGCGCCAGCAGTCGTGGCCTCAACCCGCAGGGCCACGTGCTTGACGTGGACAGCCTGCACAGCGAACGCACCTTGGCCGACACCGACCTGAGCGCCACCGGCTTCCCGGCGCAGGACTGGTGGAAGGCACTGGGTGATGCGCAGCTGGACGCGCTGGTCGCCGAGGGCCTGGCCGGCCACCCGAGCCTTGACGCCGCCGATGCCCGCCTGCGCCAGGCCCAGGCCCAGGTCGGCACCGCACGTGCCGACGAACTGCCGAGCCTGTCGGTGTCCGGTGGCTACACCGGCCTGCGCCTGCCCGAATCGATGGTCGGCAGCGAGATGGGTGGCCGTTACGGCGGCAGCAGCCAGGTCGCCTTCGACTTCAGTTATGGCGTGGACCTGTGGGGCGGCAAGCGCGCCGCCTGGGAAGCCGCCGTGGACGGTGCGCACGCCGCCACCGTTGAAGCGCAGGCTGCACGCCTGAACCTGTCCACTGGCATCACCCAGGCCTATGCCGACCTGGCCTACGCGTGGCAGCTCAACGACGTGGCCGAGGAAGAGCTGAGCCGTTCGCAGAAGTCACTTGAACTGACCCGCCAGCGCCGCAGCGCCGGCATCGACAGTGATCTGCAGGTGCGCCAGGCCGAGGCCCGTGTGCCGGCCGCGCAGCAGCAGGTGCAGGCCGCCCAGCAGCGTATCGACGCCGCCCGCACCGCGCTGGCCGCGCTGGTCGGCAAGGGCCCGGACCGTGGCCTGTCGATCCAGCGCCCGCAGCCGCTGAATCCGGTGGCACTGCAGCTGCCGGGCGTGCTGCCCAGCGAACTGCTTGGCCGCCGCCCCGACATCGTCGCCGCACGCTGGCGCGTTGAAGCGGCCGACAAGCAGATCAAGGTTGCCAAGACCAAGTTCTACCCGAGCTTCAACCTGACCGCGCTGGCCGGCGTGGTCGCCCCGAACGTGGGCGACCTGCTGAAGAGCAGCTCCACCTTTGCCTATATCGGCCCGGCGCTGAGCCTGCCGATCTTCGAGGGCGGCAAGCTGCGCGCCAACCTGGCCAATACCGATGCGCAGTACGACCTGGCGGTGGCCAACTACAACCAGACCGTGCTCGATGCGCTGCGTGATGTGGCCGACCAGGTCAACGCGGTGCGCTCGTTGGCACAGCAGGCGCAGTCGCAGCAGCAGGCGGTGGACACTGCACGCGCTGCCTTCGACCTGGCCCAGCAGCGCTACCGTGCCGGCATCGGCAGCTACCTGGACGTGCTGACCGCGCAGTCCACCCTGCTGCAGTCGCAGCAGCAGCTGGCCGGCCTGCAGTCGCAGCAGGTGCAGTCCTCGGTGCGCCTGAGCAAGGCGCTGGGCGGTGGTTTCCAGCCCACTGACGCCGACCGCGCACCGATCGCCTCCCATTCCGATTCCTCGCATTCCTGAAGATCTCCGACATGAGCCAGACCCAAGACACCGCGGCCCCGGCCGCCCCCAACCGCCGCGGCAACCTGCTGCGCGGCCTGTTCGTGATCGTCGTGCTGCTGCTTGCCGCTTTGGCGCTGTGGTACTTCATGTTCGGCCGTTGGTTCGAAGAGACCGACGATGCCTACGTGCAGGGCAACCAGGTGCAGATCACCCCGCTGGTGGCCGGCACCGTGGTCGCCATCAATGCCGATGACGGCATGCGCGTGGAGCGCGGCCAGCTGCTGGTGCAGCTGGACCCGTCCGACACCGCAGTGGCGCTGCAGCAGGCCGAAGCCAACCTGGCCAAGACCGTGCGCCAGACCCGCGGCCTGTACCGCAGCGTGGAAGGCGCGCAGGCGGACCTGAACGCCCGCCAGGTGACCCTGAAGCGCGTGCGCGAAGACTACGCCCGCCGCAAGGACCTGGCCGCCACCGGCGCCATCTCCAACGAAGAACTGGCCCATGCCCGCGACGAGCTGGCCGCGGCCGAAGCCGCCGTGGCCGGTTCACGCGAGACCGTCGAGCGCAACCGTGCGCTGGTCGACGACACCGTGATCGCCACCCAGCCGGATGTGCAGGCCGCCGCTGCGCAGCTGCGCCAGGCCTTCCTCAACAATGCCCGCGCCGGCATCGTTGCGCCGGTCTCCGGCTACGTCGCCCGTCGTTCGGTGCAGGTCGGCCAGCGCGTGCAGCCGGGCAATGCCCTGATGGCCGTGGTGCCGACCGAGCAGATGTGGGTCGAGGCCAACTTCAAGGAAACCCAGCTGCGCCACATGCGCCTGGGCCAGGAAGTGGAGCTGAAGTCGGACCTGTACGCCGGCGACGTGAAGTACAAGGGGCGCATCCAGAGCCTGGGCCTGGGCACCGGCTCGGCGTTCTCGCTGCTGCCGGCGCAGAACGCCAGCGGCAACTGGATCAAGATCGTGCAGCGCGTACCGGTGCGCATCGCCATCGATGCCAAGCAGCTGGCCGAGCACCCGCTGCGCATCGGCCTGTCGATGAAGGCCGAAGTGAGCCTGCGCGACCAGAAGGGCGAAGTGCTGCCGAGCACCCCGGCCAAGGGCACGGTGTTCGACACCGACGTGTATGCCAAGCAGCTGCATGATGCCGACGAGGTGATCCACACGATCATCCAGGGCAACCTGCCGCAGCAACAGGCGAAGGTGGGCTGAGGTCGCCATGTCCGCACAAGCTCCAGCCGCGCCCGGCGCTCCGGGCGCACCGGCGGCGCCGGCTGCAGCCTCCGGGTTCCTGCCGCCCAGCGTCGCCCTGTGCACCGTCGGCCTGGCGATGGCGTCGTTCATGCAGGTGCTCGACACCACCATCGCCAACGTCTCGCTGCCGACCATCGCCGGCAACCTCGGTGCCAGTTCGCAGCAGGCGACCTGGGTCATCACCTCGTTCGCGGTCAGCACGGCCATCGCGCTGCCGCTGACCGGCTGGCTCAGCCGCCGTTTCGGCGAACGCAAACTGTTCGTCTGGGCCACGCTGGCCTTCGTCATCACCTCGCTGTTGTGCGGCCTTGCGCAGAGCATGGGCATGCTGGTGGTGTCGCGTGCGCTGCAGGGTTTCGTGGCCGGTCCGATG
This sequence comes from Stenotrophomonas sp. FR012, assembly GCF_047520565.2. Classification (NCBI taxonomy): domain Bacteria; kingdom Pseudomonadati; phylum Pseudomonadota; class Gammaproteobacteria; order Lysobacterales; family Lysobacteraceae; genus Stenotrophomonas; species Stenotrophomonas sp. FR012. Next base: position 173,874 of record NZ_JAXBQL020000004.1, read on the forward strand.
TACCCGATCACGCAGTCGCTGCTGGTCTCGATCTACCCGCGCGAGAAACGCGGACAGGCATTGGCGCTGCTGGCGATGATCACGGTGGTGGCGCCGATCTGCGGCCCGATCCTCGGTGGCTGGATCACCGACAACTACAGCTGGGAATGGATCTTCCTGATCAACGTGCCACTGGGCATCTTCGCCGCGCTGGTGGTGGGCAACCAGCTGAAGGGACGCCCGGAGCAGATCGAGAAGCCGAAGATGGACTACGTCGGCCTGATCACGCTGGTGATCGGTGTCGGCGCGCTGCAGCTGGTGCTCGACCTGGGCAACGACGAGGACTGGTTCTCGTCGATGAAGATCGTGGTGCTGGCCTGCGTGGCGGTGGTGACGCTGACGGTGTTCCTGATCTGGGAACTGACCGACAAGGATCCGATCGTCGACCTGAAGCTGTTCCGGCACCGCAACTTCCGCGCCGGTACGCTGGCGATGGTGGTGGCGTACGCGGCGTTCTTCAGCGTGGCCCTGCTGATTCCGCAGTGGCTGCAGCGTGACATGGGCTATACCGCGATCTGGGCAGGCCTGGCGACCGCACCGATCGGCATCCTGCCGGTGATCATGACGCCGTTCGTGGGCAAGTATGCGTCGCGCTTCGATATGCGCATGCTGGCCACCGTGGCGTTCATCGTGCTGTCGATGACCAGCTTCCTGCGCTCGAACTTCAACCTGCAGGTGGACTACATGCACGTGGCCGGCGTGCAGCTGATCATGGGCATTGGCGTGGCGCTGTTCTTCATGCCGGTGCTGCAGATCCTGCTGTCGGACCTGGATGGGCGCGAGATCGCGGCGGGCTCCGGCCTGGCGACGTTCCTGCGCACGCTGGGCGGCAGCTTCGCGGCCTCGCTGACGACGTGGCTGTGGGCGCGGCGTACCCAGGTGCACCATGCCGATCTGACCGAGCACATCTCGGCCTATCAGCCGGGCATGCAGGAGCAGGTCACTGCGATGGGGCAGGGCGACCTGCAACATGGCGCGGCGGTACTGAACAACATGATCAACCACCAGGCATCGCAGATGGGTTTCAACGACATCTTCTTCCTGCTGGGCTGGATCTTCCTGGCGATCATCACCTTCCTGTGGCTGGCCAAGCCGCCGTTCGGCGCAGGCGCAGGTGCGGCGTCCGCGGGCGGTGGGCATTGATCGACCATTGGCGTTGAAACGCACAAAACCCCGCCGCAAGGCGGGGTTTTTCTTTTGGTAGATCCACGCCATGCGTGGATGGATCCCGGGGTCGTGCGGGTTCCCGAATCCCGGAAACGAAAAAACCCGCTTTCGCGGGTTTGATCATCTTGAGTCGTGGTGCCCAGGAGAGGACTCGAACCTCCACGGTTTTACCCGCTAGTACCTGAAACTAGTGCGTCTACCAATTCCGCCACCTGGGCGACTCAGGAGATGAATTGTGCGGCACGGCAGAGAGTGTGTCAACAACATTTCACACTATTTTCTGCGCTTGCACGCCCAGGTGGTGCAGCAGGCTGCGCATCGCCGGTGACAGCTGCGCCCACTCGGCGAAACAGGCGCACAGGCGGCGCTGTGCCCACGCATCTGCAAGCGGCACCGCAACGGTATGCGTGCTGCGTCGATGCTGGCGCGCGATGCTCCGCGGCACGATACCGACACCGATGCCGTGGCCCACCATGATGCAGACGCCCTCGAAGGTCTTCATGCGGATGCGCACGTCCAGTCGGCGACCGATGTCGCGCGCCTGGTCTTCGATGTAGGTCTGCAGTGCATTGCCATCGGCCAGGGCAACGAAGGTCTCGCCGGCAATATCGGCGAAGGCCAGCGTGCGCCGTGTGGCGAAGCGGTGGTCGGCCGGCAGCAGCATCACCAGCGGATCTTCGGCCACCACATGCTGCTGCAGGCCGGTGGCGTCGACCGCATCACTGATGATGCCGGCCTCGGCCTGGCCAGCGCTGATTGCACGCACGACTTCGGGGCTGGTGCGTTCCAGCAGTTCGACGTGCAGGCGGGGTCGTTCGGCCAGCCACGGTGCGAGCCGCGAGGGCAGGTAGTTGGTCAGTGCTGCGGTGTTGGCATACAGGTGCAGGGTGCCGCGCGCCCCCTGCGCGAATGCCTGCAGTTCGCCGCGCAGCTGCGCCTGCTGTTGCAGGATCAGGCGTGCATGGTGGGCGAGGGCGGCGCCGGCTTCAGTCAGGCTGACGCCACGTGGATGCCGGTTCAACAGCAGGGTGCCGGCATCGGCTTCGATCGTGCGCAGGCGCTCGCTGGCCGAACCCAGGGCCAGGTTCGCCTGCGTTGCGCCGGCAGTGATGCTCCCGGCCTCGGCGATTGCCAGGAACAGGCGCAGGTCGGCGATGTCCATCCGCATGTGGGTGCCCTCATCGCAGGGCCACCGCCTTCGGATCAGCCGAAGGCAGGGCCGGAAAGACCGCATTGTGCGCCGTTGCTCCGCCCGATCCAATGAAGGCATGGATGAATCGATGTACTTCTACGTGCTGCTGGTGCTGGTGTTCGTATTGGCCGGCGTGGTCAAGGGGGTGACCGGCATGGGGTTGCCGACGGTGGCGATGGGGGTGCTGGGCAGTACGCTGTCGCCGGTGGCGGCAGCGTCGATGCTGTTCATTCCGACCTTCGTCACCAATGTGTGGCAGCTGTTGTCCGGGCCAGCGCTGGGCCCCATCGTGCGGCGCCTGTGGCCGATGATGCTGGCCGTGGTGGTGGTGACGCTGGGTTCGGCAGCGCTGCTGGTACGGGTCGATCGCAGCGGGTCGCGCGTTGCGCTGGGCGTGGCCCTGATGGTCTATGCCGCCTATGCGTTGCTTGCGCCGGTGTTCCGCGTGCCGCAGCGGCGCGAGCGCTGGCTGGGGCCGCTGGTGGGCGCGCTGTCCGGCGTAGTGACCGGCGCCACCGGCGTGTTCGTGATGCCGGCGGTGCCGTACCTGCAATCACTGGGGTTGCAGCGCGAAGAACTGGTGCAGGCGCTCGGGCTGGCGTTCACCGTATCGACGATTGCACTGACCACGGGCCTGGTGCTGCACGGTGCGTTCGGCATCCAGCAGCTGGGCTTGAGTGCACTGGCGGTGGTGCCGGCACTGCTGGGCATGTGGCTGGGGCAGGTGATCCGGCAGCGCATCAGCGCACGGGTGTTTCGGGCGTGCTTCCTTGGCTTCCTGCTGCTGCTCGGCCTGGAGCTGGTGCTGCGGCCATTGTTCTGATGCCAAATTCCGGGCATGAAAAAACCCGCTTTCGCGGGTCTTTCTCATTCTCGACGTGGTGCCCAGGAGAGGACTCGAACCTCCACGGTTTTACCCGCTAGTACCTGAAACTAGTGCGTCTACCAATTCCGCCACCTGGGCGTCGAGGAGCGAGATTATGGGGTGTTGTTACGGGGGTGTCAACACTTTTTGCTTGCCCGGAGTCGGATCCCGTTTCGCTTGCGAAAGGGGCTCTGACCCCAGGGCCAGAGCGCCGGATTGCAGGCAAAAAAAATCCCCGCCGAAGCGAGGAGTTTTTTCGTTGGTGCCCAGGAGAGGACTCGAACCTCCACGGTTTTACCCGCTAGTACCTGAAACTAGTGCGTCTACCAATTCCGCCACCTGGGCGTTCCAGAGGCGCAATTGTGAAGATGAATCCGGGAGCTGTCAACGACTTCCTGAAATTATTTCATCCAACGCCTCCAGGGCGGGCGCTGACCCGTTCTGCACGCCATCAACGGCTACCATGTAGGGCGATGACTACCAAAAAACCAAGCAAGGGCGGGAGCAAGTCCCGCAGCCAAGCCCCGAAGAAGGGCCCGAAGGCGGGCGCAGCCCGCACCCCCAAGCCGGGCAAGCCGCTGCCAGGCTGGTTCCCCGAATTGAATGAAGGCGGTACGCCGCCGCGCGGCCGCAAGGTCCGCACCGCTGATGCGGCAGCGCCCGGCCCGGCCCCGGGCCGCAAGCTGCCGCCGACCGGCAAGGTGATCGACGATCCCTACGCCGCCCGCGAAGCCGAGAAATACGAACAGCCCATCGCCAGCCGCGAGGCCATCCTGGCCCTGCTGGAGCGTTGCGAAGGGCCGCAGACCGCCGAGGAACTTGGTGCACGCCTGGGCCTGACCGCACCGGATCGGGCCGAGGCGCTGTCGCGCCGGCTCGGTGCCATGGTCCGTGATGGCCAGCTGGTGCAGAACCGCCGCGGCGGTTTCGCCCCGATCCAGACGTTGAACCTGGTCACCGGCGTGGTGATCGCCAACCCGGAAGGGTTCGGTTTCCTGCGTCCGGTCGAGGGCGGCGACGACCTGTTCCTGCCGCCGTATGAAATGCGCAAGGTGATGCACGGCGACAAGGTGCTCGCCCGCGTGACCGGCATCGATCACCGGGGCCGTCGCGAGGGCAGCATTGCGCGCGTGCTCGAACGCGGCATGACCCGCCTGATCGGCCGCTTCAGCATCGAGATGGGCATCAACTACGTGGTGCCCGATGACAAGCGCGTGCAGCGCAACGTGCAGGTGCCGCCGGACCAGACCGGTGGCGCGCGCGACGGCCAGCTGGTGGTCTGCGAACTGACCCAGGCCCCGGACAGCCGCCGCCCGCCGATCGGCCGCATCATCGCCGTGCTGGGCGACAAGCTGACCGCGTCGCTGGTGGTGGAGACCGCCATCCACGGTCACGAGCTGCCGTTCGAGTTCCCGCAGGAGGTGCTGGACGAAGCCGCATCGGTGCCGCTGGTGGTTGAGCCGGCGATGATCGGCGACCGTGTCGACCTGCGCAGCACGCCACTGGTCACCATCGACGGTGAGGATGCCAAGGACTTCGACGACGCGGTGTACTGCGAGCCAAATGCCGATGGCTTCCGCCTGGTGGTGGCCATTGCCGATGTCTCCAACTACGTGCGCCCCGGTACGCCGCTGGATGAGGAAGCGCAGAAGCGCGCCACCTCGGTGTACTTCCCGGGCTTCGTGGTGCCGATGCTGCCGGAGACGCTGTCCAACGGCATCTGCTCGCTGATGCCGAAAGTCGACCGCATGTGCTTCGTCTGCGACATGCAGATCGACCGCGATGGCCTGGTCACGCATTCGCGCTTCTACGAGGCGGTGATGAATTCGCACGCGCGCCTGACCTACACCCAGGTGTGGAAGGCGGTCGGCGAGGACGATGCCGATACCAAGGCCTGGATGGGCGACCTGTTGCCGCAGGTGCAGCGCCTGCACCAGCTGTACAAGGTGCTGTCCAAGGCACGTGCCAAGCGCGGCGCCATCGAGTTCGAAAGCAGCGAGGTGCGCTTCGTGCTGGACAACCGTGGTGAAGTCACCCAGGCCGGCATGCTGGTGCGCAACGACGCGCACAAGCTGATCGAGGAATGCATGATCGCGGCCAACGTCGAGGCGGCCAGGTACCTGCTGTCGCGCCACGTGCCGGCGCCGTACCGCATCCACGAGAAGCCGCCGGAAACCAAGTACGCCGACCTGCTGGAATTCCTCAAGGAGTTCAAGCTGAGCCTGCCGCCGTGGTCGAAGGTGCGCCCGGGTGACTACACCAAACTGCTGAAGAAGATCCGCGACCGCCCTGATGCGACGCTGCTGGAGTCGGTGCTGCTGCGCAGCCAGAGCCTGGCGATCTACAGCCCGGAGAACCACGGCCACTTCGGCCTGGCGCTGGAGGCCTACGCGCACTTCACCTCGCCGATCCGTCGCTATCCCGACCTGCTGGTACACCGCGCGATCAAGCACGCGCTGTCCGGCAAGCCGCTGGACAAGTTCACCTACAACGCCCGCGAGATGGCCGCGCTGGCACTGCAGTGTTCCGAGCGTGAGCGCCGTGCCGACGAGGCCGAGCGCGAGGTCGACGAGCGTTACCGCGCGGCGTGGATGGAAAAGCACGTGGGCGGCCAGTTCGACGGCGTGATCAGCGGCGTGACCAGCTTCGGCCTGTTCGTGGAGCTGGACGAGTCGAAGGTGCAGGGCCTGGTCCACGTGACCCAGCTGCCGCAGGACTATTACAAGTTCGACGCGACCCGCAAGACGCTGACCGGCGAGCGCCGCGGCGGCAGCTACCGGCTGGGCGACCGCGTGCGCATCCTGGTGCTGAAGGCCAGCATGGAAGAGCGCAAGATCGACTTCCGGCTGGTCGAACACAAGGGTGAGGACGAGGGCGATGACCTGCCGCCGCTGCCTGAGCGGGGCAAGCCGGCCAAGCGGAAGAAAGAGAAATATTGATGACCGTGGTAGTGCCGGCCGCTGGCCGGCATCCATGGCACCCTCGGCACCGACGGGTTGCCGGCCAGCGGCCGGCACCACCAGGAGACATCGCATGCAAGGCCAACCCGAATACAGCGGCGGCTGCCAGTGCGGCGCGATCCGCTTCCACGTGCGTGGTGCGCTGACCGACAGCTCGATCTGCCATTGCCGGATGTGCCAGAAGGCCTTTGGTGCCTTCTACGCGCCCTTGGTGTCGGTGCGCGGCGTGCAGTTCAGCTGGACCCGCGGCCAGCCGCGCTATTTCCAGTCGTCCAACGTGGTGCGGCGTGGCTTCTGCGCCGACTGCGGCACGCCATTGACCTACGAAGCGCCCGATGGCGTGGCGGTGGCTGCCGGCGCGTTCGACGAAGCCGAACGCCTGCCTCCGACGATCCAGTACGGGGTCGAGCGCAAGCTGCCCTTCGTCGACGGCCTGGCCAGCCTGCCCGTACGGCGTACCGAGGAGGACATCGTGGCCCTGGACTTCCTGGCCACGATCGTGTCCCACCAGCATCCCGACCACGACACCCCACACTGGCCGCCGCGCAGCCGGTAACGCACCTGTAGAGCCGAGCCCACGCTCGGCTGGCGGGTCGCCGCAGCCTGAACCCAAGGCCGCCGGGTGCAGGCTCGGCTCTACAGGCGGGCCCGCCGCAGCGCCCGGACCGCCGATGCTCTACCATAGCCACCCCCTTTCCGGTCCCCGCCCGCATGAGCAAGAACAGCCAGTGGATCGTCGGCGTCAACGCCGTCGCCTCCTCCATCGAGAACGACGCCGAGAACGTCCGCGAAGTGCTGGTCGAGGCCGGTGCGAAGAACCCGCGCCTGACCGAGATCGAGGAAAACGCCCGCCGCAAGGGCATCGACGTGCGCAAGGTGAACAGCCAGGCGCTGGACGGTGTGGGGGGCTCGGTGCGCCACCAGGGCGTGGCCGCGCGCTATGCCGCCGCCCGCACCTACAGCGAGAACGAGCTGGAAGGCCTGGTCACTGCGGCCGAGGGCAAGGCGCTGCTGCTGGTGCTGGATGAGGTGCAGGACCCGCACAACCTGGGTGCCTGCCTGCGCTCGGCGGCTGCGGCCGGTGCGACTGCAGTGATCATCCCCAAGGACAAGTCGGCCACGGTCAACGCCACCGTGCGCAAGACCTCGGCCGGCGCCGCCGACCTCATCCCGGTGGTGGCGGTAACCAACCTGTCGCGTTGCCTGAAGGACCTGCAGAAGCAGGGCGTGTGGATCTACGGCCTGGCCGGTGAAGCCACCGCCTCGCTGTACCAGCTGGACCTGAAGGGCAACATCGCGCTGGTGCTGGGCGGCGAAGCCGACGGCCTGCGCCGCCTGACCCGCGAGAACTGCGATGGCCTGGTCAAGATCCCGATGCCGGGCGAGATCGAGAGCCTGAATGTCTCCGTCGCCGCCGGCGTCAGCCTGTTCGAGGCCGTGCGCCAGCGCGGTTGATCCGCCGGCGCGACGTGATCGGGGTCAGATCCCTCTCCGCAGGCGAGGGATCCGACCCCTTTTCCATGTGCCGTGTCGACCAAGGTCGGCACCTACCGGTAGTCGCCAACCTTGGTTGGCGCTCTTGCCGCCTCAGCCCGCGCTGCCACCCAGTGCCTTGAACAGGGTCACGTCGTTGTTCAGCTGGCCCTGGCGCACGCGCGCCAGCGACAGCTCTGCATCGCGCCGGGTCTGCTGCGCTTCCAGCCAGGTGCGCAGATCGGTAGCACCCACGCGATAACGCACTTCCTGCGCGCGCTCCACTTCCACCGCTTCCTCGTACGAAGCCTGCGAGGCAGCGACCTGGCGCGCCAGCTGCTCGCGCGCGGACAGTGCGTTGTCCACTTCGGAGAGCGCGGTGTACAGCGTCTTGCGGAAATTGGTCGCCGCGATCTGATAGCTGGTGCCGGCGATATCGGTATCCAGCTGCGCGCGCTGCAGGTTGAGGAATGGCAGCGAAAGGCCGGCACCCAGCGTGGCCACCGGATTGCGCAGTACATCGCCCAGCGAGGTCGCACTGGAACCGAGGCTGCCGGTCAGGCTCAGCGCCGGGTAGTACTGGGTGGCGGTGACCTTGATGGTCTTCAGGCTGTTGCGCAGGCGGAGTTCTGCCGCACGCAGGTCGGGGCGGCGGCCGAGCAGGTCGGCCGGCAGCCCCTCGACAATGCGCGGGCTGCGTGCGCCCAGCAGGTCCTGAGGTTCGTCCTGCTGGGGCCAGGGCGTGCCGTCCAGCAGCACGGTCAGTGCGTTGCGCACCTCCACCCGCTGCTGTTCCAGCGCGCTCTGCGAGGCGCGCTGCGATTGCAGGTTCTGCAGCGCCTGGCGCACTTCCAGGCGCGATACCGCACCGGCGTCGAAGCGGGCCTGCACCAGTTCGCGGGTGCGCTCCAGCCGCTCCAGATTGGCCTGGCCGGTGGCGATCGACTGGTTCAGGTAGGCCAGGTTCCAGTACTGGGTGATGGTGTCGGTGATCACCAGCAGGGCGGTATTCTGCCGGTCTTCCTCGCTGGCTTCGGCTTCCCAGCGGGCGATGTCGCGCTGGGTCCGCAGGCGTCCCCACAGATCGACCTCCCAGCCGAGCGAAATGCCGGTGGAGTAGCTGCGGCGCCAGTCGTCGGCCTGGTCGGTGGCGCGGCTGGCATTGCCGCTGACGCCCGATGATGAAGGCTGCGGCCACAGCGCGTTGCTGGCCAGGCCGGCCTGCAGGCGCGAACGCTGCACGGCCAGGCCGGCGGCGGCCAGGTCGCTGTTGGCGGCCAGCGCCTGCGCCACCAGGCGGTCCAGGCGTTCATCGCCGAAGCCGGTCCACCAGGTGTCCTGGCGGATGTCGTGGCCCGGTGTGTCCAGGCTGCTGCGCGGGTCGTCGGCCGGTGCGTTGAGGGTGGCATCGCCACGCCCATACTGGGCCGCCACATCGGGATCGGCCACCGGATAGCGGCCGACAGAGGCGCAGCCAGACAGGGCGAGCAGAACGGCACCCGCCAGCAGCCGGCGCGAAGGGGCAGAGAAGGGCAGTCGGGTCATCATCTTCATTCGCGTGCCAGGGCCTCCACCGGGTCAAGCTGCGCGGCATTGCGCGCGGGCAGGAAGCCGAACGCCACGCCGATCAGGGTCGAGCAGGCGAAGGCGGCAATGATCGAGGCGGTGGAGAACAGCACCTGGAAGTCGCTGGCGAAGCGGCCGATCATCGAGCCCAGCAGCAGGGCCAGGCCGATGCCGAGCACGCCACCGAGCAGGCACACCAGCACCGCTTCGATCAGAAACTGCTGGCGGATATCACTTTGTCGTGCACCAACGGCCATGCGCACCCCGATCTCTCGGGTGCGCTCGGTCACCGACACCAGCATGATGTTCATCACGCCGATGCCGCCGACCAGCAGCGCGATGGCGGCGATGGCACCGATCAGCAGGGTCATCGTGCGCGTGGTCTGCTCGATGGTGTCGCGGATCTCCGCGCTGTTGCTGAGGAAGAAATCCTCGGTGCCGTGGCGCATCGTCAGCAGGCGGGTGATCGCTTCCTGAGCGGCATCCATCGGTGTGTTGTCGTCCACGCGCACGGTGATGCTGGAGACATGGCTCTGGCCGAGCATGCGCGACATCACCGTGGTGTAGGGCACCCAGACGCTGAGGCTGGTGCTGCCACCGAAGCCGAAACTCTGGCGCTTGGCCACGCCGACCACGCGTGCCGGCACGTTGCCGAGCAGGATCACCTGGCCGACCGGGTCGACATCGGGGAAGAACTGGGTCTGGGTGTTTTCGTCGATCACCGCTACCTGGCCGAGGCCCCTCACGGCATCGGCATCGAAGAAGCTGCCGCTGAGCAGGGTTACCCCCTTGACCCGGAAGAACTGCTCGCCGACGCCGCTGACCTGGGCGGTCGACGACTGGTTGCGATAACGCGCGGTGACCGAGGTCGATACGCTGGGGGTGGCGCTGTCCACATAGCTCTGCTTTGCCAGTGCATCGGCATCGCTGGCCTTGAGCGTCTGCACCCGGGCCGAGCGCATGTCGCCGAAACCACGGCCGGGATAGACGTCGATGGTGTTGGTGCCGAGCGCGCTGATGTTCTGCAGGATCTGCTGCTGCGAGCCATTGCCCAGCGCCACCACCGAGACCACCGAGGCGATGCCGATGATGATGCCGAGCATGGTCAGGAAGGTGCGCAGGCGATGGGCGTTCATCGCCAGCAGCGCCATCCGGAACGCTTCGGTGAAGCGGTCGCGGGCCGCCCGCCAGCTGTTGCCGTGGGCGACGCCGGTACTGGCTTCGCGCTGGGCGCGGTAACTCGGCGCATCCGGATTGGCGCGGTCGGCAATGATCTCGCCATCGCGGATCTCGATGATGCGCTGTGCGTGCTGGGCCACGCTCATGTCGTGGGTGACGATGATGATGGTGTGGCCTTCGGCATGCAGTTCGCCGAGGATCGCCATCACTTCCTCACCGGATTTCGTATCGAGCGCGCCGGTGGGTTCGTCGGCCAGGATCACCTCGCCGCCGTTCATCAGGGCGCGTGCGATCGACACGCGCTGCTGCTGGCCACCGGAAAGCTGGCCTGGCTTGTGATGCATGCGGTCGCCCAGGCCCAGCCGCTGCAGCAGTTGCTCGGCACGCGCGTTGCGCACCGGGCCGGGACTGCCGGCATACACCGCCGGCACTTCCACGTTGCCGCGCGCGTCGAGGTCGCCGAGCAGGTGGTAGCGCTGGAAGATGAAACCAAAATGCTCGCGGCGCAGTTCGGCCAGTTCGTCCGGCTCCATCTTTCCGGTTTCGCGGCCGGCCACCTGGTAGCTGCCGCGGGTGGGACGGTCGAGGCAGCCGAGGATGTTCATCAGCGTCGACTTGCCCGAGCCGGACTGGCCGACGATGGCGACCATCTCGCCGGCGTGGATGTCGAGATGGACGTCGCGCAGCACGGCGATCACATCGTCGCCGGCCGGGAATTCACGTCGCAGGTCGCGCAGCCGCAGCAGCGGCGCCGTCGTGCTCATCGGCGCCCCATGCCCGGGCCGCCGACCCGCATCTGCATGCCGCCGCGGTTGCCGCCGCCGGCGCTGGCACCGGCCGCACCGGCTTCGCCGACCACCACGCGCTCGCCTTCCTTCAAGCCGGACAGGATCTCGGCCGAGGCGCCGTTGTTGATGCCGACGGTGACCTTGCGCGGCTGCGGCTGGCCCTTCTCGTCCAGCACCCGCACCATCCGCTCATCGCCACGGCGCTTCGGTCCCAGTGCCACCGCCGGCACCATCAGCACGCCCTTGGCCTGCTTGAGCAGTACCGAGACCTGCGCGGTCATGTCGATGCGCAGCGTGCCGTCCGGGTTTTCCACATCAAACAGCGCGTTGTAGTAGACCGCGCTGCTGGAGCTGGAGCTGGAGGAGCTGCTGGAGCTGGACGAATTCTCGTTGGCGATCGAGGCAGGCGCCGGATTGATCTGGCGCAGCGTGGCGTGATACTTGCGGTCCGGGTCGCCCAGGGTGGTGAAGTACACCGGCATGCCGGGCTTGATCTTGACCACGTCGGCCTCGGAGATCTCGGCATTGACGGTGACCACGTCCAGCCGCGCCAGCATGACGATGGTCGGTGCGGTCTGGTTGGCGTTCACGGTACGGCCTTCCTCGGCCACCACCGCGACCACGGTGCCGTCCATCGGCGCGGTGATGCGGGTGTAGGCCAGGTTGGCGCGGGCGGTGCCCAGCTCGGTTTCGCGGCCCTTGATCTGCGCCTCGTAGGACTGCAGCTGGGCGCGGGCAGTCTTCAGCTGTGCTTCGGCGGCATCGTATTCCTGGCGCGAGGTGGCCTCGGCGGCCAGCATCTGCTGCTGGCGCGCGAACTCCAGTTCGGCCTGGCGCAGGGTGGCTTGCTGCACCGCGCGCTGGGCGGTGACCTGGTCCAGCGAGGCCTGCGCGTTGAGCACCTGGTTCTGCTGGGTGGTGGCATCGATCTCGGCGATCAGGTCGCCTTCCTTCACGGTGTCGCCCAGCTGTACCTTCAGCGATTTGATCTGGCCCGAGGCCTGCGCGCCGACGCTGACCAGCTTGTAGGCGTCGATCACGCCGGTGGCATCCACCGTTTGTTCGATGTCACCGCGGCTGACCGGCGAGGTTGCCACCGCCGGGGCGGCGGGCTTGCGCAGCAGCCACCAGACGGTCGCGGCGACGATCAGGGCGAGCAGGGCGATCAGCATCAGGCGACTCCGGCGGGTCGCTGGCAGCAGGCGGAACGTCACGTCGTGGCTTCACTCTCGAGGCCGCGAGGGCGGCGTTGGTGGGCATTGTGAAGACCGGGCGATGGACGGCTCAATCCTCGGGGTATGTCTGTATGTAACACTGTCGGTGAACAGGCGTAACCACAGGTATCCCGCCCGCGGGTGGATACACTGGTACGCATTGCCCCGGATGCGGTTCAGCTGCCGACACGGGATGATCGCGACATGGAGACTGAAAACCCGATGCATCGACTGCTGATCGTCGACGACGACAACGACATCCGCACGCTGCTGGCCGAGCAGCTCGGCCGCGCCGGCTACCAGGTGAGCACTGCGGCCGATGGCACCGCCATGCGCCAACTGCTGGACCGCGAGCATGTGGACCTGATCGTGCTGGACCTCAACCTGCCGCGCGAGGATGGTCTGACCCTGTGCCGTGACCTGCGTGCGCGTTCGAACACGCCGGTGATCATGCTGACCGCGCGCGCCGAGCCGATCGACCGCGTGCTGGGCCTGGAAATGGGCGCCGACGACTACCTGGCCAAGCCGTTCGAGCCGCGCGAGCTGCTGGCGCGCATCCGCAACGTGCTGCGCCGGACCGAGGCGCTGCCGGCCAACCTGGAACCACTGGCGGTACGCCGCGCGCGTTTCTCGCGCTGGGTATTCGACCTCGAGCATCGCCACCTGGTCGATCCGGATGGCCGCGTGGTGGTGCTGTCCGGCGCCGAGTTCCGCCTGCTGCGGGTATTCATCGCCCACGCCAACAAGGTGCTGTCGCGCGAGCAGCTGGTCGCGCTCAGCAGTGGCCGCAACTACGAGGCTCAGGACCGCGCGATCGACCTGCAGGTCAGCCGCCTGCGCAACAAGCTGGGCGACGATGGTGGCCCGGATGGACTGATCAAGACCGTTCGCAACGAAGGCTACGTGCTGGCCTCGTCGGTCAACCTGGAATAAACCGCGATGACGCGCCTGCGCCATTTCCTGTCCTCGATGGTCGGGCGGTTGTTCGTGATCCTGCTGCTGGGCATGGCGGTGGCTGCGATCGGCGCGACCATGCTGGCCACCTCCAAGCGCCAGCAGGAGTTCGAGCGGCAGAACCTGAACCGCATCGCCGACCGCCTGCAGGGCTACGTCAACCTGCTGGACGGCAATCCGGAGCTGCGCGAGCGCCTGCTGGCGATCGGCGGGCCGAGCGTGCGCGCGCTGCAGCCGGGCGCACGCCTGGGGCGTGCCGACACGGCGCTGATGGAAGTGCTGGAAGACCGCCCCGGGCCGGTGTCGCGCGCGCACGTGCACTTCGCTTCGTTCCGCTCCTGCATTCCCAAACTGCAGGAGCTGCTGCCGCCGCCGCCGCCGGGCCACCGGCGGCCGCCGCGCGAACGCGACCCCGCGTTCATCCCGCCCAAATGCCGCGCGGTGGACGTGACCCTCAACGACGGCACGCTGCTGAAGCTGGCGCTGGACTCGCCGGCGGTGGCGCACAACGGCATCCTCGCCGTGGACCCATGGTTCCTGACCCTGCTGGTGCTGGCGATTGCCGTGCTGGCCTATATCGTCGCGCGCATGGCCAGCGCGCCGCTGCAGGAACTGGCCGCAGCCGCAGAAGACCTTGGCGATGACCTGCAGCGCGACCCGTTGCCACTGCGCGGGCCGCGCGAAGTGCAGCGTGCCGCCGAAGCCTTCAACGCCATGCAGCACCGTCTGCAGCGGCACCTGGCCGAACGCACGCAGATGCTGGCGGCGATCACCCACGACCTGCAGACGCCGCTGACACGGCTGCGCCTGCGCCTGGAGAATGTCAGCGACGAGGCCCTGCGTGAGCGCCTGATCGGCGACCTGGCGGCGATGCAGGCGCTGGTGCGCGAGGGCCTGGAACTGGCGCGCAGCGCCGAGAGTGCCGAGCAGCGCGCCGCACTGGACCTGGATTCGCTGCTGGAGAGCATTGTCGAGGACGCCGCCGAAGGCGGCGGTGATGTGGTCTTCGAAGGGGGCAGTGGTTCGGTGCTGATGTTGCGTCCGTTGGCCATGCACCGGCTGTTCTCCAACCTGGTGGACAACGCGGTGATGTACGCGCAGCGGGCACGGGTGCGGGTTGAGCGCAGCGGCGGTGCGATTACCGTGGTGGTGGCCGATGACGGCCCGGGCCTGGCCGAAGAGCAGCTGGAGGCGGTGTTCGATCCGTTCGTGCGGGTGGAGACCTCGCGTTCGCGCGAAACCGGCGGGGCCGGCCTGGGCCTGACCATCGCGCGCGCCCTGGCCGAGAAGGACGGCGCCCGGCTGTGGCTGCGCAACCGGGCCGAAGGTGGCCTGGAGGCGGTGGTGCAGTGGCCTGCCAGTGCCCAGGTGGTGGCGCCCGGCCGCGCCGGCTGAGTCGGCGCGCTGCGAACGGTGACGCCGGGGCCGGGGTTTGGCCTATCATCTGCGCATCTCCCCAGTCTCCCCACGATGAGCCAGCCCGTTCCTGCCGGCATGCCATTGCACGCTGCCCGGCTGTTCCCGCACGCTGCCGCGTCCTGCAGCCGCACCTGGCCGCCGCCGCTGCGGTGATGGGCGGGCAGGGGGACAAGAGGCGCTGGGTGGAGCGCCGCGCATCAGGATTCAGGCGGGCACTGCGGCAGGGCCTGTTGTGGCTGCTGCTGGCCCTTGCGCTGCCGTTGGCTGCGCAGGAGGGCGCGCCCCCGCTGCGCGACTACGCCATCGATGTATGGACCTCGCGCAACGGCCTGCCGCACAACTCGCTGCGCGACATCGCGCAGACGCCGGAAGGCCATCTCTGGTTCGCCACCTGGGAAGGGCTGGTGCGCTACAACGGCCTGGATTTCACCGTGTTCGACCGCAGCACGCGCCCGGGCCTGCGCGACAACGGCATCGGCGCCCTGTTCGTCGACCGCCAGGGCGGACTGTGGATCAGTGATTCGCGCGGCAACGTCAGCCACCGTGGCAGTGATGGCCAATGGCGGGTGTGGGAGCACCAGGCCGATACGCCGCAGGTGCTGATCCAGTCCATGCAGATGGACAGCCAGGGGCGGCTGTGGCTGCTGTACGAAGGCAAGGGCATCGGCTACCTGACGCCGGACAGCGGCATTGTCTACCAGGCGCCGGCGGCGGACCTGCCGATGGCGATGAGCTTCACCAGACTGGTGGTCGATGCGCAGGACCGGGTCTGGGTCGGTACGCTGGACGGGCTGGTGCTGCGCGACAACGATGGCGTGCTCAAGCGCGCCCCCGCCGCATGGGGGCTGGGTGCCGGCAGTGGCCTGTCGTGGCCCTACCGTGCGCCGGATGGCGCGTTGTGGATCGTCGCCGGTGAGCGCCTGTACCGGGTGGAGGACGACCAGCTGGTGCTGGTGCACCGCCTGCCGGGCCAGCTGCACATGACCTCGATGCTGCAGGACCGGCACGGTGACCTGTGGCTGGGCACCGAGAACCAGGGCCTGCTGCGCATCTCCGCACATGGCCTGGAGCGACTGCCGGCCGGTCTGAACCTGCCGGGCGGACGCGTGGTCAGCCTGCGCGAGGATGCCGAAGGCAGCATCTGGGTGGGCGCCAACGGCGGGCTCTATCGCCTGCGCGAAACACTGTTCAGCAGCTACACCGAGCGCGATGGGCTCAGTGGCGATTACGTGCGCACGGTATTCGAGGATCGCGATCGCCAGCTGTGGGTCGGCAGCGCCAGTGGCTTGGACCTGCAGACGCCGGACGGCCGGTTCCGTGCCGTGCCGCTGCACAACCGCGGTGGCAAGGCACCGTCCGTCCTGAGCCTGGCGCAGGGGCCGGACGGTGACCTGTGGGTGGGCACCTTCGGCGACGGGGTCTACCGGCTCGGCCGCGACGGCCACCTGCGCCACAACTACGCGGCAGCCGACGGCATGCCGGGTGGCAACATCCGTGCGATCAGCGTTGATTCGCAGGGCGTGGTCTGGGCCGGCACGCAGAAGGGCGTGGTGCGCATCGACGGCGACCAAGTGCAGGTCTCGAACGTGCCGGGCATGCCCGGCGGCCTGATCACCGCGCTTGAGCATGACCATCAGGGCAACCTGTGGATCGGCACCATCGAAGGCATCCGCGTGCTGCGCGGCGACCACGTGCAGTCGATCGACCTGGCGCCGCTGGGCGGTGGCCGCAGCGTGTTCGGCTTCCACCAGCTGGGCGACGCGATGTGGATCAGCAGTGATCGTGGCCTGTACCGTTGGCGCAACGGTGCGCTGGCGCGGGTCGGCCTTGAGCAGGGCATGCCGGTGGATGCGGTGTTCCAGCTGGTGCCGGATCGCCTTGGCAATGTGTGGATCAGCAGCAATCGCGGCGTGTTGCGCACCGATATGGCCACCCTCAACGCCGTGGCCGATGGCCGCACGCCGCGGGTGGGGGTGGAGCGTTACAACGAGATCGACGGCATGGCCAATGCACAGGCCAACGGCAGCTCCAGCCCATTGGCGATCCTGCGCCAGGACGGCACGTTCTGGGTGGTCACCGCCGGCGGCCTGAGCACGGTCGACCCGCAGCGCCTGCAGCGTTTCCGCGAGCGGCCATCGCCGCCGGCCGCGATCGAGAGCGTGCAGGTGGATGGCGCGCCGGTGCATTGGGAAGGGCCGGATCGCAACCATATTCCAGGGGGGCGCCGGTTGGCGGTGAGTTATGTCGGCCTGAGCTACCTGATGTCTGACCGGATCCGCTACCGCACGCGGCTGGACGGGCTGGATGCCGGCTGGGTCGAGCGCGGCCCACAGCGCAGCGTTGAGTTCGTCGGCCTGCCGCCGGGCGACTACACCCTGCATGTGGCGGCTGCCCATCCCGGCGGCAGCTGGGGCCAACAGGAGGCGGTGTGGAGCTTCACCGTGGAACCGTTCTGGTGGCAGCGCCGCAGCGTGCAGGTGCTGGCGGGGATGCTGCTGCTGACTGGACTGGTGGCGTTGTACCGGCTGCTGCTGCAGCAGCTGAAGGCCAGCAACCTGCGCCTGGCACGGCGGGTGGACGAAGCGACCTTCGACCTGCAGGCCAAGACGGTGCACCTGCAGGCGCTGAACCAGGAAAAGACCGAACTGGCCGAGCGCCTGGCGCGCCAGGCCGAAGCCTTCGAGCGGCAGGCCCGCGAGGATGCCCTGACCGGCCTGGCCAATCGCCGCGCCTTCGACGAAACGCTGGCACGTGACTTCGCCCGGTCCCAGCGCAGTGGTCATCCGCTGTGCCTGGTGGTACTCGACATCGATCACTTCAAGGAGGTCAACGACCGCCACAGCCACAGCATCGGCGACGCCGTGCTGGTGCAGGTGGCGTCATTGATCGCAGCGGCCTGCCGCGACTCCGACCTGCCGGCGCGCACCGGCGGCGAAGAGTTCGCGCTGCTGCTCAACGACACCCGCCTGGAGGAAGCCGCACAGCTGTGCGCGCGCCTGCGTGGCCTGTTCCATGATCATCCCGATTGGGGCGGCGTGGCGGGCCTGCGTGTCACCTTCAGCGCGGGCCTGGTAGAGCTGGATGCCGACGACCGCACCCCGGCGCTGCTGTACCAGCGCGCCGACCGCGCGCTGTACCGCGCCAAGAGCGACGGCCGCGATCGCACGAGCATCGGTTGATCGCATCCACGCATGGCGTGGATCTACTGGAGTGCCGCACCAACCGGCGGTGCCGACCAATGGTCGGCACCCACCAGAGAAGTGACCCAGTGAGCGGCAGCCCCCAACGAGCGCAGCGACCCGCTGTTGCTCCCGCTTTTTCTGATCTTTCCGTGGCGCTCGCTGGAAACTGTCCGTGGCCGGGCGGGTGGGCTGCGCAGGGGCGTGAGCCGCATGGATGCGGCGACCGAGCTTACAGGGACGTACTTGCAGCGTCCCCTGCGCAGTCCACCCGCCCGGCCCTACCAGGAATCGCTGTCAGCCCGCCACGAGGGGCTCCGCCGTTGGCTGCGTTAGCGCGGCCAGGCGTTGGCGATGGTGCAGAACAGCCGCGCGGTCTGCTCGGTGTCATACACCGCGCTGTGTGCCTCGTTGGCATCCCAACCCAGCCCGGCGGCGGTGGCCGCACGCGCCAGCACGGTCTGGCCGTAGGCGATACCGGCCAGGGTGACCGTGTCGAACACGCTGAACGGGTGGAATGGGTTGCGCTTGTGGCCGGTGCGGGCCACGGCCGCGTTGACGAAGCCGAGGTCGAAATGGGCGTTGTGGCCCACCAGGATCGCGCGCTGGCAGCCGTACTTCTTCATCGCCGCACGCACCGGAGTGAAGATGTGGTCCAACGCCGCTTTTTCTTCCTTGGCCAGCCGGAACGGGTGGTCGAGGATGATGCCGGTCACTTCCAGCGACTTCGGGTCGATCTCCAGGCCCTCGGCCGGGACCACGTGGGCACTGGCGGTCTGGCCGGGGTAGAGCAGGCCGTTCTCGTCCATCTCGATCGGCACCGCAGCGATTTCCAGCAGCGCATTGCGCTGGCTGTCGAAGCCGCCGGTTTCCACATCCACCACCACCGGCAGGAAGCCGCGGAAGCGTTGTGACATCGCGCGCTGCGCCTGGGGTCCTGCGGAATCGGGAGCGGCGGCAGGTGCGGAGGGGGAGTCAGTCATGCGTGAATTCTAGCAGAGCGACCCTGAGCGCCTGGCCAGCCTTCTGCGCATGGGTCCCTGCGTGGGCGTGTGTCGACCAAGGTCGACACCTACCGGGCACCGCACGCTCAGGATTCCGGTGCCAACCTTGGCTGGCACACGGCGCACCGACCATGGCCGGCATCTAGCGCACCGCAGGCCGTGCCGTCGTGACCGATGGCTGCCACCGGGCCAACCAGGCGTCCACGCTCAGCTTGCCGGCGCCAGTGAGGATCAACGGCAGCAGCATGGCCATGAACAGCACCGGCAGCTTGAAGTTGCCGTAGCCCTGGTCGCTGATGGCATACCCCATCGCGAGGTCACCCAGCGAATTCCATTGCATCGGCCAATGCACCGCATAGGTCGCCACCATGGTCAGCACCAGCAGGCTGGCGGCGGCGAAACGGGTACCGAAACCAAACAGCAGGCAGGCCGCGCCGACCAGTTCGAACCAGGTGGCCAGCTGCCAGTTCAGGGCAGCAGGCAGTTGGTTGAACGGGAACGGGAAGGCGCCCTGCAGGTCGGCGAACCAGTTCTGGCCGTGCAGCTTCTCACGGCCGGATTCGAAGTATTCCCAGGCCAGCAGCACGCGCAGGCCCAGCGGCGCCAACCAGGGGGCGAGACGGTCCAGCCGGCCGCGCGCGGCGGCCAGGAGCGGCAGGTTCATCGTTGGATCTCCAGTGGAAGAGTCGTCAGGGCGGGGGGGCGAGCGGGCCGATCACGCCGGCCTGCAGGAACTGCAGCAGCAGTGCGGCACCGGGCTCGGCCAGTGCGTCCTCGGCCAGCCCGTGCGAGGTGGCCAGCTGCTGCAGGTACGTCTGTCCTTCCAGGCCGGGCCGTTCGCCGATGCTCGCCAGCAGGTGTACCGCCAGCGGGCTGAGCGCGGCGAATCGCACTTCACCGTCGGCTTCGCGGCGGACCAGCAGGCCGGTGGGTTCTGGAAGGGGCTGGGTCGGCGCATCCTCTGCACCGAGACGGTGCACCGGCCATTGGTACAGCAGCGGCCACGCCAGCGGCGAACGCCGCAGCGGCACCCGAAGTGGATCAGTATCGCCAGGCGCAGGAAGCGGTTCGGCCTGCAGCTGGTACAGCGCGGTTTCCACCCACTCGTAGTGGGCCAGTTCGGCCAGCGCCGGGTGCGGCAGCTGCGGCTGCGCCTGCAGCCACTGCACGAACTCGGCGGCCAGTTCGGTGAACAGCGGTGTCTGGCAGCGATGGGTGGCGAAGTAGTGGCGCACCAGGGCGCTCCAGGCCGGTTCGCCAAGCAGGCGCACGCAGACCGGGAAACCGTTGCTCAACAGGCCGAGCAGGTTGTTGAACAGCAGGTGCCGATATACCGCGACCCGGCGTGGCTCCAGTCCGGCCGGTGCGGGTACCGCCTGCGGGTTGCGCAGGTGCGCGGTGAACGCGTGCTGCTGCGCGCGCAGGGTGTCGGCGGAATCAGCCATGTGCCGCCCCGGCATGTGTGGCCTGCAGGCGGCGGATGGTCTGCAGTTCGCCCTGCAGTTCTGCATAGGGCGGGAAATTGAAATCGCGTTCGAGCAGGGTGGGGCGCGGGCCGATGCGTGCATAGGTACGCGCCAGCAGCGCCCAGACCGGATCGATCACCGCGCTGCCGTGGGTATCGATCTTCAGGTCGGGTGCCTCGTCCAGGTGCCCGGCCACGTGCAGGCAGACGATGCGCCGTGCAGGCAGGCCGGCGATGAAGGCATCGGCATCGTAGCCGTGGTTGCAGGCGTTGACGTAGACATTGTTGACGTCCAGCAGCAGGTCGCAGTCGGCTTCGGCAAGCACGGCATTGGTGAAGGCCAGTTCGTCCATCGCCGGCGCGGGTGCCAGGTAGTAGGACACGTTCTCCACTGCGATGCGACGGCCCAGCAGGTCCTGCACGCGGCTGATGCGCTGCGCGGTATGGCGCACGGCTTCGTCGGTAAAGGGAATCGGCAGCAGGTCGTACAGGTGGCCGTCGTCGCTGCAGTAGCTGAGGTGCTCGCTGTACAGCGGCACGCGGTGCTTTTCGAGGAACCGGCCGACCTGTTCCAGCAGCTGGGTATCCAGCGGTGCACTGCCGCCCAGCGACAGCGACAGGCCGTGGCAGCTCAGCGGATGGCGCTGCGCCAGTTCGGCCAGGGCATCACCGGCCGGGCCGCCGACATGGATCCAGTTCTCCGGTGCGCATTCGAGGAAGTCGAAGTCGCCTTCCGGGGCGTCACGGAGGTCCTGCAGCAGCGCCCGGCGCAGGCCCAACCCGGCGGCCGCCGCACGAAGCGGCGACCGCGGGTGGACGAGGCTGGCGCGGGCGTCAGTGCTTGCCACCGCACTTGCCTTCGCCGCACTTGCCTTCAGCCGACTTCGTGTCGCCGGCCTTGGCCTTGGCGCCCGCTGCGCCGGCAGCCTTGCCCTTGTCGGCACCGCACTTGCCTTCGCCGCTCTTGCCGTCGGCGCCGCACTTGCCTTCGGTGTGCTTGGTCGCGTCAGCGGCCATCTTGTTATCGGCGGCTTTGGCATCGGTGCTGGCCTTGGCCGCCTGGCCGGCCACCAGGTAGCCCTGGGCGAGGTCGCTCATGCTCAGGGCCGAGGCACTGGCGGTCATGCCCAGGCCGGCGGCCAGGGCGGTAGCGGTCAGCAGGGACAGGGTCTTGTTGGAACTGCTCATCGGTCTTACTCCTGGGTGGTGGGCAGGTGCCCGGGGTGAATCGATGGTGCAGCGATCCTACTCAACGAATCCTCGCCAAGAACTCAAATTTTCGTGAGATTTGTTACAGAAGCATCCGGAAGGTCTGCGCCGGGCAAGCACGGCGCCCACAACGCGGGTGGAACACCGCAAAAAAAGAAAGGCCGCTGTCACAGGACAGCGGCCACCTTGGAGTCGACTCCGGTGTTGCAGTGCAGCGTCAGGGCTGGCCGGTGCTGGAGGTCTCGTCGCGCTTTTCACGCGGTGGCAGCGGCTGCTCGCCGTGCACCAGGAACCACACGTTCTCGGCGATGTTGGTGGCGTGATCGCCCACGCGCTCCAGGTTCTTGGCCATGAACAGCAGGTGGGTGCACGGGGTGATGTTGCGCGGGTCTTCCATCATGTAGGTGAGCAGCTCGCGGAACAGCGCGGTGTACTGGGCGTCCAGGCGGGCGTCGTCCTCGCGCAGTGCCAGCGCGGCCTCGGCATCGTTGTCGCGGTAGGCGGCGATGGCACGGCGCACCTGCTGCGCGGCCAGGCGGCCCAGCGCGCGCAGGCCCTGGATCTGCGGCAGCGGCGGCACCTTGCCCAGCGCGATCGAGCGCTTGGCCACGTTCGCTGCATAGTCGCCGATGCGCTCGATGTCGGCCGGGATGCGCAGGCCAGCCAGGATCTCGCGCAGGTCGCGCGCCATCGGCCCACGCAGCGCCAGGCGCATCACGTCGTGGCTGATCTGCTGCTCAAGCGCGTCGATCGCTTCGTCGTTGGCGATGATGCGATGGGCGGCGTTCTCGTCGCGCTTCTCGATCACGTCCATCGCCGCTTCGAGCTGGGCGACGGCCATCTCGCCCATGCGCACGATTTCGGCCACCAGGCGCTGCTGCTCCTCGTCGTAGCTCTTGACGATGTGGTCGTTGGGAAGGTTCATGGTTGTTCCGCTCTGTTGAGTCGAGCCATGCTCGACTGACGTTGTCTGGAGAGTCGAGCCACGCTCGACTGACGTTTCAGCCGAAGCGACCGGTGATGTAGTCCTCGGTCTGCCGCTGCGACGGCTGCGAGAAGATCACTTCGGTGCGGTCGTGCTCGATCAGGTCGCCCAGGTACATGAAGGCGGTGTAGTCGGACACGCGCGCAGCCTGCTGCATGTTGTGGGTGACGATCACGATCGTGTACTCGTGCTTGAGTTCTTCCACCAGCTGCTCGATGCGGCTGGTCGAGATCGGGTCCAGCGCCGAGGTCGGCTCGTCCAGCAGCAGCACCGACGGGCGCAGGGCGACGGCACGGGCGATGCACAGGCGCTGCTGCTGGCCACCGGACAGACCCAGTGCGCTCTGCCCCAGCTTGTCCTTCACTTCGTCCCACAGCGCGCCCTGGCGCAGCGCCTGCTCGACGCGGTCGGCCATATCGGCCTTGCTCAGCTTCTCGTGGTGGCGGATGCCGTAGGCCACGTTCTCGAAGATGGTCATCGGGAACGGCACCGGCTTCTGGAACACCATGCCGACCTTGCTGCGCAGGCGGTTCATCGGGTACTTCGGCGACAGGATGTTCTCGCCGTCCAGCAGCACTTCACCGCGCGCCTCCAGCTTCGGGTACAGCGCATAGATGCGGTTGAAGATGCGCAGCAGCGTGGACTTGCCGCAACCGGAGGGACCGATCAGCGCGGTCACGCGCTTTTCCGGGATTTCCAGGTTGATGCCCTTCAGGGCGTGGAACTTGTCGTAGTAGAAGTCCAGTCCACGCGCAGCCAGCTTCACCGGCGACGGCGTGTGCAGGCTCTCGTGCGAGGACGGCACGGCGATGCGCTGCATCGGCACGGCGTTGGAAAGGTCGTTCATGGCGTTATCCATGGAAAGGTCAGTCATGGGAGATACGGTTGCGCAGCAGGATGCCGCGGGCGGCAAGGCTGACCAGCAGCACGAAGACAGTCAGCACCAGGGCACCGGCCCAGGCCAGTACCTGCCAGGATTCATACGGGCTGCCGGCGAACTGGTTCATCACCACCGGCACCGAAGCCATCGGCTGGAAGATGTTGTTGTTCCAGTACTGGTTGCCGAAGGCGGTGAACAGCAGCGGAGCGGTCTCGCCGGAGATGCGGGCCAGCGCCAGCAGGATGCCGGTGATGATGCCGGCCGACGCACTGCGGTACAGCACCTGCACGATCACCTTCCACTGCGGGATGCCCAGCGACAGGGCCGCTTCGCGCATCTGCGAGGGCACCAGGCGCAGCATTTCGTCGGTGGTGCGCACCACCACCGGCAGCACGATGAAGGCCAGCGACAGCGCACCGGCGAACGCCGAGAAGTTGCCGCCGGTCTGCATCACGTACAGCGTGTACACGAACAGGCCCAGCACGATGGACGGCGCCGACAGCAGGATGTCGTTGACGAAGCGGACCACGGTGCCGACCTTGCGGGCGTTGCCATACTCGGCCAGCCAGGTACCGGCCAGCACGCCCAGCGGGGTGCCGATGCCGATGGCCAGTGCACACATCACGGCACTGCCGAAGAAGGCGTTGGCGAGGCCGCCGTCCTGCATCGGCGGCGGGGTCATCTTGGTGAACAGATCCCAGTTGATGCCGGCCAGGCCCTTGGCAGCCAGGGTGAACAGGATCCAGCCCAGGAAGAACAGGCCGAACAGGGCGGTGGCGCAGGACGCGGTGATCGCAACGACGTTGCCGATGCGGCGGCGCAGGTACAGCGAATCAGCGGTGGTGGACATCAGTTGCCCTCCTTGCGGGACAGGCGCATCAGCATCAGGCGGGCGATGGCCAGCACCACGAAGGTGACGATGAAGAGGACGAAGCCGAGCAGCAGCAGGGCCGAACGGTAGGTTTCAGTGGCTTCGCCGAAATCATTGGCGATCAGCGCGGCGATGGTGGTGCCCGGTTCCAGCAGCGACGGCGACAGGCGCACGCTGTTGCCGATCACGAAGGCCACCGCCATCGTTTCGCCCAGCGCGCGGCCCAGGCCGAGGAAGATGCCGCCGATGACCGCCGAACGGGTGTAGGGCAGGACGATGTCCCAGCTCACTTCCCACTTGGTGGAGCCCAACGCGTAGGCCGATTCCTTCAGGCGGGTGGGCACGGTCAGGAACACCTCGCGCATCACCGAGGAAATGAACGGAATGACCATGATGGCCAGCACGAAACCGGCGGTGAGCATGCCGATGCCCAGCGGCGGGCCCTGGAACATCGGGCCGATGACCGGCCATTCGCCCAGGGTCTCGTTGAGGAACGGGGTGACGTACTCGGTCATCACCGGCACCAGCACGAACAGGCCCCACATGCCGTAGATGATCGAGGGAATGCCGGCCAGCAGTTCGATGGCGGTACCGACCGGGCCACGCAGCCAGCGCGGCGCGACCTCGGTGAGGAAGAAGGCGATGCCGAAGCTGACCGGCACGGCGATGACCATCGCGATGACAGCGGTGACCAGGGTGCCGTAGATCGGAGCCAGGGCGCCGAACTTGTTTTCGACCGGATTCCAGTCGGCGGAGAAGAAGAAGCTCAGTCCCTGCATCTGCAGGGCATGGCGACCGCCCCACAGCATCGACAGCGCGGCGCAGGCCAGGGCGATCAGTACGAAGATGACGGTGCCGACCAGCACCCATCGGAACAGTTTGTCGTTGCGGGCATCACGCGCATCACGCGTGGACGGGGCGGCTACAGGCTGGGCGATGGCATTCATGGGGACGGCTGGGCCAGGAAGGGGCGGGGCGGCACGGCGTGGAACAAGCGGTGCCCGCGCGGGGCGGGCACCGTCGGGTCCATCACTTCAGGTCGGTCGCCCAGTAGGCCTCGATCTGCTTGACCAGTTCAGCCGGCAGCGGCACGTAGTGCAGCTCGTTGGCCTGGGCCTGGCCGTTCTCGAAGGCCCACTTGAAGAAGGCCAGGGTGTCCTGGTTGCGCTTGGCGTCCTTCGGCTGCTTCTGCATCAGCATGAAGTTGGTTGCGGTGATCGGCCACGCCTGCTCGCCCGGGGCGTTGGTGATGACCAGGTTGAAGTCCTTGGCGCTGGCCCAGTCGGCGCTGGCGGCCGCAGCGGCGAAGGTTTCCGCGCTCGGCTCGACCCAGTTGCCGGCGGCGTTCTGCATGGCGGTATACGGCATGCCGTTCTGCAGGGCATAAGCCAGTTCGACGTAGCCGATCGAGCCCTTGATCTGCTTCACGTAGGACGCAACGCCTTCATTGCCCTTGCCACCGACGCCGTCCGGCCACTGCACCGAGGTGCCTTCACCGACCTTGCTCTTCCACTCCGGGCTGACCTTGGACAGGTAGTTGGAGAAGTTGAAGGTGGTGCCCGAACCATCCGAACGGTGGACCAGGGTGATCTTGCCGTCCGGCAGCTTCACGCCCGGGTTGGCGGCGACGATCGCCGGGTCGTTCCAGGTCTTGACCTTGCCCAGGAAGATGTCGGCCAGCAGGGCGCCGCTCAGGCGCAGCTTGCCGGCTTCCAGGCCTTCGATGTTGACCACCGGCACCACGCCTCCGATGGCCGACGGGAACTGCGCCAGGCCGGCCTGGGCCAGCTCCTCGCTGCTCAGCGGCTTGTCGGACGAACCGAAATCGACGGTGCCGGCCTTGATCTGGGCGATGCCGCCGCCGGAGCCGATCGACTGGTAGTTGATCTTGGCGCCGGTGCTGGCGTTGTAGTCAGCCGACCACTTGGAGACCAGCGGGAAGATGAAGGACGCGCCCGCGCCGGACACTTCGGCGGTCACCTTGGCACCGGCACCGGCAGCGGCGGGGGCAGCGGCAGCGCCGGCAGCCGGCTGCTGCGCGGCCTGCTTGTCGCCACCGCAGGCCGACAGGCCCAGGGCGATGGCCAGGGAAAGGGCGGCAAGGCCGGCCGAGTGCAGTTTCATGGTCACTCCATAGCGGGGAAGAGCCGACGTGGTCGGCGGATGCGGCTATGAAATGATGTTTTTGTTACAGCCGTATTACGACCATGACAGAGGTGTCCTGGATCACGTTCTGACAAGGGTTTCACAGGGTTGGCGCCGATCCGGCCGGGGCCCGGAAACCCCGGATCTGCGCACTGATATGACGGCGGGTTGGTCCTTGCAGCGTCAATGCGCGACAGCTCCCTGCCCACGGTAGGTGCGGACCGTTGGTCCGCATGCTCCAGAGCGCAGCCGAGCGTCGGCTCGGCTCTACAGAGGCAGGTGCATCCCCGAAAACAAGAAGAGCGCGAGATCTCGAGGATCTCGCGCCCGGGTGGGAGCGGCGGGGGAGAGAGGACCCGCCGCCCCCGTTCCTGCGGGGGAACGCGCTTACTTCAGGTTCTGCGACCAGTAGGTCTCGATCTGGCGCACCAGGCTGTCCGGCAGCGGCACGTAGTCCAGCTGGCGGGCCTGGGCGTCGCCGTTCTTGTAGACCCAGCGGAAGAACTCCTGGGTCGCCTTGCCATTGGCAGCATTCTTCGGCGTCTTCTGCACCAGGATGAAGTTGGTGGCGGTGATCGGCCAGGACTCGGCGCCCGGCGCATTGGTCATCACCAGGTAGAAGTCGCGGGCGTTGGCCCAGTCGGCGCTGGCAGCGGCGGCAGCGAACGAGGTGTCGCTCGGCTGCACGAACTTGCCGGCGGCATTCTTCATCGCGGTGTAGGAGAGCTTGTTCTGCAGCGCGTAGGACAGTTCGACATAGCCGATGCCGCCCTTGATCTGCTTCACGTAGGCGGCAACACCTTCGTTGCCCTTGCCGCCGATGCCGGCCGGCCACTGCACCGAGGTGCCTTCACCGACCGAGCTCTTCCACTCCGGGCTGACCTTGGACAGGTAGTTGACGAAGTTGAAGGTGGTACCCGAGCCGTCCGAACGATGCACGACGGTGACCTTGGCGTTCGGCAGGGCTACGCCCGGGTTCAATGCGGCGATGGCCGGGTCGTTCCAGGTCTTGATCTTGCCCAGGAAGATGTTGGCCAGCACGGCGCCGTCCAGCTTCAGGGCGCCCGGGGCGATGCCGGCCACGTTGACCACCGGCACCACGCCACCGATCACCGACGGGAACTGCGCCAGGCCTGCAGCAGCCAGGTCTTCCGGCTTCAGCGGCGCATCGGAAGAGCCGAAATCAACGGTCTTGGCCTTGATCTGGGCAATGCCGCCGCCGGAACCGATGGACTGGTAGTTGACCTTGTTGCCGGTTGCGGCGCTGTAGTCGGCCGACCACTTGGACATGACCGGGTAGATGAACGATGCGCCCGCGCCGGTGATGTCGGCGGCGTTGGCGGCGAACACGGACGATGCAGCCAGGATGGCGACAGCGGCGCGCGATTTGAAGGCGTGGATCACGGGGAGACTCCTGGGGTGGTGGTCGAAGGGCGGTTGCCCGACGTTTCGGTGCACATTCCATAACGGTTGCGTGACACGTCCGCGTCTGTCATATGACGCGGGCGTGACACGCGTCATGAGGGATGTCGCGTCCGCTGTGCCGGCAGCACGGCACGGGTATCGCTGCAACGACGAAGGCACGGCCGGGGCCGTGCCTTCGCGGTTCAACGCAGGTGGCTGGGCTTACCAGAAGAACTGCGCGCGGGCTTCCAGGATGTTGGGATCGTCGTTGACGAAACCGCGCGCCGTGGAGCTGTACTTCTTGCTGTCGACCATCACGTAGTTGAGCATCAGCTTGAAGTTGGAACGCAGGTACCAGTTGGCGCCCACGGTCCAGATGTCCATCTTGCCGCCCAGCACGCCATCGACGATCGGCGGGCGACCGGCGACCGGATTGGCGGCGAGGTTGCCGTCATTGAGGTCCATGTGGTCGTAGCGCACGCCCAGCTGCCACTGGCCGCCGGCCGGGTTGTTCGGCAGGCCGGTGCCCGGAGTGCCGCCCTTGTAGCTCCAGGTCTCGCCGGTGACGTTCCACACGCCGCTGATGTAGTAGCCGTCGCTGGTGTAGTTGTCGTGGTCGTAGCGCTTGGCCTTGCTGGTGTAGTACTCGGCCTGGGCCTTGAAGGGACCCTGGAAGTACATCGCTTCGGCACCGATGGTGCTGACGCGGTCGGTGTCGGTCAGGTTGCCGCTGTCAACCAGGCGGGCAGTGGCGAGGTCGGCATTCGGACGCGCACGCACGCGCAGGGTGTCGGCGTCGGCGTCGTAGTTGACGTAGCTCAGACCGAAGTGCAGGACCTGGCCCTTTTCATTGATCGGGGCCCAGGTGCCACGCGCGCCGTAGCCGCTGCCGTGGGCCAGGTTGCGGGTCAGCTCGCGGCCGAAGGCGCTGGCGGTCACCGACCAGTTGTCCTGGCCGTAGCTGTACGCGCCGCCCAGGCGGCGGGCGATGGCATAGGTATTGGTGACCGCTGCCTTGGAAATGAAATCGTTGTTCTTGGTGCTGGACAGTTCTTCCAGGCTGTTGGGCTGCTTGAACTGGCCCAGCTGCAGGAAGTGGTTGGCGTTGCCCAGCAGCTTGTACTTCACGTTGGTGTCGAGGAACTTGTCGGCCTTGGCGTCATAGCCGACCACCCACTCCACGTTGCCCGGGCCCTTGCCCTTCAGCACCAGCTCGGCGCGACGCAGTTCGAATTCGCTGTTCTTGCCGTTGCCGGCGTCGCCACCGTTGAGGTCGACCACATCGTTGTGGAACCAGTTGCCGTCGGCCTGGACCAGGCCTTCGAAGGTGATTTCCGAACCGCCGATCACGTCGATGGCAACTTCGGCGTGTGCAGCCGGCACATACAGCGCAGCAGCCACGGCCACCGTCAGGAGTTGGTGATGCAGTTTCATGGAGAGGAGCCTTGCAGGCAGGTGGGAAGATGCGCGCAGGCTAGAAGGTAAAGATTGCGTAAATGTGACAGTTCACGCGCGGCAGACATCCGCCGCAGGCCCCGTCACGGCAGGGCCTGCCATTGAAACCGCTTGCGTATGACGCCCGGATTGCGACCCGGTTGCAGTAGAGCCACGCCCTGCGTGGATGCTGCCGTCACTCGGCCGTGGTCTTTTCCTTGAACCGGCACAGGTCGGCGATCACGCAGCCCGGGCAATCCGGCTTGCGCGCCTTGCACACATAACGTCCGTGCAGGATCAGCCAGTGATGC
Source organism: Stenotrophomonas sp. FR012 (assembly GCF_047520565.2). Classification (NCBI taxonomy): domain Bacteria; kingdom Pseudomonadati; phylum Pseudomonadota; class Gammaproteobacteria; order Lysobacterales; family Lysobacteraceae; genus Stenotrophomonas; species Stenotrophomonas sp. FR012. The sequence goes on from NZ_JAXBQL020000004.1 coordinate 203,577, forward strand.
GCGTCGAGCAGGAACTCGGCCGGGATCACCTTCACCAGCTTGTCTTCCACTTCGCGCACGTTCCTGCCCGGCGCCAGTCCTGTGCGGTTGGCGACGCGGAAGATATGCGTGTCCACCGCCATCACCGGCTCGCCGAACGCGGTGTTGAGCACCACGTTGGCGGTCTTGCGCCCGACACCCGGCAGCGCTTCCAGCGCTTCGCGATCGCGCGGCACTTCACCGCCATGCTTCTCCAGCAGGATCGAGCAGGTGGCGATCACGTTCTTTGCCTTGGCGTTGAACAGCCCGATGGTGGCGATGTACTGCTTCAAGCCATCCTCGCCGAGCGCAAGGATCTTCGCCGGCGTGTTGGCGACCGGGAACAGGCGGCGCGTGGCCTTGTTGACGCCGACGTCGGTGGCCTGCGCCGACAACGCCACCGCCACCAGGAGCTCGAACGGCGAGCTGTACTCCAGTTCGGTCTTCGGGTGCGGGTTGAGTTCGCGCAGGCGGGTGAACATCTCCACCACGTCGGCGCGTGGCATCGTGCCGCCACGCCGCGCCGGGGCGCGTGCGGTCTTTTTCGTGGTGGCCATTACTGTTCCTTGCCACTGGCGCGGGCCTTGGCCCGGGCCAGAATCGCGGCTGCCGCAGCGGGCAGGGCGGGCTTCACGTCCGGGGCTGGTGCCGGAGTGCGACGTGCATCGCGCTCGGCCTCGCGGCGGGCCAGGCGCACCGCACGGGCACGGTAGCGTTCGCGTGCAGCCCAGGCCGCGCGCAGTTGCTGCTGGGCCTGGCACAGGCGTTGCGGAAGGTCGGGGTGGTCAGGCAGCAACCGGTCGTCGCCGGCACGGACGATGTAGTCCATCAGCCCGGCCTGCAGGGCACCATCGAGATCGTCTGCCTGGACCCGGGCGAACAACTGCGCGGGGTTGGGTCGGGATGCCATGGCGTCAGCGGTTCTGGAAGGCCGGCGCGCGGCGTTGCAGGAAGGCGCTGGTGCCTTCGCGCATGTCCTCGGTGGCGAACAGCAGGCCGAACTGCGCACTTTCGTATTCCAGCCCGGCCTCCAGGCTGCATTCGCCGCCCACGTGCACCGCGTCGAGCAGGCCACGCAGGGCCAGCGGGGCCGAGCGTGCCAGCTGGCGGGCGACGTCCTGCACCCGGTTGTCCAGCGCGTCGGCCGGCACGACTTCGTTGACGATGCCCAGTTCCAGCGCACGCGCGGCGTTGATCGGCGCCCCCAGCAGGCACAGCTCCAGGGTGGTGGCGCGGCCGCACAGGCGCAGCAGGCGCTGGCTGCCGCCGAAGCCGGGGATCAGGCCGAGGTTGATTTCCGGTTGGCCGAGCTTGGCGGTATCTGCGGCGATGCGCAGGTGGCAGGCCATCGCCAGTTCCAGGCCACCGCCCAGTGCGAAACCATTCACGCGTGCGATGACCGGTTTGGGCATGCGTTCGATCTGGCGCATCAGGGCCTGGCCCAGCAGCGAGAAATCACGTCCCTGAACGGCGCTGAGAGTGTTCATTTCCGCGATGTCGGCACCGGCCACGAACGCCTTGGGGCCCGCCCCGGTCAATATCATGACGCGCACCTCCGGATCGGCGGCGGCGTCGCTGAAGGCATCGGCCAGGGCCTGCAGGGTCGCGGCGTTGAGGGCATTGAGCTTGTCCGGGCGCTGGACGGTCACGGTGCGGATGGCGCCGTCGTCAGCGACAGCGATCAGGGCATCGGCCACGGGGAAACTCCTGGAACGTTAAAAAAAAGTGATATTGAACTCTGGAAACGCAGACGGGTCATAGCCTGCATCGTGAGTAGCGGTTACACGTTGCGCCCGTTATCCTAACCCGTCGCCTCAGGGCGGCGCAGAACGTCCCTGAGTTACCACCCCTGGAGAACTGTTTGATGAAGTTGCGTTCTATCGCGGTCGCCGTCGCGGCCCTGGCCCTGACGGGCAATGCCTTCGCCCAGGACGTCTCGTCCGAAAAGGGCAAGCTGAGCTACTACTTCGGTTACGACTACGGCAACAACCTGGCGGAGCTGACCGGTCGTGGTGAGCAGCTGGACATCAACTCGGTGGTGAAGGGCCTGCAGGATGCCTACGCCAAGAAGCAGCCGGCGATCACCGCCGAGCAGCTGAAGCCGGCCGTTGAAGCGTTCCAGAAGCGCGAGCAGGGCCGTGCCCAGGCCGCCAAGGCCGAGTACGAAAAGGCGGCTGCCGAAAACAAGACCAAGAGCGACCAGTTCATCGCGGCGAACAAGGCCAAGGCCGGTGTGCAGTCCCTGCCGAGCGGCGTCCAGTACCGCGTGATCGAGGCCGGCAAGGGTGCCAAGCCGACCCAGGCCAGCACTGTGCAGCTGGAAGTGGCCGGTCCGTTCCCGTACGGCCAGCGCCCGACCGAAGCCCGCCCGGCCCAGCAGATCCCGTCGATCAAGGTCAGCGAAGTCGAAATGAAGGCCATGCGCGAGACCCTGCTGCAGATGCCGGCAGGCTCGAAGTGGGAAGTCACCCTGCCGCCGGACCAGGCCTACGGTGCCGATCCGCGCACCCCGTTCCCGCCGAACGTGGCTGTGCAGTTCGAGATCAAGCTGGTCAGCGTCAAGTAAATCGAAGCAGCAAACGAAACGCGCCGGTGATTCCACCGGCGCGTTTTTGTTTGCGCAGTCCCTGACGGTAGAGTCGACTGTCAGTCGACTGTTTTTGGGTCACATCGGGGAAACGCCCGCGCTGCGCGCGCGAGTCGACTGACAGTCGACTCTACCGTCCGGCTGGGCCACCCGCGCAAATTCAGCCCGATCGCGCTACTGTTGGCGGGTGCAAACAATGGAAGAAACGGCGCGTGTTGTCGCAAGTCCCTGCATCGGAGTGTGCACGCTGGATCCGCACCGGCGATGCGCCGGCTGCGGGCGGCATATCGATGAGATCGCGCGGTGGTCGTCGATGAGCAACGAGGAACGCAGCCGCATCCTGCATCGCGTGCAGCCCCTGCGGCAACAACTGCAGCAGTCCCTGCGCGGTTCGCTGACCGACCACGAACGACTGATGCGCGCGCTGCACCCATTGGCCCAACCACCTGCGGGCGACGGCTGGAACCGCAGTGAGCTGGTCGACCTGCTGCCGCCCGGGCCTCCAGTGGAGGCTGCGGTGCTGGCCGGCATCGTGCCGCGCGCCAACGGCGCACAGGTGATCCTCACCCGTCGCACCGAAACACTGCGCACCCATGGTGGCCAGGTCGGATTCCCCGGTGGCCGCACCGAACCCGATGACCGCGACGCGCTGGCGGCCGCGCTGCGCGAGAGCCAGGAAGAAATCGCATTGGCGCCCGGCCAGGTGCAGGCGCTGGGGTATCTCGATCCCTTCGTCACCATCACCGGCTACCGCGTCACGCCGGTGGTGGCGGTGGTCGATCCGGAGTTCGTGCCTGTGCCGCAGCCCAGTGAAGTAGCCGAGGTATTCGAGGTGCCACTGGATTACCTGATGGCGCCTGACAGCCTGCGCCAGGTCGAAATCAACCATCGCGGCCGGGTACGCCACGTGCTTGAGTATGGCTGGCCGGGCCAGCGCATCTGGGGGGCGACCGCCGCCATTCTCTACAACCTGCGTCGCCGCCTGGAGCAAGTGCAATGAAGCTGATCGATCCGCCGTGGACCACCCTGGTCGATGTCGCCACCCTGGCTGCCGCGTTGGGCGAAGGCATCCGCGTGGTCGACGCACGCGCCACTGCCAGCACTGCGGTGCGGGTGGTCGATGCGCGCTCCTCGCTGGCCGACCCGCAGGCGGGAAGCAGCCAGTATCTGGCAGGTCATATCCCGGGTGCGGTGTATGCCGATCTGAATCGTGACCTGTCTGATCTGTCGCGTGTCGGCCATGGTCGCCATCCACTGCCGGACAGCGATGCCTTTGCTGCGAAGCTGGGGCAGTGGGGCATCGGCCCCGACACCCAGGTGGTGGTCTACGATGGCAGCGACGGCAGCATGGCCGCCTCGCGCCTGTGGTGGCTGCTGCGCCTGATCGGTCACAGCAGGGTGGCCGTACTCGACGGCGGCATCGCCGCCTGGCAGGCCGCCGGTCACACGTTGGAAAGCGGCCAGGCTGAAGTGACAGCGCTGCCTGCCTACCCGGGCCGCTTCGACACCATCCAGATCGCCAACGCCGATGAAATCACCGCGCGGCTGAAGCATGCGCCGGGCTGGCTGGTCGACGCGCGGGCGGGTGAGCGTTTCCGTGGTGAAGTGGAGCCGCTGGACCCGGTGGCCGGGCATGTGCCGGGCGCGGTCAACCGCCCGTTCGCATTGAACGTACTCGACGGCCGCCTGCGCGACGCACAGGAGCTGCGCGCCGAACTGCAGGGCGTGATCGGCACCCGCGATCCGCAGCAGGTGGTGCTGATGTGCGGTTCCGGCGTGACCGCCTGCCATCTGCTGCTGGCGATGGAAAGCGCGGGCCTGAGCGGCGCGCGCATCTACGCCGATTCCTGGAGCGGCTGGGTGAGCGACAGCAGCCGCCCGGTGGCGACCGGCGCCTGAGCCGCGCGGGGTCGGATCCGTTTTCCAACGGAAAGCGGCTCTGACCCCATCAACCGAAAATCGGGGTCAGAGCCCGTTGCGCAGCAACGGGATCCGACCCCGTGTCGATTCGAAGGATCGCGGAGAACTGTCGAAGGCGGGGTGGGTCCGGTTGCGGGGGTGTCCGCGGCATGGATGCCGCGGCCAAGCCGCCATGGGTGAGGGCGCTTTGCTTGCGAAGCACTGCTTCGCAAGCGCCCGAACGCACAGCCGCCAGCGGCTGGGCCGGCCCGGGGCTTTACGGCGTCCCCCGCAATCGGATCCACCCCGCCATCCCCCGGAATGCCAGCTCTTGACGTTGACGTTGCCTCTGCGGGTGCAGGGCGCAGCCCTGCCGCTTACCCAACCGGCTGCAGTGGCACCTTGGCCAGGATCCGCGCCCACGGGAACAGCGGCCCCGGATCGCGCTTGCGCGCCACCGTCAGCGCCGCATCGTCGCTGGCCGGCACCTGCTCCAGGTCCAGCTGGTCATGCCCGGCAATCCGCCGCAGCGACGGATAGTGCGCCACCAGCGCTTGCAGCAGGCCTTCCAGCGCCTGCAGCTGTGCCTCGGTGTAGGGCTCGTCCATCGCCTGGTGGCGGCTGTCGAACCAGTCCGGATAGCGCCCGCGGTTGACCAGCTCGATGCCCAGCGTATGCGCGTTCATGCCGCGCACGTGATGGGCCACGCGTTCCGGCGCCACGTACTGCACCACGCTGCCATCGCGGTCGATGTAGAAGTGCCCGCTGTTGCCGGCGCCGCTGTCGTACAGCACGCGCTCGCCGTACTCGCGGGCCATCGCCAGATCGGGCAGCTCGGTGCAGTGGATCACCACCATTTCCAGCGAGGCGGGATCCCGCAGCGGCAGTCGGTCGTGATAGGGCAGGGGCTGCAGCTGCAGGCCGGGCAGGAGCGGGTTGGGCATCCGGCGATGCTAGCATTGCGGCATGAACCTGCCTTCCCTTTCCTCGTCGGCCCGCGCCCACGGAGCACGCGCATGAGCCGCGGCCACTGCATCCTCTCCCATGGCTTCGAGAGCGGCCCGGAGGCGACCAAGGTCACCGCGCTGGCCGAGGTGGCGCAACGCCTGGGCTGGACCCACGAGCGCCCCGACTACACCGACCTGGACGCGATGAGCGAGGTCAGCCGGGTGGGCGACGTGCCGACCCGCCTGCGCCGTCTGGTTGAACGCGCCGCCATCGCTGCCGGCCAGGGGCCGGTGGTGCTGGCCGGCTCCAGCCTGGGCGCCTACATCTCCGCCATCGCCTCGCTGCAGGTGCCGGTAGCCGGCCTGTTCCTGATGGTGCCGCCGACCACCATGGGCCCGATGCCGGCGCTGGACGCCGCTGCGGTGCCGACCACGGTGGTGCAGGCCTGGCATGACGATGTGGTACCGGCTGCCGGCGTGATTGCCTGGGCGCAGGTGCGTTCGGCGCAGTTGCTGCTGGTTGACGATGGCCACCGCCTGGAGCGCCACGTGGAGGCCTCCGCGCAGGCCTTCGAGCGCCTGCTGCGGCAACTGTGAAGCCAGGGCGCACGGCGCGCCCGCCCGCATTGACTACAATGGCAGCCCCGCCGCCCCCGGCGCGGGCCTGCCGGCCGTGCCTACGGCCCTCCTTTCCGACCGGCCCGGCCCCTGTGCCGCGCCCGACCACCTGCGAACCGATCCCGTGAAATTCTTCGTCTCCTGTGCCAAGGGCCTGGAATACCTGCTTGCCGATGAACTGTCGGCCCTGGGCCTTGGCAAGGCCACCGCCACCATTGCCGGCGTCAACGCCGACGGCGAACTGGCGCAGGCGCTGCGGATCGTGATGTGGTCGCGCCTGGCCAGCCGGGTGCTGTGGCCGATCGACGAGTTCGACTGCCCGGACGAGCAGGCCCTGTATGACGGCGTGCGTGCACTGCCGTGGCACGAGCACATCTCGCCGGAGATGACCCTGGCGGTGGATGCGCACGTGTCCGGCGACAAGATCACCCATGCACGCTTTGCCGCGCAGCGGATCAAGGATGCGATCGTCGACCGCATGCGCGACGAAGGCCTGGAGCGGCCTTCGGTCAATACCGATCTGCCCGACGTGCGCGTCAACCTCTCGCTGCGCAAGGGCCGCGCCTCGCTGTCGATCGACCTCGGCGGTGGCCCGCTGCATCGCCGTGGCTGGCGCGGTGCCGCCCACGAGGCGCCGCTGAAGGAAAACCTGGCCGCCGCGCTGCTGCTGCGCGCGCAATGGCCGCGCCTGCATGCCGCCGGCGGTGGCCTGCTGGACCCGATGTGTGGCAGCGGCACGCTGCTGATCGAAGGCGCACTGATGGCCGCCGACGTTGCCCCAGGCCTGATGCGGCATGGCAGCCTGCCGCCGAGCCGTTGGCTGGGCTTCGACAAGGCGGCCTGGAAGTCCATCCAGAGCGAAGCACGTGAGCGCGAAGCGGCCGGTCTGGCCGCGCTGAAGCCGGTCATCCACGGCAGCGACATCGACCCGGCTGCGATCCAGGCGGCCCGCGAGAATGCCGAGGTCGCCGGCGTCGCCCACGCGATCCGTTTCACCCGCGCCGATGTCGCCGACCTGGCCGCGCCGGAACAGGAGATCGGTGCGGTGGTCTGCAACCCGCCGTACGACGAGCGCCTGGCCGCCGATCCAGCGTTGTATCGTGCACTGGGCAATGCCTTGCAGAAGGCGGTGCCGCAGTGGCGCGCCAGCCTGCTGTGTGGCAATGACGAACTGGCCTTTGCCACCGGCCTGCGCGCCAGCAAGAAGTACCAGATGTTCAACGGTGCGCTGGAATGCGCGCTGATCGTCTGCGATCCGATCGCTGTTCCGGGCCGTGATCCGGCACAGCCCCGCGAGCTGAGCGAAGGCGCGCAGATGGTGGCCAACCGCCTGCGCAAGAACCTGAAGAAGTTCAAGAGCTGGCGTGCCCGCGAGGACATCACCTGCTTCCGCGCCTACGACGCCGACCTGCCGGAGTACGCGGCGGCCATCGACGTCTACGAGGAAGAGGGGGGCAGGCGGCGTACCTTCCTGCATGTGCAGGAATATGCGGCACCGGCGGCGATTCCTGAGAACGACGTGCGCCGCCGCCGCAATGAGCTGCTGGCCGCCGCGCGCGAAGTATTCGGCGTGCCGCCGGAGCAGGTGTCGATGAAATCGCGCGAGCGCGGCAAGGGCGGCAGCAAGTACGGCCGCTTCGAGCAGCGCGACGAGTTCATCGTGGTGCGAGAGAACAACGCGCTGCTGCAGGTGAACCTGTTCGACTACCTCGATACCGGCCTGTTCCTTGACCACCGCCCGCTGCGCCGGATGATGGCCGAGCAGGTGCGTGGCAAGCGTTTCCTGAACCTGTTCTGCTACACCGGCGTGGCCAGCGTGCAGGCCGCCGTGGCGGGTGCCGCCAGCACGACCAGTGTCGACCTGTCGGCTACCTACCTGCAATGGTGCTACGACAACCTGGCGTTGAACGGACAGGGGGGCAACCAGCACCTGCTGGTCCAGGCCGACGCGATGGCGTGGCTGGAAGGCGACCGTGGCCAGTACGACGTGATCTTCTGTGACCCGCCGACTTTCTCCAACTCCGCACGCGCCGATGACTTCGACGTGCAGCGCGAACAACTGAAGCTGCTGCGTGCGGCGGTGGCGCGGCTGGCACCGGGTGGCGTGCTGTACTTCTCCAACAACTTCCGCCGCTTCAAGCTGGAAGAGAACGCCATCGCCGAGTTCGCCCAGTGCCGCGAGATCACCGCACGCACGATTGGTCCGGATTTCGAGCGCAACGCGCGCATCCACCGCGCGTGGGAACTGAAGCGGTTGGGGTAAGCCCGGTAGTGCCGGCCGCTGGCCGGCAACTGCGTCAGAACCGTGGAAGGTCCGCGGGATGCCGGCCAGCGGCAGGCATTACCGCGTCTGGTCCGTAGATCCACGCCATGCGTGGATCGGCCTAAAGCACCAACAATCGCCCCGGCGCATGGGCCAGGGGCCAATGGCCCTGTTCGTACAGCGCAAGCACAGGCTCCCAGTGTGCCGGCAGGCCGAGATGCATCTCCAGCAGGCGTTGCCGGAAGGCGAACATCGCCCCATCGCGCGCCACCAGCTGCAGGTCATGTGCACCACAGCGCAGTGCCGGCAGATCCAGTGCCGAAAGCGCGCGCATCAACGTGCGGTTGAGTTCGCGTCGGGCGTCGGCGAGTTCGGCTGGATGGGGCAGGGCGCCGTGAAACGGATCCGAATCGCCCAGTGTCGTGGGCATCCATTCGAAACCATCGGTATCGATGGTCCGCAGTGCTTCGGCCAGCGACCGAACGGCGACGACGCCGGCCGCTATGGGCAGTGTTTCACCCAACCGGGAAAAAAAGCCGATTCCAGACATCCGCTGCAGCATGCTATCCATACGGGCATTGTAGATCCACGCCATGCGAGGATGCCGCTGTCCCCGTCCTGCGGCTACAGCAATTCCAGCACCAACCCCAGCACCGGCAGCGCGATCGCCAGCGGCGCAATCCATGTTGGACGATACGGGTACAACCCGAACGACAGCGTCACGCCGGCCAGGGTCATTGCCCCCAGCCATAGCACCGGGCCCATCGCCCAGCCGTGGTCGGCCACGCACAGTGCGAACGCCGCCGCCAGCAGCGCCCAGCCCAGCACCCGCCACTGCATCCGCCGTGCGGGTGCGGCCGCGGCCTTGCCATGCAGGTCGTGCTGGTGCTTTTCCATCGACAGCGACAGCGCGGTGAACGCAGAGAACGACAGCGCCAGTGCCAGCAGCATCATGCGCTGGCCTCCGCTTCGGCCGCTTCCGCAGTGTTCACCGATGCCTTCGGTGCAGCCGCAGCGGCCGCACGTTTCTTCTTCTCGGCCGCACTCAGCGGTGGCGTCCAGCGCTGCATGCGCCAGCCGCACAGCGCCAGCATCGCGCCGAACGCGATCATCGAAAGATCGACGCCGGCCAGTACCCAGTCGCCGCTGCGCAGTGTGACCCCGAGGTGGGCATGGGTGGTCACTGCATTGACCACCGGCACCAGTGCGAACGCGGCCGCACCCAGATAGAGCTGCCACGCCCACATCATCCGCTTCGGCCAGATGAAGGCGGCCAGCAGCGCGCCGCCCCAGGCGTAGAAGAACACGTTGGCCTCGGCACTGGAGCGCTCGGCGATCTGCAGCGGCAGCAGGCGGTTGCCCCAGAAGTACGCCGCGAAGGCGATCGGCAGGCCGGCCACGGTGCCGATGTTCAGCGCATCGACCAGGCGCAGGCCGAATCCGGTACGCCCGTTCTTGGCATGCCTGGGACGCTCCTTCACCGCCCACAGCACCACGCCGCTGGCGACCATCAGGCAGCCGACCAGGCCGGACAGGAAGAACAGTGCGCGCAGGCCCCAGTCGGCGAAGCGCGCCAGGTGCAGGCCATACAGCACGCCACGGGTGGCGGTGGCGCCGCCGGACGGCGGCGTCTCTTCCAGCAGCGCACCGTTGACCATGTTGTAGCGCAGCGCCGGGGTGTCGGTGGACAAACGCCTGCCGTCGCGTTGGCGGATGTCGATCACCGCATTGGCAGCGCCCGGGTTGGACACGGTGAAGCCGGCCACTTCCACGCCGTGCCAGTGTGCACGCGCGCTGTCCAGCAGCTGTGCGATCGGCAGCGGCGTGGCGCGGCCCTGTGCCGGCGCGGTCACCTCTGGCATGCCGCCGAAGGCTTCGCTGAAGAACTTGTCCTCGTCCTGCGGGTAGGCAACTTTCACCCCCCACGGCAGGTACATGATCATCAGAGTGACGATGCCGGTGTAGGTGATCATCGCGTGGTACGGCAGGGCCATCACCGCGCTGACGTTGTGGAAATCCAGCCAGGACCGCAGGCCCTTGTCCTTGCGGAAGGTGAAGAAGTCCTTGAAGATTTTCTTGTGGGTGATGACGCCGGTGATGATCGCCACCAGCATGAACATCGCGCAGAAACCGACCAGGTAGCGCGCCCAGTACACCGGGATGTAGTGCAGGTCGAAGTGCAGGCGGTAGAAGAAGTCGCCGCCACGGGTCTCGCGCGCCTTCAATGCCTGGCCGGTGTTCGGGTCGAGCGTGGCGTCGCCGAAGCCACCGCGACGGCCACGACTGGGGTCAGCCAGTTCCGGTGGCAGCCGCCAGAACAGCTGCATGGCCGGGTTGCGCGGCTGCGGCAGGGTGACGAACCAGTTCTCGGCGTGGCTCGCATTGGCCTGCAGGTAGGCCACCGCGCGCTGCGCGGCCACGTCGATGCTGACGTTGCTGGACGGCAGCTCCGGGCGCATCCAGCGACTGATTTCCTCGCGGTAGTAGCTGGCCGTGCCGGCCATGAAGATCAGCAGCAGCAACCAGCCGACCAGCAGGCCCGTCCAGGTATGCAGCCAGGCCATCGACTGGCGGAATCCGTTCTTCATGCCCAGGCGCCCAACAGGCGTGCGACCGCCGCCATCAGCAGGGCGGGGGCGAGGATGCCGACCCAGGCCCGCAGTGCACTGCGGGTGGCAAAGGCCCACAGCGCCGCGCAGGCAGCCACCACAATGGCCAGCAGCATGCCGGTCAGCACGGTCTGGCCGCGCGCGCCGGGCAACGCCACCGCGCAGAACACGCTGGTCACCGAGGCCAGCGCATAGCCGCCGAAGATCGCGGCCAACGAACGTGACAGCACGCCCCAGCGCGGGCTGGAGAACAAGGTGCGGGGGCTGGCGGGTGTGGGCGAGCGGTCCACGGCGTTCCTGAAGGTAGGAGAAGGGATGGAACGCGTCCGCGGCCCCCTTGCGCCCTGCGCATGTCGCCCAGCGTGTCCCATCGACGAAGCACTGCCCGCGCAGACGGGCAGCCCAGAAGTCGGGGCAGTACACGGGCGATGGGCACGTTTTTCGTGCCCGTTTGGCTAAGCGTACAACCGATCAGTAAATGATATGTATTCGCATTTCATGAATCAAGCGTGCTGATCCTGGGCGTTGGCCGGGGCTAGAACCTGAACACCACGGTTGCCGCATGCAGCAGCAGGCCGATCAACCCGCCCACCAGGGTGCCGTTGAAGCGGATGAACTGCAGGTCGCGACCCACACTCAGTTCCAGTTGCTCGACCAGATGCCGCTCGTCCCAGCCCTTCACGGTCTGCGCGATATGCGTGGTCACGCCCTCGCGCAGGCGGCCGGTCAGGCGCTGCGCACCTTCCAGCAGGTGCTGGTTGAGGGCCTCGCGCAGGGCCGGGTCGGCCTGCAGGCTGCTGCCCAGCGACGCCAGGCTGCGCCGCAGGTGTCCGACCAGCGCAGAGTCTTCGCGTTGCAGGTCGGCGCGCAGGCTGGCATGGATACGCGCCCACAGCCCCTGCACGTAGTCCTGCAGGGCGGGGTGGTCGATCATGTCCTGCTTGAGCTGTTCGATGCGCTCAGCCAGCGCCGGGTCTTCGCGCAGGCGCTGCACGTAGTTCTGCAGCCAGGTCTCGTAGTCCTGGCGCAGCGGATGCTGCGGCTCGGCCAGCACCTGTTGCAGTTCTTCCAGTACCGCCCGCGCCAGGCGTTCGGCCAGGCTGTCGCCGATCTCGTCGATTGGCTTGACCCAGTTCACCGTGCTCGACAGCGTCGGCCATTCGCGCTGGATGTAGCGCACGATCAGCTGCGAGGCGCGCTCCTTCACCTCCGGCTGCTCCAGCCAGCGTCCCAGGCGCTGCAGGCCCTCGTCCAGCACGCGCTGGTGGCGGCCATCGGCGGTCAGCAGGGCCAGCAGTTCACCGGCGGTGGCAGCAGCGTTCCACTGCCGCAGCTGCTGCACCACGAAGGCATGCAGTTGCCGCCGCACCGCGGTTTCGTCGAAGAAATCCAGTGCCTGCAGCGCCCAGCCGCGGGCCATGTCGGCCAGCATCCGCGAGCGTGCCGGGTCGGCCAGCCAGCTACCGAGACGACTGGCCGGATCGAACACCTGCAGCTTGGCCAGCAGCACACCCGGTTCCAGGAACTGGTCGCGCACGAACAGCGCCAGGCTGTCGCCGATGCGTTCCTTGCTGCGCGGGATGATCGCGGTGTGCGGAATCGGCAGGCCCATTGGCCGCCGGAACAGCGCAACGACTGCGAACCAGTCGGCCAGCGCGCCGACCGCAGCAGCCTCGCAGAAGGCCGAAACCCAGGCCCAGATGCCGCGTTCGCCGTGCCAATGGCTGACCGCGAATCCGGCCAGCATCAACAGCAGCAGGCCCAGTGCGAGGGCTTTCAGGCGCCGCAGCTGGGCGCGGCGCGGATCGTGGGCAGGCGTCATGCCGGAAGTCTAACCGGCACGGCATGAGCATCTGGTAGTGCCGGCCGCTGGCCGGCATCTTCAGTTCACCCGATACCTTCATGGGGTTGCCGGCCAGCGGCCGGCACTACCTGCTTGCGCAGCGCGGCCAGCTGCGCGCGCAGGGTGTCGTTCTCGCGGGTCAACGCGACCACGCGGCGGCGCAGGGCCGGGGCATCCTCGCCCAGCTGTTCCAGTGCCAACAGTACCTCGGCGTCGCGGCTGGCGATCTCGTCCTCGCTGGGCTCCTCGAAGTCCATCTCGGCCGCGTCCGGCTTCGGCGCGCGCGGCTTGCGCTTGGATTCGCGCACGCGCTTGGCCGCCTGCTTCAGCTCATCCTTGCCGCCGGCGGCGGCGGCGCGTTGCTCCTCTTCGGGCAGATCGGCCACGGCTGCGGCGGCGCTGATCGAGATCACGCCGGCCTTCACTGCCTCCACCACTTCGGGTGCAGCCTGGGCATGGATGCGCTCGATCATGCCGACCTGGCTGGTACTCAGCTTGGCTTCGCGGGCCAGTTCGGCGCGGCTGAGCTTCGGTGCCGGCTCCCACGGCGGGCTGTCCTCGCCCGCCTCATCGGCAATCTCGGCGGTACCGTCGCTCTCGCGCTGCAGCTGCGCCTGCTCGACCTGCTTGCGGGCGGCCAGGATGTCGCGCTTGCGCAGCGCCAGCACGCCGCGCTGGAAATCGGACACGCTGCGACGGCCCAGATGCTGCTCGATCATCCACAGGTGAACGTCTTCCATGCTCTGGAAGCGCGTGTTCTGCACGGTGTTGAAGGGCAGGCCATGCTTCTGGCAGATGCCGAAACGGTTGTGACCATCGACCAGCACATTACCCCACAGCACCAGCGCATCGCGGCAGCCTTCGGCCAGGATGCTGCGCTCCAGCGCGTCATGTTCGTCCGCGGTCAGCGGGTCGATGTAGGCCTTGAGTTCTTCTTTGACGACGATATCCATGGGCACGGCAACGAGCAGGAGCGGAACCGCCCATTGTACCCGCTCGCCGCCGCCGGCCCGGGCTCAGGCGGTGACCCGGATCATCTCGCCCAGGGTGCCGGTGATCTGGTCGATCTGCGCCTTGTCCACGATCAGCGGCGGCGACAGCGCGATGATGTCACCGGTGCAGCGCACCAGCAGCCGGCCATCGTGGAAGCAGCGCCGGAACACCTCGTAGCCGCGGCTGCCAGGGGCATCGCGGCGCGGTGCCAGCTCGACCGCGCCGACCAGCCCGAAGTTGCGGATGTCGATCACGTTGGGCAGGCCCTGCAGCGCGTGCAGCCGTTCCTGCCAGTACTCGCCCAGTTCGATGGCGCGCTCGAACAGGCGCTCCTCGGCGTAGACGTCCAGTGTTGCCAGCGCTGCGGCGCAGGCCAGCGGGTGACCCGAGTAGGTATAGCCGTGGAACAGCTCGATGGCCTGCGGCGGGGCCTGCATCAGCGTGGCATGCACGGCGTCGCTGGCCAGCACGCCGCCCAGCGGCACCGCGCCGTTGCTGACCGCCTTGGCGAAGGTCAGCAGGTCCGGTGTGACCCCGAAGCGCTGCGCGGCGAAGGGCATGCCGACCCGGCCGAAACCGGTGATGACCTCATCGAACACCAGCAGGATGCCGTGGTGGTCGCACAATTCGCGCAGGCGCTGCAGGTATCCGGGCGCGGGCAGGATCACCCCGGCGGAGCCGGCGATGGGCTCGACGAAGACGGCGGCAATCGTCGAGGCGTCATGCAGCGCGATCAGCCGTTCCAGGTCGTCGGCCAGCTCCGCGCCCTGGCGCGGCAGGCCCTTGCTGAACGCGTTGCGCTGCAGGTCCAGGGTGTGGCGCAGATAGTCCACGCCCCCCAGTTGCAGGCCGAACGCCCTGCGGTTGTTGGGCAGACCGCCCAGCGCCATGCCACCGAAACCGACGCCGTGATAGGCCTTCTCGCGGCTGATGAAGCGCGTGCGCTGGCCCTCGCCACGCTGGCGGTGGTAAGCCAGCACGATCTTCATCGCGGTATCCACCGCCTCCGAGCCGGAGCTGGTGAAGAACACATGGTTGAGCGGGGCCGGAGCCAGTGCGGCCAGCCGCTGTGCCAGCGCGAAGGCCGGCGGCGAGCCCACCTGGAAAGCGGGCGAGTAGTCGAGCGTGCGTGCCTGCCCGGCGATGGCCTCGACGATGCGCGGTCGCGCGTGGCCGGCGTTGCAGCACCACAGGCCGGCGGTGCCGTCGAGGATCTGTCGGCCATCGATGTCTTCGTAGTGCATGCCTTCGGCGCGGACCAGCATGCGTGGTGCCGCCTTGTACTGGCGGTTGGCGGTGAATGGCATCCAGTAAGCGTCCAGTGACTCGGGGCGCTGTGTGGTCAGGTCGTGCAGGTCGCTTCCGGGACGCTTCATGCCAGCTCCGTCGGGTCCGATGCGACGAATGTAGCGCAGCCACGTCACGGCGGAGTCGCGGTGACCCCGGTATAACCAAGGCTCGTAGAATGCTGGAGCTTCCCATGGCCGATTTTCCCGACCGCAGCCATTGGCAGGCACTGGCCCTCCAGCTGTCGATGCCAGGCCAGGCCTTCATCGATGGCCGCTATGTCGATGCAGCCAGCGGCGCCCGTTTCGACTGCGTCAGCCCGATCGACGGTCGCGTACTGGGGGCGGTCGCCGACTGCGACGCACAGGACGTGGAGCGCGCGGTACTGGCCGCGCGGCGCAGCTTCGAGGCCGGCCACTGGTCGCAGGCCAGCCCGGCCCAGCGAAAGCGCGTACTGTTGGCGCTGGCGGCATTGGTCGAAACGCATGCCGACGAGCTGGCCCTGCTGGAAACCCTGGACATGGGCAAGCCGGTGCGTGATGCGCGCCGCATCGACCTGCCAGGCGCGGTGCGCTGCCTGCGCTGGACCGCCGAGGCCGTGGACAAGCTGTACGGCGAGATCGCGCCGACCGGCCCGCACGAACTGGGACTGGTCACGCGCGAGGCCGCCGGGGTCGTGGCCGCGATCGTTCCGTGGAACTTTCCGCTGCTGATGGCCTGCTGGAAGATCGCGCCTGCATTGGCCATGGGCAACTCGGTGGTGCTCAAGCCGTCCGAGCGCTCGCCCTTGAGTGCGTTGCGGCTGGCGGCGCTGGCCGCCGAAGCGGGCCTGCCAGAGGGCGTGCTGAACGTGCTGCCGGGGCACGGTGCGCGCGTCGGTGAGCCGTTGGCCCTGCACATGGATGTGGACGTGCTCGCCTTCACCGGCTCCACGGCCACGGGCGCGAAGCTGCTGCAGTGTTCAGGGCGATCCAACCTCAAGCGGGTCTGGCTGGAATGTGGCGGCAAGAGCCCGCATGTGGTGTTTGCCGACGCCCCTGATCTGGACGCCGCCGCGAAGGCGGTGGCACAGGGTATCTTCTTCAACCAGGGCGAGGTCTGTACCGCAGGTTCGCGGCTCCTGGTACAGCGTTCGATCCGCGAGGATTTCGTGCATCAGGTGGTTGCCTATGGCCAGCACATGCACCCCCGCCATCCATTGGACCCCGATGCGCCGATGGGCGCGCTGGTGGATGCCGCGCACCTGGACAAGGTGATGGACGATATCGCGCGCGCCGAAGGCGAGGGTGCCCGGTTGCTGCTGGGTGGGCGGCGCGCCGAAGTGGAAGCCGGCGGCAGCTACGTCCAGCCCACCGTGTTCGACCAGGTGCGCCCGGAGCAGGCACTGGCGCGCGAGGAAGTGTTCGGGCCGGTGCTGGCTGTGCTTGGTTTCGAAGACGAGGCCGAAGCGGTGCGCGTGGCCAATGACAGCCGCTACGGCCTGGCCGCGGGCCTGTGGACACGGGACCTGGGGCGAGCCCACCGCGTCGCGCGCCAGCTGCGTGCTGGCAGCATCTGGGTGAACGGCTGGGATGGCGGCGACATGACCGCTCCGTTCGGGGGCTACAAGCAGTCCGGCAACGGGCGCGACAAATCGCTGCATGCGTTCGACAAGTACAGCGAGATCAAGGCCACCTGGATGCAGCTGTAACGACGCGATTGCTGGACGGCTGTTCGCTCTCTGTAGAGTCGAGCGATGCTCGACTGCCGTTCGTTCTTCTGTAGAGCCGAGCCATGCTCGGCTGCATCTCGCGAAGAACCATCGAGCATGTCTCGACGTTACAGGAGGCGCCTGCCCCCTCGTCGGCATCGGTGTCGGCTGAAACCATCGTGCCGTACCGCCGCCAGCCCGTGGCAGAATCGGTCGATCTGCCATTTCCCGTGTTGCCGATGTCCTCGATCACCGCTGCCGCGCCGCCCGTGAATTCCCCCCGTCGTGTTCTGCTGGCCAGCCTGATCGGTACCACGATCGAGTTCTTCGACTTCTACATCTACGCCACGGCCGCGGTGCTGGTGTTCCCGCACCTGTTCTTCCCGGACAGCAGCGAACAGGCAGCCCTGCTGCAGTCGCTGGCAACCTTCGCGGTGGCCTTCATCGCACGCCCGGTTGGCTCGGCAGTGTTCGGCCATTTTGGCGATCGCATCGGCCGCAAGGCCACCCTGGTGGCTGCGCTGCTGACCATGGGGCTGTCCACGGTGCTGATCGGCCTGCTGCCGACGCACGCGCAGATCGGTCTGTGGGCGCCGGCGCTTCTGGCGCTGTGCCGTTTCGGCCAGGGCCTGGGTCTGGGCGGCGAGTGGGGCGGGGCAGTGCTGCTGGCCACCGAGAACGCACCGCCGGGCAAGCGTGCCTGGTACGGCATGTTCCCGCAGCTGGGTGCACCGCTCGGCTTCCTGCTGTCGGCCGGCATCTTCCTGGTGCTCGGCCGTTGCCTGAGCCAGGCCGACTTCCTGCAGTGGGGCTGGCGCATTCCGTTCGTGGCCAGCGCGCTGCTGGTCGGCCTCGGCCTGTGGGTGCGGCTGAACATCCACGAGACCCCCGACTTCAAGCAGGCGCTGGAGCGCAAGGCGCCGGTGCGGCTGCCGATGTGGACGGTGCTGCGTGACCACCCGGTGCCGATGCTGCTGGGTACCCTGGGCGCGTTCGCCACCTTCGTGCTGTTCTACCTGATGACCGTGTTCAGCCTCGGCCACGGCACGGCCGTGCTGGGTTACAGCCGCGAGCAGTTCCTGCTGATGCAGATGGCCGGCATGCTGTTCTTCGCGCTGGGCATCCCGCTGTCGGCGCGCTATGGCGACCGTTGGGGGACGCGCCGCACGATGATCGTGGCCAGCGTGCTGATCATCGGTTTCGGCGTGCTGTTCGCGCCGCTGTTCCAGCCGCACAGCCCGTGGATGGTCACCGCCTTCCTGTGCCTGGGCCTGTTCCTGATGGGCCTGACCTATGGTCCCTGCGGTACCTTCCTGGCCGAGATCTACCCGGTGGAGGTGCGCTACACCGGCGCATCGCTGTCATTCAACCTGGCCGGCATTCTGGGTGCGGCACCGGCGCCGTACCTGGCCACCTGGCTGGCCGAACGCTTCGGTCTGGTCGCGGTCGGCTACTACCTGTGCCTGACTGCGGCAGCGACGCTGTGCGCGCTGGTGGCACTGCACCGGCGCGCGCTGCGGTTCAGCCAAAGAAGCGCTTGAGCGTGCGTCCCAGCCAGCCACCGCCCTGGTGCTCGCGGGTGAACTGGTTCAGGTGTGCCTTGACCTGTTCGGCATAGGCCTGATCATCGCCGCGGATGTGGTTGAACAACCAGCGCGAGAGCATCGTGCGCAGTTCATCGCTGATGTCCTCGCCGGCCTGGAAGCGCAGCCGGTACTCGGCCACACGCTTGATGAAGATCTCATGCACGCGCTTGTGCGCGGCACAGAACGGGTAGCCCGCTTCCTCCATCAGCTCTTCCTCGAACGCGAAGTGCGACATGGTGTAGTCGACCACCTCGTCGATCACTTCACCCACTGCCGCGCGCTGCAGGCTGGACTGGGCCACGTGCAGGTGGTTGAGCATCTCGATGATGCGGCGGTGTTGTTGGTCGATCACATCGATGCCGATGTTCAGATCGTCCTGCCAGACCAGTAGTGCCATCCCCGGCTCCCCTTCATGCGTATGTCGGGGCCGACTGTAGAGCTGTCGTGCGGGAACGGCGTTGATCTGGATCAAAGCGAGCCGGTCAGGTCAGCGCAGGCTCGCGTGGACGCAGCGGGCTGGCCACCGTGGTGCAGCTGACCCGATTGCGGCCACCGGCCTTGGCCAGGTACAGCTGGCGGTCGGCCTCGGAGATCAGCCGGTGCAGCGCATCGCGCTGCGGGCGCAGGCAGCACAGGCCGATGCTGACCGTCATGCGCAGGGTAGCGGTGCCGATGTCCACCTCCAGTGCGGCGATGCGCTGGCGCAGCTCCTCGAAGTACAGCAGCGCCTCGTCCTGTTCCATGTCTGGCACCAGCAGGCAGAACTCCTCGCCGCCGAAGCGCGCGATCAGGTCGTGGCTGCGTGCATGCGCGGTCACCGCGCCGGCCACCGCGCGCAGCGCGTCGTCGCCCGCTTCGTGGCCATGGGTGTCGTTGATGTGCTTGAAGTGGTCGATGTCGATCATCGCCACCGCCACGCATTGGCCGTGCAGCTGCAGCTGCGGCAGCTGACGCTGGCTCTGCTCCAGGAAGAAGCGTCGGTTGGGCAGGCCGGTGAGGAAATCGCGGGTGGCCAGGTCCTGCAGGGTGCCGATCAGCTCCAGCTGGTCCACGTTCTGCGAGACGCGGCAGAAGAACTCCTCGCGCGAGAACGGCTTGCGCAGGAAATCGTTGGCGCCGTTCTTCAGGAAGCGCGGGATCAATGAGGCGTCGGTATTGCCGGAGATGCCGATCACCGCCACCTTGTCGCGCGAGCGCAGGGTGCGCAGGCGACGGGTGAATTCCACGCCTTGCATGCCGGGCATTTCCTGGTCGACCACCGCCAGGCGGATCGCCGGATGCGCCTCGATAGCAGCCAGGCCCTCGTTGCCGTCGGCGGCTTCGTGCACCTCATGCCCATACATCCGCAGCAGGGCGGCGGCATAGCCACGCGCGGACGGCGAATCGTCCACCACCAGCGCGGCGATGCGTCGGTTGCGTTCCAGCCGCTGCACCAGCCACACCAGGTAGTCGATGCTGCCCGGGGTGTTCTTCAGCACGTAGTCGATGATCTGCTGCTGTAGTACGCGCTTGCGCAGGTCCTCGTCGTAAACGCCGCTGACCACCACCGTCGGCAGGTCGCGCTTGAGGAAGAACTCGACCACCGCATCGCGGTCGCCGTCGGCCAGCACCAGTCCGGTCAGCACCAGGAACCAGCCCCCGCCTTCGCTGAGCAGCCGGTCGGCCTCGGCCAGGGTGGAGGCGATCACCACCGGCAGTTCCAGGCGCTGCTCGATGGCTTCGCGCAGCATGCCGGTGAACGCACGGGAGTTTTCGACCAGCAGGATCCGCTGCGGCAGCGGATCGGCCAGGTCGCCATCGACGGCGGCCTGCGGCAGCACGGGCATGATGCGGTGGCTCACGAGGGAGGGGCTCGGCACGGATAGCGGCGGTTTCGGGCGCAACTTTAGCGGAGCAGCGTGCCCTGCGCGTCGTTCCCGGTCAGGCAGGCGATGCGAATGCCGCCGCTGTACCCGCAATCGATTCGTGCAGGACGAGCCGGAGCCGGTTGCTACGGCAATGCACCGTGCCGCCGTAGGCCATTATCCGGCCGGCCAGACGCTCGGTGGCTTGCTGAACGGTCCGGTTCGACAGCGTGCAACCACGGTCAAGCAGGCCCACAACCACCACGATGCCGCGGCGTTCGCCAGCCTGGCCGCTCCGGGCGCGCACGCTGACCTGTCCCGATTCCAGCTCCAGCAGCAGCGACACCGCCTCGATCAGCGAGCGATAGATGGCGAGTTGCAGGTCCACCGTCAGCAAGCAGGGGTTGCCCTCCAGCCGGGGCGGAATCACGCGATGGGAGTTGTTCCAGGTCTCGCATGCGCCGCCAACCCGAAGCGCGATATACAGCCCAACCTGCTCCAGCCCCGTGGGGTAGACCAGACTGGCCTGTTCACGGAACAGCCGCGAGTGCACGGATGAGGCGTGCTGCAGGCTGTTGGCCACGGCATGATGCCCCTGCGCCTTCAGCCAGCTGACCATCTCGCCGAGCGAGCTGTCCATGCCTTCGCCGAGTTGCTTGAGATGGGAGGCGCGCTCGCGAAGCTCACGCTCACGGGTCTGATGCGAACTGCGTGCCAAGCGCAATGTGGTTTCCTCAGCCAGTCCACGGGACCGTGCACGCTCATGGTGATAGCTGATGCTGGATCCCAGTGCGAGCAGTGCGACACTCATCACGGCCATGTTCTGCTGGGTGGCGAAGGTGCCCAGGTCGAACGAGGACGGTAGGCCGGTGCTGGGTGTGGCGAAATGGAGTGGAAGGTTCAACAGCGGAATCGCGATGGCAGCGCCACGCCACCCATGCATGAAGGTCAGGGCGATCGCTGGGAGGGAGGACAGCAGCACCAGGTGGGTGCGTGTGGTGTGGGCGCTGATGGCCGTCAGCTGCATGCACAGGCCCAGGACCAGCATCACCAGGATGGCCGTGACCGTAGGCGCAGCAAAGCGGCGCGTCCAATTGGGATCCGCGTGTCGTCGCGACCAGAGGAATGCCAACGGCACGAGGGTGATGATGGCGGCGAAGTGGCCAAAGATCGTGCGATCAACTGCGCTAAGCAGGTTGCTGGGCGGCGGGTTCGACCACAGAGCAAATGAAATGCCCATATTGAGAGCCGGGACGAACAATGCCGTGCAGAAGGTCAGCGACAGCAGCCAGAGGCCGGTGGCGGACTCTGATGGCATTCTCATGCGATGCAAGTAGACCACCAGCATCGCCAGCGGCATCAGCAGAGTCGAGGCCAGGATGACCCAGACCAGGCCGTAGCTATCGATCATGGGGATGCGCAGGGTTGCGAAGTACGCGTACTCCCCAAGCAGCAGGTAGGGCCACAGGCGGGTCGGGACGATCAGTAGTGCCGCTGCCCGGATGCCCGCAGGCAGGAAGAACTGATCCAGCGAGAACTGACGGGAGGCAAGGCAGCTCAGGGCGTAGACGGCCGCGAGTGCGATTCCGACGGGTCGGATCCGGAAGCTCAGTTCAATCGATTCTTTGAATCGCTCCAAGCCCGCGTCTCCCGTCTCCCGGCCAATGATGACTGGCCACTTCCGAAGACATTATCGACAGTTGGAGAAGGGCGCAATCGAGGTGCGTGGCCTCCCTTTGCGCTGCAATTGGCGGCTTCCTGTGCTTCGTGGCCCTACACGCCCGGCAGTGCGGCGGCATAGCCACCAACGGACGGTTAATCTTCCACAATCAGCGCGCCCACGGTTCGATCACGTTTTAGCCGTTGCACCAGGCACATTGGGCAGTTGATGCTGTCCGCTGTGTTCCCCATCACACAATCGACGATGTCCTGCAGTTACACGCGCTTGTCCAGGTCCTTGTCTCAGATGCCACTGACCTGCACCGTGGCGGGTTTCGATGCAGGTATTGGCGATTTCGGACGCAGCATCGGCGTGGCATGGGTTTGCATCGATCCAGTGGATTATGTCCCATGGGCACTACGGAGTCCGCCCGGTATATGCTGATGCGATTGGCGGTAGCATCCTTCTTGATCCGTATTGCATCCAACCTGGAGGTTAGTGTGAGAAGTTTCCGAATTCATGCATTTGCTGGTGCATTGATGTTGGTGCCGGTATCCGTTTTTGCTTTTGCCCCGGGTGACGACCATGGAATCAAGATGGCCGACCAAGGACTCGGCCAGTCGATTCCGCAGGCACAAGACCTGAGCGTGGATCCCGGCTGGTTGGTCTATGGGTTCGAGCGCGATGGCATGGACTATTTCCAGGTAAACGATCTCGCAGGGCACGTGCACATCGTGATCGGCAATGCTGCGGGCACGTTCTGGGTGCTGCCGGCAGGTGACCCATCTGCGAGGGTGTCGTTGCCGGAGCAGCGCCTGCCTGTTCCCGCAAAAGCCACCAGAACGGTTGTCTATCGGTCTTCCGCATTCACGCTGGTCAGATATGCTGGCGGAGCTGATGTGTTGTGGGCGGTAGAGGCACCCTGATACTGCCTGTTGCCGGGATATCGGCGAGCTTGAGTGTCGGGCTGCATGGGCACCCGGATGTTCGCCGGGTGCCCATGACGCCCTTGGCCAGGGGATGAGCGGGACGCTTATGCGATTCCGCTGCTTTGGTTCGCTCCGGCCGCTTGACTGTGAAATGCACTACTGCAGCGCAGAGGGTGCGGGGCAGTTGTACTGCGATGGAGCGCTGGGCACTGCCTCAAGTTTTGATTCACGGTCGAGGAACAGAATCCTGACCCGGTTGCCATAGCAGTCAACGGTCCCGTCATAGGGCAGGGTTCGCCCGGACAGCCGCTCGAACGCTGCCATGGTTGTCTGCTGGGAAAGGCGCCGACGCGACTCCAGCAGCGACACGACCATGAGGATTCCGCGCCTGGAACCCATTCCGCCGCACCTTGCACGAATGCGAATCTGGCCACCTTCATGCTTGAGAAGAATGGAGACCGCATCAATGAGTGTTCGGTAAGCGGCCAACTGCAGTTCCACGCTCAGGTTGCAGGGGTCGCCCTTCAGATCCGGGCGGAGAACGCGCTCCGTCAGCTTCCATGACTCACGGATGCCGCCAGCCTGCAAAGCCACGTAAAGCCCAAGATGCTCCAGGCCCGAGGGATAGACCATGCTTGTCTGTTCGCGAAAGAGCCGCGAATGCACATTTGAGGTATGCAGAAGGCTGCTGGCCACTGCGTGATGTCCCTGGGCCTTGAGCCAGTCGGCCAGCTCAACCAGCGACGTATCAATGCCGTCGCCGAGCTTGCGAAGGTGCAGGGCACGCTCACGCAGCTCCATCTCGCTGGCCAATTGCGAGCTCCTCGCAAGATGGATGGCGTCCCTTTCCCCCATCTCGCGCAGCCTGTAACGATGGTAGAAGTGGGTGATGCGTGATCCGAGCAACAGCAATACGATGCCGCTGATCGCCATGATCTGCTGGGTGATGAAGGCCGCTGGATCGAATGCGGTTGGATGTGTGTTGGGCGTGGTCAGGCCGATGACCATGTTGAGCACCGGCACTGCAAGGGCGGCACCCTTCCAGCCATACAGGCAGGTAAGTGCGGCCGCGGGGAGTGCCAACAGCAGCAGGAGCGTTGCCTTCAGCGCAACCCAGTCTGCGGGCAGTTGAGTTGCTGCTATCCCGATCAGCAGCATCAACGAAAGTGCCGCCAGCATCGGGGTCTTTCGTCCAGCGTTCCACTCCTGCCCCACGTCCTGTCGCGCCCACAGCATGGCGATGGGGGCCACCGTCAGAATGCCGATGAAGTCGCCCACGCTGTAACGCGCCGCATTGGTCAGGAAGGGCGTGGAAGGGGGTGTTGGCCAGAGCAGATGGGAAAAGCTGAGGTTCAGCAGAGTAATAACGACGCTGGAAGCGGCGGCAATCAACAAGAGGCCGATCGTCTGCGACTCCGCCATCAGTCGCCGTTGCAGCTTCACAATCAACATCACTGCGGGCATGAGGAACGCGGAGGCAACAATGACCCATGTCAGGCCGTACTTCTCGATCATTGGCACGCGGGACTGTGCAAAGTACGCATATTCGCCCAGCAGCAGATAAGGCCACAGGCGCGGCGGGCACAACAGTACGGCCGCCACCCGGATGCCGGCTGGCAAATAGAACTGATCCAGCGACAGCTGTCGGGTTGCCCAATAGGCAACTGCATAAAGCAAGGCAAGCATCAGGCCAGCCGGACGAATGCGCACCTTCAGCAACAATCCTTCTTTCCACCAGTCCAATCGCACGTCCCCCTCTCCTACGTGTCCCCTGTCAGCTTCCATTCGCCGCGGGGCCCGGTTTCTCAGGACGTTATCGGTCTGCGAACGATTATGCAATTGCACAGCTGCGCATTTAGGTAATTGACCAACCATCCATCACACATGTTGCGTGAAAATCTGTGACGTGTGCAGCACGATCAGCGCTGCGGTGCGCTTGTCAGAACGTTCAATACAGGTGGAGATGCAGAATCTTCACCACAACGCATCCCGCAGCTTGTACCACGACATCGCCGCCACCAGCAGCGGCGTGCGCAGCAGCCGGCCGCCAGGGAAAGGCGCATGCCGCAGCCGCTGGAACACGTCCAGGCGCTCGCTCTGGCCGGCAATCGCGGCGGCGATGACTTCGCCGGCCAGCCCGGCGGCGGCCACCCCATGGCCGGAGAACCCCTGCGCGAAGTACAGGTTGCCGTCCAGCCGGCCCCAATGCGGGGCGCGGTTGCGGGTGATGTCCACGTAACCGCCCCAGACCTGCTCCAGCGGCACGTCGGCCAGTTGTGGAAACACCTGGTGCATGCGCCGCTGCATCACCCCGTGCAGGCCGGGTGGGGGCAACGCCGAGTAACTGGCGCGACCGCCGAACAGCAGCCGGTGATCGTGGCTGAGGCGGAAATAGTCCAGTGCCCACGCGGTGTCGGCCACGGCCATGTTGTTGCCGATCAGGGCGCGGGCGCGCTCGGCACCGAGCGGCGCGCTGGCGCCGATATAGGTGCCGACCGGCATGATCCGGCGTTCCAGCTCGGGCAGCAGGCCCTGCAGCCAGGCATTGCCGGCAACCACCAGGTGCGCAGCGCGCACGCTGCCCCGCGCGGTATGCAGGGTGGGCTGCGGTCCGCGCTGCACGCGGGTCACTGCGGAGTTCTCGTGGATCACCACGCCGGCCGCGCGCGCCGCATCGGCCAGGCCACGCGCATAGGCCAGCGGGTGCAAGTGCGCGCTGTGCGGATCGAACATCGCGGCGCGGTAGCGCGGGCTGTCCAGCTGCGCGCGCAGGGCATCACGGTCCCACCACTGCATCGGGTAGTCGTAGTGGCGCTGAAGGTGCTCGCAGTTGGCGTGCAGGTCGCGCTCGTGGCGTTCGCGGATGGCGACGCTGGCGTGGCCCTCCACCCAATGGCAGTCGATACCATGGCGATCGATGCGCCTGCGCATCGCCTGTACCGCTTCGCGCGACCAGTCGAACAGGTGGCGCGCATCGTCACGGCCGAGCTGACGCTCCAGTTCGTCCACCTCGCAGCCATAGCCGGCCAGCGCCTGGCCACCATTGCGGCCGGACGCGCCCCAGCCGACCCGCTGTGCGTCCAGCACTACCACGCGCTGGCCACGCGCGGCCAGTTCCAGTGCGGCGGTCAGGCCGGTATAGCCGGCGCCCAGCACCGCAACGTCGGCCTGCACCTGCCCCTGCAACGAGGGCAGTGCGGGCGGTTCGGGCAGGCTGGAGGCATACCAGCTGGACGGAAACGCGGCGCTCACTGCAGGCCTCGCGGGCGCAGTGCGGGAAGGCGAAGCGGGGCAGGTCGATCAGCGTTCACCCCGGTAGTTTCGCCGATGCGCGGCAGCTGCGGTGTGACGGCAGCGACTTGCCGCCGTTGCCAGGCGACGGGTAACGTGTCGGCACGCCAAGGAGTGTCCCCATGCGCCGCCTGCCCTGGGTGGGCCTGCCCACCGACAGCACCGTGCTCGGCCACCACCGTTTCGCGGTGGCCGGCGAGAAGTACGTGCGCGCGCTGGCCGAGGCGGCCGAGGTGACCCCGGTGGTGTTGCCGAGCCTGCAGCCACCGTTGCCGGCCAGCGACTGGCTGCTTGGGCTCGATGGCCTGCTGTTGACCGGCGCGGTCAGCAATATCGAACCGCAGCACTACGAGGGTGGCCGCAGTTGGCCAGGCAATCCGCATGATCCGGCCCGGGATGCCAACGCCTTTGCGTTGCTGCACGAAGCGCTGGCGCTGGACCTGCCGGTGCTGGCGATCTGTCGCGGTTTCCAGGAATTGAACGTCGCGCTGGGTGGCAGCCTGCATCCGCAGGTGCATGCGGTGCCCGGCCTGGCCGACCATCGCGAAGACCCGCAGGCGCCGGTGGAAGTGCAGTATGGGCCGGCCCATGCGGTGACCCTGGTCACCGATGGCTGGCTGGCGCAGTGGCACGGCAGTAGCCGCGCGCAGGTCAATTCGGTGCACGGACAGGGCATCGCCCGCCTCGCGCAGGGCCTGCAGGTCGAGGCCATGGCCGATGACGGACTGGTCGAGGCAGCGCGCAGCCTGCACCATGGATTTGTGCTCGGCGTACAGTGGCATCCGGAGTGGCGTGTCACGCAGACGCCGTTCTATCACGCTATTTTCCGTGCGTTCGGCCAAGCTTGCCGGCAGCACCAACAGAACCGACTGGATTCCCGATGAGTTCCCGAACGCGCCCGCGCAAGACGGCCACGCCCCCCGCACCGCAGGAAAGCAGCCTGCTGCGCTGGCTGAAGGAGCGGCGCATCACCGAGGTGGAATGCCTGGTGCCGGACATCACCGGCAACGCCCGCGGCAAGATCATTCCTGCCGACAAGTTCTCGCACGATTACGGCACGCGCCTGCCGGAAGGCATCTTCGCCACCACCGTCACCGGCGAGTTCCCTGACGATTACTACGACCTGACCTCGCCGTCGGACTCGGACATGATGCTGCGGCCCGATCCGGATACGGTGCGCATGGTGCCGTGGGCAGCCGATGCCACCGCGCAGGTCATCCACGATTGCTACACCAAGAGCGGCGAACCGCACGAGCTTGCGCCGCGCAACGTGCTGCGCCGCGTACTGGCGGCTTATGCGGAACTGGGCCTGCGCCCGGTGGTGGCGCCGGAGCTGGAGTTCTTCCTGGTGCAGAAGAACACCGACCCGGACTTCCCGCTGCTGCCACCGGCCGGTCGCTCGGGGCGCCCGGAGACCGCGCGGCAGTCGTACTCGATCGACGCGGTCAACGAGTTCGACCCGATCCTCGACCTGATGTACGACTACGCCGATGCGATGAAGCTGGACGTGGACACGCTGATCCACGAATCCGGCGCAGCACAGCTGGAGGTGAACTTCACCCATGCCGATGCGATGGACCTGGCCGACCAGGTGTTCCTGTTCAAGCGCACCATGCGCGAGGCGGCGATGCGCCACGGGGTGTACGCCACGTTCCTGGCCAAGCCCATGGAGAACGAGCCCGGTAGTGCCATGCACATCCACCAGAGCCTGGTGCGGGTGAGCGATGGCAGCAATGTGTTCGCTGGCGAGACCGATGCTGAGGGTGAGTTCAGCCCGGTGTTCGGCCACTACCTGGGCGGTCTGCAGAAGTACGCGCCGCAGGCGATGGCGTTCTTCGCGCCGAACGTGAATTCCTACCGGCGCCTGGTGTTCGGCGAGGTCTCGCCGAGCAACGTGCACTGGGGTTTCGACAACCGTACCTGCGGCCTGCGCGTGCCGCTGGATACACCGGAAAACATGCGCGTGGAGAGCCGGTTCGCTGGTTCCGACGCCAATCCGTACCTGGCAATGGCGGCCACCCTGGCCTGCGGCCTGCTCGGCATCCGCGAGCGGCTGGCGCCGGACGCGCCGGTGACCGGCAGCGCGAAGGAACTGGGCTACAACCTGCCGCGCTCGCTGGGCGAGGCGCTGGACGGGCTGGAGCAGTGCAGCGAGCTCCAGGCCCTGCTGGGCGAGCGTTTCTGCCGCGCCTACATCTCGGTCAAGCGCAAGGAATACGAGACCTTTTTCCGCGTCATCAGCTCGTGGGAGCGCGAGTTCCTGCTGCTGAACGTCTGAGCATCTGGAATAGAAAAATCCGCCGCCGGGGGGTAGGCTGGCACCCGTCGCCGGCCCCGCCGGCCCCCCTTCCCGCATTCTGGAGCACCCGATGAAGCTGCGTATCCTCACGCTCGGCCTGGCCTCCGCCATGCTTGCCGCCTGTGGCGGTGGCAACGGCGGCGCGCAGGACAGCCAGGTCCTGAACGTCTACAACTACAGCGATTACATCGCCGAGGACACCATTCCGACCTTCGAGAAGGAGAGCGGCATCAGGGTGACCTACGATGTGTTCGACAGCGATGAGATGGTCGAGACCAAGCTGCTGGCCGGCAACAGCGGCTACGACGTGGTGGTGCCGACCCTGAACTTCTTCGGCCGCCAGATCCAGGCCGGCGTGTTCCTGCCGCTGGACAAGAGCAAGATCCCGAACCTGGCCAACCTCGATCCGGCGGTGATGAAGCGCATCGCCACCCAGGACCCGGGCAACCAGTACGGCGTGCCGTACATGATCGGCACCACCGGCATCGGCTACAACGTGGACATGCTGAAGCAGCGCTTCGGCGGCAGCACCGATATCGCCAACAGCTGGGACCTGGTGTTCAAGCCGGAGAACATCAGCAAGATGAAGGACTGCGGCGTGACCATCCTGGACACGCCGGCCGACATGATCCCGATCGCGCTGCATTACCTGGGCCTGGATCCGCACAGCGGCGACCCGGCCGAACTGCAGAAGGCGGCCGACCTGCTGAAGTCGATCCGCCCGTACGTGCAGAATTTCCACTCCTCGCAGTACGTCGGCTCGCTGGCCAACGGCGGCACCTGCCTGGTGGTCGGCTGGTCCGGTGACATCATCCAGGCCCGCGACCGCGCCGAGGAAGCCAGCAATGGCGTGCACGTGGCTTATTCGATCCCGAAGGAAGGTGCGCCGCAGTGGTTCGACATGCTGGCGATCCCGAAGGACGCCAAGCACCCGGAAGCGGCTTACAGGTTCATCAACTATCTGCTGGAACCGAAGGTCGCCGCGGCCAACACCAACTTCATCCACTACGCCAACCCGATCCCGGCCGCGACACCGCTGGTGGACGAGGCGATCCGCACCGACCCGACGATCTATCCGCCGGCTGACGTGGCCGAGAAGATGTTCACCTACTCGATCAACACGCCGGAGACCGACAAGCTCTACACCCGGCTGTGGACCGAGGTGAAGACCGGCCGTTAAGCGGGTCTGGCGCCGCCGGGCGTTGCCCGGCGGCCGCCTTGCTTCACCGTGCCGGAATCGGTACCGCCGCCCTCGCCAAGGTGCCTCAGGATGGCCGGCAGCAGGTCGCGTGCATCGCGGCCGCCGTTGCACAGGAACGACGAACTCATCCGCTGCAGGTTGTGCATGCCGATGAAGAACAGGCCCGGTTGCGGGGAAACGCCAAACTCGCCCAGCGGATAGCCGTGGGCATCCAGCGCGCCCTGCACATCGAGCCAGGGCCACTCGGCGACGAAACCGGTGGCCAGCACCACCGAGCGGATGTCTGTGGACGGCAGATCCAGCTCGCACGGGGACGGTTCCGGCTCCCAGTGCAGGTAGACCTCTTCGGGAATGTAGCGGGCATCGTCGGTGCGCGGTTCGGGCCGCGTGGCGTAGTACGCGCTGGCCAGCGAATCGAGATAGGCATACTCGGCCCGCGTCGCTTTGATCGCGGCGCGAAGTTGCGGGCGGACATCGGCGAAGCGGGCGGTGTTCCCATTGAATTCCTGCAACCGGCCCAGCAACCTGATGCCTGCACGGTGCATCGCCAGCAGGCTGATCGAACTGCCCAGGCCGGCGCCTCCCTTGCCGGAAATCAGGGGGAACTCCGCGGTGCGGGCCTTGCGCAGCGCGTCCGGCTCGCCTGCCAGTACGGCCGCCGATTGGCTTACGTGTTGATGGATGCGCCCGGCCATGTCCCACCAGGTCATCGAGTCCTTGCCGCGCAGCCGACGGGTGTGCGAATGACGATCGGCCAATGACCAGTACACGCTGCGACCACCGTCGCGCAGGTCCTGGGCGATCTGCGCGCCGGACTGGCCGCCGCCGATGACCAGCACCGCGCCCTCGGGTAGCTGGCCGGGACCGCGGTAGTCGCTGGAGTGCAGCACGGTGAGGCCTGGTGCGGGCGCGAACGGGGCTCGGGGCAACCGCGCCCGGCGGTATTCACCGGTCGCAACCACCACCGCCTGGGCATGGATCAGCCCCCGGCTGCTGTCGATGGCATAGCCACCGGACTCGGGCCCGACCCGATGGACCACGCACCCTTCGCTGATCGGCAACGAGCGCTCGTCGGCATAGTCGCGGAGCCTCCGGATCACTTCCGGGGCCCCCATGAACCCTTCCGGGTCATCCCCGGCATAGGCATGGCCATGCAGGGCCATGGTCGCGTTGGCGGTGTTGGTCTGGAACGAATCCCAGCGCCGCCGCCAGCTGGCACCCACGGTTTCGGCCTCCAGCACGCGATGCTCGACGCCGGCCTCCTGCAGGAGCGCGCTGAGCGACAACCCGGCCTGGCCGGCGCCGATGATGACCAGCGGCAGCCGTGCAGGCAGGCAGCCTGGCAGGCGGGGCGGGAAAGGGGAGGGGCTGTCCGGGGAAATCACCAGGGTCGGTCCATGCAAGGCCTAGATCCGGGGCATTGCGCGGGGAATGTCCCGGGCATTCAATGGATCCCGCTCTGAAAAATGTTGCAGATCGGGCCGCCGCCCGTGGTGTCTGGCCGGGACGGCCGTCCGGGCGTCGAGGAGAGCCCGGGCCTTCCGGCGCACAGGCCACCATGGCGGGGGAAAACCGACACACCTCGGGAGGCCTGGGCGCGCCAGCGGCCGCTTCCACCCACTGCCGTCATATCCCCTTCGGCCCCCGGCCGTTAGAATGGCCGCCGCTGTCCACCGCCCGCTCCCGGAGCCCCCATGCCCGTTGAAGCCCAGCCGGTAGCCGCCGTCGTCGACACGACCGGTGCGCCCGGCTATCTCTCCATTCGTGATCTGCGCAAGGAATTCGACGGATTCGTCGCCGTCGACGACGTCAACCTGGACGTGCGCAAGGGCGAGATCTTTGCCCTGCTCGGTGGCTCCGGCAGTGGTAAATCGACCCTGCTGCGCTGCCTGGGCGGCTTCGAGACGCCCACCAAGGGCAGCATCACCGTCGATGGCCAGCGCCTGGACGCGCTGCCGCCGTACCAGCGGCCGGTCAACATGATGTTCCAGTCCTATGCCCTGTTCCCGCACATGACGGTCGAGCAGAACATCGCCTTCGGCCTGAAGCAGGATGGCCTGGGCAAGGACGCGATCAGCAAGCGCGTCGGCGAGATGCTCGACCTGGTGCAGATGGGCCACCTGGGCAAGCGCAAGCCGCACCAGCTGTCCGGTGGCCAGCAGCAGCGCGTGGCGCTGGCACGGTCGCTGGCCAAGGGGCCGAAGCTGCTGCTGCTGGACGAACCGATGGGCGCGCTGGACAAGAAGCTGCGCTCGCAGATGCAGCTGGAACTGGTCAGCATCATCGAATCGTCGGGCGTGACCTGCGTGATGGTCACCCACGACCAGGAAGAAGCGATGACCATGGCCACCCGCATCGCGGTGATGGATGCCGGCTGGATCCAGCAGGTCGGCAAGCCGGACGAGGTCTACGAGCAGCCGGCCAACCGCTTCGTCGCCGAGTTCATTGGTTCGGTCAACCTGTTTGACGGGGTGATCGACGAGGACCTGCCCGAGTACGTGACCGTGCGCTCGCCGCTGTTCCCGGCGCCGATCTACATTGCCCATGGCATCACCTGCTATGAAGGGCAGCCGGTCGCGTTCGCGCTGCGCCCGGAGAAGGTGATGATCGGCAAGGACGAGCCGGAAGGGCACACCAACAAGGCGCAGGGCGTGATCGAGGACATCGCCTACTTCGGCAGCCACTCGGTCTATCACGTGCGCCTGCCCAGCGGCGCCAAGGTGCTGGCCAACTTCGCCAACTCGCAGCGCTGGGCCAGTGATGGCTTCACCTGGGGCGACGAGGTGTGGGTGCACTGGCGCGACAACGACGGCGTGGTGCTCACCTCATGAGCGTCGCCGGCCTGAAGCGCTGGCTGCCGGGGCTGCGTGCCACGGTGATCGGCATTCCGTACCTGTGGCTGCTGCTGTTCTTCGCAGTGCCGTTCCTGATCGTGCTGATGATCAGTTTCTCGCTAAGCCGGGTCGGCTCGCCGCCGTATACCTGGCTGTTGCAGTACGTGGACGGCGGGTTCTCGCTGAAGCTGAACCTGGAGAATTACCTGGCGCTGTTCCGCGATTCGATCTATGCGCAGGCCTTCCTGAGCTCGATCAGGATCGCGGCCATCTCCACCTTCCTCACCCTGCTGATCGGCTATCCGATGGCCTATGCCATCGCCCGCCTGTCGCCGGCCGCGCGCAACGTGGCGATGATGCTGGTGGTGCTGCCGTCGTGGACCTCGTTCCTGATCCGCGTGTATGCCTGGAAGGCGATCCTGGACCGCAACGGCCTGCTCGACCAGTTCCTGCAGTTCACCGGCCTGCAATCGCTGATGACCAGCATGGGCCTGCCCAAACTGCAACTGATCGATACGCCCACAGCGGCCTACATCGGCATCGTTTACTGCTACCTGCCGTTCATGGTGCTGCCGTTGTACGCCAACCTGGTCAAGCATGACCACCGCCTGCTGGAAGCGGCCTACGACCTGGGCGCCAAGCCATGGCAGGCCTTCCTCCGCATCACCCTGCCGCTGTCGAAGGCCGGCATCATCGCCGGCTGCATGCTGGTGATGATCCCGGCAGTGGGTGAATTCGTGATTCCGGAAATGCTGGGGGGCTCGGAGACGCTGATGGTCGGCCGCCAGCTGTGGAACGAGTTCTTCAACAACCGCAACTGGCCGGGCGCGTCGGCGATGGCGGTGGCGATGATCCTGTTGCTGCTGGTGCCGATCCTGCTGTTCAACCGTTCCCAGCAGCGCCTGCTGGAAGGGAAGCAGGCATGAGCCCGCGTACCGCCAAGGGCCTGGGGCTGGGCGTGCTGCTGCTGGGCTTCGCCTTCCTGTACCTGCCGATCCTGCTGTTGATGTTCTATTCGTTCAACAGCTCGCGGCTGGCGATGGTCTGGGCCGGGTTTTCCACCCGCGCCTACAGTGACCTGTTCGCCGACCGCGCGCTGATGGAGGCGATGTGGACCAGCCTGGTGGTGGCGTTCTGGACCGCCTGTACCGCCACCGTGCTGGGCACGCTGGCGGCGATGGTGATGACCCGCTTCAAGCGCTTCCGTGGCAAGCCGCTGTTCGGTGCGCTGGTCACCGCGCCGCTGGTGATGCCGGATGTGATCCTGGGCTTCTCGCTGATGGCGCTGCTGGCCTCGATGGGCGCGATTCCGGGCTTCCCGGCGCGCGGCCTGGCCACCATCTGGATCGCCCACGTCACCTTCACCCTGTGCTTCGTCACCGTGGTGGTGTCCTCGCGGCTGCAGGAAATGGACCTGTCGCTGGAAGAAGCGGCGATGGACCTCGGGGCCAGCCGGCTGACCGTGTTCACCCGCATCACCCTGCCGATCATCGCGCCGGCGCTGGTGGCGGGCTGGCTGCTCGCCTTCACCCTGTCGCTGGATGACGTGGTGGTGGCCAGCTTCGTCGCCACGCCGGGCTCGACCACGCTGCCGATGAAGGTGTTCGCCTCGGTGCGCATGGGCATCAGTCCGAAGATCAACGCGTTGGCCACGCTGCTGGTGTCGGCGGTGTCGATCGCCGCGGTGATCGGCTGGTACATCAATGCCCGCGCCGAGAAGCGGCGCCAGCGCGACCTGCAGCTGGCGCGGCAGGACAACGGCTGAGTACACGATCCGTCGACAGCGCCGGCAACACCCGTCTCACGGCCGGCGGCGCACAATGGGGGTCTTCCAGATGGAGATCCCCCATGACCGTCGAGATCGTCGACCCGGCCACCGGCCAGGTGACCTACCGCCATGAACTGATGGGCGCTGCCGACATCGAGCAGCGCCTGCAGGCCGCCGCCGATGCGTTCCCCGGCTGGGCCGAGCGTTCGCTGCAGGAACGCGGCGTGATCCTGCGCCAGATCGCGGCGCAGCTGCGCACGCGCCGCGACGACCTGCAGCAGGCGATGACCCACGAGATGGGCAAGCTCAAGGCCGAAGCGCTGGCCGAGGTCGACAAGTGCGCTGCCGCCTGCGAGTACTACGCCGACCACGCGGCCGACTACCTCAAGCCGCAGTTGATCGACACCGAAGCCCAGCGCAGCTACGTGCGCTACGAGCCGATCGGCTGTGTATTCGCGGTGATGCCGTGGAATTTCCCGATCTGGCAGGTGTTCCGCTTCCTCGCACCGGCGTTCATGGCCGGCAACGTGGCCCTGCTCAAGCACGCCAGCAACGTGCCGCAGTGTGCCGACCTGATCCTGGCGGTGTGCCGTGATGGCGGCCTGCCGGACGGCGTGTTCGACGTGCTGCACATCGACAACGACCAGGCCGCCGACGTGCTGCGCGACGCACGGGTGAAGGCGGTGACGCTGACCGGCAGCGAGCGGGCAGGGCGCTCGATCGCCTCCAACGCCGGCAGCCAATTGAAGAAGTCGGTGATGGAGCTGGGTGGCAGCGATGCCTTCGTGGTGCTCGACGATGCCGACCTCGACAAGACGGTTGCGGCAGCGGTGAAGTCGCGCTTCGACAACAGCGGGCAGACCTGCATCGCTGCCAAGCGGTTCATCGTGGTCGAGGCGGTAGCCGATGAATTCACCCGTCGCTTCGTTGAAGCTGCGGCCGAGCGCCAGTACGGCGACCCCGATGAGCGGGGCACCACGCTGGCGCCGATGGCCCGTGCCGATCTGCGCGATGAACTGCACAAGCAGGTACAGGCCAGCGTGACCAAGGGTGCGCGGGTGCTGATAGGCGGCGAGCCGATTGCCGGCACCCATGCCGGCTATCCGGCCACGGTGCTCGACCAGGTCGGCCCGGGCATGCCGGCCTACGACGAGGAACTGTTCGGTCCGGTGGCTGCGGTGATCCGGGTCGCTGATGAGAGCGAGGCACTGCGCGTGGCCAACGACACGCGCTTCGGCCTGGGCGGCAGTGTGTGGACGCGCGATCCGGTGCGCGGCGAAGCCTTCGCGCAACGCATGGAATGCGGTGCGGCCTTCGTCAATGCCATCGTCAAAAGCGATGCGCGGCTGCCGTTCGGCGGCAGCAAGCAGTCTGGCTTTGGCCGGGAACTGGCCGACCACGGCATCCATGAGTTCATGAACATCAAGACCGTTTACGTGGCTTGATGGATCATGCAATGCGCCACGACCAACGGTCGTGGCCTACCAGTCTGGTGGGTATCGACCGTTGGTCGATATGTCCCCGGTTTTGTGGGTATCGACCGCGGGTCGATACGCTCTACAGCCAGCCCGAACGCTTGAACAACCGGTACAGGCCCACGCAGACGCCGCCCACACCAACGATCATCAGTGGGTAGGCCCACGGTTGGCTCAGCTCCGGCATGTGGCTGAAGTTCATCCCGTACCAGCTGGTGATCAGCGTCGGTGCCGCCAGCAGCGCGGCCCACGCACCGAGGCGCTTGACCGTCTCGCCCTGCGCCAGCGTCACCAGCGACAGGTTCACGCTGAGCGCGGTGCCCAGCATCTCGCGCAGGGTGTCGATCACATCGCTGATGCGTACCGCGTGGTCGTGCACGTCACGGATGTACAGCTTCACTTCGTCCGGAACCAGCTCGCCCTGGTAACGGCGCAGCTGGGCCAGCACATCCTGCAGCGGCGCCACCGCCATCCGCATCTTGTTCAGTTCGCGCTTGAGCTCGTACAGGCGCACCACGGTGCTGCGCTTGTAGTTCTCGGCGAAGATGTCCTTTTCCAGCAGGTCCAGGGTGTCGCGGAAGCGGTGCACGATCGGCAGGTAATTGTCGACCACGAAGTCGGTCACCGCGTACAGGCAGTACGACGGGCCCATCTTCAGCAGCTGCGGCTCACGCTCGACCCGAGCACGTACCGGCGCGTAGGACAGCGAGGCGCCGTGGCGCACCGTCACCAGGAAGCGCGGGCCGAGGAAGGCATGGGTTTCGCCATACTGGATGCGCTCGTCGACCATCTGCGCGGTGGTGACCACCACGAACATCGAATTGCCGTAGGTCTCGACCTTGGGCCGCTGGTGCGCGTTGCGCGCATCCTCGATGGCCAGGTCGTGCAGGCAGAATTCTTCCTGCAGTTTCAGCAGCACATCGTCGTTGGGATCGTACAGGCCGACCCACACGAAGCCATTGCCACTGGCGATGACATCGCTGATGGCGTCCAGGCTGATGTCGTGGCGTATGCCCTCGTCATCATAGTGGACGCAGTTGATGACGCAGGCGGGGTTGGCTGAAGCAGGGGCGGCAGCGGAGGCGGGCAATGACATGCCCGCCATCGTGCGTCAGCGCCGTGTTTCGGACAAGTGAGGACGGCGCCCCAACACCCAGGCCAGTGCCGCGTGCACGGGCAACAGCAGTACGATCCACTGCACGTTGTACTGGGCCTGCAGGCTCAGCCAGTGCAGCACCAGCGCGGCCACGGCCTGTACCGCCAGTAGCCACAGCACGATCCTGAACATGCGCCCCGGCACGCGCCGGCGCAGCAGGCTGACTGCTCCCGGCAGCAGCAGCACGGCCAGCGGCGAAAGCAGCAGCAGGTTGCGGTTGGCCCAGGCGGCGTAGTGGGTGCTGAAGCCCCACAGGAACACCAGCAGGCTGCCGGCGACGGCGCACAACAGCCAGAACGGCAGGGCCAGCCCAGCCAGCAGGCGCGGCCGGTTGCGCAGCGCCAGCACGCCGCCGGCCACGACCAGGCCAAGCAGCAGCCACGGCCACCAACGACGCGCGAACTCCTTCGGCTCCGGATCAATGCGGTGCGGCAGCAGTTCCTGTTCGGACTGCACCAGCGGCCGGCCATCACTGTTGCGTGCCTGGCGCAGCGCATCGGCCAGGCGCATCGGCACGAACGCTTCCTGCCAGCGCGACAGCGGCTGGTCGGCGAACGGCCCCAGGCCGACATCGAAGCCCAGCCACATCCACGGGGCGGGCGAGGCCAGGCGCACCGACTCGCTGCGGTAGGTGTTGCCGCGCGAACGCCCCGACAACTGCGACTGCAGGCCACCGCCCAGTGCCTTATCCACCGTGTCGCGTACCATCGTGGCGCAGTTGGCGGTGTAGTAATCGTAGTGGTAGCGCGCGTTTTCCGGCTTGGCCCGCTCGGCCAGGTCAGCGGCCAGGGAACGCGCCTGTTCGGGGCGCAGGTCCAGCCACTGCACGCTGGCACCGCGGCCGGTCTCGTCGTAGTACGACAGGTCCTGCTGCAGCGGCAGCGCCACCAGGTAATACATCATGTCGCCGTGCACGAAGCGGCTGATGAAGTCGTCCTCGGACGGATCGAAGTAGCCGAAGTTGTATGAGGTCGCTTCGCCACTGGCCGGATCGACCACGACGATGGCGTCATGGCCGAAGCGTTCGAAGAAAACCGTGCCCGGCTGCATGGTCACCACGCCGATGCGCGGGGCCGGGGCCTCCGCGTTGGCGGTGGCCGGTGCGGGCACGGCTGCCGCCGGCTGCGCGAAGGCCGCCAGCGGCAGGGCCATGGCCAGCACCCACAGTGCCAGCCACACCATGAGGATCAGGCCGCGGCGCTTCAAGCGTCGTCCTGCGCGTCCGGCGGCAGCACGGTCACGTGGAAGGCCTGAACCCGGCGAGCATCGGCGCGGGCCACGCGGAACATGAAGCGGTCCAGTGCCAGCTCATCGCCGACTTCCGGAAGGTGGCCCACGGCCTCGGTGACCAGGCCACCGATGGTGTCGTAGTCCTCGTCGGAGAACGTCGCGCCGAAGCGCTCGTTGAAGTCGCCGATCGGGGTCAGCGCGTCGACCACGTACTGGCCGTCGGACTGGATGGCGATCTGCGCGGACGGATCCTCGGCCTCGTCGTGCTCGTCGTCGATCTCGCCGACGATCTGCTCCAGCACGTCCTCGATGGTGACCAGACCGGCAACACCGCCGTACTCGTCGACCACGATGGCCATGTGGTTGCGCGACAGGCGGAACTCCTTCAGCAGCACGTTGAGCTTCTTCGCCTCCGGAATCAGCACTGCCGGGCGCAGCAGTTCACGTACATTGGCCGGACCATTGTCGGCAACCACGCCGCGCAGCAGGTCCTTGGCCAGCAGGATGCCAAGGATGTCGTCCTTGTTCTCGCCGTGCACCGGGAAGCGCGAATGGCCCGATTCGACCACCTGCTTCATCAGTTCCAGGAAGGGCGCTTCGACCGGCAGCGAGACCATCTGCGAGCGCGAGATCATCACGTCGCCCACGGTCAGCTCGGCCACCGAAATGGCGCCTTCCATCATCTTCAGGGTATCGGCGGCGATCAGACCCTCTTCCTGCGCGGTGTGCAGGACAGCGACCAGCTCGTCGCGGGTGTGGGGTTCGCCGGAGAAGGCCGAGGTCAGGCGTTCAAGCCAACCGCGCTTCTTTTCACTGTGCTCCGCAGGGGAGCTACTACTGTCGTCTTCTGACATCTCTGGAAAAAAGGCACCCGGCAGGCCGGGCGTTGGCCCAAGTCTAGCAGGATGTGGCGGCCTGTCAGTGACCGTCGCTGCCCGGTCCGGTGATCGGCGGCGGGGCCAGTTCAGGCCGGGCAGGGGCTTCTTCTTCAGGCAGGTCCAGGCTGTAGGTACAGCCGGCCAGGGTCTTGCCCGGATGGGAGGCCACGGTGGAGACGCTGAGGATGATCGACTCGATCTGGGCCTCGCCGCTCTTCGGGTCGGTCACGTCGCGGCTGACCAGCTCGCGGCCGGCCATGAACTTGCCGTCCTGGTCGTAGCCGGTCTCCAGCGCCAGGCGTTTGGCCAACGGCCGCGGGTCAGCCTGGTCGAGGATCGCCATGATGCTGGAGCCGGCCACGGCGACCCGTTCGGTGCGGTCGCCGAACACGCTGATCGGCTGGGCCAGTCGGTACTCGCTCATGAACTGGTTGCCCTGGGGCAGCGGCTGCAGGCCGTGGGCGACGGCCTTCAGCGGATCAGCCAGCAGCGGTGCCAGTGCAGCGTGATCGGCTACGCCCTGGCGGCATTCGATCAGCGCCGGCAGGTCCAAGGCAGCGGCCGGGGCGGACGCGACGAGCAGCAGGGGCAGGACAATACGCAGCACGGGCACTGGATCCGCAACGGAAGGCAGGCCGGTGATCGTACCGGTCCCGGTCGGCTATCGCGAGCGTCTCTACGCAGTCAGGGAGATTGCAGGTGCGATGCCGCTGGGTACCAGCGCAGCCTGACCGGGTAGCCCAGCAGCGCCTGCAGGTGGTCGCGCACGGTCGCCGCCGTTGCGCGCGC
The DNA here is from genome assembly GCF_047520565.2 of Stenotrophomonas sp. FR012. Classification (NCBI taxonomy): domain Bacteria; kingdom Pseudomonadati; phylum Pseudomonadota; class Gammaproteobacteria; order Lysobacterales; family Lysobacteraceae; genus Stenotrophomonas; species Stenotrophomonas sp. FR012. Next base: position 243,271 of record NZ_JAXBQL020000004.1, read on the forward strand.
GCCAGCGGTATCCCGGAGTTCCAGCTCCAGTTCACCGGTCATGACGTCCAGGCCATAGCCGGTCAGGCCGGGCAGCTGCGGGATGAACCAGCCCTGCTGCGCCTGAAGACGGCGCTGCATCTCCGCTTCGGTCATTGAAGCGCCGATGATGTAGCGCACGCGTTGCGGGCCGTCCGCCCCTGGATGGGTCTCATCGGCCGCAGGTGCCGGCCCAGTCAGTCGCACGACGACGTTCCACCCCGTCGCATTGTCCACCCACATACCGGCCAGGCGTGCCGCGTGGCGCGCCCTCAAGCGTTCCATCAACGCGTGCTGCTGCGCCTCGGCGACCGCCTGGCGGGCCGTCTGCTGGCTGACGTCAAAGAAGGCCTGCACCTCGGCGACTTTGGCGGCAATGTCGGCGGCGCTGTCGCTGGCCGGGAACGGCGACGGTCGTTCCCGGTCGGGGTCGATGCCCGGGGCAGTGGTTACCTGCAGAAGAGCGGCAATGAGTGCGGGCAACAGCGCGATGGGGGTGTCCTCTGTGATGAACCCGGTATGCGTGGCCGTCAGCGCTCGCCGGCGTAGGGATCGGCGATGCCGAGCTCGGCCAGGATCTCGCGCTCCAGCTGTTCCATTGCGTCGGCTTCCTTGTCGTCCTCGTGGTCCCAGCCAAGCAGGTGCAGCACGCCGTGCACGGTCAGGTGCGCGTAATGTGCGTTGAGCGCCTTGCCCTGTTCGTCGGCTTCGCGGGCCACCACCGGTGCGCAGATCACCAGGTCGCCGAGCAATGGAAACTTGACGCCCTTGGGCAGGCCTTCGGGCACGTCGGCCGGGAAGCTGAGCACGTTGGTGGCGTAGTCCTTGCCACGGTAATGGCGGTTCAGCGACTGCCCCTCCTTGGCATCGACCACGCGGATGGCCAGGTCGGCCTCACGGATGCGGCCCTTCAACGCAGCGGCCACCCACTTGCGGAAGCTCACTGCGGCCGGCAGCCCGGTACGCGGCAGGGCATAACTGACGGCGACGTCCAGTCGCACGGGACCACGGGTCATGGCGTTGCTCCAGGCTGGATCTGATGCAGGTCGCGGCGGTCGTAGGCGCTGACGATGCGCGCCACCAGCGGATGCCGGACCACGTCGCGGGATTCGAAGAAGGTGAAGCTGACGCCCTCGACCTCGCGCAGCACATCGATCGCGTCGCGCAGGCCGGACTTCACGTGCTTGGGCAGGTCGGTCTGGGTCAGGTCACCGGTGACCACCGCCGTGGAGCCGTAGCCCAGGCGGGTCAGGAACATCTTCATCTGTTCGATGGTGGTGTTCTGCGCCTCGTCCAGGATCACGAACGCATCGTTGAGCGTGCGGCCGCGCATGTAGGCCAGCGGCGCGATCTCGATGACGTTCTTCTCCAGCAGCTTGACCACCTTCTCCACGCCCATCATCTCGTACAGGGCGTCGTACAGCGGTCGCAGGTACGGGTCGACCTTCTGGCTCAGGTCGCCGGGCAGGAAGCCCAGCTTCTCGCCGGCTTCCACCGCCGGGCGCACCAGGATCAGGCGCTGCACCCGTGACTCGTTCAGTGCTTCGACCGCGCTGGCCACGGCCAGGAAGGTCTTGCCGGTTCCGGCCGGGCCGATGCCGAAGTTGATGTCATGCGTGGCGATCTGGTGCAGGTAGCGGCCCTGGTTGGCGCCGCGGCCACGTACCGTGCCACGCTTGACCTTGATTGCCACGTCCTGCGCTTCGTAGGAGCGTTCGGCGATCTGCTCGACGTTGGCCTGCGCCAGGCGCAGGTGGATGGCGTGATTGTCGAAGGTGGTTTCGCCGGCTTCGGCGTACAGCGCTTCAACCAGCTTCTGCGCCTCGACGATGGCTTCGTTGGGCCCGCTGATGCGGAACACGAAGCCACGATTGGCGATCTCCACGCCGAGCTTCAGCTCGATCTGGCGCAGGTGCCCGTCGAAGGGGCCGCACAGGTTGGCCAGTCGCTCGTTGTCTTCCGGTGACAGGGTGAAGTCTCGATGATCGATGCTTTTCATTGCTTGGGGTGGGGCGGGGGCGCCGTCCACCGCGATGGACTCGGGGTGACAAGGTTACGCGCGTACCGGGCATGCGGCCAGCGGCGGGCCGATACGCGGTTTTCCACACCCGGTGTGGACGGGGGGCGCGAAAACCTGTGGATAGGCCTTCGCAGTGCTTGTGCCACAAGGCGTATGAGGTGGTGGTGAAAAAACCGTCACGGTCGGCCGCTCCCGTGACGGCAGCGCATCTTCCGCTGCCAGGCAGCCAGTACGGCCGCCCCCGTCCGGTTCTCCACACCGGCTGTGGAATGATGCTGAATCAAGCTGTGGATAGGTGGCGAGGAACCTTGCAGCAAAAGGCTCGCCCGTACGTGGCGAAAAAACCGTCAGGGCTGATCGGAATCATTGAGGGTGCACGGGGCAGGTGGCACCGTGTCGACGTCGCAGGAGGGGATGGCATGGGCATCGGCAACGGGATGCGTGGACTCGGGCTGGCGGGCATCGGCCTGCTGGCGGGCTGTGGGCAGTCAACGCCAACGGCGCTGGGCACACTGGAGTGGGACCGGATCACGGTGCCGGCGCCGGCGGCCGAGGTGATCGCCACGGTGGAGGTGCGCGAGGGCCAGCGGGTCAAGGCCGGGGCCGTGCTGATGCAGCTCGACCCCGCCCGCGGCGACGCGCAGTTCGCGGCGGCGCAGGCCGACACGGCGCGCGCGCAGGCCCAGCTGGAAGAGCTGAAGCTCGGCCCGCGGCAGGAACAGATCGCACAGGCCCAGGCACAACTGGCCGCGTTGCGCGCGCAGTCTGCTGAAGCCACTGCCTACTATCGTCGGGTGCAGCCATTGGCACGCCAGCGCCTGATCGCCGCCGCCGAGCTGGACCGTGCACGGGCAGCCGCCGGCAATGCCGCGGCCAGCGTGCGTGCCGCCGAGCAGGCCTGGCTGGAACGGGTGCACGGCAGTCGCGCGCAGGACATCGCTCAGGGCCAGGCGGCCGCCGACGCCGCACAGGCGCAGCAGGTGGTGCAGGGCGTCAACCTGCAGAAGCTGCAGCTGCGCGCACCGCGCGATGGCGTGATCGATGCCTTGCCCTACCGACAGGGTGACCAGGCACCGATCGGGGCGCCGCTGGCGGTGATGCTGGTCGGCGAGCGCCCCTATGCGCGCGTCTACCTGCCGCAGCCGCTGCGCCTGCAGGTCAAGGTCGGTCAGCCGGCACAGATACAGCTGGAGGGAGGGGGCACCACCGTACTGAAGGGCCATGTGCGCGCGATCCGCAGCGAGCCTTCTTTCACCCCGTACTACGCACTGACCGGCGATGACGTCGAGCGCCTGAGCTACCTCGCCGAGATCGAAGTGGATGCAGCCAGCGACATGCAGAAGCTTCCGGCCGGACTGCCGGTGCAGGTGCGCTTCTGAACACCGGTGCGGACATCGCGGTGCATGCGCAGGGCCTGACTCGCCGCTTCGGTGAACTGCTGGCCGTGGACAAGGTCGACCTGACCGTCCCGCGCGGGCAGGTGTACGGCTTCCTGGGCCCGAACGGGTCAGGCAAGTCGACCACCATCCGCATGCTGTGCGGCCTGCTGGAACCCAGTGCGGGGCAGATCGAGGTGCTGGGCCTGGCGGTTCCCGAGCAGGCCGAAGCACTGCGCCGGCGCATCGGCTACATGACCCAGCGCTTCTCGCTGTACGAAGACCTGTCGGTACGCGAGAACCTGGAATTCCTCGCCGCCATCCAGGACCTGCCGCGCAACCAGGCCCGGCAACGGGTCGATGCGCTGCTGCAGCAGTACAGGTTGCAGGACCGGCAGCCGCAGCTGGCCGGCACGCTCAGTGGTGGACAGAAGCAGCGCCTGGCCCTGGCCGGCGCCGTGGTGCATTCGCCCGAACTGCTGTTCCTGGACGAGCCGACCAGCGCGGTCGATCCCGAGTCGCGCCGCGATTTCTGGGAGGCCCTGTTCGAACTGGCCGACGCGGGAACCACGGTGCTGGTGTCGACCCATTACATGGACGAAGCCGAGCGCTGCCATCGCCTGGCGATCCTTGATCGCGGCGCACTGGTGGCCGACGGCACGCCGGCCGAGCTTTGCTCTCGGCTGCAAGGACGCACGCTGCAGGTCACGTCATCGCAGCCACGCCAGGCCAGCCGCGTGCTGGCCGAGCTGCCCGGCGTGCTGAGCGTGGCGCAGATCGGCACCCATCTGCGCGTGCTGTGCAATGAGGGAGCGGCGGACATCGCAGTGCTGGGCCGTGCGCTGGCTAGTGCTGACCCGCAGGCCAGCATCGAGAAGGTGGCGCCGAACCTGGAAGACGTGTTCGTGGCCGCCACCCGTGGCCGTGGCAGGGAGCCAGCGGCATGAACCTGCGCAGGCTGTGGGCGATCATGCTCAAGGAGCTGCGGCAGCTGCGCCGCGACCGCATCACGCTGGCGATGATCGTCGGCATTCCGGTGATGCAGCTGCTGCTGTTCGGGTATGCGATCAACCTCAACCTGCGCCACCTCGATGCGGGTATCGCCGACCAGGCCAACAGCGCCGCCTCACGCGCGCTGGTGCAGGTCATGGTCGCCACCGGCGTGATCACGCCACGCAGCGAGGCCTACACGCCGGACCAGCTGATGCAGGCGCTGCGCCGCGGCGAGATCAGCGTCGGCATCGTGGTGCCGGCCGACTTCGAGCGTCGCCGCTTCGATGGACGCGAAGCGGTACAGGTGCTGGTCGATGGCAGCGACACCGTGGTGCAGAGTGCGGCGATCCAGCTGGCGCAGGTGCCACTGGATACGCGCCCGACCAGCAATACGCGGCCGCTGCGCGAAGGCAGCATTGCCGGTGGCCAGGTCAGCGTGACCAGTTTCTACAACCCGCAACGGCGCTCGGCGGTGAACATCGTGCCCGGCCTGATCGGGGTGATCCTGACCATGACCCTGGTGATGTTCACGGCGGTGGCGGTGGTGCGCGAACGCGAGCGCGGCAACATGGAACTGCTGATCGCCACGCCGGTATCGCGCAGCGAACTGATGGTCGGCAAGGTGCTGCCCTATGCAGCGATCGGTCTGCTGCAGACCACGCTGGTGCTGGTGCTGGGCACCTGGCTGTTCCAGGTGCCGATTCGCGGCAGCCTGCTCGACATCTACCTGGCCGCGGTGCTGCTGGTGCTGGCCAACCTGGCGCTGGGCCTGCTGATCTCCACGCGCGCGCGTTCGCAGTTCCAGGCGATGCAGATGACCCTGTTCCTGTTCCTGCCGTCGATCCTGCTGTCGGGCTTCATGTTCCCGTTCGCCGGCATGCCGCGGACGGTGCAGTGGCTGGCCGAAGTGCTGCCGCTGACCCACTTCCTGCGCCTGGTGCGCGGCATCATGCTGCGCGGCGCCTCGCTGTGGGAGCTGTGGCACGACGCACTGGCGCTGCTGGCCTTCATCGTGGTGATGATGACCCTGGCGATCCTGCGTTTCCGCAAGCGCCTGGATTGAGGCCTGTCATTCGGTAGTGCCGGCCGCTGGCCGGCATCATTTCCGGTGGGCGCCGACCGTTGGTCGGCACACCCGGACCTTACTCCGCCACCACCCGTGCGCGCAGCGAATTGGTCAGCGCTTCGGTGATCACCACATCCACGAACTGCCCGATCAGGCGCGCAGGCGCCGGGAAATTCACCGACCGCATGTTCTCGGTCTTGCCGGTCAGCTCGTTCGGGTTCTTGCGCGACGGCCCTTCCACCAGCACGGTCTGCACGGTACCGACCATCTTCTCCGAGATGCTGGCGGCGTGCGCATTGATGCGTTCCTGCAGGCGCGACAGGCGCGCATGCTTCTCGGCATCGCTGATCGTGTCCTCCAGATCGGCCGCCGGCGTACCCGGTCGACGCGAATAGATGAAGGAGAAACTGTGGTCGAAGCCGATGTCCTCGATCAGCTTCATGGTCTTCTCGAAGTCGGCATCGGTCTCGCCGGGGAAGCCGACGATGAAGTCCGAGCTGATTGAAATGTCCGGGCGCACCGCGCGCAGCTTGCGGATCTTCGACTTGAATTCCAGCGCGGTGTAGCCGCGCTTCATCGCCGACAGCACGCGGTCGCTGCCGGCCTGCACCGGCAGGTGCAGGAAGTTGGCCAGCTGCGGAACGTCGCGGAACGCATCGATCAGCGAATCGCTGAACTCGAGCGGGTGCGAGGTGGTGAAGCGGATGCGGCCGACCCCATCGATCTCGGCGATGGTGCGGATCAGCAGGCCGAGGTCGGCAAACTCACCGTCTCCATACGGGCCGCGATAGGCGTTGACGTTCTGGCCGAGCAGGTTGATCTCGCGCACGCCCTGCGCGGCGAGCTGCGCCACTTCCACCACCACGTCCTCGAACGGGCGGCTGACTTCGGTGCCGCGGGTGTAAGGCACCACGCAGAACGAGCAGTACTTGGAACAGCCTTCCATGATCGACACGAACGCCGAGGCACCTTCGGCGCGTGGCTCGGGCAGGCGGTCGAACTTCTCGATCTCGGGGAAGCTGATGTCCACCTGCGGGCGCTTCTGCTCGCGGCGTGCGCGGATCAGTTCCGGCAGGCGATGCAGGGTCTGCGGACCGAACACAAGGTCCACGAACGGGGCGCGCTTGATGATCGCTTCGCCTTCCTGCGAGGCAACGCAGCCGCCCACGCCGATGATGACCTCGCGGCCCTTGTTCTTCAGGCCCTTCCACACGCCGAGTTGGCTGAACACCTTCTCCTGCGCCTTCTCGCGGATGGAGCAGGTGTTGACCAGGATGACGTCGGCGTCGTCCGGGCTGTCGGTCAGTTCCAGGCCATCGCTGGCGGCAAGCACGTCGGCCATCTTGGCCGAGTCGTACTCGTTCATCTGGCAACCGTGGGTCTTGATGTACAGCTTGCCCTTGACCTGGTCAGGCTTGCGCGGACCAGCGGGCAGGGCAACGAGCGGGGTACCGCCCGGCGTGGCGGGCGGAAAGACGTCTGGCGTCCCGGTCATGGCGCTTAATCCATTCGGGTGGCGGGAAAGCGGGCAATTCTACCCGCATCCCGCGCCAGCCGCCGCGCCTGTGCAAGCGAGCCCATGCCCGGCGTGGTCATCACTGTAGAGCCGGAGTCCATGCCCGGCTGCCTCGTGCAAGGCGGAGGAGCCGCCGAGCGCGGGCTCGGCTCTACAAGCGGGGGGCTGCTTACGCGGCCGCCAGCTCCGCATCGATCTGCCGCGAACGGTCGAAGGCGGTCATCGCGCTCATCCGTGCGATGTAATCAGCCGTGGCCGGCGCAGGCTGCACCAGGCCGAAGGCCGTGGTCCAGGCCAGCGCATTGCCCCACAGCACGTCGGCGGCACTCATCGTCTCGCCGAGCAGGTACGGGCCCTGCGCCAGCTGGGCCTCGACCACCTGCAGCACAGTCTCGGCGTCGTTGTACGGCGACATCAGGCGCGGCGGCGGCTCGCGGTGCATCGCCTTGTCGATCATCGCCGGCTCGAAACAGGCACCGTAGAAGGCCATCCAGCGCAGGTAGGGGCCGCGCAGGGCGTCGCCGATCGGCGGGGCCAGCCCCGCCTCCGGATACAGATCGGCCAGGTACAGATAAATGGCGACCTGCTCAGTCACCAGTGCGCCGTTGTGGACGATGGCCGGCACCTTGCCCATCGGGTTGATGGCCAGATAGGCCGGGGCCAGGTTGGCACCGGCCTTCAGGTCCAGCACCTGCATGCGGTAGTCGGCACCCAGCGCTTCGAGCAGGGCCACGGCGCCGCTCGAACGGGATCTGGCGGCGTGGTACAGGGTGATCTGGCGTGAGTTCATGGCATTGCTCCTTGCGGTGGGTGGGTGAACTGGAAGCCATCCTGAGGCACTATTGCGGACGACTTCTGTCCTCGATTCTTCATGCGCCATACCGCCCATCGACTGCTGCGCCTGATCGCCCTGCTGCAGGCCCGCCGCCAGTGGTCCGGGGCTGAGCTGGCCGAGCGCATGGGCGTGGACCGGCGCAGCATCCGCCGTGATATCGAACGCCTGCGCGAACTGGGCTATCCGGTGCGGGCCTCATCGGGGGTCGGCGGCGGCTATCAGCTCGGGGCAGGGGCACCGGTGCTGCCGATGCTGCTGGACGAGGACGAGGCGACGACCCTGGCGATCGCCCTGCGTGCCGCGTCAGCGACCGTCGCTGGCATCGACGACACCGCGCGGGGCCTGCTGTCCAAGCTCGATCCGCTGGTCCCCACCCGTCGCCGGCGGCAGGCCGGCGAGGTGCATGCGGCGACGGCCACCCTGTCCGACCTTCCCTCCACCGACGCACGCCTGCTGGGACGGCTGGCCCAGCACTGCCGGCAGGCGTCACGGCTGGCCTTCGAGTACCGCAGTGCGCAGGAGGAGGTGACCCAGCGCGAGGTCGAGGCGCAGCACCTGGTCAACTATGGGCGGCGCTGGTACCTGCTGGCCTGGGACCTGGGCCGCCAGGACTGGCGCACCCTGCGCGTGGACCGGATGGGCGCGGTGCGCGAATGCTCCGGGCCGGGCATGCATCGGCGCCCGCCCGCGCCCCCGGACGTGATGGTGCGGCAGGCGGTCAGCCAGGCGCCCTTCGCGCTGCAGGCCATTGTCCGCCTGGCCGGCAGCCGCACCGAGCTGGAAGGGCGCATCCCGCCGTGGTGTGGTGTGCTGGAGGCTGATGGTGCCGACCATTGCCTGTTGCGCATGGGCGCCGAGAGCCGCGGCATGATGCTGGCGCAGATCCTCAGCCTGGACCGGGTGCCGGTGGCGTTGTGGACCACACCGCCGGGCCTGCGCGATGAGCTGGCACAGCGTTTGACCGGATTGGGCCAGGTGCTGGCTGTGCCGCCGGTCACAGGCTGAGCCACATCGCTTGGCAAGCCCCGGCGAAGCTGGGACACTCGCGGCATGAAGGGGATACTGGGGACAACGGCGATCATCATCGCTGCGCTGACCGCTGCGCCGGCCAGCGCTGGCACCCTGTACAAGTGCCAGGGCGCCGACGGGGTCACCAGCTACGTGAGCAAGCGAGTGGCCGGCGCGCGCTGCAGCAGCATCAGCTACAGCCGCGATACCCGCCCGGCACCGCGCCCCGTGGTGGCCGCATCGAAGCCTGCGCCGACCTCGGTGGCCAGCATCGAACGCAATCCGGTCGCCGTGGCGGCCAGCGCCGCTGCGCCCGCTGCAGTCGCGCCGACGCCTGCTGCACCCGCGCCTGCCGCGGTACCGACGGCCTCGCGGGCCGGCCGGATGGTCAGCGGCCAGGTCTATTCCTTCATGAAGGATGGGGTGCGCCACTACACCAGTGCGCGGCCGACCCAGGTCGCCAACCTCGGCCCGGTGCGTACCATCCGCTACAGTTTCATGGAGCGCTGTTATGCCTGTGGCGTCAACCCACGCGTGGACTTCGGTTCGGTGCGCTTGAACACCACCGCGTTCCAGACCGAGATCACCTCGGCCGCACGCGAGTTCGGCGTCGAAGAAGCCGTGGTGCGCGCCATCATCCACGCCGAGTCGGCCTACAACCCGACCGCGCTCAGCCGCGCCGGCGCGCAGGGCCTGATGCAGCTGATGCCGCCGACCGCGGCCCGCTTCGGGGTCAGCGATTCCTACGATGCCGCGCAGAACATCCGTGGTGGCGTGCAGTATCTTGCGTGGTTGCTGAAGCGCTTCAATGGCGACCTGACCCTGGCTGCGGCCGGCTACAACGCCGGCGAAGGCGCGGTCGACCGCCACGGTGGCGTGCCGCCCTACAGCGAGACCCAGTACTACGTGCGCCGGGTCGGACAGCTGGCCGAGCGTTACCGCACCGCATTGACACACCAGTAGTGCCGGCCGCTGGCCGGCAACCCCGTAATCAATGTTGTTGCAATGCGTTGTGTGGCGCGCGACGGTTCCGCTACACTCGCCCATGATTCAATGCGGCTCTGGCCCCCACCGGATCCGCTGGCAGCCTTAAAGCTACCTAATCAATATCGGAGTGCCGGATGGCCAACGATGGGGTACACGATCCAGTCAACACCGGACGTCGGCGTTTTCTTTCTGCCACCACTGCTGTGGTTGGCGCCGTCGGCGTCGGATTCACCGCTGTTCCTTTCATCAAATCCTGGAACCCCAGTGCCCGTGCCAAGCTTGCCGGTGCACCGGTGGTGGCCGACATCAGCGCCCTGCAGGAAGGCCAACGCCTGATCGTGGAGTGGCGTGGCCAGCCGATCTGGATCGTCAAGCGGTCCAAGGCGATCCTGGATGCACTGCACGGGCTGGATGGCCGCCTCAAGGACCCCGAGTCCGGCGAGAAGGACCAGCAGCCGGACTACGTGCTGAAGCAGAACCCCGAGCTGCGCTCGATCAAGCCGGACATCTCCGTGCTGGTCGGCCTGTGCACGCACCTGGGCTGCTCGCCGGAAATGGTCGCCGAGATCCGGCCTGAGCCCTACGACCCGCAGTGGAAGGGGGGCTACTTCTGCCCCTGCCACAAGTCGCGCTTCGACATGTCCGGCCGCGTCTTCAAGGATGTGCCGGCACCGATCAACCTGAAGGTGCCCGCGCACCATTACCAGGACGACAACACCATCATCATCGGTGTCGATCCGCAGGGGGCAGCCTGATGGCCAATATCCTCGCCCGTACCGCCAGCGGCGTCGCCGACTGGGTCAATGCCCGCGCGCCGGGCCTGATGCCGGTCTACCGCAAGCACGTTACCGAGTATTACGCGCCGAAGAACTTCAACATCTGGTACTACTTCGGTTCGCTGGCACTGCTGGTGCTGGTCAACCAGATCGTCACCGGCATCTTCCTGACGATGCACTACAAGACCAGCGCCGCCGAGGCGTTCGGCTCCATCGAATACATCATGCGTGATGTGGAGTGGGGCTGGCTGATCCGCTACATGCACTCCACCGGCGCCTCGCTGTTCTTCATCGTGGTCTACCTGCACATGTTCCGCGGCCTGCTGTACGGCAGCTACCAGAAGCCGCGCGAGCTGGTGTGGATCCTGGGCATGCTGATCTACCTGGTGCTGATGGCCGAGGCCTTCATGGGCTATGTGCTGCCGTGGGGCCAGATGTCGTTCTGGGGCGCCAAAGTGATCATCTCGCTGTTCGGCGCGATACCGGTTATCGGCAACGGCCTGACCGAATGGATCATGGGCGACTACCTGCCCAGTGACGCCACGCTCAACCGCTTCTTCGCGCTGCACGTCATCGCACTGCCGCTGGTGCTGCTGTTGCTGGTGGTGCTGCATCTGGGCGCGCTGCACGAAGTGGGGTCGAACAACCCCGATGGCGTGGAGATCAAGAAGGGGCCGAAGGGCAACCGCTGGTCGCCGAATGCTCCGGCCGACGGTATTCCGTTCCATCCGTACTACACGCTCAAGGATGGTGTCGGCGCCGGCTTCCTGCTGATCATCGCCGCCTTCATCATCTTCTTCGCACCGGGCTTCGGCGGCCTGTTCCTGGAACACGACAACTTCACCGAGGCCAACCGCCTGGTGACCCCCGAACACATCAAGCCGGTCTGGTACTACACGCCTTACTACGCGATGTTGCGCGTGGTACCGAACAAGCTCGGTGGCGTGCTGGTGATGTTCTCGGCCATTGCGATCCTGTTCCTGGTGCCGTGGCTGGACAAGGCCAGGGTGAAGTCGGTGCGCTACCGCGGCTGGATCTCGAAGGTGATGCTGGGCGTGCTGGCGGTGTGCTTCGTGTGGCTGGGCGTGATCGGCTCCGGCCCGGGCACCGACGTGCATGAAACCTACATCGGGCGGGTGCTGACCTTCCTGTACTTCGCGTTCTTCATCACCATGCCGCTATGGACAAGGTTGGACAAGACCAAGCCGGTACCGGAGAGGGTGACCACGCATGACTGAGCGCTGGATGGTCCGGCTGGCCCTGACGGCCACCCTGATGCTGGGCAGTTTCCTGGCCTCCGCCGCCGAGGGCGGCACCAAGCTGCTGCAGGCCGGCAACGACCTCGGTGACCGCGCCTCGCTGCAGCGGGGTGCGCAGCTGTACATGAACTACTGCTCCGGCTGCCACGCGCTGAAGTACCTGCGCTACTCGCGGATGGCGCAGGACCTGGGCCTGACCGAAGAAGAGGTGATGAACAACCTCAACTTCACCGGCTCGGCGATCGGCGACCCGATCCCGGTGGCGATGCCCAAGGAAAACGCGGAGAAGTGGTTCGGCAAGATGCCGCCCGATCTCAGCCTGATCGCGCGTGTGCGTGGCAGCGACTGGGTCTATACCTATCTCAAGTCGTTCTATCTGGACAGCAGCCGCCCGCTGGGCTGGAACAACGCGCTGTTCGCCAACGCCTCCATGCCCAACCCGCTGTGGGAGATGCAGGGGCTGCAGCATGCGGTGCACGGCAAGGCGGAAGCGCCCGGTATGGACCCGCCAGTGACCGGCCTGAAGATTGAAACGCCGGGATCGGTGGACGCCGGGCAGTACGACCAGGCCGTGCGGGACATCACCAACTTCCTCGAATACGCCGGCGAACCGGCCGCACTCAAGCGCCAGCAGCTGGGCGTGTGGGTGATCCTGTTCCTGGCCCTGCTGACCTTCCTGCTGTACCTGCTGAAGAAGGAATACTGGAAGGACGTTCACTGATTCTGCCACCGGCCATCGCATGGGCCTATTGGCTTTTGTGATGGTCGGTTGCACACTCGGGGAGGAGTCGACCGCTGGCACGGTGCCGGCGGCGCCGATGCGGCAGGCGGTCTCCTGTCGTGGGAGAGCCTTTGATGGCGGCGAGCGTACGCATGCGCAATACACTGACGCTGTTTTCCTCGAACGACGACGTACTGTGCCACCGTGTACGCCTGGTCCTGGCGGCCAAGGGCGTCACCTTCGACTTCGTTCCGGTCGATCCGCAGAACCCGCCTGAAGACCTGATCGACCTCAATCCGTACCACTCGGTGCCGACCCTGGTCGAACGCGAGCTGGTGCTGTACGCCGCATCGGTGGTCAGCGAGTACCTGGATGAGCGCTACCCGCATCCGCCACTGATGCCGGTCGACCCGTTGTCGCGTGCACGCATCCGCCTGGCCATGCTCCGCATCGAGCACGACTGGGTGCCGCAGGTGCAGGCCATCCAGCTGGGCAACAAGACCCAGGCCGAGGCCGGACGCAAGCGCCTGAAGGAACTGCTGACCGCCTCGCTGCCGCTGTTCAAGGCCAGCAAGTTCTTCCTCAACCCGGAAATGAGCCTGGCCGACTGCGCGATGGCGCCGATCATCTGGCGCCTGCAGTCGCTGGATGTGCCGCTGCCGAAGGACGGCAAGGCGATCGAGGACTACGGCAACCGCATCTTCCGCCATCCGGGATTTGTCCGCAGCCTGACCGAGCAGGAAAAGAAACTGCGCGACCTGCCGGTCTGATCCGGCCCCGCGTTACCCGTCTGCACGCCGACCGGCGTGCAGACGATCCGCCCCGGCGGGGCGCCGGGCGCGTACACTTCACGCATGACCGAAGACTTCTTCCACATGACCAGCCACCGCCCGTACCTGCTGCGGGCGCTGGTGGAATGGATCAACGACAACCAGCTGACCCCGCACATCCTGGTCGACGCCGGCGTCCCCGGCGTGCAGGTCCCGCCTTCGGCGGTCAAGGATGGCCGGGTCGTGCTCAACATCGCCGAACGTGCCGTGGTGCGGCTGATGATCGACAACGAAATGGTGAGCTTCTCGGCCCGCTTCTCCGGAACCAGCTACCCGGTGCAGGTGCCGATCAGCGCCGTGCTGGCGGTCTACGCCCGCGAGACCGGGCAGGGCATGGCATTGCCGGATGACATTCCGGGCAACGAAACCGCACCGACCCGCGATGAGCTGCTGCACGAGGAAGGCACGCCGCCGGACGACACGCCGCCGGCCAGTCCGCCGCCGAAGGGCCGCCCGAACCTGCGCGTGGTCAAGTAACCCTTCCGACGCCGCCCCGATGGGCGGCGTCTTCCTTTGCAGGTTTTACCGGTGGGTGCCGGAATTGTGTGGGTGCCGACCGTTGGTCGGCACACCTTCAGTTCTTACACATCCTCGGCGTCCTCCACATCCGGCCGGATCTGGCTGATCCGCGCGGCACCGGGGCCGGTAAACGAGATCAGCTGGTCGCCACGCAGCACCATGCGGCCCACGTGGCGATCGATGCCATCGTAGGAATACTCGAACTTGAAGGTGCGCTCGAAACCGAGCCGGCCATCCTCGCCACGCGACAGTCGCAGGCCGGTGGCGTGCACCGCCTGGTCCAGCCACTGCACGTCGGCGGCGCGGCAGGCATTGCGTCCCAGCTCGACCGCGCGCTCGGCGGCCGAGCGTGCGGCGTTCCAGAAGAAGTAGATGATTCCGCCGGCAATCAACAACAGCAGCAGGGTAGGCATGGCGTCAGCCGTCAGAGGTCGATCCGGCAAAGATGGCGGCGAACGTGCGCTGGATCAAGCACGGGTATCACCGCCTCGGCGGTGGCTGGCCCGTCGTCGGCGCTGCGGGCGCGTTGGCCGGTACGGCCTGCATCGGCGCTGCGGAGGGTGACGGCATCACCAATGGCGCAGTCGCGGTCAGCTGCAGCAGCGCTGCCCAGTCCTGGCGGTTGAAGCTGCATTCGTCCTCGCGGCCCGGCGTGCAGCTGGGGTCGATGCCGGTGCTGTTGCGTTCGCGTGCCGGGGGCAGCTTGATCAGCCCGGTGCGGTCCAGCGGCAGCAACCGCATCGCCACGGTGTTCATCACGTTGCCACCGACCAGGTACAGGGTCTGGTCGCCTCCCAGGTTGGCAGCCACCACCACTTCGCAATGCGATTTCCAGTGGCCCACCGAACCGTTGCCCAGCGCCTGCACCAGCCCGCTGTAGCTGAGCGTCGTGCTGCGGTCGCGCAGGAAGCACAACAGGTCGCCCGGTGCGGGCTTTGCGGTCGCGGGATCGACCAGCCGGTACGGCACGCCCGAGGGGCCGCCCTGGTACGCGGCACGGATGTAGTCGATGTGGCGCGGCGACGTGTTGAAGCCGGGAACGCCGGCCTGCACCATCACCCAGGAAATGAAAGCGGCCGACCACGGGTTGTCGATCAGGAACGCGCGGCAGTCGCTGTCGGTGTAGCGCGTGCCCAGTGGTGCCAGACAGCTGCTGGCGCCGGCGATGCTGCCCATCGCGTTGAGCGTGCCGCTGTTGCGCCAGTAGCCGGCCACGCGCTGCCAGGCGATCAGGCCGTTGTCGGCCAGGTGATCGCTTTCGGCTTCGGTGACGCTGAGGCTGGCGGCGCGGCCATCGCGATCGATGAAGGGCCGGAACCACAACCGGTGCTCGTTGCAGGCGGTATTGCGGATGGCCACCGCCAATGGGCTCAGGCCGAAGCGGGGAGGGACATCGCAGGCTTCAGCGGCTGCGGCGGACAAGGGGGCTGCCGCGAGCAGCAGACAGGCAGGCAAGAGCATCCGGCGCATGCGCGGCTCCTGTGGGGGATGCCCGCAGCGTCGCAGAGGCTGGCGTAGCCGAGCCGTGAAGGCGCCCGGGTCGTGTAGAGCCGAGCCTACGCTCGGCTCATCGCGCAAAGCGGGTGCCGGGCGCGCCGCAGATCGAGAAGCAGCCGAGCGTGGGCTCGGCTCCACAAGGTCCCGTAGGCCTCAAGCCGGCGGCGGGCCCAGCTTCAACGACAGATCGATGGCCTGCACATGCTTGGTCAGTCCGCCGATGGAGATGCAATCGACGCCATCCTCAGCGATCGAGCGCAGGCCGCCCAGGCCGACGCTGCCGGAGACTTCCAGCGGAATGCGTCCGGCGGTGATGCGCACCGCCTCGCGGCGCAGGTCGGGACTGAAGTCATCCAGCAGGATGCGTTCGCAACCGGCTTCGAGCGCCTGGCGCAGCTGTGCCAGGTCTTCGACCTCGACCACCAGTGGCAGCGCAGGCCACTGCCGGCGTGCGGCGGCCACCGCCGCGGCCAGCGAACCGGCGGCGCGGATGTGGTTCTCCTTCAGCATCACCGTGTCGTACAGGCCGAAGCGGTGGTTCTCGCCGCCGCCGCAGCGCACCGCGTACTTCTGCGCCAGGCGCAGGCCGGGCAGGGTCTTGCGGGTGTCGAGGATGCGGGTACCGGTACCGGCCACCGCAGCCACGTAGCGGGCAGTGGTGGTCGCGGTGCCGGACAGCGTCTGCAGGAAGTTCAGCGAAGTGCGCTCGGCACTGACCAGGCTGCGGCTGCGCCCATGCAGCAGGGCCAGCACGGTGCCGGCGGTGACGGCATCGCCTTCGGCGATGTGCCATTCAATGCGCACGTCAGGGTCGAGCGCGCGATGGGTAGCGTCGAACCAGGGGCGCCCGGCGATCACCGCATCCTGCTTGCACAGCAGGTAGGCGCTGTCGGCCTGGTCGGGGAGCAGGGCGGCGGTGACATCACCGCTGCCCAGGTCCTCGGCCAGCGCGCGCGCGACATCGGCGGCGACAACGGCCGCATCCGGCGTCGGCAGCGTGCTCATGCGGCCGGGAAGTCGGCGATCTGGGCGGTCGGAATGGCTTCCTCGGCCAGCAGCACCGGGATGCCGTCGTCGACGCGGAACACCTGCTTGCGGTCACGGGTGACCAGCGCCTCGCGCAGCGGCTGCGCCAGCGGGTTGCCATCGGCCTTGGTCACCGTGCCGGCGGAAATGGCCTTGTTGAGGGCTTCCAGGCCCTTGCCATCCAGCAGGGACAGGGGCTGGCGGGTGTCCGGGGACACCAGCAGGTCGAGCAGCTTGCGATCCATGGTTCTTCGTCTTGCGTGGAAGACGGCTAGAATACGTCTTTAAGGCAGGTGACGGCCAATGACCCCCAACCCGATCGCGCCGCTTGTCGGCATCGTCATGGGTTCCCGTTCCGACTGGGAAACCATGCAGCACGCCGCCCAGAAGCTTGAAGCCCTGGGTGTTCCGTTCGAAGTGAAGGTGGTGTCCGCGCATCGGACGCCGGATGTGTTGTTCAGTTACGCCGAGCAGGCGGGCCCGCGTGGCCTGCGCGCGATCATCGCCGGTGCCGGCGGGGCCGCGCACCTGCCGGGCATGATCGCGGCCAAGACCGCCGTGCCGGTGCTGGGCGTGCCGGTGCAGTCCAAGGCCCTCAACGGAATGGATTCCCTGCTGTCGATCGTGCAGATGCCGGCCGGCATCCCGGTCGCCACCTTCGCCATCGGCAACGCCGGCGCCTCCAACGCCGCGCTGTTCGCGGCGGCGATGCTGGCCAGCGACCAGCCGGCGATCGGCCAGGCGCTCGATGCCTTCCGTGCACGCCAGACCGAAGACGTGATGGCCCACGACGATCCGCGCCAATGAGCCTGACTGTCGGCATCCTGGGCGGCGGCCAGCTCGCCCGCATGATGGTCCTGGCCGGTGCGCCGCTGGGGCTGCGCTTCGAACTGTACGACCCGGCCGCCGACGCCTGCAGCGGCCCGCTGGCGCCGCTCACCGTGGGCGCCTTCGACGACCGCCAGGCCTTGGCGGACTTCGCCGCCAAGGTCGATGTGGTCACCTTCGATTTCGAGAACGTGCCTGCCGACAGTGCACAGTTCCTGGCCGACCGCGTGCCGGTCTATCCGCCGCCGGCCGCGCTGGCGGTGGCCCAGGACCGGTTGAGCGAGAAGACCCTGTTCCAGCAGCTGGGTATTCCGCTGCCGGCCTTCGCCGACATCCGCAGCCGCGACGAGCTGGCGGCGAAGGTGGCTGAGTTCGGCCTGCCGTGCATCCTCAAGACCCGCCGACTCGGCTACGACGGCAAGGGTCAGTTCCGCCTGCGCAGCGAAGCCGACATCGACGCCGCATGGGATGCGCTCGGTGCCCAGGTGGAGCGCACCGGACTGATCCTGGAAGGCTTCGTGGCCTTCCAGCGCGAGGTCAGCGTGGTGGCCGTGCGTGGCCGCGATGGCAGCTTCGAAGCCTGGCCGGTCACCGGCAACTGGCATGTCGACGGCGTGCTGTCGGCCAGCGTGGCACCGGCGGTGCTGTCCGACGCCGAGCAGCAGGCAGCGATCGGCTATGCCCGCCGCGTCGCCGAGCACCTGCAGTATGTGGGCGTGTTCGCGCTGGAGCTGTTCTGCCGTGATGGCGAACTGCTGGCCAACGAGATGGCACCGCGCGTGCACAACTCCGGCCACTGGACCATCGAAGGCAGCGAGACCTCGCAGTTCGAGAACCACCTGCGTGCCGTGCTGGGCCTGCCGCTGGGCAGCACCCGCATGCTCGGCCATGCCTGCATGCTGAACTGGCTGGGCGCGATGCCCGATCCGGCGCCGGTGCTGGGTCAGGCCAGTGGCCATTGGCACGATTACGGCAAGGAGCCGCGCGAAGGTCGCAAGGTCGGCCACGCCACGTTGCGCGACGATGATGCCGCTGCATTGGCCGATGCGCTGGACCAGGTCGGCCTGGAGCTGGACCGCCAGGCCCAGGTGGCGCCGGCAGTGCACGCGCTGCGCAACCGCTGAGCCCGGGCGTGCCGGCCAATGGCCGGCACAACCTTGTATGCCTGCAACGGTGTGGCGCGCCGGTGCAGGCATCGGCGTACCATTGCCGGTGGTAGCGTGGAGCTCCTTTCACAGGAGTCACGACCATGCTCGACTGGAATGCCTACCGCAAGGAACTGAAGGGCCGCATCGGCGAGATCGGCAAGCTCTCGCCGGACACGGTCAAGGGCTACGCCACCCTGGCCAATGCCGGTGCCCAGACCAACCATCTGGATGCCAAGACCCGTGAGCTGATCGCATTGGCGGTGGCGGTGACCACCCGCTGCGACGGCTGCATCACCGTGCACGTGGACGCTGCGCTGAAGCATGGCGCCAGCCGCGAGGAAATCGCCGAAGCACTGGGCGTGGCGGTGTCGCTCAACGCCGGCGCGGCGCTGGTGTACTCGGCGCGGGTGATGGACGCGGTGGCTGCGCACGAGAACGCGTGAAGCTCCGCTCTGCATTTCGGTAGTGCCGGTCGCTGGCCGGCAACCCCGGCATCCTTGTACGTCCAGTGGGTTGCCGGCCAGCGGCCGGCACTACCCTGTGACCGAGCCGCTGCCTCAGCGCAGCTGGCTCTCGGCGAATTCCCAGTTGACCATCTGCCAGAAGGCATCCAGGTAACGCGCGCGATCATTCTGGTAATCGGTGTAATAGGCGTGCTCCCAGACATCGCAGCACAGCAGCGGGGTGCTTTCGCCGGTCAGTGGCGTGCCGGCGTTGCGGGTGGCCTGGATGCCGAGCTGGCCACCGGGGTGCTGCACCAGCCACACCCAGCCCGAGCCGAACAGGCCCAGCGCGGTGCGGTTGAATTCCTCGCGCAGGCGCTGCGCATCACCGAACTGGCGCTTGACCAGCTCGCCCAGCCGGCCCTGCGGCTCGCCGCCGCCGCGCGGGCGCAGGCACTGCCAATAGAAGCCGTGGTTCCAGGCCTGGGCGGCCGCATCGAACAGCGTGCCCTGGGCATGGCGCACGATCTCTTCCAGTGACGCCTCCTCCCACTCGGTGCCGAGAGTGCCGGCGTTGACCGCGTCAACGTAGGCGCGGTGGTGGCGGCCGTGATGCAACTCAACGGTCTGCGCGGACAGGTGGGGCTGCAGGGAGCCGGGGAGGTAGGGCAGGGCAGGCAATTCGACGGGCATGGACAGGTTCGTGGCCAGGGGACGGCGGTAGCCTGTTCCATCCGCTTACAATGGCGGCTACCGTGGGCAGTCTAGCCGACCATCACGGTCGGTTTGTCCGGCGAAGCAAGGAGTGTGGTTGTGGCGGTAATGCAGCAAATCCAGGCCGAGGTCGATCGTTACCCGCTCGTGCTGTTCATGAAGGGCACCCCGCAATACCCGATGTGCGGCTTTTCCAGCCGCGCCGTGCAGGCATTGATGGCAGCCGGCGCCGTCACCCTGCGCACTGTCAACGTGCTCGAAGAGCCGGAGATCCGCGCCAACCTGCCGCGCTTTTCCAATCTGCCGACCTTCCCGCAGCTGTTCATCAACGGTGAGTTGATCGGCGGCTGCGACATCGTCATGGAACTGTTTGAATCCGGCGAGCTCAAGCGCATCGTCGAAGAGGCGACCCAGGGATGAGTGCCTGGCCGTCGACGTCACCGACTGACGGGGCGATCGATGGCCGCCCGTTGCAGGATCGCGTCGTACTGGTCGCCGGCGCCGGGGGAGGGCTGGGCAGTGCCGCGGCGGTCGCCGCAGCCGCAGCCGGTGCCACCGTGGTCCTGCTGGGACGCAAGCCGCGCCGGCTGGACCGGGTCTATGCCCAGGTCCAGGCGGTCGGTCCGGAACCGCTTCTGTACCCGCTGGACCTGGAAGGCGCCAGCCCCGATGACTATGCCGAACTGGCCCAGGCCCTGCAGCGCGAGCTGGGGCGACTGGATGGACTGCTGGTCTGCGCCGCGCATTTCCCCGGGCTGACTCCGTTTGAACTGGCTGACCCGGCCAGTTTCGCCCGTGCGGTCCATGTCACCCTGACCGCACCGGCCTGGCTGGCCCAGGCCTGCCTGCCGCTGCTGCGGCAACGCGAGGATGCCGCCATGGTGTTCGCGGTCGATGCCCCCGACCGGGTGGGGCAGGCCTATTGGGGGGGGTATGGCGTAGCCCAGCACGGCCTGCGTGGCCTGATCGCCAGCCTGCACGATGAACTGGGCCGCAGTCCCGTCCGGGTCAGCGGCCTGTACCCCGGCCCCCTGCGCACGGCGCTTCGGGCCCGCGCCTATTCCGTGGACCAGGACCCGGCTGCGCAAGGCCCGGAAGCCGCGGCGGCCGCTGCGGTGACCCTGCTGTCCGCCGCCGGGAGCACCTGGCGCGGGCAGATTCTCGATGCCAGTGAGACGCCCCGGGAAAGGTGAGCCCTGTGGAAAGACGGAGTGAAGAACCCGTCACGATTGCGTTGCGAACCGGTGCCGTTTGTCGCACAACCGTCACATTGATGGCGTAGCGTGTTAATCTAGTGTTAACCGTTAGGGCTGCCTTCAGCCGAGCGGTAGGGAACCCCAGATAACTCTCCGATCAGCCACCCGCAGGGCTGCTTGGATGCGCTTTTTTTCCGCCATCGCCAACTCGCATCGAGGCTACCGAAAAATGACCCACCCACTCCGGATGTCCAAGCTTACCCTTGGTCTCGTGGCTGCACTTGCTGCCGCTCCCGCCTTCGCCCAGAGCAGCACCTCCGCCGGTGTCGGCGGCCAGGTGATGTCCGCTGCAGGCCAGCCTGTCGCCGGCGCTGAAGTCACCATCACGCACACCGAGTCGGGCACTGTTTCGCGTGCCACCACCGATGCGTCGGGCCGATACAACGCGCGCGGCCTGCGCGTGGGTGGTCCGTACACCATCACCATCACCAAGTCCGGTGAAGGCACCAAGACCGAGGAAGGTGTCTACCTGAACCTGAACCAGGTCAACACCGTCAACGCCAACCTGGGTGGTGACCTGGCTGCAACCAACCTGGACGCGGTGAACGTTGTTGCCACCGCCGGCGGCCTGGACCTGTTCAGTGCCAACAAGATGGGCACCGGCACCAACGTGACCCGCGAAACGATGGATGCGCTGCCGTCGGCCAGCCGCAACATCCAGGACTACGTGCGTCTCGACCCGCGCATCTCGCAGGTCAGCAAGGCGGACGGCGCGATCTCGGCCGGCGGCCAGAACACCCGTTACAACGCCATCCGCATCGACGGCATCAGCGCCTCCGATCCGTTCGGCCTGGGTTCCAACAACCTGCCGACCGAGCGTCAGCCGGTGTCGATGGACGCCATCCAGGAAATCAACATCGACCTGGCCAACTACGACACCACCATCGCCGGTGGCACCGGCGCGGTGATCAACGCCGTGACCAAGTCGGGTACCAATGAATTCCACGGCACCGTGTACGGTTCGTACCGCGACAAGGACATGGTCCGCTCGCGCCTGGAAGGTGACAAGCAGGACTTCAACGGCTTCGAGGACGAGAAGACCTACGGCATGACCTTCGGCGGTCCGATCGTCAAGGACAAGCTGTTCTTCTTCACCAACTATGAAAAGTACGAGCGCTCGGCTGCCGGCGTCGCCCTGAGCGACACGCCGATCGGCCGTGGCACCATCACCCAGCAGCAGATCACCGACGTCCAGAACTTCCTGGGCAAGCTGGGCTACGACCCGGGCAGCCTGGCGGCGCCGAACAGCAAGACCGAGATCGAAGAGTATGCGGTCAAGCTGGACTGGAACATCAACGAGAACCACCGTGCGGCCCTGCGCTACAACAAGATGGAGCAGAACGTCGTTCGCTTCCCGCAGGTCAGCAGCAGCGCCATCTCGCTGAGCAACTTCTGGTACCAGCAGCCGACCCAGTACGAAACCTGGATGGGCGAACTGTTCAGTGACTGGTCCGAGAACTTCTCGACCGAGTTCAAGGTCTCGCACAAGGATTACTCGGCCAACCGCGTCCCGCTGGTGGACATGCCGCAGATCCGCATCAAGTCGGGCAACGATTCGCTGTACGTCGGTACCGAACAGAACACCCACGTCAACATCGTCGAGTCGAAGGAACTGAGCGCCTTTGGTGCCGGTACCTGGTACATCGGTGACCACACCGTCAAGTTCGGCTTCGATTACTCGAAGAATGACCTGATGAACTTCTACGGCCGCAACCTCAACGGCGTGTACGAATTCAACAGCGTCAACGATTTCCTGGCGGGCAAGGCTTCGCGCTACCAGCTGCGTGCTCCGCGCGCCGATGGCAGCCGCAGCGACATCCCGGCCGACTTCACCCTGAAGAACACTGGCGTGTTCGTGCAGGACACCTGGGCGATCAACTACAACCTGAACCTGATGTTCGGCGTGCGCATCGACATGCCTGACTTCAGCACCCAGCGCCTGTACAACCCGCGCATCGAGCAGCTGTACGGCTTCAACAACACCAAGCTGGTCGACAAGAACCTGGTGCAGCCGCGCGTCGGCTTCAACTACACCTTCGACAGCGATCGCCCGACCCAGCTGCGCGGTGGCGTGGGCCTGTTCGGCGGCGCCGCCCCGAACGTGTGGCTGGCAGGTGCCTACCAGAACACCGGCCTGAACTACATCGAGTACGACGAGCGCAGCATCCCGGCCGGTGCCTTCACTCCGGACGGCAACAACCCGTACATCCCGGCCGGTGGCCCGGCTTCGGCCCGTCAGAACGTCGACATCATCGCGCCGGGCACCCGCCTGCCGTCGGTGTGGAAGGCCAACCTGGCGTTCGACCATGAGCTGCCGTGGTACGGCATCGTCGCGTCGGCCGAAGTGCTGTTCACCAAGGTCAAGGACGGCATCTACTTCGACCGTCTGGACGTGTCGGCGCCGACCGCCTTCGGTCAGGATGGCCGCGCGATCTACTGGAACGCCGCTGGCCGCAACCAGGCCAATACCCGTATCGACAAGGGTGTCGACTACGGCATGTCGACCGGTACCAAGGGTGCGGTTGACCGCGCCAACCGTCCGTCCGACATCGGCGACGTGCTGGTCCTGCGCAACACCGACAAGGGCCGCGGCACCCAGGCCACCTTCTCGCTGGCCAAGCCGCTGACCGAGAACTGGGGCTGGTCGCTGGGTTACACCTACACCAAGTCCACCGAAGTCAGCCCGCTGTCCAGCTCGCAGAACACCTCGAACTGGAACAACACGCTGATCTTCAATGCCAACGAGAACGTGGCCTACAACTCGCGTTATGCGATGAAGGACCGCGTCACCGGCACCCTGGAGTGGAAGCACAACTTCTTCGGTGACAACGCTACCCGCGTCGGCCTGTTCTACGAAGGCCGTTCGGGCCGTCCGTACAGCTACATCTTCTACAACGATGCCAACGGCGACGGTGCTGCCACCAACGACCTGTTCTACGTGCCGAAGGGTCCGGGCGACGTGCTGTTCACCGGCGGTGCCGCGATGGAGAAGCAGTTCTTCGACTGGCTGGCGCAGAACCCGGAACTCGATGCCTACCGTGGCAGCGTGGTCCCGGCCAACCGCCACCGCGCCTCGTGGGTCAACAGCTTCGACGTCCGCGTCAGCCAGGAATTCCCGGGCTTCATGAAGGGGCACAAGGGTGAAGTCGCCCTGGACATCATGAATGTCGGCAACCTGCTGAACAAGAAGTGGGGCCTGATCGACGACTACGGCTTCTACTCGACCCGTCGCGTTGCCAACTACGCAGGTATCGATCCGGCCACCGGCAAGTACGTGTACTCCTTCACTGGTTCGACCGACAACCCGTCGGTGCAGGAAAACAACAACGACAAGGGCAACACCGCCGTGTCGCGTTGGTCGATGCAGCTGACCCTGAAGTACAAGTTCTGATCCATCAGCGCTTGAAGCGGTAAGTGGAAACGGCCGGGGAAACCCGGCCGTTTCCCGTTCAGGCGAAAGTCCTTGCAGGGCGTGGGGCAACGGCGTAGCATCCAGAAATGTGCGCGGTGCCAACGCCGCCGATGCGGTCCCGGAATGGCGGACGCGGGTGGCACACATCCAACGGTCGGGTTTCCCGGCCGTTTTGCTTTTTAAGGGGGCGGCAGTACAGTCGGAAACCTTGAAGGAAGCGAAAAATTGGATATGACCACGAACGAAAAATCGGCCCGTGCACTGCCGGTGCAGGATGCCCGGATCTACCCGCGCGGTGGGCTGGATGTGCTGTCGCGGGCCGAGGTGGCCCGCCTGCGCGATGCCTCCGCCGGCGGCATGCATGAGCTGCTGCGCCGCTGCGCGCTGGCCGTGCTGACCAGCGGCAGCGCCTCGGACGATCCGCGCGCTGCGCGCGATCTCTACCCTGATTTCGACATCCAGGTGGCGCAGCAGGATCGTGGCGTGCGCATCGATCTGGTCAACGCGCCGGCGATGGCCTTCGTCGACGGCGAGATCATCCGCGGCGTCGCCGAACTGCTGTTCGCCGTCGTGCGCGACCTGGCCTACATGGCCATCGAAATGGGCCCGGCCTACGCGGCCGAGCTGGAGTCATCCGAGGGCATCACCAACGCGGTGTTCGGCCTGCTGCGCAACGCGCGCATCCTCAATCCGGGTGATCCGAACCTGGTGGTGTGCTGGGGCGGACACTCGATCTCGCGCGACGAATACCTGTACACCAAGCAGGTGGGCTATGAACTGGGCCTGCGCGGCCTGGACATCTGCACCGGCTGTGGCCCGGGCGCGATGAAGGGCCCGATGAAGGGTGCCACCATCGCCCACGCCAAGCAGCGCCGCACCGTGACGCGTTACATCGGCCTGACCGAGCCGGGCATCATCGCCGCCGAGTCGCCGAACCCGATCGTCAACCACCTGGTGATCATGCCGGACATCGAGAAGCGCCTTGAGGCC
Source organism: Stenotrophomonas sp. FR012 (assembly GCF_047520565.2). Lineage (NCBI taxonomy): Bacteria > Pseudomonadati > Pseudomonadota > Gammaproteobacteria > Lysobacterales > Lysobacteraceae > Stenotrophomonas > Stenotrophomonas sp. FR012. The sequence goes on from NZ_JAXBQL020000004.1 coordinate 268,509, forward strand.
TTCGTCCGCATCGGGCACGGCATCATCGTGTTCGCCGGTGGCGTCGGCACCGCCGAAGAGATCCTGTACCTGCTCGGCATCCTGCTGCGCGAGGAGAACAAGGACCTGCCGTTCCCGCTGATCCTGACCGGCCCGACGGTAGCGGCGCCGTACTTCGAGCAGATTGATCGCTTCATCCGCCTGACCCTGGGCGATGCGGCTGCCGAGCGCTACGAGATCATCATCGGCGACCCGGTGGCGGTTGCGAAGAAGATGGCCACTGGCATCAAGCGCGTGCGCGAGCACCGCCTGGCGCAGAAGGACTCGTTCTTCTTCAACTGGTCGATCGAGATTCCGTGGGAGTACCAGCAGCCGTTCGTACCCACCCACGAAGCGATGGCGGCGTTGGACCTGCACCACGGGCGTGCCCCGCACGCGCTGGCGGCCGACCTGCGCCGCGCGTTCTCGGGCATCGTCGCCGGCAACGTGAAGGAAGACGGCATGCGCCGCATCGAGCAGTTCGGGCCGTTCCAGATCCACGGCGACCCGGACATGATGCAGGCGCTGGATGCGCTGCTGCGCGCCTTCGTCGAACAGCGCCGGATGAAGATCTCCGGCGAGTACCAGCCCTGCTACCAGGTGCTGGCCTGAACCCGGGCCGGCGCGATGGGGATCGCGCCGGCACTGGCAGGGAAGGGCGGGTCGTCAAGCCTTTGACGCCCGTCGCCCCGGATTGACCGTTCATCCTGCCGCCGCTTGCCGGTGGCGGGGCGATGGCCCATCGTGGCCACCAACACGCTGGGGAGCGTCCAATGTCTTTGCGCCGGCAAAACGGCTTCACGCTGGTTGAACTGATGGTCACGCTGGCCGTCTTCGTGGTCCTGGCGTCGATCGCCTATCCGAGCTTCCGCGGCATGATCCGCTCGAACCGGCTGGCGACCGCCAACAACGAGCTGATCGCGCTGGCCAACCTGGCCCGCAGCGAAGGCATCCGCAACAGCAACGGTGGCGGCGTCTGTGGCAGCGCCGATGGCAAAGCCTGTGATGGCGACTGGTCCAAGGGGGTGCTGGCCTGGTCGGACCTGGATGGCGACGGCCAGATGGGCAGCAATGACGTCGCGCTGCGCTTTTCACAGGGCAATCCGCAGCTGAGCGTAGTTGGCCCGCCGGGCGCGGTCATCGCCTTCGACGGGCGCGGCCGGCGCAGGGCGGTCGCCGATCAGACGCTGGTGCTGTCGCCGGATGCGTGCAAGGCCGGCGAATCGAAAAGCACGTTGACGATCAACCAATCCGGCCAGGTCCGGGTGACCAAGGGAACCTGCTCATGAGCCGCCGCAACCTGGCCCACCCGCGTTCGTCGCAGGGGGGCTTCAGCCTGATCGAAGTGATGGTGGCGGTGCTGATCCTGGCATTCGGGCTGCTGGGCTTCGCCCTGCTGCAGACCACCAACGTCCGCTTCGTGCAGAGCGCGAACTACCGCACCCAGGCGACCAACCTGGCCAACGACCTGATCGAACTGATGCGCGCGCAGCGCACCGACACCCTGGCCGGTGGCGCCTATTCCTCGGCCTCGTTCTCGGCCGGCTCGGTGAAGCCCAGCGGCGCCTGCGCCTGGCCGACCGGCGCCGCCGTGACGCCGCAGGCGAACGTCGCGCGCTGGCAGTGCGAGGTCGCACGCACGCTGGGCGAGAAGGCCAGCGCACAGGTGACCTTCGTGCAGAGCACCGGCGAGGTCACCGTGGCCATCAGCTGGGGTGACCAGCGCTGGGATCCGAAGGACCCCGACAGCCTTACCACCTTCGGCCTGACGACCTTCCTGTGAACATGCCCATGAGTCCAATTTCGCGCACCCGAGGCCTGTCGCTGATCGAACTGATGATCGCCATGGTCATCGGCCTGGTCCTGATGCTGGGCGTCACCCAGATCTTCATCGCCTCGCGTGCGGCATCGCGCCTGTCCGAAGGTGCGGCCCGTACCCAGGAGAACGCGCGCTTCGCGCTGGACTTCCTGCAGCGTGACCTGCGCATGGCCGGCCACTTCGGCTGCGTCAACGACCAGGCCCATGTGGTCAAGAACACCGGCGATGTGGGTTATCACCTGGGCATCAGCTCGGGCAGTGGCGACCCGCAGGATTTCTCGGTTCCGGTGCAGGGGTATGAGGCGGCAGGTACGGCGCCGGGCGCCACCCTGACCCTGGGCCGCGCGTGGAGCGCGGCGCAGTCGGTGCCGAAGAGCATCGCCAACCTCAAGCCGGCGCCACTGCCGGGCAGCGACATCCTGGTGCTGCGCCTGATGAGTCCGGAAGGGGCCGTGGTGACCGGCATCTCCGTGGCCGCGGGCGCGACCACGCTGACCGTCTCCAGTGATGGCATGGCCCGGCTGAAGGCCAACGCCGCAGGTGCGCCGACGGTCTTTGGCATAGCCGACTGCACCCGTGCCGACGTGTTCCCGGCCACCATCAGCGGTTCGACGGTGAAGGTGGACAAGGTCGACCTGAGCAACTATTCGATCAACAACGCGATGACCATGCTGTATCGCGCCGATGGCATGGCGTACTACATCGCGACCAATCCCAATGGCGAGCCGGCGCTTTACCGGGCACGCGCGAATGGCGCCGGCGGCTACGCCGATGGCGAGGAGCTGGTGGAAGGCATCGAGAACATGCAGTTCCTGTACGGACTGGATGCCACCCCGGATATCGCCCTGCCCACGCCGCCGACCGGTCGCATCGTCGACCAGCGCGTGGCCAGTGCGGTCAGCACCGGTACCGATGCCACCGCCGCAGGGCAGTGGCGCCGCGTCGGCATGGTGCAGGTCGGCCTGCTGGCGCGCAGCCCGCAGCGTGCGTCGGCCGAGGCGCCGGGCAGCGCGGCCACCTATCCGGCCATCCTCGGGGTGGGCTTTGCCCCGGCCGATCCTTACGACCAGCGCCATCGGGGCGCCTATGAAGCGTCCGTTGCGCTGCGCAACCGCTTGTTCGGGAACTGACGACCATGCGCACTCATCCTTCCTCCCGACGCCGTCCCTTCGTTGCCCAGGCACGACAGCAGGGTGCCGTTCTCTACGTCGCGCTGATCATGCTGGTGCTGCTGGCCCTGCTGGGCGTCATCGGCATGCAGGTGGCCGGCATGCAGGAGCGCATGGCGGCCGGCTACCGGGCGACCAACATGGCGTTCCAGAACGCCGAAGGCGCGGCACGCAGCGCCGAGAACGCGGTGGAGAACATCGCCAATCGCAAGGATGCCGGTGCCAATCCGGCCGTAGCGTCCGCCGACATCAGCCAGCAGTGCGATGACGGCTTCGATCCGTCGGCCTGGGTCGCGAAAACCAAGCTGGGCAGCAAGCCGGCCATCTATGTCCGTGAGATCCAGGGTTGCATCCAGGGGGAGGGTGCGCTGGACATGGGCAAGTCGGTGGAGAAGCCAACGCCGGTCTACCAGATCACGACCTATGCCGGTGATACCACCAGTGATGCGACGTCGCGTGCGGCGATCGATACCGTATTCAAGCTGTGAGGGTGGGGAGCCCATGAACACTCGCAACCGCAGGATCCTGGCAGGCGTTGGCCTTGCCGTGTTGGCCGCTGGCGGCTATCTGGCGCATACCTTGTTTGCCGCACAGGCGCAGGGCGTGCTGGCACAGGAGCCGATGAACGTGCAGACCCGCGCGACACCGGCGTTCATCATGGCGGTGGACGATTCGGGTTCGATGAACTTCGAGCGCATGTTCCCCGGTGGTGACGGCCGCATGCGCTGGAACAGCAACACCAACAGCTTCTTCAACAACGACGGAAGCTTCTTCAGCGTGGGCTCGGCGTGTGCCAACAACTCGGTGGACTGTTACCTCTACCTTTACCCGCACGCGGAATTCAACAAGGAATATTCACCGGGCCGGGCCATTCCGCCGTTGGACATCTACGGTTTCGCGCGTTCGCATGTCTACAACGCCAGTTACTTCAATCCGGCAGTGACCTACCGGCCGTGGACCAATGCCGACGGCACGCTGTGGCCGAATGCCTCGATCACCCAGACCCGCGCCGATCCCCGGTCCGGGCAGCGCGGCTACAATGCCGTGTACAACATGACCGTCAATCGCGCCGAGACGTCGGAGAAGTTCCAGTTCGTCAGCGGCATGCGGATTCCCGACCTGTCCGGCACCGGCAATGAATACTATGTCGACAGCTGGTGGGATGGCGGGTGGAAGACCGCTGCGATCAGCAACACCGGCAATACCACATACGCGATCAGCTACTTCCCGGCCACCTTCTACCTGCCGGCCGCAGCGCCTGCACCGGACGGATACAAGACCGACGACGCCAGTCGCCCGGTGATCAAGGGTGCCTGTGGTCCGGGCTGCGACATGCGCCGCTACCAGATCAAGCCGGGCAACTACTCGAGCCCGGCCGCCTACAACGCCGCGATCCAGAATTTTGCCAACTGGTTCCAGTACCACCGCAACCGCGTGCTGGCGATCGTCGGTTCGTCGACTGCGGCGCTGGTGAGCGTCGATACGATGCGCGTGGGCTACTTCACCATCAACAAGCTCAGCAACGCGACCATGTATGACATGGTCACCAATCGTGCCGATCTCTACAAGCAGATCTACACGCTCACTGGCAATGGCGGCACGCCCAACCGCCGCGCGGTTGAATATCTGGTCGACCAGTTCCGTCGTACCGATGCCGACGCCCCCGTGCAGCTGGCCTGCCAGCGCAATGGCGGCATGCTGTTCACCGACGGCTACACCAACTCCGGCAATGCACCCAACGGATCGTTCGGTGATGCGGACTCGGTGAATTCCACGCACCTGCCGTCCATTCCGTTCGCCGATGGCTACAGCAATACCATCGCCGACATCGCGGCGGCGGCCTATGCCGGCGCCCGCACACCCCTGCGCACCGGTACCAGCTTCCCGGCCGGCCAGGTGCCGGTCAGTGACAAGTGCAGTTCGCTGGACAAGAGCAGCCCGGACTGGAAGCGCCTGGACTGCCAGACCGACCTGCACATGAACTTCTACGGCGTGACCCTGGGCGCGCAGGGCAAGATCTACGGCGTCAACCAGGCAGCGACCGACGATCCCTACAAGAACCCGCCGAACTGGGCTGGCAACGGCAACCCGCTGAATGTCGACGACGGTACGGTCATCGATGAACTGTGGCACGCGGCCGTCAACAGCCGTGGCGAGTTCATCAATGCGCAGACGCCGGCCGACGTCACCGAGGCCATGCGCCGGGTACTGTCCTCGATCACCGGTGGTGCGTCGCCTTCAGGCACGATCGGTATCAGTGGTGCACGCATCGGTACCGGTTCGCTGGCGGTCACCCCGCGTTATGACATCACCAACAGCGGCACTGATTGGTCGAGCAAGCTGACCGCGTCCAGCGTCAAGGTCAACGCCAACCAGGTGGCCGAGCTCACCGAGGTGTGGGAAGCCTCCAGCCGCCTGACATCGTCCGGCCGCCGGATCGTCGCCAACAAGCTGGGTTCGCCGGTGGATTTCAACAGCGCCCGCATCAGCCTGCAGGACCTGTGCAGCAAGCCTGACGGCAAGTACGCGACGATGCTGGTGTGCTCCACCGACAAGCTGACGGCGATCAAGGCTGATCTGGCCAGCGCGATCAACTATCTCAGTGCCGACAGCTCGACCGAAGTCCGCAACGGTGGCAAGTATCGTGACCGCACCACGCCGCTGGGTGACATCGTCAATTCGGCGCCGGTGGTGAGCTCGCCGCTGGACGACTACGGTTACCGCCAGTTGGGTGGCACCTACGCAAAGAGCTATACGGACTACCTGGCCACCAAGGCCAAGTTGCAACGGTACATGGTCTATGTCGGCGCCAATGACGGCATGCTGCACGCCTTCGACGGCGGCATGAAGGCCGATGCCAAGCAGGACGGCACCGGTGGCACGGAGAGCTTTGCCTACATCCCGGCCACCGCGCTGGGTCACATGGCCAACCTGCTGTTCCCCTACAAGTCCGACACGGCCGACCAGACCTTCCGTCATCGTTACTACGTCGATGGTCCGGTGACGGTGTCCGATACGTTCAACGGCACCGCCTGGCAGACCAGCCTGGTAGGCACCACGGGTGCGGGTGGCCGTTCGGTGTTCGCACTGGACGTCACCACGCCGGGCAGCTTCGGCACCGGCAACGTGCTGTGGGAAATCAGTGACATCAATTCGTCGCTGCGGGATGAGGTGCGCAACAACATCGGTTTCGTGCTGGGCAAGCCGGTGATCGTGCCGGTGAAGAGTGGCACCGGCGTGGCCTGGAAGGCGATCTTCGGTAATGGCTACGGCAGCGCCAACGGCAAGGCGGTGCTGTTCGTGGTCGATATGGCCAGTGGCGACATCCGGATGATCGAAGCCGTCGAGGGTACCTCGGGCGCTGGCATCTCCGGTGACAACGGATTGGGCAATGTGGTCGTTGTCGATCGTTGGACCGGTACCAACCAGGATGCGCGCGGCCGTGATGGCCTGGCCGACACCGTCTATGCCGCCGATCAGCGTGGCGCCGTGTGGAAGTTCGACCTGACCAGCAGTGCGAATACCACGTTGACCGTGCCGATGTTCACCAGCCAGGTTGCCCGGGACTCCTCCAACAGGACCTACCGTCAGCCGATCACCGGAGGCATGACCGCCGCGACCGGTCCTTCGGGCGGCGTGATGCTTTACTTCGGCACCGGCAGCTTCTCCTTCACCAGCGACAAGGATGACAAGTCGCAGCAGGCGCTGTACGCCGTGAACGATCTGTCGGGCAAGACGGTGACCTCGACGGTGACCGCTGCCAACCTGGTTCCGTACACGGCCGCGGCCGCCGCTGCAGGCGTTGATGAGCGCAAGATCACCGCGGGTGCGGCGCCGGCCAACGCCCGCGGCTGGATGATCCAGCTGCCTGCCGGCAACGGTGAACGCGCAGTAGGTAACCCGATCCTGGTCAGTGGCATTGTCTTCATGCCGACCTATGTACCCAACATGGAAACGGTTGGTTGTTCGACCAGTGGTTCGAACTGGCTGTTCGGGTTGTCGTCGATCAGCGGCCTGCCGATGCTGGAGAACGTCCGTTATGGCTCGCCGACCGGCAGCCGACCCGCCTCCGGCACCGCGGCCATTGCATTGAAGACAGGAGGAACCGCGCCGGTGCGTGACGTTTCGCTGTCGGTGTTGCCACGTCCGACGGACAACAAGGCACCGCCCGGTGGCAGCTCCTGCTGGATGGCGGTGGGTGCTGCGGGCAGCCAGTCGCTGTATCTGCCCTACCCGTGCGGTCGCCAGTCCTGGCGCCAGCTCCAGTAACCCAAGTGCGAGGATCCACGCCCATGTTGCACACTCCCATGCCTCGCCGCGCGGCTGGCTTCACGCTCATTGAATTGATGATCGTGGTGATCGTCATCGGCATCCTGGCGGCGATCGCCATTCCGTCTTACCAGGAGTACGTGCGCCGATCGCATCGCGCCGTGGTGAAGGCGGACCTGGCCGAGTATGCGCAGCGTGCGGAGCGCTACCACACCAGCAACAACTCCTACACCGGCTACGCACTGCCGACCAAGGTGTCGCCGCGTGATGGAGGGACTGCGCGCTACAACCTGGATTACAAGGGAGACGGCACCAGCTTCACCATCACCGCCACCCCGCAGGGCACGCAGGCGAAGGACAGCTGTGGCAAGTTGAGCGTGGACCAGGCCAACCGCAAGACGGCCGACGGTGGCGTTGCCAGCTGCTGGTGAAACAGGTGTTGATCTTCCTGTAATCGACCAGTACAATGCGCCTCCCCGCCCGAATAGCTCAGCCGGTTAGAGCACTTGACTGTTAATCAGGGGGTCGTTGGTTCGAGTCCAACTTCGGGCGCCAGATACTACAGAAGCCGCGAGAAATCGCGGCTTCTGCTTTTCTGCGCAGGCATTCAGCAGGGTGTATCGCGGTTCACGCGCTCACTCCGGACGCGGCCGCCATTGTTGACGATCAATGCGCCATGCAGCTGGTTGCCCGCGCAGATGCGCAGGGTCAGGTTGGCCCCCGGGCTGCGTCCATCTGCCTGGAAGAACAGCAGCGGACGCCCGCTGCTGGCCTGGGCAAGGATCGAGACGTCCGAGCGCCCGGTGTGGTGGCTCAGGATCGCCTCCGGCGAGGCAGGCTCCCCGCGCTGGTCGCCGCTGCGGTAGATGATCCAGCCGGCGCTCCAGTCGTCACTGCAGTGCCGGCCGTCGACACTGGCGCAGAGGCCGATCAGCTCCCGTCTGCGCACGGCCTCGCTGCGTGCGCCGGACAGGCTGGCATGCAGGGTCAGTTGCAGTGCATCGGCGCGTTGCCGCAGCAGCAGGGGCTGCAGCGCCGGCCAGGACGCGGCCAGCAGCACCGCCAGCACAGTGATGACCACCAGCAGTTCGGTCAGGTGCACGCCCCGCGCAGAGCGGGGGCCGAGCGGGCATGGGGCTTGGGCAGTGCGCATGCATCCAGCCTCCGCGCCCGGCTGTGCGGCCGCCATCGGGAATCCCCGTAGCGGTCTGCCCGGAGACCCCTCAGCCGGCCGTCACCCCTCGCCCCGTATACTGACCCTTCCCGGGAACTGGCAACACCATGAGCGACAGTTTTGAACTTGTCTCGCCGTATTCGCCGGCGGGCGACCAGCCCAACGCCATCGCGAAGCTGACCAGCAACTTCGAGGCCGGCATCGCCAAGCAGACCCTGCTGGGCGTGACCGGCTCGGGCAAGACTTACACCATCGCCAACGTCATCCAGAACGTTCAGAAGCCGACGCTGATCATGGCACCGAACAAGACGCTGGCGGCGCAGCTGTATGGCGAGTTCAAGGCGTTCTTCCCGCACAACGCGGTGGAGTACTTCGTCAGTTATTACGACTACTACCAGCCCGAAGCCTACGTGCCGTCGTCGGACACCTTCATCGAGAAGGACAGTTCGATCAACGAACACATCGAGCAGATGCGGCTGGCCGCGACCAAGACCCTGCTGTCGCGCCCGGACGCGATCGTGGTGGCCACGGTGTCCGCGATCTATGGCCTGGGTGCGCCGGAAGACTACCTTTCACTGCGCCTGATCCTGTCCAAGGGCGAGCGCATCGACCAGCGCGACCTGATCAACCACCTGACCCAGCTGCAGTACACGCGCAATGAGTACGAGCTGCAGCGCGGTACCTTCCGCGTGCGCGGCGAAGTGATCGACGTGTTCCCGGCCGAGTCGGACAGCGAAGCACTGCGCCTCGAACTGTTCGATGGCGAGGTCGAGAAGATCACCGTGTTCGATCCGCTCACCGGCGAGACGCTGCGCAACATGCAGCGCTTCACGGTCTACCCGAAGACCCACTATGCGACCACGCGCGAGCGCGTGCTGGCGGCGATCGAGACGATCAAGGTAGAGCTGAAGGAGCGGCTGGAGCAGCTCTACGCGCAGAACAAGCTGGTGGAGGCGCAGCGCCTGGCGCAGCGCACGCAGTTCGACCTGGAAATGATGGCCGAGGTCGGTTACTGCAACGGCATCGAGAACTACTCGCGGCACCTGACCGGCAAGAATGCCGGCGAGCCGCCACCGACCCTGTTCGACTACCTGCCGCCGGATGCGCTGCTGGTGATCGACGAATCGCATGTGACCATTCCGCAGATCGGCGCCATGTTCAAGGGTGACCGCTCGCGCAAGGAAACCCTGGTTGAGTTCGGTTTCCGCCTGCCGTCGGCGCTGGACAACCGCCCGCTGCGCTTCGAGGAATGGGAGGAGCGCTGCCCGCGCAGCATCTACGTGTCGGCCACGCCCGGGCCCTATGAACTGCGTGAAGCCGGTGACGAGATCACCGAACTGGTGGTGCGCCCAACCGGCCTGATCGACCCGGTGGTGGAGATCCGGCCGGTCGGTACCCAGGTCGACGACCTGATGAGCGAGGCCAACGCGCGCATCAAGGCGGGCGACCGCGTGCTGGTCACCACGCTGACCAAGCGCATGGCTGAAAACCTCACCGAGTACCTCACCGAACACGGTATCCGCGTGCGCTACCTGCACTCGGACGTGGATACGGTCGAGCGCGTGGAGATCATCCGCGACCTGCGCCTGGGCAAGTTCGACGTGCTGGTCGGCATCAACCTGCTGCGCGAAGGCCTGGACATGCCCGAGGTATCGCTGGTGGCGATCCTCGATGCCGACAAGGAAGGCTTCCTGCGCTCCACCGGCTCGCTGATCCAGACCATCGGCCGCGCCGCACGCAACGTGCGCGGCAAGGCGATCCTGTACGCCGACAAGATCACCCGCTCGATGCAGGCGGCGATCGATGAGACCGACCGGCGCCGTGCCAAGCAGGTCGAGTACAACGAAGAACATGGCATCGTGCCGCGCTCGGTGGCGCGCCCGATCGTCGATGTCCTCGAAGGCGCGCGTTCGGATGCCGCCGAGAAGGAAGCCAAGAAGGGTAAGGGCAAGGGCCGGGCGAGTGTGGCCGAAGAAGCGGCCGACTATCGTTCGCTGTCTCCGGCGCAGCTGGCGACCCGTCTCAAGGCGCTGGAACAACAGATGTACCAGCACGCCAAGGACCTGGAATTCGAAGATGCCGCACGGGTGCGTGACCAGATCCGGCAGCTGAAGGAAGCCAGCCTGGGCTGAACGTGGCAGTGCAGCATCATCTTCACAAAAGTGTTGCGCTTCACGGCCCGCATCCGTAATATACGCGGCCTGCACCGACGCAATCGCGGAAATGCAGAAGCAAAACGGGCGGTTAGCTCAGCGGTAGAGCACTACCTTGACATGGTAGGGGTCACAGGTTCGAACCCTGTACCGCCCACCACGAAGTCCTCGGAAGAGGGCTGTCGTGAACTGCAAAGCCCGGCCCTGGCGCCGGGTTTTTACGTAACAAGGCCAGCCTTCGGGCGGCAAGAACAAGATGGGCGGTTAGCTCAGCGGTAGAGCACTACCTTGACATGGTAGGGGTCACAGGTTCGAACCCTGTACCGCCCACCACCTGCTCCCGGCGTTGCCGGTGAAGTGGTGGAAACGATGAAAGCCGGCCCCGGGGCCGGCTTTTTTCGTTCCGGGGAGCCTGGCGTTCCAGCGAAGCTGCATCCGTGCCGGTTCAGTGGCATGAAATCAGTGGGTAATGCTGATCGAACGCTGGATGCGCCAGTGGCCGTCGACGCGTTCCCACAGCTGCGCCACACCTACCCGGGCCAGCGCAGGATGAGGGCTGGCGCCAGTGTCGTCTGTCGATTGCTGGCTGCCCAGCCGCAGCACGCGGTCCTGGCGCAGGTGATAGAGCTGAAGGGGCTGCGCTTCATGCATGGCCTGCCGATCCTCGGTGCGCAGGATCTGGCTGCGCAGGGCATCCTCGGTGGGCCCGCAGCCGTCGCCGAACAGGCTGGAGAACAGCAGGATCAGGGCAAGCATCGGCATGGCACGGTGCTCCAGCGGGAAAGTGCGTGCAGGCTGGCATGGTCGGCCGGGCACCGCAGCCGGCCTGCGACGAAGGCGGGGATTGGGCCGCCAAAGGCAGGCAGATGGCGATGAATCCGGGCCGCGCAGGCGTAGACTCGGCGCAACTGCGCAATTACTGCAAGGAACTGCCGCATGAGTGATCACGTCCCGGTGTCCAGGCCCAATCCGCTCCTGGAACGCCTGTTCGGCGGCAACATGCTGGAAGGCACGTTCAAGGCAGTGATCTGGGTCGCAATCCTGAGCGCGCTGCTGGCGTGGACCACGCTGCGCTGAACGACGCTGCCGCGCCGGGCCTGCCGGGTGGCGGGACCTGCTGACCCGATGACTCCCGCTGCCGCTGGTGCGGCGGCAGTGCCTGTGCGGGTGCTGTCAGGCGCTGAAGGCCTGGCGCAGGCTGCGCAGGGTGGCCTGGCGATGTTCCCTGGCCGTTGGCTCGCCCATCTCCAGCTCCTGCAGGCGCAGTCCGACCAGAGTCATCGACAACGCATAGCCGCGTGCCGCGTCGGCAACGCGTGACAGGCCCACTGCACGGCGGGCCAGTGCATTTACATGTTCAAGGTCGGGCATCAGCCCTAGATAGGCGCGCTCGGCGCTGTCCAGGTCAGGCGCTCGCAGGATCGCGTGGGCGTCGGCAGTGTGGGAGACGGAGGCCATGGGGGTCCTTGTCAGGGGCAGCGACAGCATCGTTCGGCCACGTTGCGGGTGATGGCTGCGCATGCTGAAGGGGCAACATTGTCAGAACATTGCGCCCGCGCGTTCGGCATGCATGGGCGCAAAATCACGGCGCCAGGCACTATGATCGGCAGCGTTTCCGGTTGACGAGTCCCTGATGCGCATCCTCCTGGTCGAAGACGATCCTGATCTGTCCCGCGCCCTGCAATCGGGCCTGGAGCGCCAGGGCGTGGTCGCCGATGTGGTCGGCAGCCTGGCCGAGGCCGCGCTCGCGTTGCGCGAACCGGTGCACCAGCTGCTGCTGCTCGATCGCCAGCTGCCCGATGGCGATGGCGCCGGATTCGTCGCGACGGCGCGTGCGCTGCGGCCGAACCTGGCGGTGATCATGCTCACCGCCAAGGGGACGCTGTCGGACAAGGTCGAAGGCCTGGACGTCGGTGCCGATGACTATCTGGTCAAGCCGGTGGCGATCGAGGAACTGATGGCACGCATCCGCGCGGTATCGCGCAGGCCTTCGGCGATGGTGACGCCGAGCCTGCGGCTGGGGCGGCTCGAGTTCGATTTCGAATCGCTGCAGGCACAGGTGGAGGGCCAGCCCCTGGCATTGCCACGTCGGCAGGTGCTGGTGCTGCAGGCGTTGGCGATGCGGCAGGGCCGCACGGTTACCCGCAGTGCCCTGGAGGCTGCAGTGTACGGGTTCGATGATGAGATCCAATCCAATGCGCTCGATGCGCATATCTCCAAGCTGCGCAAAGCGCTGCAGCAGGCCGGGGCGGGGGTGGAGATCCACGTGATCCGCGGCGTCGGCTACCTGCTGGCGGAGGCCTGAGATGGCCCGTCCGATCCGTTCGATCACCCTTGGCCTGGCTTGGCGCCTCTTCCTGGCGCAGGCCTTCACCGTACTGTTCGCGGTGGTCGCATTGATCCTGACCTGGGGTGACAAGGACTCCTGGGGTATGGACATGTTCGTTGCCGAGGCGGTGGCCAAGGCGGTGCACAGCGAAGGCGGGCGCCTGGTGCTGGACCAGGCGCGCTGGGACAAGCTCGATGCCAACGCCGGGGGCAATCTCTGGTTCGCCGCGGTGGATGACAAGGGCATGTGGCTCGAGCGCGGCACCATCCCAGCCATCCACGCGCCGATGCTCGCGCGGCTGCCGACCGTGGGCGCCACGGAACTGGGCTCGCTGGTGCCCCCCTACCTGGACGTGGCGCGGGTGATGATCCGCAACGAGGACGGGCGCCGCATCACCGTGATGGTCGGTGGCGCGCCCAAGGGCGGGCTGCTGGATGGCGCGCTGATGGTGCTGCGCCTGATCGGCCTGTGGTTCTTCCTGCCTCTGATCGTGGTCACCCTGCTTGTGATGCCGACCGTGATCCACCGTGCCATGCGCGGCGTGCGCCGTTCTGCGCAGCAGGCCAAGGAACTGGATATCGGCCAGCCCGGTGCGCGGCTGGATGCGCGGCTGGTCTCCACGGAAGTGGCGCCGCTGGTGGAAGCCTTCAACGATGCCATCGACAAGGTGCAGCAGGGCTATGCAGCGCGCGACAAGTTCCTCGCCGACGCGGCGCACGAATTGCGCGTGCCGATCGCCGTGGTGCAGGCGAGACTGTCTCAGCTGCCGCAGGGCGAGCTGAAGTCGCAGTTGCTGACCGACGTGGCGCGGCTGGGCAATGTTGCCGAGCATCTGCTCGATCTGCAGCGCCTTGACCGCAATGTCGGCGCACTGCAGCGGCTGGACCTGGCCCTGCTGGTGCGTGAGGCAGCCGCGGACCTGGCGCCGTTGGTGGTGGGCGCCGGCTATGGGTTCGAAGTGGACGCGCCGGAATCTTCGGTGTGGATCCACGGCGACAGTCTGGCGCTGGGGCGGGTGATTGCCAACCTGGTGCACAACGCGATCGTGCATGGTGGTGGCCGTGGCACCATCTGCGTGCGGTTGGATGCGCGCGGCTTGCTGGAGGTCAGCGATCAGGGTGCGGGCATTCCAGTGGGCGACCGCGAGGCGATCTTCGAGCCGTTCCATCGCCTGCGCGCGGCGGGCAGCGGCAGTGGCCTGGGCCTGCACCTGGTGAAGGAGATCGTGCAGCACCACGGTGGCTCGGTCAGTGTCGGTGAGGCTGCGGGAGGCGGCGCAAGCTTCCGGGTCAATTTCCATCGCGGTAGCGTCCGGCGCTGACGCGTTTGCGGGGCAAGTCCCGATAGGCAAGCTGCCGCCGGTAGCGGCAGGCTGGACCCATGGCCGTCCAGCTTTCCCCGTCTCCCTTGCTGGGCAGTGGCGCCGCTGCGGCGCTGACACTGGGGGCGCTGGCCTGCGTGCAGCTGCCGCGGCTGCCGCCGCTGTGGGTCAGCACGGTGATGATCGTGCTTGGCATGGCGGGGTGGGGCCTGCGTTGGCGGGGGCGCCTGCCCGCGGTCGTGCTGCTGGGCGCCGGATGGACGGCGATGCATGGGCACTGGGCAATGCAGGAACAGCTGCCGCCAGGCCAGCCAGCACGGGATGTGGTGGTCAGCGGACGGGTCATCGATCTGCCGGACCATGGAGCCGCGCACACCCGCTTCCTGCTGCAGGTCAGCGAGAGCAGCGAACTGCCATCGCTGCGCGGCAAGCGCCTGCAGGTCACCTGGAACGATGCCTGGCGTGCCGCTGACGCCACCGACGCCGGGCGTGGGCGCCATCAGGTCCTGGCCGGCGCGCAGTGGCATCTGGCCTTGCGCGTGCGGGCGCCGCGTTCGCGGATCAATCCCGGTGGTTTCGACGGTGAACGCCACGCGCTGCTGCGCGGCGTGTCCGGCAACGGCACGGTGCGGGCGCCGGCCAGCGCGCGCGAGCTTCAGGCCGCGCATGGCCTGCCGGCATGGCGTGAACGCACCAGCGCCGCCATCGCCGCGCAGGTGGCCCATCCAGCCGCGCGCTTCGTGCAGGCACTTGCCCTGGGCGATACGCGTGGCCTGTCCGACGCCGATTGGGATCAGCTGCGGGCGCTGGGCCTGACCCATCTGGTGGCCATTTCCGGATTCCATGTCGGGGTGGTGGCCGGGCTGGGGGCGTTGCTGTGTCGAGGGCTGTGGTGGCTGTGCCCGCTGCTGGCCCGGCATTGGCCACGCCCCCAGGCGGCGGCCTGCGCCGCGGCCCTGTCCGCAGCGGGCTATGCGGTGCTGGCCGGCGGTGAATTGCCGACCGTGCGCACTGCACTGATGATCGGGCTGGTGGCGCTGGCGCGTAGCGGGCGGCGCCCACTGGGTCTCGTGCAGGGGCTTGCACTGGCGGCGCTGGCGCTGCTGCTGCCGGCGCCCCTGTCAGTGCTGTCCGCAGGCTTCTGGCTCAGCTTCGGCGGCGTCCTGTGGCTGGTCTGGTGCCTGCCGCAGGGACGTCCGCGTGGGGTGGTCGCCAACCTGCGCGGGTTCCTGGCCGCACAAGGGGTGGCCAGCGTCGGCCTGTTGCCGCTGGGCATCGCCTTGTTCGGTGGCACCGCCTGGCTGGGGCCGCTGGTGAACCTGCCGGTCATCCCGTGGTGGACATTTCTGGTGGTGCCCTTGTCGCTGCTCGGCACCGCCCTGCAGGTGCTGCATGACGGCGCCGGGCGCTGGGCGTGGCGCGCAGCGGCGTGGTTGTTCGAAACCAGCTGGCAGGCCCTGCAGCCACTGGCGGCGCATCCACAGGCGATGTGGTGGTTGGCCGAGGCACCGGCCTGGGCAGTGCCGGCGGCGCTGCTGGGCGTGTTCTGGTGGCTGCTGCCACGCGGTGCCGGGGGCGGGCTGGCTGGCCTCCTGCTGTGCCTGCCGCTGCTGTGGCCGTTGCGCGAGCGGCCGGCCGAGGGAGAGCTGGAGCTGCTGGTGCACGACGTCGGGCAGGGCACGGCGGTATTGCTGCGTACCGCGCGGCATGCGCTCTGGTACGACGTGGGGCCGCCGATCGGGGGTGAGGGCAGCGAGCGGGTCCTGGTTCCGTCATTGCGGGCGCTGGGGCAGGCACGGCCCGACCGCGTGCTGATCAGTCACGACGATCTCGATCATGCCGGCAACCTGCCGAGCCTGCGCCTTCAGTTGCCGGAGCTGCCCCTGTTGGCGCCGCCGGGCAGCACGATCGCCGGAGCCGGGCGCTGCCAACGCGGCCTGCGCTGGCGCTGGGACGGCGTCGACTTCCAGGTGCTGCACCCGGATGCCGGCAGCCAGCGGGCTGAAAACGAGGACAGCTGCGTGCTGCGCGTGGCCAGCGCGCATGGTGGGGTCCTGTTGCCTGGGGACATCGGCCGCCCGGCCGAACAGGCGCTGCTGCGGGCGTCTCCGGCGGCGCTGAAGGCGGATGTGGTGCTGGTGCCGCACCATGGCAGCGGCGGCAGCTCCAGCGCGCCCTGGGTGGCGGCGGTGTCAGCCCGGCTGGCGCTGGTTTCGGCCGGGCACCAGAACCGCTTCGGCCACCCGCGCCGGGACGTGGTCCGGCGCTGGCAGGCGCAGGGAGCCGAGGTGGTGTCCACTGCGGAGTCCGGGGCGATCCGCGTATGGCTTGGCGCACAAGGGCTGCAGCTGCGTGAACAGCGTATCCATGCATCCAGGTGGTGGGATGCCGCTGGGCGGGCGCGGTCGGCTGTTATCCTATCGCCGATCAAACAAGCGGCCGTTGGGCCGGAGGGTTGAAACGTGTGGGAACTGGTCAAGGCCGGTGGCTGGCCGATGGTGCCGCTGCTGCTGTTGGGCGTACTGGCTTTGGCGATCATCCTGGAGCGTTTCTGGTCCCTGCGGCGGACTGAAGTGCTGCCGCCCGGCCTCGGCCAGGAAGTGCGCAACTGGGCCGCACGCGGCAAGCTTGACCCGGCGCACCTGCAGACCCTGCGTGCCAACTCGCCGCTGGGCGCATTGCTGGCGGCCGCGCTGGAAGCCCGCAATCGTCCGCGCGACCAGATCCGCGAGCGCATCGAGGACACCGGCCGCCACCTGGTGCACCGCATGGAACGTTTCCTCAACGCGCTGGGCACCATTGCCTCGGCCGGCCCGCTGCTGGGCCTGCTGGGCACGGTGATCGGCATGATCCAGATGTTCCTGGGCATCCTCGACCATGGGGTGGGCGACGTGAACCAGCTGGCCGGCGGTATCGGCAAGGCGCTGGTGTGCACCGCCACGGGCATGATCGTGGCCATTCCGGCACTGATGTTCCATCGCTACTTCAAGGGCCGCATCCACGGCTACGTGGTGGAAATGGAGCAGGAAGCCAGTGCCCTGCTGGACACGCTCGACGGTCGCCCCGGGGTGATGAACCCGGCCGCGCCGGCGCGACCGGCCAACGCCGCGACGGCGAAGGCCTGATCGATGCGTATCGGCAATGACCGCTCCCAGGATGAGCCGCATATCGATCTGGTTCCGCTGATCGACGTCATCCTGGTGCTGATCATCTTCTTCGTGGTCACCACCACCTTCGATGCGCGCTCGACGCTGCAGGTGCAGCTGCCTACCGCCAGCCAGCAGCCCAACAACGAGCCGCCGCGTTCGCTCAGCGTGCTGATCAACGCCGAAGGCCGCTATTTCATCAATGACCAGGAAGTGCTGCGCAGCGACGTCGAGTCGGTCAAGCAGACCATCGCGTCCGTGGCCGGCAGTGACCGCAGCCAGCCCGTGCTGCTGCGCGCCGACGCACGCACTCCCTACCAGGCCGTGGTGACCGCGCAGGACGCGCTCGGTCAACTCGGTTTCCGTCGTATCGCCATTGCAACTGCGCCAGAGGTGCGTCCATGAGTTCCCATCACGCGCCGGTGTGGCCGATCTACAAACGTCTGCTGGGCTACACCCGCACCTACTGGGTGTTCATGGTGGGCGCGGTCATCGCCATGGTGGTCGAGGCCCTGGCCGGCTACCACTTCACCAAGCTGATGGAGCCGCTGGTCAACGAAGGTTTCGTCGACCCGCAGCCGCGCGCGGCCGTGGTGCTGCCGCTCACCATCCTCGGCCTGTTCCTGATGCGCAGCGTGGCCACCTGGGTCAGTGACTACACGCTGGCCAAGACCGGTCGCAGCGTGGTCCGCGACCTGCGCGAGCAGGTGCTGCAGAAGTACCTGCACCTGCCGTCGTCGCACTTCGATACCGAAGCGACGCCGGTGATGGTCAGCCGCCTGAACTTCGATACCGAGCAGGTCACCCAGGCCAGCGCCGACGCGCTGAAGACCGTGGTGGCCGATACCCTCACCATCGTCGCGATGCTGGCGGTGATGCTGCAGATGAGTGTCAAGGTCACGCTGGCGATGCTGCTGGTGGTGCCGCTGATCGGTGGCATCGTGTCCTACGTGGGCAAGCGCTACCGGCGCATCAGCCGTGGCATCCAGGACGGCATGGGCACCATGGCGCAGACTGCCGAGCAGTCGCTGGCCGCGCAGCAGGAAGTGAAGGTGCACGGCACCCAGCAGCATGAGATCTCGCGCTACTCGCGCCTGGCCAACCGCATGCTGGCGCTGAACATGAAGGTCGAGGTCACCCGCGCCGCCGCCTCCAGCGTGGTGCAGTTCCTGGCCGCACTGGCGCTGGCGGTGATCGTCTGGGTGTCGACCCGCGAAGCCCTGGCCGGCCGGCTCAATGCCGGCCAGTTCATGGGCCTGATGACATCGATGATGGCCATCATTCCATCGCTGCGCCGCCTGACCAGCGTACAGACCTCGATTTCGCGCGGTGTGTCCGCTGCCGAGCGCCTGTTCGGCATCCTCGACATGCCAGTGGAGCGCGACCAGGGGCAGCGACGCGTGCAGCGCGTGCGGGGCGAACTGGCGTTCGACCACGTCATGCTGCGTTACCGCGAGGACAGCGGCATCGCCCTGGACGACATCAGCTTCGTTGCCAGGCCAGGCACGGTGACGGCCATTGTCGGCCGTTCCGGCAGTGGCAAGACCAGCCTGATCCGGCTGGTGCCACGCTTCTACGAGCCCAGCGGCGGTGTCATCACCCTCGACGGCGTGGCACTGGACGACTACCCGCTGGCCGACCTGCGCCGGCAGGTGGCAATGGTCGGGCAGAAGGTCATGCTGTTCGATGACACCATCGCTGCCAACATCGCCTATGGCATGGAAGCGACCGACGAGCAGATCCGCGCGGCGGCCGAAGCCGCCAACGCGTGGGAGTTCATCGCACGCATGCCGCAGCAGCTGCAGACCCCGGTGGGCGAGAACGGCGCGCTGCTGTCCGGTGGCCAGCGCCAGCGCCTGGCCATTGCCCGCGCGATCCTGCGCGACGCCCCGATCCTGATCCTCGACGAAGCCACTGCGGCGCTGGACAACGAATCCGAGCGCCTGGTGCAGGACGCGCTGCAGCGCCTGATGCCCGAACGCACCACGCTGGTCATTGCGCACCGGCTGTCGACCATCGAGCATGCCGACCAGGTACTGGTCATGGATCATGGCCGCATCGTTGAACGCGGCACGCACAAGGAGCTGCTCGAACTGGGCGGCCTGTACCAGCATCTGCACAGCATGCAGTTCCGCGAAAGGCAGGACTGATGGCCGGCAAGGGCACCCAGACCCCGCCGTACTGGTATGACGGCACCCCGGTTCCGTGGGCGATGCGCCTGCTGGCGCCGCTGTACGCAGGTGTCACCGCACTGCGCCGGCGCGCCTATCGGCGTGGCTGGCGCAAGCGCCACTCGCTGCCGGTGCCGGTCATCGTGGTCGGCAACATCACCGCCGGTGGTACCGGCAAGACGCCGCTGACGATTGCCCTGGTCGAGCGCCTGCGCGCGGCCGGCTGGAAGCCGGGCGTGGCCAGCCGCGGCTATGGTCGCGAAGACGCCGACAAGCCGCTGTGGGTGCAGGCCGATACGCCAACCGCGAAGGGCGGTGACGAACCGGTGCTGATCGCCTGGAAGACCGGCGTGCCGGTGCGCGTGGACCGTGACCGTGTCGCCGCCGGCAAGGCGCTGATCGAGGCCGGCTGCGATGTAATCGTCTGCGACGACGGTTTGCAGCACTACCGGCTGGCGCGCGACATCGAGATCGAACTGGTCGATGCCCAGCGTCGCTATGGCAATGGCCGGATGATCCCGGCCGGGCCGTTGCGCGAGCCGGTCAGCCGCGCGAGCGAGTGCGATTTCCGCGTGGTCAACCTCGGCCAGGCCGATGAGCAGACCGCGGCACAGGCCTGTGGCTTCGGCCAGTGGCCAATGTCCCTGCACATCGACAGTGCGCAGCCGCTGGCCGGTGGCCGCGCGCGCCCGCTGGCGTACTTCAAGGGCCAGCGGGTGCACGCGGTGGCCGGCATCGCCCATCCACAGCGCTTCTTCGACATGCTGCGCGCGCGCGGGATCGGCGTGGTGCCGCATGCGTTCGCCGACCACCAGGCCTACCAGCCGCAGGACCTGTCCTTCGGCAGCCAGTTGCCGGTACTGATGACCGAAAAGGATGCGGTGAAATGCCGGGCGTTCGGCAACGACTGGCACTACGCGGTTCCGCTGCGCGCCGAGTTGCCCGCCGCGTTCTGGGTGGCGTTGACCGATCGCCTGGACAAGCTGCGACCGAACTGAGTGGCGCGGCGGCGCTTGCATTCACGCGCCGCTGGCCGCATTCCCGTTGTAACGAGCCTGCCGAGAACCGCCCGCATGACCGAATTCGTCGTCGCCATTCCGGCCCGCTTTGCCGCCTCGCGGCTGCCGGGCAAGCCGCTGCGCCCGCTGGGCGGTGAGCCGCTGGTGCTGCATGTGGCGCGCCGCGCGCTGCAGGCCGGTGCCCGCGAGGTCTGGGTGGCGACCGACGACCAACGCATTTCCGATGCGCTGTCCGGGTTGGCCGAGGTGAAGGTGGCGATGACCGCGACCACGCATGCCTCGGGCACCGATCGCCTGGCCGAGTGCGCACGCATTGCCGGCTGGGCCGATGACACGGTGGTGGTCAACCTGCAGGGCGACGAACCGTTCGCGCCGGCGACCGGCATCCGCGCGGTGGCCGATGCGCTGGTCGCTGGCACTGCGCCGATGTCGACTCTCGCCACGACCGTCGAGGACGCGCACACCCTGTTCGACCCGAACGTCGTGAAGCTGGTGCGCAACGTGCGCAACGAGGCGATGTACTTCAGCCGCGCGCCGATCGCCTGGCACCGCGACGGCTTCGCACGCAGCCGCGACACGCTGCCGGACGGCCATCACTGGCTGCGCCACATCGGCATCTATGGCTATCGCGCCGGCTTCCTGCAGCAGTTCGCGGCGATGCCGCCGGGCCAGCTGGAGCAGGTCGAATCGCTGGAGCAGCTGCGCGTGCTGGAAGCGGGCTACCCGATCAGCGTGGCGATCTCGCCCGAGCCGTTCCCACCGGGCATCGATACGCCCGAGGACCTGGAGCGCGCCGAGGGGCTGCTGCAGGCGATGGCCGCGCGATGAGGCTGCTGGTCGTCTGCCTCGGCAACATCTGCCGTTCGCCGATGGCCGAAGGCGCGCTGCGCGCACGCCTGGATGCCTCGCCGCTGGCCGGGCGGGTGCAGGTCGATTCGGCCGGCACGGGCGACTGGCACGTGGGCGAGCCGCCGGACCGCCGCGCGATCGCCTGCGCGGCCGGGCACGGCGTGGACATCGGCGGCCTGCGCGCACGCCAGCTGCAGGCCGTGGATTTCGAACGTTTCGACTGGATCCTGTGTGCCGACGAGGCCAACCTGCGTGATGCCGGGCGCCTGGCGACGGCGGCCCAGCGTGAACGGCTGGCGTTGTATCTGCCCTGGTCCGGCGGGCAGGGGCGGGTAGCCATCCCTGATCCCTACACCGGCGGCAGCGATCATTTCGAACAGGTCTGGTCGCTGGTCGACGATGCTGCAAAACGTGCGGTGGCACGACTGTTGCATGACGCCGACTCCGGCATAATCAGGTCATGAACGTCCAGCCCGTCCCGGACCTGCCCGAATTCGCCACCTGGCTCAATGCCACCCCCTGCACCCTGACCGAACTGCGCGGCCGGCCGGTCGCGCTGCTGTTCGTCAATGCGGCCTCCGCCTGGAGTGCGCAACGCCTGGCCGAGTTCGGCCAATGGCTGTCGCGCCACCCGGGCAAGCTGCAGCCGCTGGTGCTGCAGGTGCCGCGTTTTGATTTCGAACGCGATGCCACGGCCGCACTGAAGCTGCTGCGCCGTCAGGGCCTGACCATGCCCGTGCTGCTCGATGCCGACTGGGATGGCTGGCGCCGCTTCGGCGTCACCGCCTGGCCGACCATGGTGCTGCTGGACGCGCAGGGCCGTGAACAGCAACGGCTGGTCGGGCAGGGCGCGCCCGGTGAACTGGAGCGCGCCTTGAACGCGCTGTGCCAGGGCGCACCTTCGGCGCCGCCGCGTGGCGGCAGCGAACTGCATCCGGAACCGCGCCAGGCCCTGCGCTTCCCGCAGGGGCTGGCGGTCAGCACCGAACGTCTGTACATCGCCGACAGCGGTCATCACCGCATTCTCGAATGCAGCCATGGCGGCCGCATCCTGCGTCAGTTCGGCCTCGGCACCGCCGATTTCATGGATGGCAATCTCGCCGAAGCGGCGTTCCACCGCCCGCAGGCGCTGGTGCTGGAGCGCGATTCGCTGTACGTCGCCGATACCGGCAACCATGCCGTGCGCCGCATCAATCTGCTGACCGGCATCGTCGACACGCTGTGCGGCAACGGGCGACCCGGCGCGCCGGTGGAGGGCCCGGTGGCGCAGGCGCGGCAGGTCTCGCTGGACCATCCGGTTGGCCTGGCCATCGCCGACAACCAGCTGCACATCGCAATGGCCGGCGACAACCGCATCTGGAGCTACCACCTGGGCCAGCGCAGCCTGCAATGGCGCGCCGGCAGTGGTTCCATCGACGAGCGTGATGGCAGTGGCCATCTGGCTGCCTTCGCGCAACCGACCGCGCTGGCCGTGGTGCAGCAGGTGCTGTACGTCGCCGATGCGTTGGGATCCTCGATCCGTGCACTGCAACTGCGTGGTGACCTGGTGCAGACACTGGTCGGGCAGGGGCCGTGGCGCTTCGGCAGTGAAGACGGCCCGCGCGCGCAGGCCAGCCTGCAGTTCCCGCAGGCGATCGCACTGGGCGCGGACGCCCCGCTGCTGTGGATCGCCGACACCGGCAACGGTCGCCTGCGCACGCTGCGCCTGGGCGGCGGTGAACTGACCACCCAGCCGCTGCCGCGCCGCCTGCACGGCCCGGCTGGCCTGGCCGTGGGCGCAGGTGCGGTGTGGATCGCCGAGACCGACGCCCATGCCGTGCTGCGATTCGACCCCGACAGCGGCGTGCTCAGCGAAGTCCCGATCAGCGAATGACCGACGTTCCCGCCCCGGCCTTCAACGGCAAGGCCTTCGCGGCCCAGCTCAGCACCGCCCCCGGCGTGTACCGCATGTACGCGGCCGACGACACCCTGCTGTACGTGGGCAAGGCGCGCGCGCTGCGCAACCGCGTCGGCAGCTATTTCAACGGCAGCCCGAAGAACGCGCGGATCATGTCGATGATCTCGCAGATCACGCGCATGGACGTGACCGTGACGCGCTCGGAAGCCGAGGCGTTGCTGCTGGAGAATCAGCTGATCAAGTCGCTGTCGCCGCGCTACAACGTCTCGCTGCGCGACGACAAGACCTACCCGCATGTGCTGCTGACCCGCGAGGACTGGCCGCGCATCGCCCTGCATCGGGGCCCGCGCGCCATTCCCGGCCGCTATTTCGGGCCGTATCCGGGCGTGACCGCAGTGCGCGAAACGCTGAACCTGATGCACAAGCTGTTCAAGCTGCGCAGTTGCGAGGACAGCGTGTTCCGCAACCGCTCGCGGCCGTGCCTGCAATACCAGATCGGCCGCTGCAGCGCGCCCTGCGTGGAGCTGGTGCCGGCCGCGGACTACGCCGAATCGGTGCGCCGTGCTGCGCTGTTCCTGGAAGGCAAGAGCGACGAGCTGACCCGCGAGCTGGGCGAGCAGATGCAGGCCGCCAGCGAGGCCCTGGAGTTCGAGCAGGCCGCGCGCCTGCGCGACCTGATTTCCTCGCTGCGCAGCATGCAGACGCGCCAGTACGTGGACGGCCGCGCCGCCGACCTGGACGTGCTGGCGGTGGCCATGCAGGGTTCGCAGGCCTGCGTGCTGCTGCTGGCTTTCCGCGATGGCCGTAACCTCGGCACCCGCCCGTTCTTCCCGCGCACCAACGGCGAGGAGAGTCCGGAGGAAGTGCTGGCCGCGTTCGTCTCGCAGTACTACATCGAATTCGAGCCGCCGCGCGAGATCCTGCTGGATCGCGAGATTCCCGATGCCGACCTGCTGGTTGCGGCGCTGTCGGCCTCGGCCGAGCGCAAGGTGCAGCTGAAGTGGAACGTGCGCGGCGAGCGCGCCGGCTATGTGGAGCTGGCCAGCCGCAACGCGCAGCTGACCCTGGCCACTGAACTCAACAGCCGCAATGCGCAGCATGCGCGCAGCGATGCACTGCGCGAGATGCTGGGCCTGGCCGAGCCGGTCAAGCGGGTCGAGTGCTTCGATATCAGCCATACGCTGGGCGAGGCCACTGTGGCCTCGTGCGTGGTGTTCGACGCCGCCGGTCCGGTGCGCGCGCAGTACCGCCGTTTCAACATCAGCGGCATCGAGCCGGGCGACGACTATGCCGCCATGCGCCAGGCCATCGACCGCCGTTTCCGCCGCGCGGTGGAAGAGCAGGGCGTGCTGCCGGATGTGCTGCTGATCGACGGCGGCGCCGGCCAGCTGGCACAGGCCCAGGCCGCGCTGGCCGACCTGGGCGTGGAAGGCGTGCTGCTGGTGGGTGTGGCCAAGGGCGTGGAGCGGCGCGCTGGCCATGAAGCGCTGGTGATGCCCGACGGCCGCGAGCTGCGCCCCGGCGCGGCCAACCCGGCGCTGCAGTTCATCCAGCAGGTGCGCGACGAGGCGCACCGCTTCGCCATCACCGGCCACCGCGGCCGCCGGCAGAAGGCGCGGATGACCAGCAAGCTGGAGGATATCCCCGGCATCGGGCCGCGCCGCCGCGCCAGCCTGCTCAAGCATTTCGGCGGTCTTGTGGGCCTGAAAGCCGCTGGCGAAGCGGAAATCGCCAAGGTGGAAGGCATCAATGACGCCCTCGCGGCACGTATCTACGCTAACCTGCACGGGTTGGCCACGCCTGATGCGGCCGAGTAGAGAGAGAAGCACGCAAGCATGAAGTTGACCCTGCCCACCTGGCTGACGTTGTTGCGGATCGTAATGATCCCGGTGCTGGTGCTGGTGTTCTACCTGCCCTACACCTGGACCAACTTCGCTTCGGCGGCGATCTTCGGCCTGGCCGCGATCACCGACTGGCTCGACGGCTGGATCGCACGCCGTTACCAGCTGGAGTCGGCCTTCGGCGCGTTCCTCGACCCGGTCGCGGACAAGCTGATGGTGGCAGTAGCGCTGTTCCTGATCGTGCAGGGCCATCCGACGCCGTGGATGGCATTCTGGGCGGCGGTGATCGTCGGCCGCGAGATCGCGGTATCGGCGCTGCGAGAGTGGATGGCCGAGCTGGGCCAGCGCGCCAAGGTGCGCGTGGCGATGATCGGCAAGATCAAGACCACCGCGCAGATGGTCGCGCTGCTGTGCCTGCTGTATTCGGTGGCGCCGAACGTGCCGGTGGAAGACATCTGGATGGGCTGGCCGGTGTTCCACATCGGCGACTGGACCCTGGCGATTGCCGCGGTGCTGACCCTGTGGTCGGGCCTGCAGTACCTGCACGCCGCTTGGCCGAGCCTGCGCGATGACGAGCGCGCCGCGCGCGAGCGTGCACGGCAGAAGAAGCTGGGCAACTGAGCCCCGGGGTCGGATCCCTTTCCGAAGGAAAGGGCTCTGACCCCATTGATGCGCCCATCCACGCATGGCGTGGATCTACTGGAAATGCTGCGTCCACCGATGGTGCGGATCCATCGGTTTGTGGGAATCCTGTAGTAGATCCACGCCATGCGTGGATACGCAATGCAAGGTGCCTCGCAGACCCTGAGAAAAAGCGCTTGACGCCATCCTTGGAACAGGTAGAATTTCGCCTCCCAAGCGGGAATAGCTCAGTTGGTAGAGCGCAACCTTGCCAAGGTTGAGGTCGCGAGTTCGAGTCTCGTTTCCCGCTCCAGATTCAAGAAGAACGCTCCCGACAGGGGGCGTTTTTCGTTTGCCTGGCGCCTGCTTCATCCCCACTTCACCGCCACTCCTTCGCCTCGCCACGCGCCAGTTCGAAGCTGCATCTGTGTTCCTCCAGAGCGATGCAGCCATGCCCCAAACTCCTTCCGCCTACGACCATGATGTGGTCATCGTCGGCGCCAGTTTCGCCGGTGCCGCCTGCGCATTGGCCGCTGTCCAGTACGGGCTGCGCGTCTGCGTGGTGGAACGCAAGGCCGACCCCGGCGGGCGGCTGCACACCACCGGCATCGTGGTGAAGGAAGCGATGGAGCAGACCTGGCTGGGGCGCATGCCCGAACATCTGGTGCAACGGGTCGCCAACGTGCGCCTCTATGCGCCGAACCTGCGCAGCGTATTGCTGGCCGCACCGGGTTACTACTTACTCACCACCGATACGCCGAACCTGATGCGCTGGCTGGCCAGCGAACTGCACGCGAACGGCGTCGACCTGCGCCTGCAGCAGTCCTTCACCGACGCCCGTCGCCGCGGTGACGGCTGGCAGGTGGAAGGGGCAGGGAGCTGCGCCTATCTGGTTGGCGCCGATGGCGCGCGCTCACGCGTGGCCCGGCGCACTGGCCTCGGCCAGGTACGTGACAACCTCTACGGCGTAGAACGTGAGTTCGCCGGTCAGCAGGTGGTGCAGGGCGATGCGCTGCATTGCTTCGTCAGCAAGCGCTACGCCCCGGGCTACATCGGCTGGGTCGCCCAGAATCCGAGCGGTCTGCAGGTCGGGTTGGCGCTGCGTCACGATCCGCAACGGGTGCGGCCGCCGGACATTGAGGGTTTCCTCGACCACGTGCGCGGTGTGGTCAACATTCCGCCTTCGGCGCGCCCCTCGGCCACCCGCGCCGGCCTGGTGCCCTGCGGCCGGCCGGACGGGCCGATCACCGGCCAGCGCCTGATCCTGACCGGCGACGCGGCGGGCATCGTCTCGCCGCTGTCCGCCGGGGGCATTCACTCCTCGTGGCGGCACGGCTGGGCGGTCGGCGAGGCGATTGCCCGCCATCTGCGTGGGCAAGGGCCGGAAGCGGAACGGGTGGCGCGGCAGGTGGCGCCGGCATTCCACGGCAAGCGTCTGCTGCGCTGGGCGATGGATCATCTGCAGGCCGACTGGCCGCTCAACGCGCTGCTGCATACGTCCGCCACGCGGCGCATCGCCGAGCAGATCTATTTCCATCGTCGTGGCGTGCGCGCGTGAAGGGTGCCGGCAGGCGTGCCTGGGCGCCGTTCCTCGCTTCCCGTAAAAATTCCTGTTGACGCCGTGCAGCAATATCGACACAATAGCGCTCCTTCGACGCAGGTCGAACGAAATCTGCGGGAATAGCTCAGTTGGTAGAGCGCAACCTTGCCAAGGTTGAGGTCGCGAGTTCGAGTCTCGTTTCCCGCTCCAGATTCATGAAGAACGCTCCCGAAAGGGGGCGTTTTTCATTTGTCATGATGTTGGCGGCAGGGGCCGCTACAGTCGCGCCACAGCATCTTCATAGCGGGCGTGATATCACTCGCCCGGCGTGACGAATCCGAGGTCAGTGTCGCAATCGGAATGGCGGGACGCATCGGTCGTGGGGACGACCGCAGGCGAGGGAAGCGGAGAGCGCGTCAACAAGACGCAATGGCCTGGATGTTGCACCAGCGTTCCGCGCGTCGCATGCACTGAAAGGCTGGCGAAAGGCCAACACCATCGTTGCCTGAACCGCACGCGTGTTGTGACCGTTTTCGGACCAATTCTCCATGTTCGCTCCACAATCGCACGGTAGCCTTCATGCTCCTTCTACACGTTGGCGGGCTGGTGGTCAGGCGTATCACTCCAGTGGCAGTGCCCAGGACCGGGCGCGGACTCTCCCTGCAGGCATTGCTGCGCCCGGGCGCACTGCTGACCAGCCTGGCGCTGGCAGGTTGCATGTCGGTGCCGGCTCCGGACCTGCCTGATCGCACCCCCAGCACCTGGACCCAGGTGCCGCAGGGCCAGGGCGTGGCGGTGGAGGCCAGGCAGTGGTGGAAGGTGCTGGCCGACCCGGCGCTGGACGGCCTGGTCGATCAAGCCATCGCCGGCAACCTTGATCTGCAGCAGGCCACGTTGCGCCTGCAGGCAGTGCGGATCGTCGCCGGCACCTCGGATTCGCGCTTCCTGCCGGAGATCTCGGCCAGCGCCAAGCAGGTACAGGACGCCGCCGCGGTCGACACCTATTTCCACGCGGGCATCGAAGCGATCTGGGACCTGGGCCTGTTCGGCGCCGCCGAGAGTGCCCATCTCAGCGCGCAGGCCTCGGCCGGTAATGCCGAGGCGTTGCGCAATGCCGCACAAGTGGCGGTGATTGCCGACGTGGTGCGCAGCTATCTGGACCTGACCGTAGCGCAGGCCCAGCAGGATCTGCTGGTCAGACAGCAGGCCGTGGATGATCGCGGCGAACAACTGGCACGGGTTCGCCTGCGCCTGCGCCTGGATGAGCCGGGCGAGCTGGAACGCCTGCGCGCGCGCCAGGCGGCGACCCGGGCAGCGACGGCGCAGGCCCGCGAAAATGCGGACAACGCGGCCCGCGCGCTGGCGCTGCTGCTGGGGCGTGACGGGCCGGATCCCGCCTGGCGCGCGTACCGCGCGCCGCCGAAGCTCGGTGCATTCTCGCTGCAGCAGGTCCCTGCGGATCTGCTGCGCCACCGCCCGCAGATCCTGCTGGCCGAATCAGAGGTGATGCAGGCAGCGGCCAGCAAGGGTTCGGCGCGCGCAGCGATGTATCCACGGGTCAGCCTTGGCGGCTCCATCCTGTACGCGTACAACCTCACCCAGAACGCCCGCTCCAATTCCGATTCGAGCCCGTCGATCGGCCCGTACATCGATATTCCGCTATGGGACTGGGGCCAGCGTCGCGCGCGCTTCCATGCCAATGAAAAGCAGCTGGATGCCGCCTTGCTGGGATACCGCAAGGCGGTGCTGGAAGGCGTGAGCGAAGTGGAAGGCGCGCTGGGCAGCCTGGCGCGGCAGGACAGCAGCATCCAGTCGTTGCGCGCGGCCAACGACGCCGCCGGGCAGCAGGTCAAGCGCCAGGCGCGGCAGGTGCAGCTGGGTCTGTCCAGCGAGTTCGATGGACTCGACACGCAACGCGCCGCACTCGCCTCGCAGGCTGATCTGATCGCTGCGCAGGGTGCGCGCGTGCTGGCCTTTGCATCGCTGTACCGCGCCCTCGGCGGCGCCCCGCTGCCTGCCGAGGGTGAGGGCGAACCCCAATGATCGCACTCGCCCGCAAGACCCTGGCCTATGAGTGGCGCCGGTTCCTGCCGGTGGTGCTGGCGATGTGTTTCGCCGGTGTGCTGTTGATCGTGCAGGCCGCACTGGTGCTGGGCATCTTCGGTACCGCTGCGATCTATGTGAAAGCGTCCTCGGCTGATATCTGGGCCGGTTTCCCCGGCACCCAGAGTGTGAATTACGGCCATGCAATCAGCGCGGATGTGGAAAGCCATCTGCGCATGGACCCGGATGTCACCCGCGTCGAGCCCTACGAGTGGGTCGATGGCGAATGGCGATCCGGCGCGCAGGGCACCGGCAATGTGTCGGTGTACCTGTCCGGTATCTCCACCCGGGACGATGCGATGATGTTCGCGCGCATCCTCCCTGCCAACCTGCGCGCGCAGCTGCGCGAGCCGGGTGCGGTGATCGTCGACAGCGCCGATCTGGATACGCTGGGCGTGGACCTGCAGAACAACCGTGCCTGGATCAATGGCAAGGCGGTGCGCGTGGTCGCTGCACAACCGGGCCTGCGGGGCCTTGGCGGTGTCAATGTACTGGCCTCGCTGGACACCGCGCGCGCCATCGCCGGCACCGACCCACACGAGGGAAGCACCTATTTCGTGGCGGGCCTGCGCTCGCCGGAACTGGCCGACCGCGTGCGTGACCGCCTGGCCGCGTCGATGGGCCAGGCCACACCGGTCGAGTTCTGGACCGCGCCAGCGTTCGCCAGCCGTTCGCAGCAGTATTGGCTGTTCGATACCGGCGCAGGTATCGCCGTGTTGTTCATGGCCGTCATCGTCTGCTTCGTCGGTGCGGTGATCACCAACCAGTCGTTCGCCTCGGTGGTGGCCGGCTCGGTACGCGAGTACGCCACGCTCAATGCACTCGGTGCAGGCCGCTATGCGCTGGCACGGGTGGTGTTCGAGCAGGCATTGCTGATCGGTGGCGTGGGCATGCTGCTGGCGGCGGCGTTCAGTACCGTGGTGCTGCTGATCGCGCAGACCCAGCGCGTACCGGTGCAGCTGACGCCGATGGTGATCCTCGGCTGCGTGGCGCTGGTGGCGGTGATGGCCATGCTCTCCAGCATCATGGCGGTGCGCAGTGTCGTCCGCTCCGATCCATCGTTGCTGCTGCGTTGAGGACCGGCCGATGACTTCCGCACGCACCGTCGCCCCGACCCTGCAGGCCGACGCATTGGAAAAAGGCTTCATGTCCGGTGATGTGCAGGTGCCGGTGCTGCGTGGCCTGTCGCTGGACATCTATCCCGGCGAGCTGACCCTGGTATCCGGCCCGTCCGGCTGCGGCAAGAGCACGCTGCTGTCGCTGCTGTCCGGCCTGTCCGCGCCCGATGGCGGTCACGTGCACGCGCTGGGCCAGGACGTGGGCCACATGACCCGCAGTGAAGTGGAGCGTTTCCGCCTGCACCATGTCGGCTTCGTGTTCCAGGGCTTCAACCTGTTCCCGGCACTGACCGCGCTGGAGCAGGTGCAGCTGCCACTGGGATACCGCGGCATGCGGAATCGCGAAAGCGAGCCGCTGGCCCGCAAGGCGCTGGAAGAAGTCGGCCTCGGCCATCGAAGCCACATGCGCCCGGCGCAGCTGTCCGGTGGCGAGAAACAGCGCGTGGCGGTTGCCCGCGCGTTTGCCAAGTCGCCGACCCTGATCTTCGCAGACGAACCCACCAGCGCGCTGGATGCCGAGAACGGCCAGCGCGTGATCGACATCCTGCATCGCTACGCACGTGCGCATGGCGCCACCGTGCTGTGCGTGAGCCACGATCCGCGCCTGATCCGGCATGCCGATCGGGTGATCGCCATGGAAGACGGCATGGTCCGTGATGACCGCCGCCAGAACGAAACCGTAGAGTCCGCCCCATGACCAAGACGTCGCATCTGCTTCCCCTCAGCCTGGCCCTGTCCGCGGCACTGCTGCTCGGCGCCTGTTCCAGGGAAGCGCCCACCGCTGCATCGGCTCCCCCAGGCAAGGAGGGTACTGCCGCCGCCGGCAAGGTCGCCGTGGCGCGGGGCATCATTGACGTCGAAGGTGGCCTGATCGCGCTGGCACCGCCGGTGGATGGCTCGATCATCGCCGCACCGGTGAAGGAAGGCGCCACGGTGAAGAAGGGGCAGCTGTTGTTGTCTCTGGATGGTGCCCTGCTGCAGCAGGAGGTGGCGATGGCCAGCGCCGATCTGGCCTTGGCCAATGACCGCCTGAAGGGCAGCCAGGCGCAGCTGCGCGAACTGGAGCGCAATGCCACTCGCCTGTCCACGGGCGCCAGCGAAGGCGTGTCCTCGAACCAGCAGGCTGATGCAGCCAAACAGCAGCTGGCCGGCGTGCGCGCCGATGTCGACGTGGCCGGTGCGCAGGTCGACATGGCGCAGCACAAGCTGGAGCACGCGAAGCTGAAACTGCAGCAGATGTCGTTGAGCGCGCCGGAAGCCGGCACCGTGGTCGGCCAGGTGCCGGGCGTCGGTGCCTTCGTGCAGGCGGGCAAGCCGGCGATCTCGTTGCTGCCGGCGCGCCCGCTGCAGGTGCGCGCCGAACTGAGCGCCGCCTACGCCGATGCGGTGCAGGTAGGCATGAAAGCGGCGGTGGTACCGGACAGTGATGGTGCCGAGAACACCGGCACGCTGCCGACCGCACGCGTGGTACGCATCAGCCCTGTGTTCGCGCAGGCACGCCTGCCTGAAGATGCAGGGCGTGGCGTGGCCAAGGTGGTGGAGTGCGTGTTGGAGTTCGACGGGCAAGCCAAGGCGCGCTTCGGCCAGCATGTGCGGGTGGAGTTCCGGAAGTAGGCCTCTAGCGCTGCGGCGGGGGAGTCTGTGGTGACCTGCGCCGCCAGAGCGCCCGCCACGCGCTCACCGCCGACACCACGCACAGCGCCAGCAGCAATCCCACGTCCAGCAGCAGCAACCACAGCAGGTGCATGCCTTGTACCGGCGGCTGGTGCATCGCCGACAGCATCCACGGTATCGACCACACCAGCAGCAGGGCGAAGGCGATAAGCAGGCGCAGCCACAGGCGTTTGAGTTTCCACGGGCGCACGATCAGTGCCGCCACCACCAGTTCAACCGTGCCCAGCAACGCGAACACGATGACGGTGCTGGTCGGATAGGGCAGCTGGGCGCCTTCCAGGCGATGCAGCAGCCAGTAGTCCGGAGTGAAGCCAGCATTGACAAGTGCGGCGATCAGCGCCAACCAGGTCAGCGCGACCAGCAACCAGAACAGACGGACGTAGCGTCTCGGCATCGGGGGTGTCCGTGCTTGGGCGGGGCAGCGTAACCCAGTGCGGACGCCCGTGACCGCATGATGTGAAGACTGTTGACGGCGTGAAGGAATTTGGACACAATAGCGCTCCTTCGACGCAGGTCGAATGGAATCTGCGGGAATAGCTCAGTTGGTAGAGCGCAACCTTGCCAAGGTTGAGGTCGCGAGTTCGAGTCTCGTTTCCCGCTCCAGATTCTACAGGGCCCCGGTAGGGGCCTTGTTTTTCTCCCGCCACGGCAAGGCGGGGCACGTTGGGCCACAAGGCTTTACGCGCAGTCAGAAAAGTGAAATCGCTGGTGTGTTTTCCGGATTTCCGGTAGCATGTCGGCTTACGCGGGAATAGCTCAGTTGGTAGAGCGCAACCTTGCCAAGGTTGAGGTCGCGAGTTCGAGTCTCGTTTCCCGCTCCATGTTCCGACAGGCCCCATCTTGGGGTTTTGTCTTGTCAGGGCTACGTTCCTGGCGCGCAGTACGTTGGCCTCATGGCAGAGTGGCTATGCACCGGATTGCAAATCCGTTTACAGCGGTTCGATTCCGCTTGAGGCCTCCAATTGAAAAGCCCTGACTCCGGTCAGGGTTTTTTTGTTTGGCTGCGATCGATTCCCCGCTCGCGCGATCACCGCTCGGCAGTCAGTCATGGCAGATGCGGTGGCGCTACACTCGTGTGATGAACCAGATTGATCACTTCCGCGGCGCCTTGCTCGGCCTCGCGTGCGGCGATGCCGTCGGTACCACGCTGGAGTTCAAGCCTCGTGGCAGCTTCATCCCGATCACCGACATGGTGGGTGGTGGGCCGTTCCAGCTGCAGCCGGGGCAATGGACCGACGATACCTCCATGGCGATGTGCCTGGCCGAGAGCCTGGTGCGTTGTGACACCTTCGATGTGCACGATCAGATGAACCGCTACGCCAACTGGTACCAGCATGGGTACTGGAGTGCGACCGGCGAGTGCTTCGATATCGGTATGGCAACGCGGGCTGCCATCGACCGGTTCCTGCAGGACGGCCAACCGCTGGCGGGTAGTGACGACCCACGCAGCGCTGGCAATGGCTCGATCATGCGTTTGGCGCCGGTGGCATTGCGCTACGCCGGGACTCCCGACCTGCAGGCAATGGCCGAGCTGAGTTCGCGAACGACGCACGCTGCGCAGGAGTGCCTGGAGGCGTGCCGCCTGCTGGCGGTCGCGCTGGAGCGGGCGTTGGCAGGTGGCACCCGTGACGCGGTGCTGGATCTCAGCAATGTCCCTGTCGAGAGCGCGCGGCTGCGGCAGATCGCGGCGGGCGGCTACCGCGGTGCCGCGCGTGAGCAGATCCGTGGCAATGGCTATGTTGTCGACAGTCTGGAAGCTGCACTCTGGTGCTTTGATCGCCACGACACCTTTGAAGCCGTCGTACTCGAGGCGGCCAATCTTGGCGAGGACGCCGACACCACGGCCGCCATTGCGGGGCAGCTGGCGGGCGCATTCCATGGTTCGCGCGGAATCCCCGGGCGGTGGTTGCAGCGGCTGGCCCTGCGTGCCGAAATCCAGGCGCTGGCCGATGCGCTGCACGCCTTGAACCAGGGCAGCGACCGCGCTGCGTGAGTCGGGTTCCCTGCCTGTGAACTGCGCCGGCAGGACGCTCCCTGCCGCCGCCATTTTCCGACGCCGCGCTGCATCACCTGCAGCAGTCCGCCACGCCCGGGTCGCCAGTCTCAGTCGGCCACGACATGGAAAGGCGCTATGGTCGAGTTCCACGTCTCAGGGAGCCGCAATGGCGAGCAAGGACATCACGCGTCGTTCCAGCCACGGAGCGAAACGGAAATGAGCAAAGTCACGGCAGATGTGCGCTGGTTGACCTTCCGCTTGAAGAACGGGCAATCCATTGGCCCTGATCGGCTGAAGGACGGATGGGTCATCGCCTCGGAAACCGCCCGCTGCGGGGTGCGCCGCGAGCATATTGAAGGGTCGGGCCTGGTGTATGCCCTGTACGCGCCGGCCAACCTGGCCTCGCCACGGCGCGCGGAAATGCGCATGCGCGAATTCCTGATGAGCTCGGGCTACACCTTCACCATGGGCACGCTGGGCGGCTGAGCTGCGCGCGGGCCGCGATTGCTCAACGCTGCGCGGCCTTCAACGCCTCGATGATCTGCGCGCCGGAGAAGCCACAATGGCCTTCGCCAACGGGCGGCAGCACCTGTGGCAGCGGACGGGCGCCGGCCCGAGCGGCCGTCCGCGGATACACCGTCTGCATGCGCGGCACGATCGTCGGGTCGTTGTTGTTGAACTGGATCACCAGCGGTCGCCTCAACGCACCGCTCAATGCCAGCTCCCTGCGGACAGCGGCCCGCGCGGCAGGCACGGCATCGACACGTTGCACGCCGGCATTGAACGCCCTGTCGTCACCGAAGCCGCTGTAAGCCACCCCTCTGTTGCCCACCGGCATGCCGCCACTGCGCGTGGCCAGTTCGTGCAGGACCAGTGCATGCAGGCTGATCGTGCCGGCCAGTGCATCAGCGGACACCTGCAGCCGCTGTGCCAGCAACGCGGCATGCGAGGGGCTGCGTTGCAGCGCATTGGAGATGCCCTGGTACAGTTCGCCCTGCGGCAGCGCAGCCGCGTCGCGTGAGACCAGTCCCGCAGTCGGCAGGCCTTCGGCCTTGGCAAAGAAATAATCGAAAGCGACCAGCGTGGTCAGCAGATCATTCGCGATCTGTTCGCCACTGAGATTGGCGCCGCATAGCGACACCCCACCGGCGTAGTGTTGCGGGAACCGTTCGAGGCTGGCGAGGGTCACGGCGCCGCCCATCGAAAATCCCAGCATCCAGATATGGCGCACATGCTTGAGTTCAGCCACTGCATGCCGGCGCAGGCGTTCCATGTCGGTGATCGCATCGGCCACCGCCCAGCCCTGGCTGGCATAGGCGCTCTGCGCGACGGCGTAGCCTGCAGCCAGCAGTGGCGTGGTGCCGTCATTGGCAGCCATTGGCGTAGCACGTGGCATGCCTACCGACTCGTAGCCATGCGCCAGCATCACCAGGTCACCGTTCCAGTCAGGCGGCACATCCAGTCGCCACGGGGCGCCCTGCAGCTCGCCACTGAACGTGCGCGGTGATGCAGCGGGTGCGGCCATCACCTGTGTCGCGGGGAATAGCAGGGCGAGGGTGAGGTTGAGGGCACATCGTAGCCATCGACACATCACGGGCATTCCATCCGGGAATCGCGTCAGCTTAGACGCCGCCAGCAGCCTGCGCGCGCTGCACTGCCGCAGGAAGGGCGGGCTGGGGGCGCCCGCTCCCCGAGTCGATCACGTCCGCTACGGGAGGATTCCGATACGATGTGTCGCCTTGATTTCTTTCTACTTTACCCAGGGTCCCGTTATGGTCGACCGGCTCGCCATTCTGCTTGACCGCTTTGCGGTCACTGCCACAGTGTTCCATGCTGGCGCGCTGTGCGGCATCAACTCGCTGGCGGGCGAGGATGACGCCGGGCAGCTGCACCTGGTGCGACGTGGCCCGCTGCAGGTCAGCCATGGCCAGCAGACCGTCCAGGTCGAGGTGCCGAGCCTGCTGCTGTACCCACGGCCGATGCCGCATCGGTTCAGCACCGATCCGCAGCACGGCGCCGACATGGCCTGCGCCAATCTGCATTTCGAGGGCGGGCGGCTCAACCCGATCAGCGCGGCGTTGCCCGATTTCATCTGCCTGCCGCTGGCCGATCTGTACGGCGGCAACGCAGCGCTGGAGCTGCTGTTCGAAGAAGCCTTCGAGCAGCGCTGCGGGCGTGCGGCGATGGTCAACCGGCTGTTCGAGGTGGTGATGATCCAGGTGCTGCGGCAGCTGATGGAAGGGGGCGAGATGCGTGGTGGCCTGTTTGCCGGGCTGGGGCATCCGCGGCTGCGGCTGGCGCTGGTGGCGATGCATGAGGCGCCCGCACAGTCCTGGACCCTGGAAGACCTGGCCGAGGTGGCCGGCATGTCACGCAGCGTCTTTGCTGCCAGTTTCCGTGAGGCGATGGGCACTACCCCGGGCCAGTACCTGCAGGGTTGGCGGGTGGGCCTGGCACAGCAGGCGCTGCGCCAGGGGCGCCCATTGAAGCGGATCGCTGACGACGTCGGCTATGGCAGCGAAGCCGCACTGTCGCGTGCATTCAAGGCACATACCGGACAGTCGCCGCGGGAGTGGCGCGGACAGGCCCGCGCCGGCGCGGGCTGAGCCTCAGCCCAGCACCAGCCGGGCCAGTTTCATGCCACCGAACAGGCCAACCAGGCCCAGTGCCACCGAACCGCCGGCGTACAACGCTGCCAGGCCATGCTGGCCGCGCTGCAGCAGCAGTCCGATTTCCAGTGCGTAGGTAGAAAATGTGGTGTAGCCGCCGAGGACGCCGGTGGCCAGCAGAAGGCGCAGCTGCGGCGACGCGCCATTGCGCAGGGCGAAGGCTTCGACCAGCGCGCCCATCAGCAGTGCACCGCTGATGTTGATCAGGAAGGTCGACCACGGCCACGGGCTGCCGACCGCTACCCGCGTACCGATCAGGTTGCAGGCATGGCGAAGGCAGGCGCCGAGCCCGCCGCCGACGAAGACCAGCAGATAATTGTTCAATGCGTGCATCACATGCCTCGGTTGCGGGTTCGCTGATTTGATGGCGAACGCCGACGGCAGGCACGGCCCGCCATCGACGAAGACCGGTTCGTCCTGGCAGGAGCCATCAGCCCTTTCGGGCGGTTATCGGGGGAGCCCCATCCCCATCCGCGACCATGCTACCAGTGGTAGTGCATTCACGTCATCGAGGTCGTCAGCACCCGGATGACCTTGCTGCGGCTGAAGCCGTCCATCAGCAGTTCGAAGGCCAGCAGGTCCAGGGCCGCGTGGCGGCGATGGTCGATCTGCAATCCCTTCTCCTCCACCAGATGGCTGACCAGTTCGTAGGCGTCCTGCCAGACATCCAGGTGGGCCTGGCTGGGGATATAGGTATTGCCCCGCTCACCGACGCCAAGCCCGCTCACGCCGTACAGCAGTTCACGCGCGTCCAGTTTGGCCGCATCGGCGATGCGGAACAGCTGTTCGGCCTTCACATGGGCGGGGCTGACATGGTCGTTGAGCCAGTTGCTGATGGTTGCCGTCGTCGAATCGGCGGCGCGGGCCAGATCGGCCGGGCGAGGGTGCCCGGCTTTCTTCATGGCAATGGCGAGTCGTTGGCCGAGAGTATTCATCTATGCAAGCCAGCTTAACGCGTGGATCGCAAAGTTCCCTTGTTCCAAGAATAAGTCTGGTTAACAGAAGGACCGACCGTGACCGAATTCTGGAGCAAGGGGCAGGTACGCGCCCGGCTGGGTTTCCGGACCGATGCCGAACTGGCGCGCTTTTTTGGCATAAGCCGATCTGCCGTGTCGCAATGGCCCAAGAACTTCCCGATTCCTGCGCTACGCCAATACATCCTGCATCAGCGCTATCCCAACCTGTTCCCCGCGACTGAGGATACGCAGGGCGAGTAAGCCTAAACTGCGCCGCCTTTTGTCGCATATAGCACCCTAAGCGGCATTTGCTAAGTATGCTTAGCAATATTGGAAACTTCGATGAAACGGGGCTGGCCCATCAATGGCGCCTACCAGGGCGGGGCCGGGGAAATCGGGGCAGTGTGTCGGGTCCGGCCCATCCGGGCACCCCGTCTCCCCGTATGTGGTTTCGTGAACGATTAATAATTTCGATCACGAAAGTCGCGGTATGTAATTGACCTGTCGTGAAATCTATGACTAATTGGGATCAACCGGACGTGAAGCCCGGGAGTCTTTCAGTAGCTCGCAAGTGAGTCGGTAGACCGTCAACGATGCAGAACAAGTCCAACGGAGGTCGTATGGAATACGGCATGCATGGCTTGGCTGAACGGGTACGCCGCGAACTGGAAGCCAGTTATCACAAACACGGATGCGGTCCGGCGTTCTGGGATACCTACCAGCAGGTGCTGGACCGCCTGGTCCCGCAGGGGACCGAGCGTACCGAAGTCACCAATGAAATGGCGCTGATCATCGAGCAGCTGGGCATCGTCCGACGTGCGCAGCTGGTGCCGCCGCACGCCAACGGGCCGCGTTGATCCGTTGATTCAAAGCAGGCGCCAGGCGCCGCAGGCCAACAGCGCCAGCAGTATCGACAGCAGTGCCAGGGTCCGCGGTCGCCACCATTGCCGCGGTTGCCCGGCCATGGCCTGCGGACTGCAGTAGCGCACCAGCCCCGGGCCGAAACCGGCCTGGTGCTGCTGCCGCGAGCAGGCCTCCAGGCAGGCGCCGCAGGCCAGGCAATCGGCCTGAGGTCCCTGGCGGATATCCAGTTGCATCGGGCAGGCGCTGACACAGGCAGCGCAATCGGTGCAGTCGCCCAGGCGGTCGGCGCTGAAGG
Organism: Stenotrophomonas sp. FR012; assembly: GCF_047520565.2. Classification (NCBI taxonomy): domain Bacteria; kingdom Pseudomonadati; phylum Pseudomonadota; class Gammaproteobacteria; order Lysobacterales; family Lysobacteraceae; genus Stenotrophomonas; species Stenotrophomonas sp. FR012. Next base: position 307,520 of record NZ_JAXBQL020000004.1, read on the forward strand.
TGGGCATCGGTCCGGCCAGCAGCGGATGTGCAGCGCGGAACACGTAGTCCTGTGCGGTGGTCGGGTCGAGCAGGCCACGGCCGCGTCCGAGCACGCCCCCCAGCCCCGACGGACGCATGCCGCGCGGTTCGCCGCGGCGCGCGTCGTACAACATGCGGGGTGTATGCGGATCGGTCAGCAGCGGCTGCAGGCGCGCGAACGGGCACAGCGAACGGCACACCTGCTCGCGCAGGAAGCCGGCATTGCCCCAGGTGGCGGCGGCATAGAACAGCACCCAGAACGTTTCCCAGCCGCTCCAGCCGGCATGCGGCGCGGCGGCCACCAGTTCTTCGATCGGGCTGAACAGACCGACGAACGTGATGCCGGTCCACAGCGACAGCAGCCCCCATGCCACCTGGGTGGCAGGGCGCACGGCGGGCGCTGGCAAGGCCCGGGCCATGGCGCGCGCAATCCAGTCGAAGGCGCGGCGCCATAGCGTCTGTGGGCAGGCGTGGCCGCACCAGATGCGGCCGACGAGGTGGGTGAGCAGCGCGAGGCCCACCGCCAGCACCGCCAGCAACCCTATCAGCACGCCAACATCGCCGGGCCACAATGTCCAGCCAAACAGGTCAAAGCGCCGTGCGTTGATGTCCAGCAGCAGGGCCTGCCGCCCATTCCAGCGCAGCCATGGCAGGGCATAGAACAAGGCCAGCAAGAGCATGCTGAGTGCGGCGCGCCAATGCCAGCGGCGTGGGATTCCGGTGCAGGCCGTACTCATCCCAGCGGCAGCTCGTCGTCGTCGTCGCTTGGCATCGGTCGCTGCAGGTACCAAGTGACCGCGCTGGACAGTGCGGTCACCGACCAGAACATGAAGAATCCTGCCGTATAGCCCAGTTCGCGGCTGATCGCCGTACCCGGAAAGCTGATCGCCTGCAGACGCAGCGGGTCGACAAAGGCGAAGAACACCACGCTGGCCAGGCCTGCAGCGATGAAGCTGGGCCAGAGGATGGCGCCCCAGTGCTGGATCAGCTGCTGGCGGCGGCTGGGAGAGGGTCTGTTCATGCTGTCCCGGGTCGGAATGAGGGCGGCGCGTATACTCCGCCGAGGCTGGCGCAGCATCCGCAGGGCATGCTTCCTGCAGGAATGCCAGACTAGGTGCAGCGGACTGCGCCGACATTGATCTGGATCAACGGCGGTGCCGGCCGGCTACGGCACACTGCCGGCAAGCTTTGGATACCCCGATGAACGCAATATCGCCGCCTGTCCTGCCCGTCGCCTCGCCCGGGCTGTGCACTGAGCAGGAAGTGACCCGCCTGGTCCACGACTTCTATGCACGCGTGCGCGAGGAGGAGCGGTTGGGGCCTGTGTTCGAGGCACACGTCCACGACTGGCCGGAACATCTGGCGCAGCTGGTCGATTTCTGGTCGGCAATGCTGCGCGGCACGCGCCGCTTCAAGGGCTCGCCGATGTCCAAGCACATGGCCATCGAGCTGGACAAGGACCTGTTCGACCGCTGGCTGGTGCTGTTCCGGATCACCACCGCCGAGTGCGGCAACCCGCCCATGCAGGCGCTGGCCAACGACGTGGCCGCGCGCATCGGTGACACCTTCTGGAAGCGCTACCAGATGCTGCGCTGGCCGCAGGTCGGCCTGCCGGTGCTGGAAATCCCCACCCGCGATTGATCTGGGTCAAGGCGGTGGCGTCCGCCCGGCGCGATGCTGGCGGCATGGACACGTTCTCACCCGCCGCCGGCGGTCTTGCCTGGACCTTCGACCCCGACCTGCTGCGCCGGCATGACCGGCCGGGGCCGCGCTACACCTCGTATCCGACCGCGCCTCACTTCCACGATGGCTTCGATGCGCCGGCGCTGCGCCAGGCAATCGCCGACAGCAACCAGCTGGCCCGCGCGCTGTCGCTGTACGTGCATGTACCGTTCTGCTCCAGTCCCTGCTTCTACTGCGGCTGCAACCGGGTGATCACCCGCGACCGCGGCCGTGGCCACAGCTACGTCGCGCGCGTGCTGGCCGAGGCCGACCTGCTGGCGCCGCAGTTCGAGGACGGCCGTGAAGTCATCCAGCTGCACCTGGGCGGTGGCACGCCGAATTTCCTCGAGGCCGAGGCGATGACCACGCTGGTGGAAGGGCTGCGCCGGCGCTTCGATTTCAGCGATTCACCGCAGCGCGATTTCTCGATCGAACTCGATCCGCGCTTCATCGATACCCGCGATGTCGCCATGCTGGCGCGGCTGGGCTTCAACCGCGCCAGCCTGGGCGTGCAGGATTTCGACCCACAGGTACAGGAAGCGATCAACCGCGTGCAGGGCGTGCAGCAGACGCTGGACATCCTGCAGGCCTGCCGCGACAGCGGCATGCGTTCGGTCAACGTCGACCTGATCTATGGGCTGCCGGGACAGAGCCTGGAAGGGTTTGGCCGCACCCTGGAACGGGTGCTGGCATTGCGCCCGGATCGCCTGGCGGTGTACGGCTACGCACACCTGCCGCATCTGTTCCGCGCACAGAAGCAGATCGACGAACGCCGCTTGCCTTCGCCGGAAGACAAGCTGGCGCTGCTGGGCCTGGCGGTGGAGAGGCTCTCCACTGCGGGCTACCAGTACATCGGCATGGATCACTTCGCACTGCCGGAAGAAGATCTGTCACGCGCGCAGCGCGCCGGGCAGCTGCATCGCAATTTCATGGGCTATACCACCCACGCCGATACCGATCTGCTCGGCCTGGGCGTGAGTGCGATCAGCCACATCGGTGCCACCTACAGCCAGAATCCGCGCGACCTGCCGTCATGGGAGGATGCCGTGGACCAGGGGCAGTTGCCGGTGTGGCGCGGCGTGGCGCTCAGCGCCGACGACCAGCTGCGCGCAGAACTGATCCAGCAGCTGATGTGCCAGGGCGAAGTGGACGGTGCGGTGCTGGGCCAGCGCCATGGCGTGGATTTCGAGCAGTACTTCGCCGAAGACCTGCGTTCGGTGCAGCGGCTGCAGGAGGACGGTCTGGCCGAGTACCGTGACGGTGTAGTGCGCGCCAGCGAGCCTGGACGGCCGTTGCTGCGGCTGCTGGCGATGTGCTTCGACCCGTACCTGCGTGCGGCCTGCGAGCAGCCGCGCTACTCGCGTGCGATCTGACGTTCGTCGTGAAAAGTGCGATGGTGCCCGGAGCCGGAATCGAACCGGCATGGGGTTGCCCCCGGCGGATTTTAAGTCCGATGCGTCTACCAGTTTCGCCATCCGGGCCTGCAGCGCGGCGCCGATTGTAGCCCAGCTGCGGAATCCCGACCGGATTGCAGTGGAGCGGCGGTGTGCTTAACTGTCGCTCCCATTCATGTCATAGTCCAAAGCATCGTTCCCAGGGGGGAGCCACCCGATGTCGCTGCACGCGATTGCCTATGCCAGCGAGGCCCGCGCCGACCTGCAGACAACCGATCTTGACCGCCTGCTGGCCGATGCCACCGCATTCAACCGAGTAGCCGGTGTCACGGGTGTGCTGATGTTCGATGGCAGCCGTTTCCTGCAGTACCTGGAAGGCCCGGAGGATGGCATCGATTCGGTGTACCAGCGCATCGCCAATGCGCGCAGCCATGGACAACTGAAGGTGCTGTGCCGCGCGCCGGTGGCGCAGCGGGCATTCCCGCGCTGGTCGATGGGGACCCGGCGCATTGAGGCAGAACTGCTGGTACAGATCGTCGACGCCTCATGGCCGGGCTTCGTGCTTGGCTGCGGTGGCTTCGAGCGCCTGCTGCAGGCCTGGACCGGCGCCGATGGTGAACTGGAGCCGGCCGCGGTCGCACTGGGCTCCTGACCCCACCTTGGCGGCCGGGCACCCGGGCCGTTAGGCTGTAGCCTTTCTGGCATGGATCTTCCCGGAGTGGCAAAGCGAATGAGTAGGTCGGCCATGCCCATGGCAGTACGCATGCGATTTCAGCCGTTGCATGGGATGCGGCGTTGAGCGCGCCGCTTGCGGCAGCAGCGGCGCCGCGCTTCGCGGTGATCGGGCTGGGCTACGTGGGCCTGCCGCTGGCGGTGGCCTTCGGCCGGCACTGGCCCACGCTGGGCTTCGACATCGATGCTGATCGCATCGCCGAGCTCCGCGACGGCCAGGACCATACGCTGGAAATGGAGGCCGATGAGCTGGCCAGTGCACAGCAGTTGCAGTACGGCAGCGATCCGGCATTGCTCGATGCCTGCAATGTCTACATCGTTACCGTGCCGACCCCGATCGACGCCTATGAGCAGCCCGATCTGGAGCCGCTGCGTTCGGCAACGCGGCTGATCGCCAGCCACCTGCGTGCGGGTGACCTGGTGATCTACGAATCCACGGTCTACCCCGGCACCACCGAAGAGGTCTGCGTGCCGTTGCTGGAGCAGCTTTCCGGGCTGCGCTTCAACGAAGACTTCTACTGTGGTTACAGCCCGGAGCGGGTCAGCCCCGGCGACCGCCAGCGCCGCCTGGCCGATATCCGCAAGATCACCTCGGGGTCGACACCGGAAGTGGCTGCGGTGATTGATGGCCTCTACCAGCGCATCATCGCCGCCGGCACCTTCCCGGCGCCGTCAATGCGTGTGGCCGAAGCGGCCAAGGTGGTGGAGAACATCCAGCGTGACGTCAACATCGCGCTGGTCAATGAGCTGGCGCTGATCTTCGACCGGCTCGGCATCGACACCCAGGATGTGCTCGACGCCGCCGGCAGCAAGTGGAACTTCCTGCCATTCCGGCCGGGCCTGGTCGGCGGCCACTGCATCGGCGTGGACCCGTACTACCTGCTGCACAAGTCCGAGAGCGTGGGCTACCACCCGGACCTGATCCACACCGCGCGGCAGGTCAACAACCGCGTCGGCGAGCATGTGGCGTCGCGTGTGCTGGCAATGCTGGCCGAACGTGGCCGCGTACCTGCGCAGTCGCGTATCCTGGTGCTGGGCGTGACCTTCAAGGAGGATTGCCCGGACCTGCGCAACAGCCGCGCGCTGGAACTGGCGCAGCGCCTGCGTGATGCCGGCGCACAGGTGGAGGTCAGCGACCCGTGGGTCGGCCCGGCGGCATTGGCCGACGCGGGCGTGCACTGGCTGGCCGAGCCGGTGGCGGGGAGTTACGACGCCGTAGTCCTGGCAGTGGCCCATGCCCGATTCAAAGCCATGGATGACGCCGCAATCCAGGCGCTGCTGGCACCCGGCGGCATCGTCTACGACGTGAAATCGGCCTGGCCGCGCAATGTGGTTGACGGTCGCCTGTAAACGCCGGTGACGGCCGGCGCGGTAGACTCGCAGGCAGTTGCAACCAAGGAACGCCATGCACCGGTATATCGTCTACCTGCTCGCCATCCTGATGTTTCCCATCTGCCTGTGGTTGGCCACGATCTGGCCGGCCTGGTACTGGGGCGTCGGCCTGACTGCCGCGATGGTGGCGCTGGGGACCTGGGATCTGCTGCAGAAGCGCAGCACGCTGCGCCGCAACTATCCGGTGATGGCGCATTTCCGCTATGGCCTGGAATCAATCGGCCCGGAAATCCGCCAGTACTTCGTGCAGAGCGACCTGGAGGACGTGCCGTTCTCGCGCCAGCAGCGTGCGCTGATCTACCAGCGCGCAAAGAACGAAATGGACACGGTGCCCTTCGGTACCCTGCGCAGTACCTACGCGGTGGATTACGAGTGGATCAACCATTCGCTGGCTCCCACCTCCATTGCCAAGCATGATTTCCGCGTGCTGATTGGGCCGAACTGCGCCAAGCCTTATTCGGCCAGCGTGTTCAACATCTCGGCGATGAGCTTCGGTTCGCTCTCGGCCAACGCGATCCGCGCATTGAACGAAGGTGCGCGGCGCGGCGGCTTCTACCACGACACCGGCGAAGGTTCGATTTCGCCCTACCACCGCGAGATGGGCGGCGATCTGGTCTGGGAAATCGGCTCGGGCTACTTCGGCTGCCGTGACGAGAAGGGTGGTTTCAGCGAAGAGCGCTTCGTCGCCAACGCTACCGATGACCAGGTCAAGATGATCGAGATCAAGCTGTCGCAGGGTGCCAAGCCGGGCCACGGCGGCGTGCTGCCGGCACCAAAGGTGACCGCCGAAATATCGGTGACCCGTGGTGTTCCGATGGGGGTGGACTGCGTATCGCCGTCGCGTCACTCGGCATTCTCGACGCCGGTCGAACTGTTGCAGTTCGTGGCCCGGCTGCGCGAGTTGTCCGGTGGCAAGCCGGTCGGTTTCAAGCTGGCCATCGGCCACCCCTGGGAATGGTTCGGCATCGCCAAGGCGATGCAGGAAACCGGGCTGCTGCCGGACTTCATCGTGGTCGATGGCGCCGAGGGAGGCACCGGCGCGGCACCGGCTGAATTCGTCGACCATGTCGGCGTGCCGATGCATGAAGCACTGCTGCTGGTGCACAACACCCTGGTCGGCCTGGACCTGCGCGAGCGCATCCGCATCGGTGCCGCTGGCAAGATCACCAGTGCGTTCGACATCGCGCGCACCATCGCGCTGGGTGCCGACTGGTGCAATGCCGGCCGAGGCTTCATGTTCGCGCTGGGCTGCATCCAGTCGTTGAGCTGCCACACCGACAAGTGCCCGACCGGCATCGCGACCCAGGACCCCGCGCGCTGGAAGCATCTGGATGCACCGGACAAGGCCACCCGTGTATACAGCTATCACGAGCACACGCTGCATGCCTTGAAGGAACTGTTGTGCGCGGCGGGCCTGAACGATCCGGCCGAGCTGGGGCCGGAGCACATCCTGCGTCGCGTGTCGCCGGTGGAAATCCGTTCGCTGGCGTCGCTTTACCGTTACCTGGAACCGGGCGAGCTGCTGCACAAGGTGCCCGACCATGCGGTGTTCCATGCATTCTGGGCCGATGCGCGCAGCGACTCGTTCCAGCCGCCGCCGAAGATCCAGGCTCTGCGCGCCAGCAAGTCGCGGTAGCGTGATGTTGTAGAGCCAAGCCCATGCTCGGCTGTTCTTCGTTCCGACCTCGCGATGACTGATTGAAAAGCAGTCAAGCATGGCTTGACTCTACAGAAAGGCAGCCGAGCATGGGCTCGGCGCTACAAGGAGGCGCCATGCAGTTCAGGACCGGTAGCATCGACGATGTCGCCACGCTGTGGGCGCTGCGCACGCGCTGTGTGCGCGAAACCTGCATCAGCCATTACCCTCCCGAGGTCATTGCACCGTGGTCGGCCTCGCCGCCACCGTCGCAGTACGCGCGGCTGTTGTCGCAGGGCGGATGCGTGGTGGCCGAGGACGGGCAGGGTGGCCTGCTCGGCTTCGGCGTCTTTGATGTCGATGCCAATGAAGTCGACGCGTTGTTTGTCAATCCCGATCGTGGCGGCGAGGGGATCGGCCAGGCGCTGATGCAGCGCCTGTTGGCAATGGCCGATCGTGAGCGCGAGGTGGTGCTGTCGGCGTCGCTCAATGCCGTGCCGTTCTATCAACGGCAGGGCTTTGTCAGCGTGCGTGAGGAAGCCTATGCGCATCCCAGCGGTGTGGCGTTGGCCTCGGTGAGCATGCGCAGGCCGTGGTGATGTGGCGTCGAGCATGGGCTCGACGCTACCCCGCAGGCGTCACCGCTCCGCCAACCAACCGATCACGCCCTCGGCGGCACGCCGGCCACTGGCGTAGCACGCGGTCAGCAGGTAGCCGCCGGTGGGGGCTTCCCAGTCCAGCATTTCACCGGCGCAGAACACGCCGGGAACGGCCCGCAGCATCAGGCCGTCATCCAGCGCATCCAGGCGCACGCCACCGGCGGTGCTGATCACCTCGGCCATCGGCCTTGGGCGCAGCAGGCGCAGCGGCAGGCGCTTGAGCGTGGCAGCCACAGCCGGCAGGTCGTTGCCGGCCTCCCTGCCAAGAATCTCGAACACGAGTGCGGCCTTCACCGCATCCAGACCCGCCTGGCGGCGCAGGTGCTCGCCGAAGCTTCGGCCCTTGCGGGGACGTGACAGGTCGGCCAGCAGGCGCGCCTCGTCGCGACCGGGCACCAGGTCCAGCCACAGCATTGCGTGGCCATCGCGGTTGATGGTCTCGCGCAGGTCGGCGGCCAACGCGTAGACCAGACTGCCTTCAATGCCATATTCGCTGGCCACGCACTCGCCCTGCAGCGACCGCGGTTGTCCAGCCAGGTCGATCCAGTGCGCGATCACCGGCTTCAATGGTGCGCCGGCATTGCGCTGGGCAAAGAACGGCGTCCAGTCCACGTCGAAGCCACAGTTGGCTGACTGCAGCGGCGCGATGTCCACGCCACGCGCCTGCAGTGGCACGACCCAGGCGCCATCACTGCCCAGCTGCGGCCAGCTGCCCCCGCCCATCGCCAGCACGGTGGCATTGGCGCGGACATCGACTTCGCCCGCATCGGTGGCAAAGCGCAGGGCGCCGTCGTCGCTCCAGCCGATCCAACGGTGGTTGGCGTGCAGGCGCACGCCCTGTTCCTTCAACCGGCGCACCCAGCCGCGCAGCAGCGGCGCCGCCTTGCGGTCGACCGGGAACACGCGGCCGGAGCTGCCCACATAGGTTTCCACGCCCAGGCCGTTGGCCCAGTCACGCAGTGCCTGTGCGTCGAAGCCGTCCAGCCAGCTGCCGACCACAGCGGCCTGCTCGCGGTAGCGGCTGTCGAACAACGGCCGCGGATCGGAATGGGTGAGGTTGAGGCCGCCCTTGCCGGCGATCAGGAACTTGCGGCCAGGCGACCCCTTGGCCTCGTACAGGTCGACCTCCAGCCCAGCGGCACGCAGGCGTTCGGCGGCGAACAGGCCCGCCGGGCCGCCGCCAATGACGACCACCCGATGGGGCATGGCGGCATTACGGTTTGACATCGAGCAGCTCGACGTCGAACACCAGCGACGAGCCCGCCGGAATCGGGCCGACCTTGCGGTCCCCGTAACCGTAGTCCGGCGGAATCATCAGCGTGCGCTTGCCGCCGACCTTCATGCCGGCCACGCCCTCGTCCCAGCCGCGGATGACCTGGCCGGCGCCGAGCGCGAAGGTGAACGGCTCGCCGTGCTTGAAGGAGCTGTCAAAGGTCTTGCCGTGCTTGGTCTCGGTACGGTTGTCGTAGATCCAGCCGGTGTAGTGCACCGTGACCTTGTTGCCGGCGATGGCTTCGGCGCCGGTGCCGGGCACGGTATCGATCCGCTCGAAGGTCGTCAGCGTGCCGCCGGGCGGCGGGCCGGATGGTTCGGTCGAGCAGCCAGCGGCGGCGAGGGACAGCAGCAGGGGAAGCAGCAGGCGGCGCATCGGGCGTCTCCAGAAGGGCGCGGGGCGAGGGCGGCAAGGGTAGCGCATCGGCGCCGGGTATCATGGGGCCATGGCAAAACTCCTGCTCAATCTGCGCAATGTCGGCGACGACGAATATGCCGATGTCTGCACGCTGCTCGATCAGCACGGCATCGCCTGGTATCGCACCGAACCCAGCCCGTGGGGCATTTCCAATGGTGGCCTGTGGCTGCGCGACGACGCTGATCATCCGCGTGCGAAGGCGCTGATGGCGGAGTACCAGGCGGCGCGCGGCGTGCGCGTGCGGGCTGAACGCGAGCAGGCATTGCGCGAGGGGACGGCGGAGACATTCGGCAGCCTGTTCCGGCGCCGGCCGGCCTATGTGGTGCTGGTGCTGCTGGCGATGGCCGGTGCGGCGGCACTGGTGTTGCTGCCGTTCGTGCTGTTGCGGGGGTAAGGGGGCGCGGCCGGGTTGCACCCGGCACCCGCAGAGGCAACGGCAACGTCAAAAGCTGGTTTCCGTGGGATGGCGCGGCGGTGTGGGCAGGCGGGACACGCCGTAGACCCCGCTTCGCGGTCCGGCCCAGCCGCTGGCGGCTGTGCGTTCGGGCGCTTGCGAAGCAGTGCTTCGCAAGCAAAGCGCCTCACCCCTGGGGGCTCGATGGCGCCTTGCTCGTGTGCGCTGTCCTACGCACACGGCAAGACCGGGGTTGGGCGTCCTGCCCAACCCGCCCGAGGCATGCCTCGGGCCCATGGCGCCAACGGTCCCGCCTGCCCACACCGCCCCGCCTCTGACAAGTTCTGGGTACCTGCCGGGGTCGGATCCCTCTGCCGCGCAGAGGGCTCTGACCCCTGAATCTGTCTGTGCGGGCGGGAGGCGCTAAAATTGCGGGATGATCGCCAATACCGCTGCCTATCATTTCGCCGTCATCGACGCCCCCCAGGCCCTGTGCGACCAGCTGCTGGCCCTTGCCGAGACGGCGCAGCTGCGCGGCACGATCCTGGTGGCGGGCGAGGGACTGAACCTGTTTCTGGCGGGGGCGCCGGAGGCGGTTGAGGGCTTCTATGCAGCGCTGCATGCCGATGCGCGTTTCGCCGACATGCGGGTCAAGACCAGCCTGAGCAAGCATCAGCCGTTCGCGCGGCTGAAGGCCAAGGTGAAGGACGAGATCATCAGCTTCCGCCGCGATGACGGCCAGCCGCTGGACTATCCGCGCGCACCAGCGGTTGATCCGGCCACCGTGCAGCGTTGGTTGCGGCAGGGGCATGATGACGCCGGCAAGCCGGTGGTGATGCTCGATACCCGCAACCTGCAGGAAGTGGAGTACGGCACCTTCAAGGATGCGCTGGTGTTGCCCATCCGCAAGTTCACCGACCTGCCCGAGGCGCTGGCGCCGCATCGCGATGCGCTGCGGGACAGCACCGTGGTCAGTTTCTGCACCGGCGGCATCCGCTGCGAGAAGGCCGCGCTGTGGATGGTCAATGACGGCATGGACAATGTGCTGCAGCTCGATGGCGGCATCCTCGGCTACTTCGAGGAGGTGGGCGGCGAAGGCTACGAAGGCCGCTGCTTCGTGTTCGATGAGCGCGTGGCGCTGGATGCCGAGCTGAAGCCGATGGTCGACCAGCCACTGCCCGAGCCGCGCCCCAGCGCGTTCTGACGCTTGCCCTGTAGAGCCGGCCGCTGGCCGGCTGCCAGGGCACGTTGCCCGCCGGCCAGCGGCCGGCTCTACCGGACCAAGCGCGGTGGGCGCTGAACCCGCCCTACGGGAATCAGCATCCCGCCACCGTCACTGGCCGCTGCGCCCGGCCGCCCCCATGCAGAGGTGATCCTGTGACGGAAAAGCGCCTGATGATCCCGTTGTCGATCCTTGACTTGGCCCCGGTCTGCGAGGGCAGTGACACCACCGCCGCCTTCGCTAACATGCTGGAACTGGCCCAGCACGCCGATGCGCTGGGCTACCGCCGCTACTGGTTGGCCGAACACCACAACATGCCCGGCATCGCCAGTGCCGCCACCGCCGTGCTGATCGGTCATGTTGCCGGTGGCACCCAACGCATCCGGGTCGGCGCGGGCGGCATCATGCTGCCCAATCATGCCCCGCTGCAGGTGGCCGAGCAGTTCGGAACGCTGGCCTCGCTGTATCCGGACCGCATCGACCTTGGCCTGGGCCGTGCGCCGGGCACCGATCAGCCGACCGCACGTGCACTGCGCCGCTATTTCGACAGCGCCGACCAGTTCCCGCAGGACGTGCGCGAGCTGCTGCACTACTTCGAGCCGGTCCAGCCTGGACAGGCGGTGCAGGCCGTTCCGGGTGGTGGCCTGCGGGTGCCGACCTGGATCCTCGGATCAAGCCTGTTTGGCGCACGCATGGCGGCCTCGATGGGCCTGCCGTATGCATTCGCCTCGCATTTCGCGCCGGACGTGATGGACGAAGCGCTGGCGGTGTACCGCCGCGAATTCCGCCCCTCGGCCACGTTGAAGCAGCCGCACGCGATGCTGGCCCTGAACGTTGTTGCCAGCGACAGCGAGGCCGAGTCGCGTCGCCTGTTCACCAGCCAGCAGCAGAGTTTCGTCAACCTGCGCCGCGGCCGGCCGGGCAAGATCCCGCCGCCGATCGACGACATTGAAGCCTTCTGGGAGCCGCACGAAAAGTTCGGCGTGGAACGGGCCCTGGCCTGCACCGTGCTGGGCGATCCGCAGCAGGTGGCCGAGGGTATCGCCGCTTTCGTTGAGCGGCACAAGCCTGACGAGCTGATGCTTACTGCCAACCTGTATGACCATCGTGCGCGCCTGCGTTCCTTCGAGCTGGCGATGAACGCCTGGCATGGCCGCCACGCGGGCTGAACAACCGCGTCACGGCCCGTTGCGGCCGATCCGCGTCTGATGGGGGCTCCCCACTTCTGGAGTCCCCACCATGGCCGAGACCCGCGCCGAACACATTGCCCAGCTGGCTGAACTGATCAAGGACGTGGAGGTGGCGATGTTCACCACCACCGGCGTCGACGGGCGACTCTACAGCCGGCCGTTGGCCACCCAGCAGGTCGCCTTCGACGGTGACCTGTGGTTCGTGATCACCGCCGACAGCCCGAAGGTGGCCGAGATCGCGCTCGACCCGCGCGTCAATGTGGCCTATGCCTCGCCATCGAAGAACACCTATGTGTCTGTGGCGGGGCGGGCGCGGGTTGTCGATGATCGCGCGAAGATCGAAGAGCTGTGGTCGCCGGCGATGAAGCTGTTCTTCCCCGCCGGCAAGGAAGACCCCAACCTTCGCCTGATCCACGTGCGCGCCGATAGCGCCGAATACTGGGATGGCCCGGGCACCTTGCTGGGCAAGGCGTTGAGCTTCGTGCTGTCGGCGGTGCAGGACGATCCGGCACCGCTGGCGGACAACGGATTCGTCGACCTTCGGTGATTGCTGCATCCATGCGTGGCGTGGATCTACCGGATGCGGGAAGTGCCAGCCGCTGGCCGGCAACCCTGGAAACGTGGCAGCCGGCCAGCGGCCGGCTCTACCGGATGCCACTTCAGAACCAGCGCTGAAACAGCTCCACTGTATAGCCCACCAGCTGCCCGGAACTGAAGCCGAAGAACGCGATCGCCACCAGCGCTGCGATCCAGTTGAACAGCATCAATGCACCATCGCGCTCCAGTAGCGCCAGCGAGAACAGCAGCAGCTGGAAGCCGAACAGGAAGTTGGTGAACGGAATCGGCAACGACAGCAGCAGGCCCAGCAACACCAGCAGCAGGCCAGTGAACGCGTGTGCGGGCAGCGGTGTCAGCAACTGCGGCAGGCGAGGCTTCAGCATCCTGTCCAGTCGCCGCAACGGGCGATCGATACGGTCCAGGAAGCGGTGCATGGTGCCGCGCTTCGGCCCGCGTCGGGCAATGAAACCGGGCAGCCAGGGCCGGCGCAGGCAACACAGCATCTGCAGTCCGATCAGGACCACGAGTGGGCCGCTGACCGCACCCCCCATGCCCGGGATCGGGATGAACGAGGGCAGGATCGCCACGAACAGGAACACGCCAAACGCGCTCTGCTGCAGGTTGCTGAGGATCTGGCCGAGCGGCATGTGCTCGGCGGGATCGCCGGAGGCGAACATCTCCAGCAGGGTGCGGATGCCCTCGTTGCGGTAGGTCGGGCGCTGCGCGCCCTGGCCCTGGCCGGCCTCAGGCGGTGAGCTCATCGGCCTGCTCGTCGGATAACGTGCGCAGCAGCAGCTTGTCCACCCGCGCACCGTCCAGGTCGACCACCTCGAAGCGCCAGCCGGCCCAGTCGAAGTACTCGCCTGCGTGCGGGATGCGGCCGAAGTAATGGATGCACATGCCGGCCAGCGTGTAGTAGTCGCCATCCTCGGCATCGGGCAGGTCGTTGCTTCCGATCAGCTCGCGCAGGTCCTCGATCGGCAGCGAGCCGTCGACCAGCAGCGAGCCGTCCTCGCGGGTCACCACCAGTGCGTCTTCATCGGCATTCTCCACCGCCTGCAGGCGGCCAACCACGGCGCCCATCAGGTCGCTGATGGTCACCAGGCCCTGGATCTCGCCGTACTCGTCCACCACCAGCGCCATCGATTGCTGCTCCTCGCGGAAGATCTCCAGCAGCTTCATCGCGTGGGTCGATTCGGAGACGTACAGCGGTTCGCGCAGGGTCTGGAACAGCGCGTTGTCGCCGCGCGCCATGCGCGTGGCCAGCGATTTCAGCTCCAGCACGCCGACCACGTCCATGTCGTTGTCGCGGTATACCGGGTACCGCGAGAACTCGTGCTCGGCCATGATGTCCAGATTGCGCTCCAGCCCGGCCTGGGTGTCGAGCCAGGCAATGCGGTTGCGCGGGGTCATTAGGCTGTCGGCGGTGCGGTCGCCCAGGCGCATGACGCGGTTCATCATGTCGCGCTCGTGGGCGTCGATCACGCCAGCTTCGTGGCTCTCGGCCACCAGCATCCGGATCTCTTCTTCAGTCACCTGCGCGGCCTCGTCCTTGCCCAGGCCCAGCACCTTCAGTACCAGCTGGGTGGTCTTGGACAGGAGCCAGACGAAGGGCAGGGCGAGCCTGGCAAGCCAGCTCATCGGCATCGCGACCAGGCCGGCAATGGCCTCGGAGCGGGTCAGGGCCAGGCGCTTGGGCACCAGTTCGCCGAAGATCAGCGTGATGAAGGTGATCAGCGAGACCGCCAGGGCGGTGCCTACTTCGCGCGCGTACGCAAAGCCGGGCATCAGGCCCTGCAGCCAGCCGGCGATCGCGTCGCCGATCGCATCACCACCGAGGTAGCCGGTCAGTACGCCGATCACGGTGATGCCGATCTGCACGGTGGACAGGAAACTCTCCGGCTTCTCCGAAAGCTCCAGCGCCTTGGCGGCGCGCTTGGAGGTGGCGGCCATCTGCTTCAGGCGGCTCTTGCGCGAGGTCATGACCGACATCTCGGACATGGCGAAGAAGCCGTTCAGTAGAACCAGCGCGAAGACAATCAGGATCATTTCAAACACGGGCGTCGTCCCCGGTTGGTGGCAGGGAGGGCGGGTGCTTGCGATGGCGGCTGGCGCTCAGGAACAGGGTCCGGCGCGGCGCAGGGGGATAAGGGTCGTCGTCCATAAGGTGCGCCCGGAGGCGCGCTGGCATCTTAGCAAAGGGGCGTGGCAGGGTGGCAACCGCCTGTTCAGGTTGGGGGTCCCAGAGCCCGGAAAGGGCGCGGGGATACCCGTGATGGTCATCTAGCCGTCATAATTCGCTCTGGTGCCGTCCTTCCCGCGACGGCTGACAGGTTTCTCAATGTTCTCTCTGCAGACCATTTTCGGTTCCGGCAAACAGTTCTACACCCTGCTTGATGAGGCTGCCGTCGCGGCTTCCGATGCCGCCAAGGCGCTGCATTCGATGCTGCGCGAGGCCGATCGCCAGCCCGCGCTGGACGCCTTCAAGCTGGCCCGCCTGCGCGAACGCGCGGCCTCGGACAAGATCAGCCAGGCGCTGGTCGACAGCTTCATGACCCCGATCGAGCGCGAAGACATCGAAGCGCTGGGTTCGGCCCTGTACAAGATTCCGAAGCAGATCGAGAAGTTCGCCGATCGCTATTCGCTGGCCACGACCCACCTGGAGCACATCGACTTCGCGCCGCGCGCGGCGATGCTGGAACAGGCCGCCGGCGTGGTGGTGGAGATGGTGGCTGACCTGCGCCACATGAACCTGGACCGGATGACCGCGCTGAACGAGAAGCTGCGCTCGCTGGAGAACGAGGCCGACCGCCTGATGCTCGAGCTGTACCGCGACATCTACTCCGGTCGCCTGGACAACCTGCAGATGTTCCTGCTGAAGGAATTCTTCGAGATCCTGGAAAAGGCCATCGACCGTTGCCGCGAGGCCGGCGTGGTGGCGTACCAGATCGTGTTGAAGAACAGCTGACGGACGCCGCCGCATGTTGACCCTTGTCCTGGTGGTGATCCTGGCCGCGCTCGTCTTCGAGTTCATCAACGGCTTCCACGACACTGCCAACTCCATTGCCACCGTAGTGGCGACCAAGGTGCTCTCGCCCGGCTGGGCGGTGATGCTGGCCGCCTTCATGAACCTCATCGGTGCGCTGACCGGTACGGCGGTGGCGCTGACCATCGCCTCGGGCCTGCTCAACACCAACGTGGTCGAGGTCACTCCGCAGGTGATCCTGTGCGCCCTGCTGGGCGGCATCATCTGGAACCTGATCACCTGGTGGAAGGGCCTGCCGTCCTCGTCCTCGCACGCCCTGATCGGTGGCCTCTGCGGTGCCGGTCTGGCCGCGGCCCACAACAACTGGGACGCGCTGATCTGGTCGGAGCGCCTGGGCAGCTGGGCGCAGAACAAGGGCCTGCTGTGGAAGGTGTTCGTGCCGATGATCACCTCGCCGATCGCCGGCTTCCTGCTCGGCATCGTGGTGATGGTGCTGCTGTGGGCGCTGATCGCCGGCCTGGCCAAGGTCGGTGGCGCCATCGGCCGCCTGGCCCGTCCGCGCATCGTCAATGCCTTCTTCGGCAAGGCGCAGATCGCCTCGGCGGCCTACATGGGCTTCGCCCACGGCCACAACGACGCGCAGAAGACCATGGGCATCATCGCGATGACCCTGATTGGTGCCGAAGCCACCGGCGCACTGAACGATCTGCCGTCCTGGCTGGCGTTCATGCACCCGGACGCGCACGCCGGTGACGGCATCGCCATGTGGATCGTACTGACCTGTGCAGTGGTGATGGCTGCCGGTACCGCCTCGGGTGGCTGGAAGATCATCAAGACCCTGGGCCACAAGATGGTCAAGCTGCACCCGATCCACGGCTTCGCCGCGGAGACCAGCTCGGCCACCATCCTGACCCTGGCGGCCCACTTCGGCATGCCGGTCTCGACCACGCACAGCATCTCCACCGCGATCATGGGCGTCGGTTTCGCCAAGAACCCGCGTTCGCTGAAGTTCGGCGTGATCGAGCGCATTGTCTGGGCCTGGATCCTGACCATCCCGGCCGCCGGCGGCTGTGCGTACCTGATCCTGAAGCTGTTCGAGATGTTCGGCTGGACCTGATGCCAACGGCCTTGGGATCAGAGCCCTTTCCCTGCGGGAAAAGGATCTGATCCCGGTAAACGAAAAAGCCCGCCGGATACCGGCGGGCTTTTTTCATGGCAGATCATTCCTCTGTATCCAAGCGTGCCGACCAACGGTCGGCACCCACCAGCAGCAGCAGGAACCTGTCAGCGGCGGGGTGGGGTGGATATGCAGGACCGTTGGCGCCATGGATGGCGCCATCGAGCCCCCATGGACGGGTTTACGGCGTGTCCTGCATATCCACCCCACCTCGCCAGCCCTCAGGAAGCCCGCTTTTGCAGTTGATCTTGCCGTGGACCTTGCCGTTGCCGTTGATCCGGCGGGTGCCGGGCCGCAGTCCCGGCCGACCCTCCTCAATTGCGTTGGAACAGCGCCTGCACATCCCTGCGGAACGCCGCCTGGCTGTCGGCCCGGCTGTAGAACATGTGCCCGCCCGGATAACTGCGCACCTGCACCCGGTCCGGATTGCTGCCCATCGTCGGCATCTGGTCCACGGTCAGGATCGAACCCATGAACGGGCACGACAGGTCGTTCCAGCCATGCACGATCAGCACCTGCAGGTGCGGGTCGATCGCCACGGCCTGGCGCAGCTGGGTCACCGCGCCATCGCGCAGCTCGCCATTGCGGTCCCACAGCCGGTTCACGTCGTAGTTCAGCGCCTGGTACCGCGCATCCACCTTCCAGCCGACCACGCGCGTCACGAAGTCGACCATCGCCGTGGTGGTCGGCGCGATGATGCTGTCCAGCAGCGGATCGTTGGCGCGCTGCTCCGGATCGTTCGGGAATGGATCGAACGCGGTTACGTTGGAATCGTAGCGGCTGCCCAGCGTGCCCTTGTCGCGGAACACTTCACGCAGGTAGGCCTGGGTTTCCAGCCGACCACCGGCACGGCGCACGAACTGCGGGTCCAGCCCGGTCAGTTCGGTCACCCGGCGCAGCATTGCCTCGGTCGCCTGCGGATCGCTGCGGCCCTTCATCAACGCGGTGGCGTAGTCGCCACGGGTGTATTCCACTACTTCGCGCATCGCTGCATCGGTCAGCTTGCCCTGGCGCTCCAGGTGCGCGGCGGCGATCGACGGCAGCGTCTGCATCCACGCCATCGGCGAGACATCGGCGTTGTCTTCCAGGGTCGGGCTCAGGTAGGGCGAGACCAATACCAGGCCGTTCATCGCAACACCCAGCCGGGTCTGCAGATAGTGGGTGATGCGTGGGCCGCGGTAGCCGCCGTAGCTCTCGCCGGTCAGGTACTTGCGCGACGCCATGCGCTGGTTGCGCAGCAGCCAGTCGTAGATCGAGCGTGACAGGTATTCGATGTCGGCGCTGGGGTTGTACAGCGCCTTCTTCGCTTCGTCGTCGCCGATGCGCGCGCGGCTGAAGCCGGTCCCGACCGGATCAATGAACACCAGATCGGTGAAGTCCAGCCAGGTGCCGGGGTTGTCGTGCAGCGTCGCCGGCGCCGACGCGCTGTCACCCTCGGAGCCGAAGGTCACCACCTTGGGCCCGATCGCGCCCATGTTGAGGTAGACCGACGATGCCCCGGGGCCGCCATTGAGCGCGAAGGTCACCGGCCGGTCCTTGCCCGGCATCGTGTAGGCGGTAAACACCACGTCGGCGATCACCTTGCCCTTGGCATCGCGTACCGGCAGGGTGCCGACGGTGGCGGTGTAGTCCAGGGTGCGGCCGGCCAGGCGCATGCTCTGGCGGGCCGAGGCGTCTGCGGGCAACGCAGGTGCCTCGGTCTTGTCGTCCTTCGGATCGGGCTTGGCGTCGGCATCAGGCGCGGCCAGCACGCTGGCTGGGGCGATGAGCAGGCCGACGCAGAGCGCGGCAGTGTGCAACAGGGACTTCATGGCACCGGGTGGGCAGCGGAAGGGGATTGCGATGCTAGGCCGGTGGCGGCCCATGTCGTATGTGTCCAAAGGCATGGCCGTGCGTTGCGGCCGCTATTGGCCAGCTTGGGTCAAGCGGACAGGGCGGTTGCCGCTTTGTCATCGGCAAGCAGGCCATAGACGGCCGAGTCGGCCAGTTCCCCCTGGATGCGCCAGCGCTTCCGCCGCGAGGGAGTGCTGCGCCAGCGCTGGCGCAGCACTCCCTCGCGGCGGAAGCCCAGGCGTTCGAGCACGTGCGCGGAGGGTGCGTTGCGCGGGTCGATCTCGGCTTCCACGCGATGCAGGTGGAGGGTGCCGAACAGGTAGGCCAGTACCTGCTGCAGGGCCTCGTGCATGTAGCCCTGGCCCTGGCGATCGGGTGCCAGCAGGTAGCCGATCTCGGCGCGGGCTGCAGTGCGGTCCACTGCAAACACCACGCAGATGCCCAGCAGTGGACCTTCCAGCGATTCGCGCACGGCCAGCTTCAGCTGGGTACCGATGGCATGGGCGGCGAGATCATCGTCGATCTGTTCGCGCGCCTCGGCCTGTCGCGTCCAGGCCGGATGATTCCACCAGCGCATCACGTCGGGATTGGACTGCAGCGCGAACAGCGCGGCGGCGTCGTCACGGCGGATCGGGCTCAGGACCAGCCGTGCGCTGTGCAGCGGCAGGTCGGGGAACAGCAGCGAGTGGCTGGCCAATACGGTGGTCCACGCGGATGGACGCGCATTATGGCGCCGCCGGGTTTGCCGATGGGGGCGGCATGCCCGGGGCGGATGGGTCGGATCCCTTTCCCGGCGGGAAACGGATCCGACCCCGCGAGGGATCAGACTTCCAGCGAAGCCAGGTCGCCCTTCGACTCCAGCCAGCCCTTGCGGTCGGACGCGCGCTTCTTGGCCAGCAGCATGTCCATCAGCGAGCGGGTCTGCTCGCCATCGTCCACGGTCAGCTGGACCAGGCGGCGCGTATCCGGGTGGATGGTCGACTCGCGCAGCTGTGGCGGGTTCATCTCGCCCAGGCCCTTGAAGCGGGTGACGTTGATGGCGCCCTTGATCTTCTCGCGCTCGATCTTGTCCAGCATCGAGCGCTTTTCTTCCTCGTCCAGGGCATAGAACACCTGCTTGCCCACATCGATGCGGAACAGCGGCGGCATCGCCACGAACACATGGCCGGCATCGACCAGTGCCGGGAAGTGCTTCAGGAACAGCGCGGTCAGCAGCGTTGCGATGTGCAGGCCGTCGGAGTCCGCGTCGGCCAGGATGATCACCTTGCCGTAGCGCAGGCCGCTGATGTCGTCCTTGCCGGGGTCGCAGCCGATGGCGATGGCCAGGTTGTGTACTTCCTCCGAGGCCAGCACGCTGTTGGACGAGACTTCCCAGGTGTTCAGGATCTTGCCACGCAGCGGCATGATCGCCTGGAAATCCTTGTCGCGAGCCTGCTTGGCGCTGCCGCCTGCCGAGTCACCTTCCACCAGGAACAGCTCGGTGCGCGACAGGTCCTGGCTGATGCAGTCTGCCAACTTGCCGGGCAGGGCCGGGCCCTGGGTGATCTTTTTGCGGACGACCAGCTTCTCGGTCTTCAGGCGCGCGCTGGCACGCTCGATGGCGATCTGCGCGATCTTCTCGCCCAGTTCCACGTTCTGGTTCAGTAGCAGGCTGAACGCATCATGGGCGGCACCTTCGACGAAACCGGCGGCCTGGCGCGAGGACAGGCGCTCCTTCGTCTGGCCGCTGAACTGTGGGTCGGTCATCTTCAGCGACAGCACGAACGACACGCGGTCCCACACGTCTTCCGGGGCCAGCTTGACGCCACGCGGCAGCAGGTTGCGGAAGTCGCAGAACTCGCGCAGCGCTTCGGTCAGGCCGGTGCGCAGGCCGTTGACATGGGTGCCGTGCTGCGCGGTGGGAATCAGGTTGACGTAGCTTTCCTGCACCAGCTCGCCTTCCGGCAGCCAGGCCACGGCCCAGTCAACTACCTCGGTGTCCTTCTTCAGGTTGCCGACGAACAGATCGGCCGGCAGCGATTCGCGCTCGCCCAGCTCCAGCTTCAGGTAATCGCGCAGGCCGTCTTCGTAGTACCAGGTATCGACTTCACCGGTGGCTTCATCGGTCAGCTTCACGGTCAGGCCCGGGCACAGCACGGCCTTGGCGCGCAGCAGGTGCTTGAGCGCGCGCACCGCGAACTTCGGCGTATCGAAGTACTTCGGGTCCGGCCAGAAGCGCACGCGGGTACCGGTGTTCTTCTTGCCGACGCTGCCGACCACTTCCAGCGGCGTGGCACGGTCGCCGTTGCGGAAGGTGATGCGGTGTTCGGCGCCGTCGCGCTTGATGTGCACTTCCACCAGGGTCGACAGCGCATTGACGACGCTGACGCCGACGCCGTGCAGGCCGCCGGAGAAGGTGTAGTTGTTGTTGCTGAACTTGCCGCCCGCGTGCAGGCGCGTGAGGATCAGCTCGACACCCGGGATCTTCTCCTCCGGATGAATGTCCACTGGCATGCCGCGGCCGTCATCGCTGACCTCCACGCTGCCATCCTTGTACAGGGTGATCTCGATCGAACGGGCGTGGCCGGCGAGGGCTTCGTCCACCGAGTTGTCGATCACTTCCTGCGCCAGGTGGTTCGGGCGCGCGGTGTCGGTATACATGCCGGGACGGCGCTTGACCGGGTCGAGGCCGGACAGGACTTCAATATCGGCGGCGTTATAGCGGGCGTTCATCTGTCTTCGAAAGCTTGGAGCGACGGGCAAGTGTGGGGTCTGGCACGGGAATTTGCACGCCTGCGGTTCAGTCTCGGCGGCGCAGAGGAGGTAAAATAGCCCTCGCTGGAATCTGAACGCCGGCGGCCCCGTTGGGTCTGAACGTCCAAGCCATACCGCGAGGAGGACCTCATGAAGAAGTTGCTGACCATTGCGATCCTGGCCGCTGCCGCCGTTGCAGTGCCGCTGGTGGTGGCGCAGAACGCCGGCCAGCCGGCCCCGCAGCAGGGTGACCAGGCCGACAAGGCGCAGGCCGAGGCCGATGCCAAGGCCAAGCGTCGGGCCCAGGCCAATGCCGAAATGAAGGCGCAGGGCCAGCCGGCCCCGCAGCAGGAAGAGGAAGAGGAAGCGCGCAAGAAGCGCTGATCCCGCAACCTGCCAGGCGCCCTTGCGACAAGGGTTGCGCACCGAAACGCCCCGCCCAGCGGGGCGTTTTTTGTTGGATCGGCCGCACAAGCCCCTTGGGTTGGCGGCCATCAATCTGTAAACTATGGCTTTCCGGGAGTAAGTGCGTGTCCACCCTTTGCGAATGGGCTGGAGCGGCCAAGCGTGGCTTCCAGCATGGCGGGTCGCAGGTGACGGTCGATTTGACCGGCACGGTCGCCCCGACCTCGCACGATGGTTCCCGTCCGGCGCCTGCCGCCGCACGGATCCGCACCTCCCTCGCTGCCACAGCGAACCGGAAAACCCCCTCTGAGCACCATGCCCGCCCTCCGGGTGCGCGTGGTGCTGCCGTTTTCCATTTCCAGACAGGATGCTTGCAGCCATGACTCCCTTGATTTTCGTAACCGGCGGCGTGGTGTCCTCGCTCGGCAAAGGCATTGCCGCCGCGTCGCTGGCCGCCATTCTCGAAGCCCGTGGCCTGAAGGTCACGATGATGAAGCTCGACCCGTACATCAACGTCGACCCGGGCACCATGAGTCCGTTCCAGCACGGTGAGGTCTATGTCACCGACGACGGCGCCGAGACCGACCTCGACCTGGGCCACTACGAGCGCTTCGTGCGCACCCGCCTCAGCCGCAAGAACTCGGTCACCACCGGCCGCATCTACGAGAACGTGATCCGCAAGGAGCGCCGCGGCGACTACCTGGGCGCGACCGTGCAGGTCATTCCGCACATCACCGACGAGATCCGTCGCTGCATCGACGAAGCCACCGAAGGCTATGACGTGGCACTGGTCGAGATCGGCGGCACCGTTGGCGACATCGAGTCGCTGCCGTTCCTGGAGGCGATCCGCCAGGTGCGCACCGAACGTGGCCCGGAGAAGGCGCTGTTCATGCACCTCACCCTGGTGCCGTACATCGGCGCCGCCGGCGAGCTGAAGACCAAGCCGACCCAGCACTCGGTGAAGGAACTGCGCTCGATCGGCATCCAGCCGGACGTCCTGCTGTGCCGCTCCGAGCAGGCGGTGCCGGATTCGGAGCGCCGCAAGATCGCCCAGTTCACCAACGTTTCCGAGCGTGCGGTGATCAGCGTGCCGGACGTGGACGTGCTGTACCGCATCCCGTCTGGCCTGCATGCACAGGGCCTGGACGAAATCGTGGTGAACCAGCTGAAGCTGGCAGACAAGGCCGGTCCGGTCGACCTGTCGATGTGGGAGGACGCGGTCGACGCGACCCTGCATCCGCTGGATGAAGTGACCATCGCCGTGGTCGGCAAGTACGTCGACCACCAGGACGCCTACAAGTCGGTCGGCGAAGCACTCAAGCACGGCGGCCTGCGCCAGCGCACCAAGGTCAACCTGAAGTGGCTGGAAGCACAGGACCTGGAAGGCACCGACATGGCCGCGCTGGCCGATGTCGACGGCATCCTGGTGCCGGGTGGCTTCGGTGACCGTGGTTTCGAAGGCAAGGTGCTGACCTCGAAGTTCGCCCGCGAGCAGCAGGTGCCGTACTTCGGCATCTGCTACGGCATGCAGGCGGCCGTGGTCGACTACGCGCGTAACGTGGTCGGCCTGGAAGGTGCCAACAGCACCGAGAACGACCGCCAGTCGCCGAACCCGGTGATCGGCCTGATCACCGAATGGCGCACCGCCAGCGGCGATGTCGAGAAGCGTGACGACAAGAGCGACCTCGGCGGCACCATGCGCCTGGGCCTGCAGGAACAACGCCTGAAGCCGGGCACGCTGGCCCGCGAGCTGTACGGCAAGGACGTGGTCGCCGAGCGCCACCGCCACCGCTACGAGTTCAACAACCGTTACCGCACCCAGCTGGAAGATGCGGGCCTGGTGATCGCCGGCAAGTCGATGGACGACACCCTGGTGGAAGTGGTCGAGCTGCCGCGCGATGCCCACCCGTGGTTCCTGGCCTGCCAGGCGCACCCGGAATTCCTGTCCACGCCGCGTGACGGCCACCCGCTGTTCATCGGTTTCATCCGTGCCGCGCGCGAGCGCAAGGCCGGCGGCAAGCTGCTTTCCGAAGCGCGCGCCTGACTTGTGAATGGGGGCTTCGGCCCCCATCCTGCATGCTTCAACCCCCAGCGCACCGGCCCGTCCGGTGCTGCGGACAACAAGGAAACGCCATGAAACTGTGTGGATTCGAGGTCGGGCTGGACCAGCCCCTGTTCCTGATCGCCGGCCCCTGCGTGATCGAGTCGATGCAGCTGCAGCTCGATACCGCCGGCAAGCTGAAGGAGATCACCGACAAGCTCGGCGTCAATTTCATCTTCAAGTCCAGCTTCGACAAGGCCAACCGCACTTCGGGTACCGCATTCCGCGGCCCGGGCATGGAAGAGGGCCTGAAGGTCCTGGCCGAAGTGAAGAAGCAGATCGGCGTGCCGGTGCTGACCGACGTCCACGAATACACCCCGATGGACGAAGTGGCCTCGGTGGTGGACGTGCTGCAGACCCCGGCGTTCCTGGTCCGCCAGACCGACTTCATCCGCAAGGTGTGCTCGGCCGGCAAGCCGGTCAACATCAAGAAGGGCCAGTTCCTGGCGCCGTGGGACATGAAGCCGGTCGTGGAGAAGGCCAAGGCCACCGGCAACGAGCAGATCATGGTCTGCGAGCGCGGTGCCAGCTTCGGCTACAACAACCTGGTCAGCGACATGCGTTCGCTGGCGGTGATGCGCGAGACCGGTTGCCCGGTGGTGTTCGACGCCACCCACTCGGTGCAGTTGCCGGGCGGGCAGGGCACCAGCTCAGGCGGCCAGCGCGAGCACGTGCCGGTGCTGGCCCGTGCCGCGGTGGCGGTGGGCATCTCCGGCCTGTTCGCCGAAACCCATCCGGATCCGTCAAAGGCGCTGTCCGATGGTCCCAACGCGTGGCCGCTGGACCAGATGGAGGCCCTGCTCGAGACCCTGATGGAACTCGACGCGGTGACCAAGAAGCACGGCTTTTCGCGCTTCGCGTGAGTCGTGACCCGTGGGTGGCGCTGGAAACCCAGCGCCGCCGCCGGCACTGGAGACAGTGGCCGTGGGGCCTGATCGCGCTGGGGCTGTCCGCGGTGTTCACCGTGGGCTTGTTCTGCCTGGTGCTGATCGGCGCCGCGTCAGTGCGCCCACCGGGTGATGGCGGCAGCGCGCTCGATCTTCGGGCGTATTTCATTGCGCTTGTGGTCGGAGAGCTGCTGGCCAGCGCAGGGTGCGTCGCTTCGGCTGTGCTGGCCTGGCGATTGAACCGTGGCAAGGTACCGGCAGGGCTGGCGATCATCCTGCTTTCTCTGTGGATCGGCACCCTGTTCTACGGATGGCTTTGATGAAAACGCCCCCATCGGCGCGCGGCTGGCCCTGGGGCCTGATCGCGCTGGCGCTGTCCGTGTTGACCTGGATGGCCCTGGTGGTGGGCGTGCTGGCCTTCACCGCCGGCTTCCGGCCGCCCGGGGACGGAAACAATGGCGTGCAGGCCACGCAGTGGTGGATGCTGGGCGCGCTGGTCACGATGGTGCTGTGCTTTCTCGGCAGCCCGGTGGCGATGGTGTTGGCCTGGCGACGGCGGCGTGGCCCCATCCTTGCGGCGATTGCCGGTGCATTGCTGGTGATGCTGGTCTCGCTGGTCCTTATCGTGATCGGGTCGAGCTGGGGCTGATGCAGGCCACGCCATTTGGCAAGTGGCGGGCAGCCGGGGATAATCACGCGGCATTCGTTTTGTCGCCCCCTCTCCAGACAGGTAACCGGCCCGACCATGAGTACGATCCGCAGCATCCACGCCCGTGAAATCCTCGACAGCCGTGGCAATCCCACGCTGGAAGCCGAAGTCATCCTGGAGGACGGTTCGTTCGGTCGCGCCGCGGTTCCCTCAGGCGCCTCGACCGGCACCAAGGAAGCGGTCGAGCTGCGTGACGGCGACAAGACCCGTTACCTGGGCAAGGGCGTGCGCAAGGCCGTTGACAACGTCAACACCACGATTGCCGCCGCGCTGAAGGGGTTTGAAGCCACCGACCAGGCCGGCCTCGACCGTCGCCTGATCGATCTGGACGGCACCGAGAACAAGGGGCGGCTGGGCGCCAACGCACTGCTGGGTGTTTCGATGGCCGCCGCGCACGCCGCCGCCACATCCAGCAAGCAGGCGCTGTGGCAGTACCTGGCTGCCCGGACCGGCGTGACCCCGTCGCTGCCGGTGCCGATGATGAACATCATCAACGGCGGCGCGCATGCCGACAACAACGTCGACTTCCAGGAGTTCATGGTGCTGCCGGTCGGCTTCACCTCGTTCTCCGAAGCATTGCGCGCCGGTACCGAAATCTTCCATTCGCTGAAGTCGGTGCTGAAGGGCCACGGCCTGAGCACGGCGGTGGGCGACGAAGGCGGCTTCGCGCCGGACTTCCGCAGCAACGTCGAAGCGCTGGACACCATCCTCGAAGCAATCGGCAAGGCCGGCTACACCGCCGGTGAAGACGTGCTGCTGGGCCTGGACGTGGCTTCCAGCGAATTCTTCGAGAACGGCAAGTACAATCTGGTCGGCGAGAACAAGCGCCTGACGTCCGAGCAGTTCGTCGACTTCCTCGCCGACTGGGCCGCGCAGTACCCGATCATCACGATTGAAGATGGCCTGGCCGAGAACGACTGGGCGGGTTGGAAGCTGCTGACCGACCGCATCGGCAAGAAGGTGCAGCTGGTCGGTGACGACCTGTTCGTGACCAACCCGAAGATCTTCCAGGAAGGCATCGACTCGGGCACCGCCAACGCGATCCTGATCAAGGTCAACCAGATCGGCACGCTCAGCGAAACCCTGGAAGCGATCGCCATGGCCGACCGCGCCGGCTATGCCGCCGTGGTCTCGCACCGGTCGGGCGAAACCGAAGACACCACTATCGCCGACATCGCCGTGGCCACCACCGCCACCCAGATCAAGACCGGCTCGCTGTGCCGCAGCGATCGCGTGGCCAAGTACAACCAGCTGCTGCGCATCGAGGAAGCCCTCGGCGCCGGCGCGCGTTACGCCGGTCGTGACGCGTTCGTTTCGCTGAAGCGCTGAGCCGATGCGCGACTGGCGCTGGATGCTGCTGGTGCTGGCCCTGTTGCTGGGCTGGCTGCAGTACCGCTTCTGGTTCGGTCCGGGCAATTCGGGTGAAGTGATGATGCTCGAAGCCCAGGTCGCCAACCAGGAACGGGACAATGAGGGTCTGCAGCAGCGCAACGACGCGCTGGCCGCCGAAGTGAAGGACCTCAAGGAAGGCCAGTCCGCCATCGAGGAACGCGCACGCAGCGAGCTGGGCATGATCAAGCCCGGTGAGAAGTTCTACCGCGTGGTCGAGGATGCGCCGGTCCGTCCGGCGCAGCCCGCTGCAGGCGTCACTGTCCAGGCCGGCGATCACCCGGCGGACGTGCCATGAGCGCGGCGATCTGGGTGGTGGTTCCGGCTGCCGGCCGTGGCGCCCGCTTTGGTGCGCCGCTGCCCAAGCAGTACCTGCAGGCGGGCGGGCAGATCCTGCTCGCTCATACCCTGGACGCGCTGCTGGCGCATCCGGCCGTGGCCGGCGCAATGGTGGTGATCGGCCAGGACGACGGCGACTGGCCGGGCTGGAGCGAATGGGCCGGCAAACCGGTGCTGACCTGCATCGGCGGCGCGACCCGTGCCGCCTCGGTGCTGGCCGGGCTGCAGGCACTGCCGGACTCGGTGCGCGCCGACGAATTCGTGCTGGTCCACGACGCCGCGCGACCCAACCTGTCGCTGGCCGATCTTGGCCGCCTGCTTGAAGTCGGGCGTGCCGATCCGGTCGGGGCGATCCTGGCCGCACCGGTGCGCGACACCCTCAAGCGTGCGGGCGACGACGGTGGCATCGATGGCACTGAACCGCGCGAGCGGCTGTGGCGTGCACTGACACCACAGCTGTTCCGCCGCCACCAGCTCAGCCGCGCGCTTTCCGACGCCGCCGCTGCCGGTGTTGAAGTCACCGACGAGGCCATGGCCATGGAGCGCCAGGGCCAGCGCCCGCTGCTGGTGGAAGGCAGCGAGGACAACTTCAAGGTCACCACCCCGGCCGATCTGGACCGGTTCGAATTCGTACTTTCCCGCCGCGCCGGCTGACTGCCCGCGCGGCCCTGCTGCAAGGGCTGCATCCATGAGCACCGCACTGTTCCCGCCCGTCCGTATCGGCCAGGGCTACGACGTCCATGCCTTCGGTGAAGGCGATCACATCATGCTCGGCGGAGTGAACGTGCCGCACAGCTGCGGCGTGCTGGCGCACAGCGACGGCGACGTGATCCTGCACGCCCTGTGCGATGCCATGCTCGGTGCGCTGGCGCTGGGCGATATCGGCCAGCATTTCCCGCCGAGCGATGATCGCTGGAAGGGCGCCGACAGCAGCGATTTCGTGCGCCATTGCGACAGCCTGCTGCGCGAGCGTGGCTGGCGCGTTGGCAACACCGACATCACCGTGATCTGCGAGCGGCCGAAGGTTGGCCCGCATGCGCTGGCCATGCGTGAGCGCATTGGTGGGTTGCTGCAGCTGCCGCTGGACGCGGTCAGCGTCAAGGCGACCACCTCGGAGAAGCTGGGCTTCACCGGCCGCGGCGAAGGCATCGCCGCGCAGGCGGTCGTGTTGCTGGTGGCGGCATGATCCCGCTGCCGTTGGCGTTTGGTGCGCCGCTGTTGACGGCGCGCATCCGCACCACGCCGGACGATTTCCAGGTGGATGAACTGCCGGCCTTCGAGGCCACCGGTGAAGGCGAGCACCTGTTGCTGCACATCCGCAAGCGCGGCGCCAACACCGTGCATGTGGCCAAGCTGCTGGCCAAGTGGGCGGGCCTGCCGGAAATGGCGGTGAGCTACGCCGGCATGAAGGATCGGCATGCGGTCACCACCCAGCGTTTCAGCGTGCACCTGCCCAAGCGCGTCGCGCCGGATCTGGCCGAGCTGGCCAGTGATGAGATCGAAGTGCTCGAAGCGACCTGGCACAACCGCAAGCTGCAGCGTGGTGCACTGGCCGGCAACCGCTTCAGGCTGGTGCTGCGCGAGGTGCAGGGCGATGCTGCGGCGATCAGCGAGCGCCTGCAGCAGATCGCCGGGCGCGGCCTGCCGAACTGGTTTGGCGAGCAGCGCTTCGGCCGCGACGGCGGCAACGTGCCTGCCGCATTGGCGATGTTCGGTGGCCGCCGCATGCGCAAGGACCAGCGTTCGCTGCTGCTGTCAGCCGCCCGCTCGGCGCTGTTCAATCGTGTGCTCGCCGCGCGCGTGGAGCAGGGCAACTGGGATCAACCGCTGGACGGTGAAGTGTGGATGCTCGATGGCAGCCGCAGCGTGTTCGGCCCCGAACCCTACACCGACGTGCTGGCCGAGCGCCTGGCCCGTTTCGACATCCATCCCAGCGCGCCGCTGTGGGGCGAAGGCGAGCTGCGCAGCGCCGACGCTGCACGTGAGCTGGAGCTGGCCGCGCTGGACGACGAGGAATCGAAGGCGCTGCGCGCTGGCCTGGAAGACGCACGGCTGAAGCAGGAGCGCCGCGCGCTGCGCCTGCGCCCGGCGTTGCTGCAGCATCAGTGGTTGGCCAGTGATGTACTGGAACTCTCGTTCGCGTTGCCGCCGGGCTGCTACGCCACCGCCGTGCTGCACGAACTCGGCCCCGTCGAAGACGCCGCGCAGGCCTGACAGAAAAAGGGGACGGAGGGAATTAAGTCGTTTGTGGCACAAACGACTTAATTCCCTCCGTCCCCTTTTTGTCAACGCCGCGCCAGCAACACCAGCACCGCGCCGGTGCCGCCTTGCCCGGTCGGCGCCGAATGAAACGCCAGCACGTCGTTGCGCAGCCGCAGCAGGCGATCGACCAGGTTCTTCAGCACCGGTGCACCGCCATCGGACTGCAGGCCCTTGCCGTGGATGATGCGCACGCAGCCATACTCGTGTGCATGCGCTTCCAGCAGGAACTGGCGCAGCAGGGTTTCCGCCTGCGCGGCGGTGGCGCCGTGCAGGTCGAGCTCATCCTGTACCGAATACTGGCCGCGCTTGAGACGCTGGAACAGGCGCGGTGGCAGGTTGTCGCGGCGGTAGCTGGCCACGTCGCCCGCTTCCAGCGGCGTACTGTCGCGCAGCAGCCGCGCAAACTCGCCCGCGGCTTCGGCCTCGTCGCGTTCGGCCATGCGTGCGCGCGGCTTCGGCCGGGGCGCAGCAGGCGCCGGTTCGGCATCCTTGCGCAGCGGCGTCACTTCACCGATGGCCGCACGGAACAGCGCGGCCGGATCTTCGTCTTCAGGGTGCGACATGCGCACAGGGTAAACCGCCGGCACGGGTCTGCCTATGACGGTTCGATGTCTGCCGTGACCGCCGGCAGGGTAGGACCGGCGGCTCGCATGCGGCACAATAGACGATGCCCTTGCAGGGTCGACGGCTTCCGCAGGGGAGTACGACGGTCCCGCCCACACTGCACGGTGACGGAATCGAATTCTTGGAAAATCAAGCGGTTAAATCGAAGATGCGAATCCTGGTCAGTAATGACGATGGTGTCGACGCCGCAGGCATCCGGATGCTTGCTTCGGTCCTGCGCGAGGCCGGACACGAAGTCACGGTGGTCGCGCCCGACCGCGATCGCTCCGGTGCCAGCAACTCGCTGACCCTGGACCTGCCGATCCGGCTCAAGCGCATCGACCATTACACCGTCTCGGTGGCTGGCACGCCGACCGACTGCGTGCACCTGGCGCTGACCGGCCTGCTTGAATTCGAGCCGGACATCGTCGTGTCAGGCATCAACAACGCCGCCAACCTCGGCGACGACGTGATCTATTCCGGCACCGTCTCGGCGGCGATGGAAGGCCGCTTCCTCGGCCTGCCGGCGGTGGCGGTCTCGCTGGTTACCCGCAACCACGATCCGAAGCACTTCGACACCGCCGCGCGCGCCGCAGTGGAGATCGTGGCCCGGCTCAAGGCCGATCCGCTGCCGGCCGACACCATCCTCAACGTCAACGTGCCGGATCTGCCCTGGAGCGAGGTCAAGGGCTTCGAGGTCACCCGCCTTGGCAACCGCCATCGTGCCGAAGGCTGCATCGCGCAGAAGGATCCGCGCGGCAACGAGGTGTACTGGATCGGCCCGGCCGGGCGCGAGCAGGACTCCGGCCCGGGCACCGACTTCCACGCGGTGCGCACCGGCCACATCTCGATCACCCCGATCCAGGTGGACCTGACCCGCTACCAGGCGCTGGAGAAAGTGGCCAGCTGGGTGGGTGGCCTCAGCGCCGCGCTGGACCGGCCGGCATGAGTCCACGCCTGCGACTGCAGCCGGAAGCTGTCGGCATCGGCATGACCTCGCAGCGCGTGCGTGACCGTCTGGTCGATCGCCTGCGCGAAGCTGGCATCGTCGACGAGTCCACCTTGAACGCAATCCGGGTTGTGCCGCGCCATCTGTTCATCGATGAAGCACTGGCCTCGCGTGCCTATGAGGACACCGCGCTGCCGATCGGCCATGGCCAGACCATCTCGCAGCCCTGGGTGGTCGCCCGGATGACCGAGGCGGTGCTCCAGGTCGCGCCGAAGCGCGTACTGGAAGTCGGCACCGGCTCGGGCTACCAGGCCGCCATCCTGGGCGCGCTGGGCCTGGAGGTCTACACCGTGGAGCGTATCGGTGACCTGTTGCGGCAGGCACGCAAGCGCTTCCGCGCACTGGGCATGAACATCCGCACCAAGCATGACGACGGTCGCGCCGGATGGGCCGAGCACGGTCCGTTCGATGCCATCGTGGTCACCGCCGCCGCGCCTGCACTGGTCGATGAACTGGTCGGGCAGCTGGCTGAAGGGGGGCGCCTGGTGGCGCCGGTGGGTGGCCCGGGCGGACAGTCGCTGGTGCAGCTGGACCGCAAGCCCGATGGCAGCATCGAACAACGCGTGCTGGCGCCGGTCACGTTCGTGCCGCTGCTGTCTGGCATGCTCGACTAATCCACGGAGCAGGGTTGCATGAAGATTTTCGGGCCGCTGTACGAGCGGGCGATGAAGTGGGCGGCGCACGAACGCGCGCCGACCTACCTGACGGTACTGAGTTTCTTTGAAGCGATCATCTTCCCGGTGATGCCGGAAGTGATGCTGGCACCGATGTGCGTGGCCCAGCCCAAGCGTGGCTGGTGGTTCGCCACCCTCAGCCTGGCGGGCTCGATGGTCGGCGCGCTGGTTGGTTACGCGCTGGGTCATTACGCTTTCGAGGCGATCAAGCCGGTGTTCGAGGCGCTGGGCATGCTTCCGGCGATCGAGCAGGGCATCACCACCGTGCAGGCGAAGATGGCCGAATCGCCGTGGGCGGTGTTCACCTTCCTGGTGCTGGGCGGCTTCATGCCGATCCCGATGAAGGTCTTCACGTGGGCATCGGGTATCGTCGGCGTACCGATGCCGCAGTACCTGTTGAGCATGTTGATCGGTCGTGGCAAGCGCGTGTTCGTGCTGGCCGCGGTCATCCGTATCGGTGGTGCGCGTGCCGAAGCGGCGCTGCGTCGCTGGATTGAACCGCTGGGCTGGATCGCCACCGTGCTGGTGGTGGTGCTGATCGCCTGGCTTGTATGGAGGTCGAAGTTCGCATGAATCCTGATCGTCTGAGCAAGGGAGTGCGCATCGGCGCGCTGGCGTTGCTGGTTTCCACACTGGCCGCCTGCGGTACCGCCACCGTGGTCCGCCCGGGCGGCGGCAACGCTGGCGGCGTGACCACGCCGAAGACCTCGGTACCCAAGCCCGGGCAGACCGTGGTGGTGCGCAAGGGCGACACCATCTATGCGCTGGCCCGCATCCATGACATCACCCCGGCCGACCTGATTGCCTGGAATCGTCTGGACAACCCGTCGACCATCTACCCCGGCCAGGTGATCCGCCTGTATCCGCAGGGGGCCACCAGCGGCCGTGCGCCGACCACGGTGGTCACCCCGCCACGTTCGGCTGGCAGCAGTGGCGGCAGCACCGCGCCGGCCCCGGCGCCGGTCGGGCCGGTGAAGAGCAACATCGCCTGGCGCTGGCCAGCCGATGGCGCGATCGTCGGCCGCTACGTGGCCGGTGACGCGACCAAGCAGGGCGTCGACATCGCCGGCACCAGCGGCCAGCCGGTCAAGGCAACCGCCAACGGTGTGGTGGTGTACTCCGGTGCCGGCCTGGTCGGCTACGGCGAACTGATCATCATCAAGCACAGCGACCAGTGGCTGTCCGCCTATGGTCACAACCGCAAGCGCCTGGTCAATGAAGGGCAGAGCGTGAAGGCTGGCGAGCAGATCGCCGAAATGGGCCGCACCGGTGCGAACCGCGACATGGTCCACTTCGAGATTCGCTACAACGGCAAGCCGGTCGATCCGCAGCAGTACCTGCCGGCACGTTGACGCGGTTGGAACAGGGAGTGCCGGGCCATGCCTGGCGTTCCTGACCTGTAGAGCCGTGCTCGACTCAGCGACTGCGGAGCGGTCGTTTGCGATCCTGTGTGCCGCAGGCTCACCTTCACGGCGGACCGGATACCCGGCATTCTTGAGCGGTCCCAGTCGACCCGGTACCCCATGCTGCGTCCTGCTTCCGTTCTCGCCTTGCTGATCGTCCGCGCGACGTGGTCACCCGTCTTTACGCCGTAGTCCAGGCGCCGGCTTCAGATGAAGCGGCCATCCCGCCGTCGCTGGGCGATGCCCTGCGCTCGGCGGTCGATGCGCAGCATGCTTACGAGCGGGCCTGCACCGCGCTGGCCGCGCACGACGAGAAGCCGCACATGCTCGACCAGAGCCTGTATCTGCTGGCGCCGGACCGACCGGACACGGTCGCGGTGGGAATGCCCGAATCGAGGGGTGACGCGACCTGGATCCGCGTCGACATGGCAGTGGGCGACTATCGATGGACCGACCGGGTCCTGCTGCAGCGACAGGACCGGGACTGGAAGGTCATGGATATCCGCTGGGGGCAGGGCGGCCACCTGATCGGCCGGCTCCAGGAGTTCTCGGCATTCCGCTGCGCGCCTTCAGGCCGCTAGGGGCCGGAGGCACCGGTCACTCGAGAACTCAGCCTTCCAGAATGAAAGCAGCCGCGACCTTGCGGCCTTCGCCTGCCAGGATGTTGAAGGTGCGTGCGGCGGCTGGATTGTTCATCACTTCCAGGCCGATGCCGCGTGACAGGCAGGCGGCCATCACCACCGCCGATGGGAACACCTGGCGGTCACCGGTACCCAGCACGATCAGCGCCGGGTTCAGCGCCAGGATCGGCTCCAGGTCCGCCAGCTGCAACGCAGCGGCGCTCGCCACCGGCCAATGCGCGACCAGCTGGTCCGGGGTCAGGAAGAAGCTCCCGTCCAGCACCTGGTCATTGACCTTGGCCGAGCGGCCATCGGCGGCGCGCAGGCTGTAGGCGTAGTCGGGCGGTTCGTGGTTCAGCTGCATGACGGTAGGGCGATCAGCCGCGCGGCAGCACGATCTGGCGCTGTTCCCTGCTCGGGCGGTACAGCACGGCGACGTGGCCGATGCGCTGCACCAGAGCGCTCTCGGTGGCTTCGACGATCTCGCCGATCATCACGTCACGGGCGTCGCGATCCTCGGCAGCGACCTTCACCTTGACCAGCTCGTGGCGCTCCAGCACTTCGTTCAGCTCAGCGATGAAGGCCGGGGTCACACCCTTGCCGCCGGTCTGCAGGAGGGCCTTCAGGTCGTGGGCTTGGCCGCGCAGGAAACGGGTCTGGGAAGCGGTCAGGGCGATGGACATGCAGGAAAACACGGTTGAATGGGGCGATCAGGGTATCATGAGGACCCCATCAGCCCCTATTTTCAATGGCTACCCGCAGCAAAAGCAGCCAGCGCTGGCTCAAGGAACACTTCTCCGACCCCTTCGTGAAGAAGGCGCAGGCCGAAGGCATGCGCTCGCGCGCCGCCTACAAGCTCGAAGAGCTGCTTGAACGTGACCGGCTGCTGAAGCCGCACATGGTGGTGGTCGACCTCGGCGCGGCGCCGGGTGGCTGGTCTCAGCAGGTTAGGAGACAGATCGGCGACACCGGCCGCGTGCTGGCCCTGGACATCCTGGACATGCCGCCGCTGGCCGGCGTGGAGTTCCTTCATGGTGACTTCAGGGAAGAAGCCGTCCTATCGCAGTTTGAAGCCATGCTCGGGGATCAGCCGGTAGACCTTGTGCTGTCGGACATGGCCCCCAATAAGAGTGGTGTGGGCGCGGTCGACCAGCCGCGGA
The DNA here is from genome assembly GCF_047520565.2 of Stenotrophomonas sp. FR012. Lineage (NCBI taxonomy): Bacteria > Pseudomonadati > Pseudomonadota > Gammaproteobacteria > Lysobacterales > Lysobacteraceae > Stenotrophomonas > Stenotrophomonas sp. FR012. Next base: position 342,419 of record NZ_JAXBQL020000004.1, read on the forward strand.
TGATGCACCTGGCGGAGCTGGCCCTGGATTTTGCCGACAACCACCTGAAGACCGGTGGGGCATTCCTGATCAAGCTGTTCCAGGGCGAGGGCTTTGACGACTACGTGCGCGACATGCGCCGCCGGTACGACAAGGTCTCCATCCGCAAGCCGGAAGCCTCGCGCAAGCGCTCTCCCGAGGTGTACGCCTTGGGTCAGGGAAAACGCGCCCACATGAAGTAAGCTCGCAATGTACGCAAGTTCGACCCCCACGCAACGCCAGCACTGAGAGGAACACCGGAGCCAATGAGGATGAACGACTTGACCAAGAACCTCCTGCTATGGGTGGTCGTCGCCGTCGTGCTGATGGTGGTCTTCCAGAGCTTCTCGCCGAAGTCCTCCGGAGCCGGCGCGCAGGGTGCGTCGTACTCGCAGTTCCTGGACCAGGTGGACAGCGGCAACGTGCAGAAGGTCGCCTTTGGCGGCGACATGCGCGGCGGCACCAGCCAGCTGACCTACACCACCCGCGGCGGGCAGACATCCACCATCACCGCACCGTTCGATCGCGACCTGATCAACGTGCTGCGCACCAAGAACGTGGAGATCGTGCAGGAGGAGCCGTCCAGCGGCATCTCCCTCGGCGCGATCCTGATGAATTTCCTGCCGGTCATCCTGATCATCGGCTTCTGGTTGTTCATCATGCGCCAGATGCAGGGCGGTGGCGGCGGTGCCAAGGGCGCGATGTCCTTCGGCAAGTCGCGCGCCAAGCTGCAGGGCGAGGACCAGATCAAGGTCACCTTCGCCGACGTCGCCGGCTGCGACGAGGCCAAGGAAGAAGTGGGCGAGCTGGTCGACTTCCTGCGCGACCCGTCCAAGTTCACCAAGCTGGGTGGCAAGATTCCGCGCGGCGTGCTGATGGTGGGCCCGCCGGGTACCGGCAAGACGCTGCTGGCCAAGGCCATCGCCGGCGAAGCCAAGGTGCCGTTCTTCTCGATCTCCGGTTCGGACTTCGTGGAAATGTTCGTCGGCGTCGGCGCCAGCCGCGTGCGCGACATGTTCGAGCAGGCCAAGAAGCATGCCCCGTGCATCATCTTCATCGACGAAATCGACGCCGTCGGTCGCCACCGTGGCGCTGGCCTGGGCGGTGGCCATGACGAGCGCGAGCAGACCCTGAACCAGCTGCTGGTCGAAATGGACGGTTTCGAGGGCGGTGAAGGCGTGATCGTGATCGCCGCCACCAACCGTCCGGACGTGCTGGACCCGGCGCTGCTGCGCCCGGGTCGCTTCGACCGCCAGGTCGTGGTTGGCCTGCCGGACGTGAAGGGTCGCGAGCACATCCTGAAGGTCCACATGCGCAAGCTGCCGCTCGCCGACGATGTCGAGCCGATGGTGATCGCGCGGGGTACCCCGGGCTTCTCCGGTGCTGATCTGGCCAATCTGTGCAACGAGGCGGCCCTGTTCGCCGCGCGTGGCAACGAGAAGGAAGTCCGCATGGACCACTTCGACCGTGCCCGCGACAAGATCCTGATGGGTGCCGAGCGCCGCTCGATGGCCATGAGCGAAGAAGAGAAGACCCTGACCGCCTACCACGAAGCCGGCCACGCCATTGTCGGCCGCCTGGTGCCCGAGCACGACCCGGTCTACAAGGTCACGATCATCCCGCGCGGCCGTGCGCTGGGCGTGACCATGTACCTGCCGGAGGGCGACAAGTATTCGATGAACCGCGTGGCGATCAAGTCGCAGCTGTGCTCGCTGTACGGTGGTCGTGTGGCCGAGGAGCTGATCTTCGGTGCCGACAAGGTCACCACGGGCGCTTCCAACGACATCGAACGCGCCACCAAGATGGCCCGCAACATGGTCACCAAGTGGGGCCTGTCCGACCAGCTCGGCCCGATCGCCTATGGCGAAGAGGATGACGAGGTGTTCCTGGGCCGTTCGGTCACCCAGCACAAGAGCGTGTCCAACGACACCGCGCGTCGCATCGATGAGGAGGTGCGCAAGATCCTCGACGAAGCCTACGCGCGCACTACCGAGCTGATGACGGCCAACCTGGACAAGTTGCACGCGATGTCCCAGCTGCTGCTGCAGTACGAGACGATCGACGCGCCGCAGATCGACGCCATCATGGAAGGCCGCGATCCGCCGCCGCCGGCTGGCTGGAGCAAGTCGAACAAGGATGGTGGCAACGACAAGGGCGGCGACGCCCGCCCGCTGCCGCCGATCGCGGGCCCGGCCGAATCGCACTGACGGCCCGCTGCGCGTGACACCAGACGAGGCCGGGGCAACCCGGCTTCGTCGTTTCCGGGCTACCGGCCCATTCCGAAGAACCGAACTGACGCTGGAGCCCGCATGTCTGCCCCGAAGCCCGAACCGATTTCCCACACCGTCGAAATGGTCATCGCCACCGTGGTCGGCGTGGGTGTAGGCCTCGGAGCCGACAATCTGCTGTTGGGCTGCGTGGTGGGTATCGCGGTCGGCATCGTGCTGAGCATCGCCAGGACCCTGTACGTGGACCGCAAGCGCCGCCGCCGTTGAGGGTGTCGGCAGGGCTGCGCCCTGCACCCGTGGTAGTGCCGGCCGCTGGCCGGCAACCTCAGCAGCAACAGCAACAGCAACAGCAACAGCAACATTCCGTGGTTTGGCGGGGCGGTGTCGGAGGGCGGGGACGCCGTGAACCCGTCCATGGGGGCTTGGCAGCCGCATCCATGCGGCTGACACCCCGCCCTCCGACACCGCCCCACCTCTGACAGATTTCTGCTGCTGTTGGTGGGTGTCGACCTTGGTCGACACGGTAGATCCACGCCATGCGTTGATCAATCTCCATCGAATTCGAATTTCTCGAGAATTGAACGAAGAGCATCCACGCATGGCGTGGATCTACTGAAGATCGCGGAAGACTGTCGAAGGCGGGGTGGGTCCGGTTGCGGGAGTGTCCGCGGCATGGATGCCGCGGCCAAGCCCCCATGGACGGGTTCACGGCGTCTCCCGCAGCCGGACCCACCCCGCCTACCCTCAGGAAACCAGCTTCTGCTGTTGCTTGGGCTTTTGCTGTGGCCGTTGCCTCGGCGGGTGCAGGGCGCCGCCCTGCCGAACTAAACTACCCGCCGTTGTTCCAGCAGGATTACCGATGTTCGATACCTCGCCCCAGCTCGATTGCGCCGGCCGCATCCTGCGCCTCGACCGCGCCCAGGTCATGGGCATCGTCAACGTCACCCCGGACTCGTTTTCCGATGGCGGCGCGCACGACACCACCGAGGCCGCAATCGCTCATGGCCTGAAGCTGGTCGAGGAGGGCGCGGACCTTCTCGATATCGGCGGCGAATCGACCCGCCCGGGCGCCACGCCGGTATCGGTCGAGGAGGAGCTGGGCCGGGTGATTCCGGTGATCGAGCAGCTGGAGGCCCGGACCCACGTGCCGATCAGCATCGACACCTTCAAGCCGGAAGTGATGCGCGCGGCCGTGGCCGCTGGCGCCGGCATGATCAACGACATCTTCGGCCTGCGCCAGGAGGGTGCGCTCGAGGCCGCTGCGGAAACCGGCGTGCCGGTGGTGCTGATGCACATGCAAGGCGAACCGGGCCACATGCAGGCCGATCCGCACTACGACGATGTGGTCGGCGAGGTGCACGGCTTCCTGGTGCAGCGCCTGTTCGCTGCCGAGATGGCAGGCATCGCGAGGAAGAACCTGCTGATCGACCTCGGTTTCGGCTTCGGCAAGACCACCGGCCACAACATGACCCTGCTGGCGCGTTCGGAGCGCTTTCTGGAACTGGGCGTGCCGATGCTGGCCGGCCTGTCGCGCAAGCGCAGTCTCGGTGAACTGACAGGTCGCGATACGCCGTCCGAGCGGGTAGCGGCCTCGGTGGCCGCGCACCTGATCGCGGTCCAGCGTGGCGCGCGCATCGTACGCGTGCATGACGTGGCGGCCACAGTTGATGCGCTGAAGATCTGGCAGGCGGTGCAAGCCGTACCGACGCCGCGCGCCGACGCTGCGCCGACGATCCGCTGGCCGGACGAAGACTGATGGGTATCGATCGGCGGCCACTGGCGATCGCCGTGATGGGGCCGACCGCCAGTGGCAAGACCGCCACTGCGATCGCCCTGGCACGGCAGCTGGATGGCGAAATCGTCAGCGTCGACTCGGCACTGGTGTACCGCCACCTGGACATCGGTTCGGCCAAGCCCGATGCGACGGAGCGCGCGCAGGCGCCGCACCATCTGCTGGACCTGCGTGCCCCCTGGCAGACCTACTCGGCGGCCGAGTTCGCCGCCGATGCCGGACGGGTCGTGGCCGACATCGTGGCGCGTGGCAGGACGCCGATCCTGGCCGGTGGCACTGGCCTGTACTTCCGGGCGCTGCTGCAGGGCCTGTCGCCGATGCCGGAGGCCGACCCGGCAATGCGCGAAGCGCTCAGCGCCGAGGCGGCCGAGCGTGGCTGGGCGGCACTGCACGCCGAGCTGGCCAAGGTCGACCCGGCCGCCGCCGCACGCATCCATGCGACCGATCCGCAACGCATCCAGCGGGCGCTGGAGGTCTATCGCCTGACCGGTATCCCCATTACTGAATGGCAGCGCCGGCCGGGCGTAGCGCCATTGCCGGTGCGCACCCTCAAGCTGATCCTCGCCCCACGCGACCGTGCGGTTCTGCACCAGCGCATCGAGGCGCGCTTCGACGCCATGCTGGGGCAGGGGTTCCTCGACGAGGTGCGGGCATTGCGCGCGATGCCGGAAATGGCAGCCGTGGAGGCGCCGTTGGACCTGCCGGCAGTGCGCGCGGTCGGCTATCGGCAGGCCTGGGAGTACCTGGACGGGGAGGGTGATGCCGCCCGTTTCCGTGACAAGGCGATCTTCGCCACCCGGCAACTGGCCAAGCGCCAGCTGACCTGGCTGCGCGGCGAGCTTGATGCGCGCTGGTTCGACCCCCATGTTGATGGGGAGCGCCTGGCCAGCGCGGTGTCGACCTTCGTCGCACGCTGAATCCCCGCCAGCCGTGTAACATCATCGGTCGGCGGGCGGCTCGGGGGCCGCGGCAACCGTCGGCAACCCAATAAGAACAATAATCAGGAGTGTGCAATGTCCAAGGGGCAATCGCTGCAGGATCCTTTCTTGAACGCACTGCGGCGCGAACGCGTGCCGGTTTCGGTGTACCTGGTGAACGGCATCAAGCTGCAGGGCACGATCGAGTCGTTCGACCAGTTCGTGGTCCTGCTGCGCAACACGGTCAGTCAGATGGTCTACAAGCACGCCATTTCCACCGTCGTTCCGGCACGCAACGTGAAGGTCGGTCCGGGCGGTGGTTACGTGCAGTCGGGTGAAGGCGGTCAGGCAGGTGATGAAGCAGACGAGTAACACCGGAGCGGTGAATGTTTGACCGCTCGAAAAAGGGTGAACACGCCCTGTTGATCCAGCCCCATTTCGGCAAGCTGGAAGACGATGTGCTCGGAGAATTCGGTGATCTGGCCCGCTCGGCCGGGGCCAGCATCGCCGCGACGATCACTGCGCGCCTGGACCGTCCGAATCCGTCGACCCTGATCGGCAGCGGCAAGCTGGACGAGATCAAGGCTGCGGCCGACGCCAGCGGGGCCGACCTGATCCTGGTCAATCATGCATTGAGCCCGGGCCAGGAACGCAACCTGGAACGTTTCCTCGAGCGCCGGGTGATCGACCGCACCGGCCTGATCCTGGACATCTTCGCCCAGCGTGCGCACAGCCACGAAGGCAAGCTGCAGGTCGAACTGGCACAGCTGCGCCACCTGGCTACGCGGCTGGTGCGCGGCTGGACCCATCTGGAGCGCCAGCGCGGCGGTTCGATCGGCCTGCGCGGACCGGGTGAAACCCAGCTGGAAACTGACCGCCGTCTGCTGCAGAAGCGGGTGGAGCAGCTGCAGAAGCGCCTGGAAAAGGTCGAAGTGCAGCGCACCCAGATGCGCCGTGCGCGTGTGCGCAGCGAGCTGCCGCGCGTGGCCCTGGTGGGCTACACCAACGCCGGCAAGTCGACCCTGTTCAACGCCATGACCGGCGCTGAGGCCTATGCCGCCGACCAGCTGTTCGCAACGCTGGATCCGACCGTGCGCCGCATCGCGGTGCCGGGGGGCAACGTGGTGCTGGCCGATACCGTCGGTTTCGTCCGCGATCTGCCGCATGATCTGGTCGCGGCGTTCCGCTCGACCCTGTCCGAGGCGCGCGAGGCCGACTTCCTGCTGCATGTGGTCGACGCTGCCGATCCGCACCGCGAGGAGCGCATCGCCCAGGTCGACGAGGTGCTGACCGCAGTCGGTGCCGGTGACCTGCCGCAATTGCTGGTGTTCAACAAGATCGACCGCATCGACGGTGCCGACGTGCGCCACGATGGCCAGGACGGTATCCCGGATGAGTCGCGTCGTGAGCGGGTGTGGATTTCCGCGCGTGACGGGCGGGGGCTGGAGCTGCTGCAGGCGGTGCTGGGCAAGCGCCTGGGCCTGCAGCATGTCACCGGCGAACTGCGCCTGCCGCCGGATGCCGGCCGCCTGCGCGCGCGCCTGCACCAGCTGGAAGTGATCCGCAGCGAGCAGGCAGATGAGGAAGGCTGGCTGCTGCATGTCGACTTGCCGATTGCCGAAGCCGAGAAGCTGGCCGCCAGTGCCGACGGCGCACCGATCCGGGCGCTGCTGCCGGAGAAACTGCCGGAGTGGTGAGGTAGCACCTGGCAGGGCCGGCGAGTGCCGGCCGCCGGCCGGCAGCGCAACCGTCCCGGATGGGCGCGACATCTGCCTGTCATCTGCGGTACAACGTGCAGGTTCTTCACCCCACCGTCATGCCGATGTCCATCCCCACCGACGCTGAACTCAATATCCAGTCCGCCGCGCTTGGGCAGCGCCTCGAGCAGGCCTCGCTGCAGCTGGTGACCGCTGAAAGCTGCAGTGGTGGCTGGATTGCAAAGTGCATGACCGACATCGCAGGTTCGTCGGCATTCTTCGACTGCGGCATGGTGGTCTACAGCTACGAAGCCAAGCAGCGCCTGCTCGGCGTGCGCGCACAGACGCTGGAGCAGTTTGGCGCAGTCAGCCGCGAAACCGTGCTGGAAATGGTTTCCGGTGCGCTGGTCAACTCGGGGGCCGGCATCGCGGTGGCAGTGACCGGCATCGCCGGTCCCGGCGGTGGCAGCCCTGGCAAGCCGGTCGGCAGCGTCTGGATCGGCTGGAAGCGGCGCGGCGGCTACGCCCGCGCCGAGCTGTTCCAGTTCGAGGGCGACCGCGAAGCCATCCGCCGGCAAACCGTGGCGGCGGCATTGCGCGGCATCGACGCCCAGCTGTGACATGCTGCTCCGGTAATCGTCCGGAGCACGCATGATGTGGGAAACGCTGGGCACGGTCCGTGACCTGGGCCGACTGCAGGAAATTGCGGTTGTCCTGATCCGTTATGGTTTCGGTGACGTGGTGCGGCGCATCGGCCTGGCCACCACGCTGGAGCGCGCTGGGCGCCTGCTGCACTGGAACGACGATCGCCAGGAACTGCTGCGGATGACCGCGCCGGTGCGCGTACGCAGCGCGATGCAGGATCTCGGCCCGACCTTCGTCAAGCTCGGTCAGGTGCTGGCGACGCGCGTCGACCTGCTGCCGCCGGAATGGATCGCTGAACTGTCCGAGCTGCAGAACGCGGTGCCCGCGCTGCCGTACGCCGATATCCGCGAGCAGCTGGAGGCCGACCTGGGCGCCTCGCCTGCAGACGTGTTCGCCTTCCTCGATGAAATCCCGATGGCCGCCGCCTCGCTGGCGCAGGCCCATCGCGCGCGCCTGCATGACGGCCGCGAGGTGGTGCTGAAGGTACGGCGCCCGGGTATCCGCGACGTGGTCGAGGCCGACCTGCGGTTGCTGGCGCGCCTGGCCGAAATCGTCGAGGCGCGGCTGCCGGACCTGCGCCGCTATCGTCCGGCCGAGGTCGTGCAGCAGTTCACCGTATCGCTACGACGCGAGCTGGATTTCGCCGCCGAATGCCGCAACGCCGAACGCATCGCACGCAACTTCAACGGTCGTGACGACATCCTGATCCCCAGCGTGCACTGGCAGTGGACCTGTGAAAGCCTGAATGTGCAGGACTTCGTCGACGGCATTCCCGGGCGTGACCTGGCCGGCGTCGATGCGGCGGGCCTGGACCGGCGCGAACTGGCTCGGCGCGGTGCCGGCATCGTGCTCAAGATGGTGCTGGAGGACGGCTGCTTCCACGCCGACCCGCACCCCGGCAACATCTTCTACCTGCGTGACGGCCGCATCGGCGTGATTGACTTCGGCATGGTCGGCGCGTTGTCCGAAGTGCGCCGCTTCCAGGTCGCGCAGCTGCTGCACGGGCTGGTCGAGCAGGACCCGCAGAGCGTGGCCGATGTGCTGCTGGACTGGGCCGGCGGCGTGGAAGTGGACGAGAACCGCCTGCAGCACGACATCAGCCAGTTCGTCGACCAGTATCGCGGCGTGCCGCTGAAGGATCTGCGCATCGGCCTGATGCTGGGCGATATCACCCAGCTGCTGCGCAGCTACAGCCTGACCCTGCCGGCCGATCTGGCGCTGATGATCAAGGCCTTCCTGACCCTGGAAGGCATGGGTCGCCAGCTGGACCCGGATTTCGACATGGCCAGTGCCGCGCGCCCGTTCCTGGAACGGGTGGTGCTGCAGCGCTATGCGCCCAAGGCGCTGCTCAAGCGTGGCCGACGCAGCCTGCTGGGCCTGGTCGACTTCGCCGGGGAACTGCCGCGCGACCTGCGCAAGCTGGTCCAGGCCGCACGCCGCGGCCGCCTCCAGCTGAAGGTGGAAACCACTGCGCTGCAGGGCTTTGGCGAACAGGTGAATCGGGCAGCGAACCGGCTGGTGATGGGTATCGTCACCGCCGCGCTGATCATCGGGTCCTCGATCGTGATGCACAGCGTTGGCGGGGTCTCCAGTCGCTGGCTGCTGGCACTGGGCGTGTGCGGTTTCATCGGCGCCGGCTTCTGCGGCGTGTGGATCCTGTTCTCCATATGGAGGAGCGGCAAGCACACATAGTGTGCTTGCCGCAGCGGTTCCCCATCGAAACCGTGGAATCGCTGCGCGATTCCTGTAGGGCCGACCGCTGGTCGGCTGCTCTCGCTTTTGCCTTTGCCGCCCGGCCATTGGCCCAACTGCCGAGCATGGCTCGGCACTACAGATCCCCATCACCTGTTTGTCGTACCCGGCACTTGCAGTTGTGTGCGTTAGTAGTAATACTACTAACCATGGACCTGACCGACACCCAGCAGGCGATCCTGCAGTTGATCGCCGAGCGTATCGAGAGCGAAGGCGCACCGCCGTCGCAGACTGAAATCGCACGCGCGTTCGGCTTCAAGGGCGTGCGTGCGGCCCAGTACCACCTGGAAGCCCTGGAGCAGGCCGGTGCGATCCGTCGCATCCCGGGCCAGGCTCGCGGCATCCGCCTGGTGCAGGCACCGCCGGTCGAAAAGCTGGCCGAGCCGGGCCTTCCGGACAGCGTGCTGCGCTTGCCGGTGCTGGGCCGGGTCGCTGCCGGCCTGCCGATCGGTGCCGACATCGGCTCCGACGATTTCGTGGTGCTGGACCGGGTGTTCTTCTCGCCGGCGCCGGACTACCTGCTGAAAGTGCAGGGCGACTCGATGATCGATGAGGGCATCTTCGACGGTGACCTGATCGGCGTGCACCGCACCCGCGACGCCCGTTCCGGGCAGATCGTGGTGGCCCGCATCGATGACGAGATCACCGTCAAGCTGCTGAAGATCGCCAAGGACCGCATCCGCCTGCTGCCGCGCAATCCCGATTACAAGCCGATCGAGGTGCTGCCGGACCAGGATTTTGCGATCGAAGGCCTCTATTGCGGCCTGCTTCGGCCCAATCGTTGACCCGCTCCATGGTGCATTACCCCGCGGTCTTTTGTGGCGATTCTCTGGTTCCACTGAGGTTGGTACGGATGTCCGATAATTCTTTTCAGAGCGCCGGGCAGAATCTCAGCCTGTGCGATACGTCCGACTTAAAGTGAACCCATGGCAAAGAAGACCCCCAAAGACAGCACCCCCAACGACATGACCTCTGCAAGGACCAATACGATGGACGAGAACAAGAAGCGCGCCTTGGCTGCTGCTCTGGGCCAGATCGAGAAGCAGTTCGGCAAGGGCTCGGTGATGCGCATGGGCGACCGCGTGGTCGAGCCCGTCGAAGCCATCCCGACCGGTTCGCTGATGCTCGACATCGCACTGGGCATTGGCGGTCTGCCGAAGGGCCGTGTCGTTGAGATCTACGGGCCGGAATCCTCGGGCAAGACCACCCTGACTCTGCAGGCCATCGCCGAATGCCAGAAGATGGGCGGTACCGCGGCCTTCATCGATGCCGAGCACGCGCTTGACCCGATCTACGCCGCGAAGCTGGGCGTGAACGTGGACGACCTGCTGTTGTCGCAGCCGGACACCGGTGAGCAGGCGCTGGAAATCGCCGACATGCTGGTCCGTTCGGGCTCGGTCGACATCCTGGTGGTCGACTCGGTCGCCGCGCTGACCCCGAAGGCCGAAATCGAAGGCGAAATGGGTGACCAGCTGCCGGGTCTGCAGGCCCGCCTGATGAGCCAGGCGCTGCGCAAGCTGACCGGCAACATCAAGCGTTCGAACACCCTGGTGATCTTCATCAACCAGCTGCGCATGAAGATCGGCGTGATGATGCCGGGCCAGAGCCCGGAAACCACCACCGGCGGCAACGCGCTGAAGTTCTACGCCTCGGTCCGCCTGGACATCCGCCGTATCGGTGCGATCAAGAAGGGCGATGAGATCATCGGCAACCAGACCAAGATCAAGGTCGTCAAGAACAAGCTGGCGCCTCCGTTCAAGCAGGTCATCACCGAGATCCTGTACGGCGAAGGCATCAGCCGCGAGGGCGAACTGATCGACATGGGCGTGGATGCCAAGCTGGTCGAGAAGGCCGGCGCCTGGTACAGCTACGGTGAAGAGCGCATTGGCCAGGGCAAGGACAATGCCCGCGGCTACCTGCGCGACAACCCGACCGTCGCCGCCAAGCTCGAGGCCGAGCTGCGTGAGAAATTCCAGCCGGCCGAAGCGGCCCGCGAGGAAGGCGACGACGAAGGCGACGACGAGTAAGGCTTGCTGTGGGGCAGGGCGGCGCCGTCAGTGACGTCGCCCTGTCCCGCAGGTTCGAATCGCCCAGGGATGGGCAGGGCGCCAAGGACGGCGCCACCCTTGGAGCATCGATGTCCGACGCCGAAGACATTCCTACCGGCCGCAAGCGCCGGCAGCGTGAGCAGACTCCCGTACAACGGGCGCTGGGCCTGCTGGTCCGCCGCGAGCACTCGCGCAAGGAACTCACCCGCAAGCTGACCGCCCGTGGCATCGAAGACGAAGCCGCGCAGGCCGCTGTCGCCAAGCTGACCGAAGCGGGCTGGCAGGACGACACCCGTTTTGCTGAGAACCTGGTGCGGATGCGCGCCAATACGGGTTATGGCCCGATCCATGTCCGCGCCGAGCTGGGCACCCATGGCCTGGACAGTGCCGCGATTGCCGCGGCGATGGACAGTTACGATGGCGACTGGCAGGAAAATGCCCGTGATCTGGTCCGCCGGCGCTTTGGCGAGGCCGGTCCGCAGGACCTGACGCAGCGGCGCAAGGCCGCCGATCTGCTGGCCCGACGGGGCTTCGACGGCGACAGCATCCGCCGTGCGACCCGCTACGACCCGGATGACTGAGACTGGCGGCGCCGGGCCTGATACCCTTTAGGTTTTCGGCGCTCCCTCGCGACCCTGGCCAACACGGCCGGTGGTCCGGGTCCGCCGGCCCGCAGACTGCCAGCCCCCAATGAACGCATCCGCCAAATTCACGACATCCCAGATCCGCAGCGACTTCCTTGAATTCTTCAAGGGCAAAGGCCACACCATCGTGCCCTCGGCGCCGCTGGTGCCGGGCAATGATCCGACCCTGCTGTTCACCAACTCCGGCATGGTGCAGTTCAAGGACGTGTTCCTTGGCGCGGAGAAGCGTAGCTACGTGCGCGCGGCCGACGTGCAGCGCTGCCTGCGCGCGGGCGGCAAGCACAACGATCTCGACCAGGTCGGCTACACCGCACGCCACCACACCTTCTTCGAAATGCTGGGCAACTGGTCGTTCGGCGACTACTTCAAGAAGGACGCGATCGCCTGGGCCTGGGAGCTGCTGACCCAGGTCTGGAAGCTGCCGGCTGAACGCCTGTTGGTCACCGTCTACCAGACCGATGACGAAGCCTACGAGCTGTGGCGCGACATGGTCGGCGTACCGGAAGAGCGCATCGTGCGCATCGGCGACAACAAGGGCGCACCGTTTGCCTCGGACAACTTCTGGCAGATGGCCGACACCGGCCCGTGCGGCCCGTGCACCGAGATCTTCTACGACCACGGTGACCATATCGCCGGTGGCCCCCCGGGTTCCCCGGATGAAGACGGCGACCGCTTCATCGAAATCTGGAACCTGGTGTTCATGCAGTTCGACCGCCAGCCCGACGGCACCCTGGTGCCACTGCCGGCGCCATGCGTGGATACCGGCATGGGCCTGGAGCGCCTGGCGGCGATCCTGCAGCACGTGCACACCAACTATGAGATCGACCTGTTCCAGGCGCTGATCCGCAAGGCCTCCGAGCTGACCGGCACCGCCGACCTGGAGAACAAGTCGCTGCGCGTGATTGCCGACCACATCCGCGCCTGCTCGTTCCTGATCGTCGACGGCGTGCTGCCGTCCAACGAAGGCCGGGGTTACGTGCTGCGCCGTATCATCCGCCGCGCCCTGCGCCACGGCTGGATGCTGGGCGTGCGCCAGCCGTTCTTCAGCAAGCTCGTGCCGACGCTGGTCGAGCAGATGGGCGAGGCCTATCCGGAACTGCCGGCTGCGGTGGACACTGTCACCCGTGCGCTGCAGGCCGAGGAAGAGCGTTTCGCCGAAACCCTCGATGCCGGCATGAAGATCTTCGAGGACGTGGCCGGCAAGGCCAGCAATGGCGTGATCCCGGGCGTTGACGCCTTCCGCCTGTATGACACCTATGGCTTCCCGCTCGACCTGACCCAGGACATCGCCCGCGAGCGCGACCTGACCGTCGACATTGCCGGCTTCGATGCCGCGATGGAGCAGCAGCGCGAGACCGCGCGCGCCGCCGGCAAGTTCGGGGGGGGCGTGACCCTGCCGGCCGAGCTGGTGGCGACCCTGAGCCCGACCCTATTCCTGGGCTACGACCGCCTGCAGGCTGACGGCCTGAGCGTGCTGGCCCTGCTCAAGGACGGTCGTCCGGTGCAGTCGGCCGATGCGGGTGACGCAGTCATCGTCATCACCAACCAGACCCCGTTCTACGCCGAGTCCGGCGGCCAGGTCGGCGACACCGGCGTGCTGACCGGCAACGGCGTGCGCCTGGTGGTGGAAGACACCCAGAAGTTCGCCGGCCAGTTCCATGGCCATGTCGGCACCCTGTCCGAAGGCGGCCTGAAGGTCGGCGATGTGCTGTCCGGCCAGGTCGATGGCGAGCGCCGTGGTGCCACCATCCTCAACCACTCGGCCACCCACCTGCTGCACGCCGCGCTGCGCGAAGTGCTGGGCACCCACGTGCAGCAGAAGGGCTCGCTGGTCGCGCCGGACCGCCTGCGTTTCGACTTCTCGCACTTCCAGCCGATCAGCGCGGAAGAGCTGGCGGTGATCGAGCGCAAGGTCAACCAGCAGGTGCGTGCCAACAACGCCGCCGAAGTGCACACCATGGCCATGCAGGAAGCGCTGGACTTCGGCGCGATGGCCCTGTTCGGTGAGAAGTACGGTGAGCAGGTGCGCGTGCTGAAGATGGGTGACTACTCCACCGAGCTGTGCGGTGGCACCCACGTCAACCGTACCGGCGACATCGGCCTGTTCAAGATCACCTCCGAGGGTGGCGTCTCCGCGGGCGTGCGCCGCATCGAGGCCGTCACCGGCCAGGGCGCGCTGGACTACGTGGACGCCGAAGAGGCCCGCCTGGCCGAGGCCGCTGAGCTGCTCGGTGGCAGCGCTGCCGACGTGGTCGAGAAGATCCGTGCCCTCGGCCAGCGCCAGAAGCAGCTGGAGCGCGAACTGGAAGGCGTGAAGGCCAAGGTTGCTGCGGGTGCCACGGCCGACCTGTCCGGCCAGGCCGTCGAGGTTGCTGGCGTGAAGGTGCTGGCCGCCCGCCTGGAGGGCTTCGACGCCAAGGCCTTGCGTGACGCCATGGACCGCCTCAAGCAGCAGCTGGGCGACGCGGTGATCGTGCTGGCCGGCGCCCAGGACGGCAAGGCCGCCCTGGTCGCAGGCGTGAACGGCAGCGCAATGGGCAAGGTCAAGGCCGGGGAACTGTTGTCCCATATCGCCGGTCAGATCGGGGGCAAGGGCGGCGGACGCCCGGACCTCGCCCAGGGTGGTGGCGAGGACGGGCCCGCCCTTGCCACTGCGCTGGCTGCAGTCGTCGAATGGGTCAGCCCCCGCCTGTGATGAACCTGGCCGTCCCCCTCCTTGTAGGAGCGGGACGGCTGACGGTACCATTGCGAATCTTTTCCCTTTGTCGTGGTAGCGCTTCTTGACGGAGCGTCAAGCCGGTGGGGGATACCCTTCCACACGGTTCCATGGAGACTTACAAAAATGTTGATCCTGACTCGCCGCGTCGGCGAAACCCTGATGATCGGAGACTCGGTGAGCGTCACCGTGCTTGGCGTCAAGGGTAACCAGGTGCGTATCGGCATCACCGCGCCGAAGGACGTCGCTGTGCATCGCGAAGAGATCTATCAGCGCATCCAGCGTGGTGATGAAGCCGGTGGCACCGGTAGCGAAAATTCTGCCGAATAACGCTTTACCTTCGCACTCGATTAACGTTATGATTCACGCCCCGCTGAGGTGCAACGCACCAGACGCGGAGAAAACCCCGGAGTGATGCCCGAGTGGCCGAAGGGGCTCCCCTGCTAAGGGAGTATAGGGTCAAAAGCTCTATCGAGGGTTCGAATCCCTCTCACTCCGCCAGATACAAAGAAGCGCCTGCAGATCATCGATCTGCAGGCGTTTTTCTTTGCACGGATGCAGGGTCCCGGCGTGCCATCCAGTGATCATTGAGCGCTGGATGGTGGCCGAATCAGGCTCTCCTCAGAGCTTTAGCGTCACACCCACCTGGAAGCCCCGCCCCGGCAGTGGCGCGATGTATTTCAGTGGCGAGTTGTGTGGACGCGCTTCCTCATTGAGCAGGTTGCTGCCGTTGACGAACACTTCCATGCCGGCGATGTAGCTGCTGCGCACCGGCAGTTCGCGGCTGACCTGCAGGTCAACCAGGTTGAACGCATCCAGCGGGATCTCCTCGCTGACGTTGCGGCCGAGGTACTCCTGCGTGTCGTAGTAGGTGCTCGACAGCTGCGCCTTCCAGCCTTCGCGCTGCCATTGCAGGTTGGCGCCGTAGCGGTTGGTCGGCATGTTCGGCAGGTACTCGCCATCGTTGTGGGCGCGCAGCGGATCGGGGTGGTCGGCCTTGTTCTTCACCAGATCGGCGAAGGCAGAGATGTTCAACGTGCCATAGCGGCCCAGGTCAATTGCCTGCGATGCGTCGATCTCGAAACCCTTCACCGTGGTGTCGGTCTGCTTCCAGTACTTGAGCGGCAGACGGTTGGCGGTCTGCAGGCCGGAATGGCCGAGGTAGAGATAGTTCTCGTACTTCATCCGGTAAGCAGTGGCCGACAGTTCGAAGCCGCCGATGTGGAACAGGCCGGTCAGCTCCAGGTTCTTCGCGCGCTCCGGCTTGAGGTTCTGGTTGCCTTCTTCCTGGGTCATCACCGAATAGTGTGCGTTGCTGGCATACAGCTCGTTGATCTCCGGTGCGCGCTGCGAGGATGCGTAGCGCACCTTGGCGGCGAACAGAGGACCGAGCTCGACACGGGAGCCCACGCTGTAGCTGTTGAGCCGGTAGGAACGGTCCTGCAGCTTGGTATTGGCGGCGTTGCGTGCGGTCCTGAAGCGGCTGGGCTGCAGCTCGTGGTCGACGCGCTCGTGGCGCACACCTGCATCGAAGGTGGCCCAGCCGACGTCCAGTGCCTCTTTCAGGAACACCGCGTTGCTGCGGGTGTCGACGTCGGGCAGGTAGCGCAGTGAACCGCTGCCGGTGACCTGGCGCGACTGGTGGCTGAAGCCGAGCAGGCCGCTGAGCGGACCGACGCGCTGATGGCTCAGAAGCAGCTCGGCCTGGGAGCTTTCGAAGTCGTAGTCATTGGCCTTGGATGCACCGAGGCGCTCGCCCGACGTGTTGTCCAGCCTGGAAACTCGCAGCTCCGCGCGCTCGAACCACGGCAGCGGATCGCGCAGCAGGGCGTCCAGCGCGTAGCGTTCCTGCTTGATCACCACGCCCACCGGCAGGCCATCAGCATAGTTCGAACCGAACGACAGATTCTGCATCGAGAAGCCCGGCACGCCGTACTCGCTGTCCTTGGCATCGATGCTGACACCCACGTAGCCACGGTCGAAAAACAGCGTCGACCCGAAGGCCACCTGCGAGTTGCGTGCGTAGCTGTTGCCCAGCCGGTGATGGTAGTCGGGCGTGACATCGTTGTTGATCTGCTTCTGCACGTACGACGGTGTGCCGGGCACGTAGGCGGGGTTGGCCGGATTGATGTAGGTGCGGCGCTGCCAGACCGAGGTCGGGTTGTTGGTGTAGAACGAAAAGTCACCATCGGCCCAGTCCGGGTTCTCGGTCATGAACTGGTCGATGTACGGCTGCGAGGCCTTGTTGTAGATCTGCTGGACGCGCGCCTCTTTCTGGCAGCTGTCGGCCAGCGCCGAGTTGACGCCGCCGGTCGGCGGGAACAGGCGGGTGTTGCAGACGTCGGCCTTGCTGTTGCCCGGGATGTCGTAGTGCGAGATGCGCTGGCGCGAGACCTGCAGGTTGGTCGAGAGGTTGCGCTGGTTGTTGAAGTTCATGCGGAAGCCCTGAGCGTCGGCGGCATTGAAGCCCTTGCGCAGGATCAGTTCCATCGACTGCTCCTTGTCTCCCATGCGGCGCGGGACCAGGCCCGAATCGATCTCCACGCTGCCGCCGATCGCATTGCCGCCATAGCGCACGGCGTCCGAGGACTTGTTGACGGTGACGCTGCGCACGAACAGTGGATCGAACGGAATGTTGATGTCGCCGCTGATCGCGTTCATGCCGAGAATGGACTGGCCATCCTGCAGGATCTGCACGCGGTTGCCGCTGAGGCTGCGGATGACCGGGGCGCCCGCGTTCGGCCCGAAGGCGCTGCTCTGCACGCCGGAGACATGTTCGAGCAGGCTTCCGAGGGTACGGTTCTGCGCCTGTGGATTGTCGACGGTGACCCGGCTGTCGACGCGCGAGGGCGGGGAGGCCTGGACCTGGAGGGTGGGAAGGGTAGGCGCGTCCGCAGCGTGGGCGGTGTGGACAGCGAGCAGGATGGCGGCAGCAAGCAGGTGGCGACGCATAGCAGGACTCGTGAAATAGGCGTGCAACGTTATAACGTAACGATCTGTATCGACAAGGACGTGATGAGGCCTTGCCGCCAGACCTGAATCGCGGGAGGCGCGAACGAGGTTGCCGCGCGTTCAGCGCCCTGCCTTGTGCGGGGCCCCGATGCTGTGCACGATCCGAAGCGCTGCGCCCCACAACGCGTCACGCAGCACCTTCTTCACTGGAACGGAGCAACGTATGAAGCTGTTGTCCGCTGTGTTGTTGTGTGCGTGTTCGCTGCCGGCCGGGTCGGCGCTGGCCGTGGAAGCGTCCCCGTCGCCGCTGCTGGGGCGCTGGTCGCTGGACACCGCGACCTCGGCACTACCCGAGGCGCAGCGTCCGAAGCAGGTGGTGCTGGAGTTCAAGGACGCCGGCGGTGGCCGCTGGAGCTCACACGTGGATATCGTCCTGCACGACGGCAAGACCATGAAGTCCGACGGCACGTTGGCGCTGGATGGCACGCCGGGTGCCTTGTCCGGCACCTACGGCGCGGACAAGGCAAACCTGAAACTGCCGGCCCCGAATACGCTGGTGATGCAGTTGGTGGACCACGGTACGCCGGCCTCCACCCGTATCTACACCGTGGCCGATGACCAGGCGACGATGACCGAGACCAAGGCGTTCTACGGCCACGACGGCACGCCGATCCTGCAGACCAATCTGTTCAAGCGGATGCCGTAGCGATGCTGCGTTCACCAGGCTCGCACAACGGGCCTGGTGAACGCAGCCGCCTTACACCGCGGCCGGATCGTGCTTGCCGGCGTCGATGCCGTACTTGTCGATCGCCTCCTGCATCCGCGAGCGTTCGATGCGACCTTCGTCGGCCAGCGACTTCAGGGCCGCCAGCACGATGAAGTGGCGATCCACTTCAAAGAACGTGCGCAGTGATTCACGCGTGTCGGAGCGGCCGAAGCCATCGGTGCCGAGTGCGATGAAGCGGCGATCGTTGATGAAGGGACGGATCTGGTCACCGACGATCTTCATGTAGTCGGTGGCCACCACTACCGGGCCTTCATGACCCTGCAGGCATTGCTGCACGTAGGGCACGCGCGGGGCCTCGGCCGGATGCAGCAGGTTCCAGCGCTCGGCGGCCAGCCCGTCGCGGCGCAGTTCGGTCAGGCTGGTCGCGCTCCACACATCGCTGGCGATGCCGAAGTCCTGCTGCAGCAGGTCTGCCGCGGCTTCCACTTCGCGCAGGATCGCGCCGCTGCCCATCAGCTGCACGCGTGGCTGCCGAGCGTTGCCGGCGGCTGCTGGATGCAGCAGGTACATGCCCTTCAGGATGCCGGCCTCGGCGCCCTCGGGCAGTGCCGGCTGCGGGTAGTTCTCGTTGAGTACGGTGATGTAGTAGTAGATGTCTTCCTGCTCGACATACATGCGGCGCAGGCCGTCGTGGATGATCACCGCCAGCTCGTAGTTGTAGGTCGGGTCGTAGGACACGCAGCTCGGGATCACCGACGAGAGCACGTGGCTGTGGCCATCATCGTGTTGCAGGCCTTCGCCCATCAGCGTGGTACGGCCCGACGTGGCACCGAGCAGGAAGCCCCGGGTACGCGCATCGGCTGCAGCCCAGGCGAGGTCGCCGACGCGCTGCAGGCCGAACATCGAGTAGAAGATGTAGAACGGAATCGTGGCCAGGCCGTGGTTGCTGTAGGCGGTGCCGGCGGCGATCCACGAGCAGATCGCACCGGATTCGTTGATGCCTTCCTGCAGGATCTGGCCGTCCTTGGCTTCCTTGTAGTAGCTCAGCTGGCCCGCATCCTGCGGCGTGTACAACTGACCCAGGTACGAATGGATGCCGATCTGGCGGAACAGGCCTTCCATGCCGAAGGTGCGCGATTCATCGGGCACGATCGGAATCACCAGCTTGCCCAGCTCCGGGTCCTTCAGCAAGCGGGTGAGGATGCGCACGAAACCCATGGTGGTGGACTGGCCGCGATCGCCGCTGCCCTGCAGCTGGGCGTTGAAGATCGACAGCGGCGGTATCGGCAGCGGATCGACCTTCGCCAGCCGCGCCGGCAGTTGGCCGCCCTGGATGCGGCGGCGCTCGGCGAAGTAGATGGCTTCGGCGCTGCCCGGTTCCGGACGCAGGTAGGGCATGTCCTCCAGCTGGGCGTCGCTGACCGGCAGGTTGAAGCGGTCGCGGAAGGCGCGCACCGCGTCGGCGCTCATCTTTTTCAGCTGATGGTTGATGTTCTGGCCTTCACCGGCTTCGCCCATGCCGAAACCCTTGACCGTCTTGGCCAGGATCACCGTCGGCCGGCCGTGGGTGCCCACCGCCTGCTGGTAGGCGGCGTACACCTTCTGCGGATCGTGGCCACCACGTGCCAGCGCCCAGATGTCGTCGTCGCTCATGTGCGCCACCAGCTCCAGCAGCTCGGGGTAGCGGCCGAAGAAATGCTCGCGCACGTAGGCGCCGCTCTGCGACTTGAAGGTCTGGTAGTCGCCATCCACGCATTCCATCATGCGCTGGCGCAGCAGGCCGCTGTGGTCGCGGGCCAGCAGGTCGTCCCAGCCACCGCCCCAGATCAGCTTGATCACGTTCCAGCCGGCCACGCGGAAGGCGCCTTCCAGTTCCTGGATAACCTTGGCGTTGCCGCGCACCGGCCCGTCCAGGCGCTGCAGGTTGCAGTTGACCACGAACACGATGTTGTCCAGCCGCTCGCGGCCGGCCAGGGAAATTGCCGCCAGCGATTCGGGCTGGTCCATCTCGCCGTCGCCGAGGAAGGCCCAGACCTTCCGTCCCTGGTGCTGCTTCAGACCGCGGTACTCGAGGTAACGCATGTAGCGCGCCTGATAGGCGGCAGTGAGCGGGCCCAGGCCCATCGACACAGTGGGAAACTGCCAGAACTCCGGCATCAGGCGCGGATGTGGATACGAGGACAGGCCCTCGCGACCGGCTTCGCGGCGGAAGTTGTCCATCTGAGCCGCATCAATGCGGTCTTCCACGTAGGCGCGACCATAGATGCCGGGCGCGGAATGGCCCTGGATGTAGATCATGTCGCCGTCGAAGGTGTCGGTGCGGCCACGGAAGAAATGATCGAAGCCCACGTCGTACAGCACTGCTGCCGACTGGTAGGTGGCGATGTGGCCACCTACGTTGGAGTGCTTGCCTGCACGCAGCACCATCACCATCGCGTTCCAGCGGATCATCGCGTTCAGGCGGCGCTCGATGGCCAGGTCACCGGGATAGGGCGGCTGGCGTTCGGGCGGGATAGTATTGACGTAGGCCGTCCATGCGCGGGTATGCAGGTCGCCGTGCTGTTGCGCGTCCAGATCGCTCAGCCGGTCGATCAGGTAGTGCGCGCGTGGCCGGCCACCGGCCTGCATCACCGCCTCCAGCGATTCACACCACTCCCGCGTTTCCAGCGGGTCGGTATCGAAGGGGATCAGGGCTTGGTTCATGACTGTCTCCAGAGGGCGCCGTTTGGACGTCTGCCTGAGCGACAACACCATCAGGGCGCACAGCACTGGAGCGGGGTCGCAACGGCAATGCCGTGACGCGAAGGGCGACCGTGGCGGCCACCGAGAAGACAAGCGTAGGCCTGGCCCCGCGGCTTCGATAGGCGGGCCCGGCTTGGGTCTCAGGCAAGCAAGGGTTGGTGCCGGGCGCCGCATCATGCGCGGATGCACTGCGTACCGCCGCTGATCAGGCCGGGTACAGTCCAGGCAGGAACATCGGGATGACCGCCACGCCGACGCACAGCAGGCACCAGGCGACGATGGGCAGCCAGCGCGCCAGACGCTGGGCCGGTTCTGGTACGCGACCGCCGCCGATCCACAGCAGCAGCGTGAGCACGCCCAGTGCATAGGCGAGGGCGACGATCACCGGATGCACATGGATGACCCGGCTGGGCGGCCACATCTGCTGCTGGTAGGCGGTGGTGTGGGCGACCAGCAGCAGGAACAGCAGGCTGCTGAAGGTGTGGATGGCGGTGCGTGCGTTCATTGCTGGGCACTCCTTGTGCCGGCTGCCGGGACATTGCAGGGGCGGCATTCTAGCGGCTGCCTGCCGGTCGTTGAAACGCCACTGTCATCGATGGCGGTCACCCTGCTGGGCTTTCCAGCCTCGGGGTGGTTGGCCGGCCGTGAACAGCGTGAGGATCTGGGAGAAGAGCTACGAACTGCGGCGCCGGCTGCTGCGTGGCTTCTTCCTGCGTCGCGGTTCGGCCAGCGAAGATGCCGAAGACCTGGCGCAGGAGGTCTATCTGCGGCTGCTGCGCAGCACCGGCGAGGATGCCGACGCGGTCGAGAACCCGGAAGCCTACCTGTTCACCGTGGCGGCCAACCTGGCGCGCGAGCACGCCCGCGTGCGGTCGTCGCTGCCGCCGCTGGAAGACATCGATCTGCTGGCCGAAGTGCTGAAAAGCGAAGAAGACATCGAGCGCGAATTCGAGCGTGCGCAGCGCTGGAACGATATCCGCAGCACCATCGCGCGGTTGCCGGCGACCACGCGCCGGGTGATGGTGCTGCACTACCGCGACGGGCTGGACTGCCCGGGAATCAGCCAGCAGCTGCAGGTGTCGGTGCACATGGTGCGCAAGCATATCGGCAAGGGGCTTGACGCCTGCAGGAAGGCGCTGGGCGCCAGGGAGCTCACATGAATCGGTATCCATCACGCAGGCCTGACGACGAGGTCGCACGTGAGGCGGCGCACTGGTTCCTGTGCAATCGCGAGGGGGTGCTGGACAAGGCCGGGCGTGTCGCGTTCCTGGACTGGATGAAGCGCTCGCCCGAGCATGTTCGGGCCTACATGCGCGCGCTCGCGTTGCACCGGCAGGTGGGCGAGGCGCTGCAATCGCCGTTGGCTGATGAGGCGCTGGTGCCACCGCGGCAGGTCGCCGCCAAGGTGGTGCCGCTGTTCGGTCGTTCGGACGCGCCGCCCCGCGCCGTGCTGCGTCGCGGTCGCGTGCGCTGGTGGATGGTCTCTGCCGCGGCCTGTGTTGCCCTGATCGGCGTGGGCCTGGTTTCGCAGGTGATGCCCACCCAGCATCTCTACAGTGCCGGGCATGGTGAACTCCGCGACCTGGTGCTGCCCGACCAGACCCAGGTGCGGCTCAACGCGGACAGCCGACTGCGGGTACGCATGGGCTGGTTCAGCCGAAAGGTGGAGCTGCTGCAGGGGGAGGCCACGTTCGACATCGCCCGCGACCGTCGTCCGTTCGAGGTGGAAGTGAACGGCCTGGAGATCCGGGATATCGGCACGGTGTTCGATGTATCGCGACGGCTGCAGAGCACCCGCATCGGCGTGGTCTCCGGCGAGGTCGAGGTCTGGAGCCAGGGCGCGGGTGCACGCCGCCTGGCCCAGCTGGAGCAGGGCCGGGTGGTGCAGGTCGATGCGCGAAGCCATGCCGTCGAGTCAGTGGACATGCCGCTGTCGATGCTGCTGGATTGGCAGCAGCGCAAAGTGTCCTTCCTCGATGAGCGGCTGGACGAGGTAGCAGCTGCCTTCAACCGGCACAACCTGGTGCAGGTGCGCGTGCTGGACGAAGGCGCGGCATCGGCACGGTTGTCCGGCAGCCTCGATGCGCATCGCATCGGTGCGCTGCAGGCCTTCCTCGAACGCGACCCACGCTTCGTGGTGAGGCGCGAAGGCGACACAGTGCGGGTCGGCAGTCGCTGAGGCCCGCGCGGTGGTGGGCTGTCAGAAAAAATTCATCGAATCCGCGTTCTCCACTTCGGTGGATGCGGGCTCTTACTTGGAAGAAGCCGCTGCCGAGCCACGCAGCGGCGCCTGCTGCCTTCTCTCTGCCAAGGACCCGTGATGCGCAACACGCTCTACCTGTCGATCATCCTCGCCCTGTCTCCCTGCAGCGTGCCAATGGCGGCCGCGGCCACTGCCGATGGCCTTGAAGCCCGCGTGTCGGCGCCGATCGCGGCGCAACCGCTGGCCCGTGCACTTGAGCAGTTGTCGCGCAGTTCCGGCGTGCAGTTCCTGTACTCGGGTAGCGGTGAAGCGCACATGGCCGGGGCTGTGCCACGTGGCGCCACCGTCAAGCAGGCGTTGGACGCACTGCTGGCGGGTACCGGCCTGGGCTACACCGTGGTGGATGGCAATGTCATCGCCATCGATCCGGCACCCGCACGCAACGCGCCGAAGCCAGCCGCGCCGATGCCGCGCGAGGCCGGAGCGGTGGTGGCGCCGACCCTGGACACGGTGAAGGTGATTGCCGCGCACGAGGTGATCGACCAGAAGAAGTCGTCGCCGGTGATCAAGGATTCGGTGGTCTACGACGAGATGGACAGCTACGGCGACGAGACCCTGGCCGAGAGCCTGATGGCCGCTCCAGGCCTGAGTGCGGTGGAGGATGCTGGTGAGCCACGTTACGTGACGGTACGCGGCGTGCAGGCCAACCTCAACTACACCACCATCGATGGCATCGCGATTGCCAGCGTGGGTGGCAGTGGCTCCGGGGAGCGCATGAACAACCTGCAGCTGATTCCCAGCGACATCGGCACCCGTACCGACATCTACAAGAGCTTCAGCGCGGAGCAGGCACCGGATGCGATCGGCGGTGTGATCGACATCATCAGCCGCAGTGCCTTCGACCGGTCGGGCAGGTACGTGTTTGCCGACGTGGCAGGCATCTATTCCACAGCCGAGACCAACGTCGAGCGCAGCGCTGGCGGCAACCACGAGACCCTGGGCCATTTCGGCAAGAGCGCCAAGATGGTGTTCTCCAACCAGTTCGGCGCCGACCAGGAGTTCGGCATCGTTGCGGTGGCACGCTATGAGCAGCGTTCACGCAACAGCGTCAAGCGCTGGGTGGAGTCGAACTACTACTACAACGACGCTGGAAAATACCTCACCGACGGCACCACGGGTCCGGACGAGGCCAAGGGCTGGAACGGCCTGCGTGCGCCTGGCAACTTCAGCACCGGCACCTATACCAACTTCATCACCAACTTCGGTGGCTCCGCCAAGCTTGAGTGGAAGCCCTCGGATGATCCGTTCTACGCATCGCTGTTGCTGTACTCGTACCGGTTCTACGAGAACTCGACGATGAACAAGACGGATCTGTATGGAAACGCCAAGTTTCCGATCCGCAACCAGACCGAGGACAGCGGCACCACGCAGATCAACAGCATCTACATCAAGAACCGCCACGACCGCTGGGACCGCAGCAACCGTGGCGCCATCGCCAGCTTCAACTGGGACATCGGCGACCGTTCGCGCCTGACCCTGCGCGGTGGCCACACCGAAGAGACCTTCCATAACAGCCAGGTCTACTGGGGAGTGCGCGCCTACCCGAGCAATCTGTTCGTCGACTACGAAAACGACAGCCACGGTTTCCCCAATGCGGTGGCGGTTTCCGATTCCAGCCTGCTGACCAGCTCCGCGTTCAAGCTCAATCCGGCGCAGGCCTATGTCTCTCCGCGCGATGCCAAGGAGAGCATCGACAACCTGCGCGCGGACTTCAGCTACAACATCGACGCCGATGCGCGTGGCTTCGGCCTGGCCACCGGTGCCGAGTACCGCCACCTGAAGATCTGGCAGGACATCGACTTCGACTACTTCAGGAGCAGCGCCACGCTCAACGACTACCTGTATCCGGGGTCGACGCTGCTGGGCAGCGTGCCGGGCTTCCCTCTGATCGACAACCGCGAGTGGAACGAGGAACTGCTGCCGAAACTGGGCAACAACAATGCGGCGTATCCGAATGCCAACTTCACCAGCGACTACAAGTACGTGGAGGACATCACCAATGCCTATGTGTCCGCTCACTATGCCTGGGACCGGCTGCTGCTGATCGGCGGCCTGCGTTACGACCACACCCGCTTCGATGCCTACAGCCCGTTCAGCGATGATGGTGGCACCACTTACACCTCCGCCTTCCGCAACACGAGCGGTGGCTACAACAACCTGCTGCCGTCTTTGAATGCGACGTTCAAGCTGAGCGAGGAGCAGCGCCTGCGCTTTTCCGCCAGTCGCACGCTGGGCCGGCCGACGCCGAGCAACATCGCCCAGGCCACCAGCACCAGCTGTGGCGATGACGAGGAGGGCAGGGGCTTCTGCAGCATCAAGCAGGGCAACGCCAACCTGCAGCCGCGTCGTTCCACCAACATCGACCTGGCGTGGGACCTGTATTTCAACGGCAACAACGGCCTGGTCTCGGTGGCGCTGTTCGACAAGGTGATCAAGGACGATATCTACACCCTGACCACGTTCGAGAACGTGGGGGACACCCGCTACCGGGTCACCCAGCCGATGAACACCGACGAGTCGAAGCTGCGTGGCGTCGAGTTCGCGGTGGCCAATCGCAATCTGCAGTGGGGCCGCCAGCGCTTCGACATGTACTTCAATGCAACCCGGCTGGAAGGCCAGACCAACTACCGCATCAGCGACGGCACCGAGCGTCGCCTGGATCGCCTGCTGTACCAGCCGGACTGGTCGCTCAATGGTTCGGTGATCTGGCGCATGCCATGGAGGAGCGCCCAGCTGCGCCTGTCCGGAACCTACCGCAGCCGGATGCTGGTCGACTTCGGTGACACCGAATGGCTGGATTCGTACTACGACCCATACCTGACGTTCAACATGGCTTTCAGCCACAAGGTCGGCAAGCACGTGACGCTGAAGTACGAGGCCAAGAACCTGTTCAACACCCAGCCAACCTACAGCACCGGTCCGAACGGGCGTTTCCGAACCGAGATCGACGACTACGGCCGCTTCTTCTACTTCCACATCATCTACAACTGAGGGCACAGCCGTGGATACGATCAATCGCAGGCGATTCCTGGCGCTGGCCGGCCTGTCCGCTGCCGGTGCCTGGATGGGCACGGCACATGCGCTGGCCGCGCGGGCCGATGCCACCGCGCTGAACCCGCGCAACCTGCTGGCCAAGCCGCGCTTTGCCAGCACACCTTTCACCCTGGGCGTGGCCTCGGGGGATCCCTCGGCCGATGGCATGGTGCTGTGGACGCGCCTGGCGACCGAGCCGCTGGTGTTCGGCAGTGGCATGCCGGCCCGGCCGATGCTGGTCGATTGGCAGCTGGCAGCGGACGAAGGCATGCGCAAGGTAGTGCGCCAGGGTTCGGCGATGGCGCATCCCGAACTCGGTCACGCCGTGCATGTGGAGCTGGACGGGTTGGCGCCCGGAAGGCCCTACTGGTACCGCTTCACCGTGGGTGGCCATGCCAGTGCGGTCGGTTGCACCCGCACGCTGCCGGCAGCCACGGCAGCGGTGGATCGCGTGCGCTTTGCGGTGGCAGGTTGCCAGCACTACGAAGAAGGCCACTACACCGCGTGGCGGCGCATCGCCGAGGAACCGCTCGACTTCGTCTTCCACTACGGCGATTACATCTACGAAGGCGAAAGCCAGCCGGGCCTGCGGAAGATGAACGGCCAGCCGTTCACCAACCTGCGCAACCACGTCGGCCCGCAGATCTATACGCTGGATGATTACCGCCGCCGCTACGCCCAGTACAAGAGCGATGCCGACCTGCAGGCCGCTCATGCATCGGCTCCCTGGTTTGTCACCTTTGACGACCATGAAGTGGACAACAACTGGGCCGGCGCCGAAGACCAGGACGATACGCCCAGCGAAGTGTTCCTGCTGCGGCGCGCGCAGGCGTTCCAGGCCTACTACGAGAACATGCCGCTGCGCCGTTCGGCGTTCCCGCGCGACGGCCACATGCAGATGTACCGGCGCGCACGCTACGGCACGCTGATGGACCTGCACCTGCTCGACACCCGCCAGTACCGCAGCAAGCAGGTGAACATGACGCTGCGCGAGGAGGTGGAATCGCCGGAGCGCAGCATTGTGGGGGCGAAGCAGGAACGCTGGCTGTTCGACGGCCTGTCCGATGCTGCACCGCGCTGGCATACCATCGCCCACCAGGTGGCGCTGGGCAATTACATGCGCGAGAAGGACGGGGTAGTGCAGTCGTCCGATGACCAGTGGTCGGGCTACCTGGACAGCCGCCGGCGCCTGCTTGAGCACATCCAGAAGGTGGGCTTCGGCAACGTGGTGACCGCCTGCGGCGACGCGCATCGCCACTATGCCAGCGATCTGGTGCAGGACCACCGTGACTCGGGCGTGATCTCCAGCGAGTTCCTCGCCACGTCGATCACCTCTGGCGCCGACGGCCAGGGCGTGGACGCGTATGCCAGGAACCAGCTTGCGCACAGTCCCTACCTGAAGGCGACCACCGACAAGCGTGGCTACGTGCTGTGCGATGTCACCCGCGATGCGTGGATCGGCGACATGAAGACGCTGGATACCGTAATGCAGCCGAATGGCGCGCTGCAGAGCTGGAAACGCTATGCGGTGGAGCACGGCCGGCCGGGGCTGCAGGAGGTTTGAATCTGCCGATCTGCCCCGTAGAGCCGAGCCCATTCTCGGCTGCTTTGTCGGGGCAATGCGACCAGGGCGAGAAGCAGCCGAGCGTGGGCTCGGCTCTACAGAGGGCTCCTCAATCGTGCTCGAACCGCAAGGGCTCGCTGCCCATTGCCGGGTCACTGGTGCCGGGGTGCCCATCCTCGGCGCGGCCGGCCAGTCGCAGTGCACTGTCGCCCGCACCGATGCGCAGGTCGTACCACCCTGCGGTGGGCGCCGCGTCCCATGCCACCGTGGCCTCAGCATGCGCCGGCAGCGCCAGCGCCTGCTCAGGCATGTGCCCGGCATAGGCACCGGCCTGCACCCGCACATTCTGCGCGCTGTTGTGCAGATTGCGCAGGTGCAGCCGCAGCTGGCCGTCCGCGCGCTCGATCGAAGCCTGCACGGCAGGCGCCTTGGCCGCACCCTGGAAGTGGCGGTGGAAACCGTTCGGACCAAGCAGCCAAAGGTCATAGCGGCCCTGGGCGTCCAACGGCCAGCGCTCGCGCAGCGGCGTACCTGGAAGCAGCGTGTAGCGGCGTGGTACCGCATCCAGCCGCAGCCGATCGTAGACATGCAGCACGGCCGCCGCGCCTTCGCAGGACAGCGTCAGATCCACACCCAAGGCATCGACTGCGGCAATCGATGCCTGCGGTCGATAGGGTAGGGCGCGCGCGGGACGTACACCGCTTTCCTGTTTCGCTGGCTTCAGCCCCTCCGGCAGCGTGGGCACGGTGCGCCCCGGCAAGGCAGCTGCGCGTGCGGCAACCGTGCTCACGTCGGGCAGGCCGCGGACGAACGGGCGGGTATCGCGCTGGGCAAAGTCGAACGCATTGCTGAGGTCGCCGCAGACCGTGCGGCGCCACAGCGAGATGTCCGGTGCGGCCACGCCAAAGCGGCGCTCGATCAGCCGTATGACCGAGGTGTGGTCGTACACCTGCGAATCGACCCAACCACCGCGACTCCACGGTGAGATCACGTACAGCGGCACGCGCGGTCCCAGACCGTACGGGCGCCCGCGCAGTTCGGCGAGATCGTACTTCTCGTCACCCGGTGCCGGGTGGCGGTGGTACTCGCCTTCGGTGCTGACCGAGGACACACCCGCCCAGCCACCGTCCACCGGCGAAGGCGGGGCAGGTGGCGGCATGTGGTCGAAGAAGCCATCGTTCTCGTCGAACATCAGCAGCAGGGCAGTGCGGCTCCACACCTGCGGATCGGCGGTCAGCGCATCCAGTACGCGCGCGGTATAGCCCGCGCCCTGGGCGGGACTGGAAGGACCAGGATGCTCGCTACCGGCCGCGTCGGCGATGATGAAGCTGACCTGCGGCAGGCGCCCGTCAATGACGTCCTGGCGCAGCTGCGCCAGGCCGCGCGTGCTGACCCCGCGCGCGCGAAGCTGCGGGTCATGCACCGGCGCCGCGCGGTGGGCCTGGCGGAAGGCCTCGAAGCCCGCCAGCGGGTTGTCGGTGAAGTTGTCGGCCATGTCCTGGTAGATCTGCCAGGACACGCCGGCCCTCTGCAGGCGCTCGACATAGCTGGTCCAGCGGTACGACGCCGGGTACCCGCCCTGTTCGGGAAAGTTGTCGTGCGAATTGGCGATCACCGGGCCGCCGGCACGCGCATGCCCATCGTTGTGGCCGGTCCACAGGAACACCCGGTTCGGGTTGGTGCCGGCCTGCATTGCGCAGTGGTAGGCATCGCAGATCGTGAAGGCATCGGCCAGGGCGAACTGGAACGGCAGGTCGCTGCGCTGGAAGTAGCCCATCGAGTGGTTCTGCTTGGCCTTCGGCCATTGCCCCATGCGCCCGTGGTCCCACGCCCGATGGGCATCGGGCCAGGTATGCGGCGTGCCTTCCACCCGCATGTAGCCGAAGTGCGCGGCGGTATCCAGCGGGAACGGCGCGATCGCGCGCTCGCCGCTGGCATCGGGCTGCAGCCACAGGCTGCGGACGCGGCCACCTGCTTGCAGCGCGGCGGCCGGGGCGACGAACCGATCACCGAAGCCACGTACGCCCGGCAGCGTGCCGAAGTAGTGGTCGAACGAACGGTTCTCCTGCATGAACACCACGATGTGCTGCAGGTCTTCCAGGCTGCGCGTCTGCGCGGCGGGGGCGATCGCGGCGGCCCGGGCGATGCTGGGCAGCAGTGGAGAGAGGCCGGCGGCAACGCCGGCCTGCAACAACCGGCGTCGGCCGATATCGGTCACAGGCTCACTCACAGGTCCACGCGGAAAGAGATGCCGACGGTGCGCGGAGCGCCGATGAAGGCGTTGTCGCGCCCGTCCACCCCTGCAAGATACCGTTTATTGGTGAGGTTGCTCACCACCAGGTTGGCGCCCATGCCCTTCAGGCGCGGCGACAGGCCCTGCAGGTCGAAGCCGATGTTGGCGTTGAGCACGGTCGCCGACGGCAGCTTGTTGACGTTGGCGGCGTCGAGATAGCGCGTGCCCAGGTAACGGCCGGACAGGCCGAAGTTCCAGTTCTCACCCTGCCAGTCCGCCGACAGGACGAGGGTCTGTTCGGGCTGGCCGATCACCTTGGCGCCATCGACGATGCCCAGCTGGGTATCGCGCGCGGCATCGCCGCTGCCGAGGTACCTGGAGCGGTTGTAGGTATAGGCGGCGTTGAGGCGCCAGCCGTTGTCCCAGCCGTAGCCGAACGCGGCTTCCAGCCCGTTGCTCTCCACGCCGCCGAAGTTCTCGTAGACGCCGTCGGTCTCGCCGAGATAGTCGATGCCGCTGACGAAACCTGCCGGCAGGTAGACGATGCGATTGTCGAACTTGATGTTGTACAGGGTCACCGAGGCGGTCAGCGGCCAGCGGCTGATGCGCATGCCCACTTCAATGTTGTCGGCGGTCTCCGGCTCGACGTTGCGGAAGCGCTGCGGGTCGGTCTCGCCGAGCACGCCGGAAGGAATCGCGGCGAAGTTCTGCGAGAAGCCGGCGAACAGCTCCATGCCTTCCACGCCCGGTGCCCAGGTCAAGCCGGTGGACAGCAGCGGGTCGGACCTGGAATCGGATTTGACGTGTTCGCTGGCACCGATCACGCGGCGGCGCGACTGGTCGACGAAGAACTGCTTCACGCCCAGGCGTGCGCTGAACGGCCCGAAGCGCGCCACGTCCTCGATGTAGTACATCTGCTCGTCAACCTTGTACTTGTCCTCGAACTGTACCCAGTACGGCTGGTGGTCGAAGGCGATGTCCTGGCCGACGTTGAGCAGGCGATGCCAGTCGCGGCGCGCCGAACGGTCCAGCTTCTCCACCCACAGACCGCCACGGATCGTGTTGTCGACCGTGCCGAAGGTCTGCCGCCACTCGACGTCGGCGGTCACGCCCATGCGGTCGTTGTCGTAGTGCGTGTGGCGATACGACTGCGCGCCAAGCACGTTGCCGGCGTAGCAGTTCGGATCGTATTCGGCGGTGAAGCCCAGCCGCGGCGTGCAGTTGGCCAGGCGCTGCGCGGCGCTGCCGTCGGGATTGACGAAGAAGATCTGGCCACGGTTGCTGCCGCCGAACACGGTTTTTCCACCGATGTACTCCGACTCGGGGCGGCCCGCACCGTCATCGCTGACCTGCGCCAGATAGGGAGGCAGCCAGTCGCCACGACCTTGCATGCGGTGCCCGTAGGCGGCCACCGAGGCCTTGAAGCCGTTGCCACCGTCGAAGGCCGCGCGCAGGTAGCCGAAGGTGTTCTCGCGCAACGCACGCGAGCCGGAACGGTAGTTCTGGTCCAGGTAGGGAATGCCGGTGAGGGTACCGACCAGGTTGTCGCGATCCGGATTGGTCGCGAAGCCCTTCGGTGAGACGCTGGTGTATTCCGGCTCGTCGGCATCGTTGTAGGACAGGTAGCCGGTCAGGGTCCAGCGATCCAGTTCGGTGATGAACTTGCCGGCGATGTGGTCGTTGCTGGTCTTGCCGCTGCCATCGATCCAGTCATGCACGCGCGCCGACGAGGCACTGACCCAGGCGCGGGTGTGGCCGCCGAGCAGGCCGGTGTCGTAGCGCACGTAGTACTTGCGCGCATCGTTGTCACCGGCGCCGACCACGAAGCGCAGACGGCTGTCCTGCAGCGGGTCGCTGGTAAGGAAGTTGAGCGTGCCGCCCAGGGCCTCGTTCGAGCGCGAGGAGATATCGGCAGTGCCCTGGCTGACTTCCA
This sequence comes from Stenotrophomonas sp. FR012, assembly GCF_047520565.2. NCBI lineage: Bacteria > Pseudomonadati > Pseudomonadota > Gammaproteobacteria > Lysobacterales > Lysobacteraceae > Stenotrophomonas > Stenotrophomonas sp. FR012. The sequence continues at coordinate 374,323 of NZ_JAXBQL020000004.1, forward strand.
CCGTTTCCAGGTCGAGGGTGTCGATGTAGCGGTTGGCCAGCGAGCCGCCGCCGTAACCCGAACCGCCGTTGGGGAGGCCGTCGATGGTAGTGCCGATCTGCTGTGTGTCGCGGTTGGTGACAAAGCCACGCATGCTGATCTGCGTGCCCCACACCGATGAGCCGGTGGCATCGGCTTCGCTGACCACCACGCCGGGCACCTCGTTGAGTGCATCGTTGACGCTGCTCATCACGGTCTGCCGGTTCAGCGTTTCCGCGCGCACCGATGTCTTGGCGTAGCTGGTGGCCTGCCCGATCACCTGCACCTGATCGAGGGTGCGGGCATCGCTGCTGCGCGCTTCGGCCGCCTCGCCCTGCGGTGCTTCGGCCAGGGCGTCCAGTGCGGGGGCGATCAGCAGGGCCAGCAGCGAGACACGGGGAAAACGCGCAATCGTTCGCATCGAAACCGGACCTTCAGAGGGAGGAAACCCCGGAGTGTCGGCAGCGCCAATGACATCGGCATGACGTGTCAGCGCAGGAACGATGGCACTGTGGGGGCGGTCACGGCCTTCGGGTATGCTCGGCGCTTCAATGGACCTGAGGTGGTGGCGATGCAGAAGCGATCGAAGATCTGGCTGGGCGGGGCAGCCCTGGTGTTGCTGGCAGGATGCAACCGGGCGCCCTCGAATGGAGAGGTGGCACCGCCCGCGCCAGCCACGGCGGATGAGACCGCAGCAGCGGCCGCCGCCCCGGCCGGTTCAACAGCCGCCGCCGATGGCGTCGCGCTCACCGACCGTGAGGGCAAGGCTGTGCCGCTGGTGCCCTTCGACCCAGCCAGCGTGCCGCTGAGCGACGCCGCGCTGGGCGAACTACCGTTCTTCAGCCTGCCGCAAGGCTATGCGCCGCAGAACGCACCACACCCGCGGGCATGGGCCCGCTTCCCGTTCCGCATGGGCGAGGGGGTGCATTGGGTGGAAGGCCCGAGCTGGTCGGCGCGCATCGTGGCCGACAGCAACAACGCTCCGGACAAGACATTCTCCGCAATGGAAGTGCAGCGCAACTTCGATGGCGTGATCACCGCTGCCGGTGGCCGCAAGGTGTTCGAAGGCGAGCTGCTGCGCGACATCTACTACGGCCCGCAGCTGGAAGGCGAGATTGGTGGTGGCTTCATCGACGCAGTGAACGGTGAACAGGACGCGCCCACCACGGTCTATGTGCTGCGCCAGGCCGACCGCACCGTGTGGGTGCAACTGGCGGTGGACAGCAATGGCGCCGGCCTGGTGGTCGTGGATGAAGTGCCGTTCAAGGCCACCGCGCAGTGGTCGGACAGCTTCCCGCATCTGTCCTTGCCCGCCGGTTATCGTGACCGCAACAAGGCCGAGCAGCGTGATTTCGATGCCTTCCCGTTCTGGACCGGTGATCGGTTCGAACAGGTCGAGGGCCGCACCTTCGCGGCTGATTTCGACAAGGGTGAGCGCGAGTACTCGATGCACGAAGTGCGCCGCAACCTTGAGGCGATGATGGCCCAGGCCAACGGCACCAGGGTATTCGAGGGACGCATCCCGCATGAGGCGGCCGAGAGCGTGCCGAAGCAGGTGCAGTCGTCCTACGGCAACGCGGCCAGCTACAGCTGGGACAACCATGACACCGTGGTCTACCGCGTCGATCTGGCAGACGGCCGCCAGGTCTGGGTACACGCCCGCCTGGAATACCTCAGTGCCGGCTGGGTGGTGGCCGAACGCACGGGCTTCACCCAGACCGCGGCGCTGTTGCCGGCCGATGCGCTGAAGAAGAAGCTGGACAGCGACGGCCGCGTGGCGATCCAGGTCAACTTCGCCACGGACAAGGCGCAGATCCTGCCGGCCTCCGAACCGCAGCTGGCGCAGGTGCTCGAGCTGCTGCGGGCTGATCCGGCGTTGAAGCTGTCGATCGAAGGCCACACCGACAACAGTGGTGCCGCAGCACGTAACCGCAGCCTGTCGGAGGATCGCGCGGCCTCGGTGGTGGCCGCGCTTACCGCAAAGGGCATCGCCGCCGACCGCCTGCAGGCGGCCGGATTCGGCGCCGACAGGCCGGTGACTGACAACGGCAGCGAAGAAGGCAAGGCACGCAACCGGCGGGTCGAGCTGGTCAAGCGCTGACCCACGGGGTGCTCAGTACCGCGCGTCCTTGGGTTTCGGGTCGCGCGGCCAGTCCTTGCTCTTGTTGGCGAAGTCCGGCCGCGGCTGGTTGATGAAGTAGCTGGCGATGTCCACCGCATCCTGGTCGGGCATCACCTGCTGCCCCAGTGGGGGCTCGCGGGTCACCGCCGGCGGCATGTTGTGCTTGACGAAGCCGGCGGCCTTGTACAGGCGCGCCATGCCGGCGCCGATGTTGAAACTGTGGTCGCCCCACAGCGGCGGGAAGGCGATGTCACCGCTGGCGTCGCGCCGTCCTCCGCCGTTGTCGCCATGGCACGCGGCGCACTGCACGGCGTACAGTGCCTGGCCGCGGATCGGGTCCGGGGCCAGCGTGCTGTCGATGGGCCCCTCACTGGGGGCGGACACCTTTGCACCCTCTGGCACAGGACTGCTCAACCACGCCATGTAATCGAGCATCGCGCGCATCTGCGGCGAGTCCTTCGGCAGAGGCTTGCCGTTCATCGAACGCTGCAGGCATCCGTTGATGCGCTCGGTCAGCCCGATCACCTTGCCCGGGCGCGGCATGTAACGCGGATAGGCGCCGCCGCCGGTGTTGAAGTAGTGATTGCCGAAAGGCCGCTTGCCTTCGGCCATGTGGCACGAATTGCAGTTCAGATCGTTGCCGACATTGTCCGGCAGCAGCCGTGCAGTCTCGTTGAGGAGGCGGCGGCCGAGCATCACCGATTCGGCATTGCCGAGACCGGCGATCTCCTCGGCACTCGGCGCATGGTAGTGGCCGACCACTTTGCCCTGCGCATCGAGGATATCGATCGTGCTGGCGACGGCGGCATCCAGGTCCGGGTACAGATGACGGTAGGCCAGGGTACCGGCGCCGGTCAGCACCATGAGGGTGATCGCACTGCCGATCAGCAGGCGGGGACGCGTGCGCGAACGCTTCATTGTGCGGCCTCCTGCGGAACGTAGTGCACCGGCTTGTCGCGCACCACCCGACGCATGCGCGCCACGTCGACCTCGCTCACTGCGCTGGCCTGATTGCCCCAGCTGCTGCGGATGAAGGTCAGGATCTGTGCCAGCTGCGCGTTCGGCAGCTGCTCGAAGCCTGGCATGCTGAAGGCCATGCGGTCGTGCCGGGTATGTGGTGTGCGGCCGCCGATCAGGGTCACCTGCACCAGCGAGCTGGGGTCATCGGCGAACACGATCGAGTTGCCCGCCAGCGCCGGATAGACGCGGGCCATGCCGCGGCCGTCGGCGCGGTGGCAGGCCTGGCAGTGCTCGGCATAGGCCAGCGAACCGGCCACACGATAGTCGCCGCTGCGCAGTGCGGCGGTGGTGGTGTCAGTACCGGGCGACCACTGTGCGCTGCGTCCTTCGCGGGCGGGCAGCTGCTTCAGGTAGCGGGCCATCGCCAGCAGGTCCGCGTCGGACAGGTACTGCGTGCTGTGCTCGACCACGTCGGCCATGCCACCGAAGGCCGCCGATCGATCGGTGCGCCCGGTGCGCAGGAAGTCCACGATCTCACCCTCGCGCCAGCTGGCCAGACCGGTCGATTCGCTGCGCAGGTTCTTCGCGTACCAGCCTTCCAGCACCGAACCGGACAGGAACTGGCGGCTGCCATCATCGGCCATCGCCTTTTCCTGGAACGCCAGCCCGCGTGGCGTGTGGCAGGCACCGCAATGCGCCAGGCCTTCCACCAGTTCGGCACCACGCTGCTGGCCGGCGTCCAGCGACGGATCCGGGCTGAAGCTGCGTGGGCGTGCGAACAGCAGTTGCCACCATGCCAGAGGCCAGCGCATGTTGGCGGGCCATGGAATCGTGCTGTCGGCGTTGTCCTGCTTCACCGGCTGCACCGAGCCCATGAAATAGGCGTACAGCGCCTTGATCTCGGCGTCGCGGGCAATCACGTACGAGGCGTACGGCATTGCCGGATACAACGGCTGGCCATCGTGACGGATGCCACGGCGCACCGCGCGTTCAAAGTCGGCGTAGTCGTAGGCGCCGATGCCGGTTTCCGGATCGGGGGTGATGTTGGTCGAGTAGATCGTCCCCATCGGCGTCTGCATGCCGAGGCCACCGGCGAACGGCTTGCCGCCCGGCGCGGTGTGGCAGGCCGCACAGTCGGCGGCGCGCGACAGGTACTGCCCCTGTGCGATCAGCGCCGGGTCGTGGATGTCGACCTGCGCGGCCTGCCGAGGTGCGAACCAGTAGGGCGTGCTGCGGGCGATGCCATAGGCGGCGGCCAGCGTGGCGGCCAGGGCAATGGCGAGCTTGAACGAGGTGCGCATGGGGGCACTGTGGGCAAGCATGCCGGCGTATTCATTGATCCGGATCAATGCCGAGGTCGATCGCGCCATTGTGACAACCTGAATCGATCCCGCATTGTCATCAAGCCGTCATCCACGCGCGATAGATGGCCCACGCCCGCGTCGTTAACCTGCCACGCTGTCGCATCCTTTCCCGATTGCCCATGAAGCGCCTGCTGCTGTTGCTGCTGGCGTGCGCCGGCCTGTGGCTGGCTGCATGCTCATCCTCGATCAACGCCTCGTCCACCTCGCTTGCCGACCGGCTGATCGCGCCAGGCGGCGTGTCGACCCTGCTCGATCGCCCGCGCATCGCCGCGGCCATTGCCGGGCTGCCCAACCGCCATGGCTTCGCAGCGGGTCGCGATGGCGTGCCGATCTTCTGGCGCGTGTTCGACCCCGGCGACTACGGCGCGCGGTACCACTACCTTCCGCAGCGTCATGAGAACGGCCTGCCTCTTGATACCGGCCTGAGTCTGGCCGTGCCACAGCCGTTCCGCGCGCAGGCGCCACGCGGCACCGTGGTGCTGCTGCATGGGTGGATGATGAATGGTGATTCGATGCTGCCATGGTCGCTGCAGCTGGCCGAGTCCGGCTACCGCGTGGTCACGCTCGATCTGCGCAACCATGGCCAGTCCGGTGCAGGTCCGTCCGGCTATGGCACCTATGAATCGGATGACGTCGTCGATGTCATCGGCGAGCTGCGCGCGCGCGGCGAAGTGACCGGCCCGCTGTACCTGTTCGGTGTGTCCTATGGTGCGGCCACGGCGGTGTTCACCGCCGACAAGCTGGGTGACCAGGTGGCCGGCGTGGTGGCGATGGAATCGTTCGCCAATGCCGGTGCGGCGATCCGCACGATGATCCCGCACCTGATGGGACTGCAGCCGGAGGGCCTGAAGGCGCAGGCGGTGGCGTCGTACGCACGCTGGCGCTATGGGGGCCAGGACATCAACCAGGTGATCGCCGCCGCCAGCCGCCGTATCGATGTCGATCTCGACCGTGTCGACGTCACGCGTGCGCTGGCCGATACCCGCGCCTGCGTGCTGCTGCTGCACGGGCAGGGTGACCAGCATATTCCGGTCAGCCAGGGCCGGCAGCTTGCGCAGGCCAACCCGCGCGCGCACTACATCGAAATGCGTGGAGAGGACCACATCACCCTGCCGCTGCGGCTGGACCTGCTGGCCGGCGTAGTGGATGACTGGATGGCGCGCGACGAGCACCACCCGCAGAGCGCGTGCCCAGCCCCACAGCTGCCGGCCCAGGCCGAATGGCTGGCACACGGCTGAAAAAAGGGGACGGAGGGGATTAAGTCGTTTGCAGCACACTCGGGGCAGATGCGACTTAATCCCCTCCGTCCCCTTTTTCTGTCAGGCCACGCGTCGGGCCAGTGAGCGGGCGGAGGCGGCTACGCCCAGCAGCAGTAGGGCGACGCACAGGAAGGCAAAGCGGAGGCTGGTGGCATGTGCCACTGCGCCGATCGCCGCCGGACCAGCGAGGATGCCGGCGTAACCCAGTGTGGTCACGGCAGTGATGGCGATGCTTTCCGGCATCACCCGCTGCTGGCCTGCCATCGAGAACAGCGCCGGCACGATGTTGGCGCAGCCCAGCCCAACCAGCACGTAGCCGGCCAGCGCCACCGGAAACGAGGGCACAAGCGTGGCCAGGGTGAAGCCTGCCGCGGCCGTGATACCGCCGAAGACCAGGGTGCGGGTGCGGCCGAGGTGCTCGACGATGCCGTCACCGAACAGGCGCATTGCCGTCATCGCCAGGGTGAACAACGCGAAGCCGGCCCCGGCCTGGTCACGCGGCACCTGCCGCACTTCGGCCAGGAACACGGCGCTCCAGTCCAGCATCGAGCCCTCGGCGAGGAACACCACGAAGGCCAGTACGCCGATGAACAGCACCACGCCATGCGGCAGTGCCAGCAAGGGGCCTTCGTGCAGGATCCGTTGCGGACGCCAATGCGGCGCCGACAGCATCGCAACCAGCAGCAGCGCCACCACCGAAACCAGCGCGGCCAGCCACAGCGGCGTGCCGAGGATCAGCAGCCCGGTCATGCAGCCAGCACCGACGAATCCACCGATGCTGTAGAAGGCGTGGAAGCCGGACATCATCGCGCGCCCGGCATCGCGCTCGACCGCCACCGCCTGCATGTTCATCGCACAATCCAGTGCACCGACGCCGGCACCGAACACGAACAGTGCCGCGCCCAGCGACACCGGCGAGGGTGCCAGCACCAGCAAGGGCAGGGCGCACAGCATCATCGCGCAGGTGATCACCATCACCCGGCGGCAACCCAACCGCCCGGTCAGCGCACCTGCCAGTGGCATCGCCAGCAACGAACCCAGCCCAAGACACAGCAGCACGGCGCCGAGGCTGGCGTCGGACAGCCCGGCCTTGGCCTTGGCATAGGGCACCATCGGCGCCCACGCGGCGGTGGCGAATCCGGGAATGAAGAAGGCGGCACGGGTAGCGTGCTGTTGGGCACGTGGGGATGAAGGCGTCATGCGAGAGCGGGTCCGGATAAACACTGTCATGAAAGCGTTTCCAGTCGCATCGGGCAAGGGGCATTCGGGTCACCGAACGCCGAATACGATTGCGGGCCGTCCATCAGGCGCAGCGGGCCCGGCGATGCCTTTCCGCATCGCTGGGCCACGTCTTCAGGACAGGGCGTGTTTACAGCGGCAGGTCGAACACCAGCACTTCGGCGTCGTTGCCGTTTTCCAGGGTCAGCTGGGCTTCGTCACTGACCTGCAGCGCATCACCGGCTTCTAGGGTGATGCCGTTGACCTGCAGCTGGCCACGCGCCACCTGCACATAGGCGCCACGACCGTTGCCGAGGGCGTGATGCAGCTTCTGGCCGCCATCGAGAATGGTGGCGAAGATGCGGGCATCCTGGTGGATGCGCAGCGAACCCTCGGCACCGTCCGGCGAAGCGATCAGGCGCAGCTGGCCGCGCTTGCTGTCCGGCGCGAAGTGGGTCTCTTCGTAGGACGGCGCGATGTTCTCGGTGTCCGGGAAGATCCAGATCTGCAGGAAATGCACGGTCTCGTCGGCGGAGTGGTTGAACTCGCTGTGGGTGACGCCGCTGCCGGCGCTCATGCGCTGCACGTCGCCGTAGCGCAGTACCGAACCGGTGCCCATCGAGTCCTTGTGTTCCAGTGCACCGCCCAGCACGTAGGAGATGATCTCCATGTTGCTGTGGCCATGGGTGCCGAAGCCCTGGCCGCCGATCACCTTGTCTTCGTTGATCACCCGCAACGGGCCGAAGCTGACGTAACGGGGGTCGTAGTAGTTGGCGAAGGAGAAGGTGTGGCGCGAGGACAGCCAGCCATGCTCGGCCAGGCCACGGGTAGCGCTCTTGCGGATCTGCAGCATGATGGAATCTCCTTGTTCGATGGTTTCGATGGGGCGGGGTGGGCAGGTATCCGCCGTGTTTCCCCGTTGGAGAGAAGTATCCGCTTGCGTCCGGGGTTTGAAAAACGGATAGTTTTGAAAGCCATCATCGAAAAATTCGAATGCTCAAGCTCAGCCTCGATGCCCTGCAGATCCTGGATGCCATCGACCGCCGCGGCTCCTTTGCCGGCGCCGGCAAGGCCCTGCACAAGGTGCCCTCGACGATTTCCTATACCGTGGCCAAGCTGGAGGAGGACCTGGGCGTTCAGTTGTTCGACCGGGTCGGCCCACGTGCAGAGCTGACCGAGGCCGGGCGCGCGCTGCTGGACGAAGGCCGGCATCTGCTGCGCGCGGCCCGCGAGCTGGAGCTGCGGGTGCGCCGGGTGGCGTCGGGTTGGGAGACCGAACTGACCCTGGCGGTGGATTCGGTGTTCCCGACCTGGCTGCTTGGGCCGGATATCGCCGCATTCCGTGAGGCCGAGGCACCGACCCGGTTGCGGTTGATCGGCGAGGCCCTGTCCGGCACCTGGGAGGCCCTGCTCGACCGCCGTGCGGACCTGTTGGTCGGCGCGCCGGGCGAAGGGCCCAGTGGTGGCGGCTATGTGGTCGAGCCGCTGGGCACGGTGGAGTTCGTGTTCGCGGTCGCACCCGAACATCCGTTGGCCAACGTGTCGGGCGTCCTGGGTCGCGAGCAGCTGGTCGAGCATTGCGCGATCGCCGTTTCCGATTCGGCGCGCAGGCTGCTGCCGCGCACGGTGGGCCTGTTGATGGGGCAGGAGATGCTGACGGTGCCGGACATGGCCAGTAAATTGAAGCTGCAGTGCGAAGGCGTGGGCTTCGGCTTCCTGCCCGAGCCGTGCGCGCGCGCTGCAGTGGCGCGCGGCCAGCTGGTGATCCGTGAGGTGGAGGAGCACAAGCCGGAAGAGACCTTCTGGCTGGCCTGGCGCACCGGTGAGGATGGCGCGGCATTGCGCTGGTGGCGCGAGCGCCTGCGCAGGCCGGAGCTGCTGTCGCAGTGGTGGCAGGCAATGGCCAGGGGGTAGGGGTCTGGCAGGGCTGCGCCCTGCACCCGCTACGATCCAGAGCAACAGCAACAGCAACAGCAGAAGCTGGTTTCCTGAGGGATGGCGGGGTGGGTCCGGTTGCGGGGGACGCCGTGAATCCGTCCATGGAGGCTCGGTCGCCGCATCCATGCGGCTCACGCCCCCGCAACCGGACCCACCCCGCCTTCGACAGTTTCCGGCGATCTGTCGGTGCTGGTGCGGTCGGTGGCTGTCGACCTTGGTCGACACGGTAGATCCACGCCATGCGTGGATGCTCTTCGATCAATTGTCGAAATGTTCGAACTCGATGGAGATTCATCCACGCATGGCGTGGATCCATCAGATCGCGGAAATCTGTCAGAGGTGGGACGGTGTCGGAGTGCGGGGTGTCAGCCGCATGGATGCGGCTGCCAAGCCTACATGGACGTACTTGCGGCGTCCCCGCACTCCGACACCGCCCCGCCATCCCACGGAATGCGCGCTGTTGCTGGTGCTCCGGCTCTGGCTGTGGCCTCTGCAGGTGCAGGGCGCAGCCCTGCCGAAAAACACGCATAAAAAAACAGCAGGCCGAGGCCTGCTGTTTCGGTGTAATGGTGCGCCCGGAGAGATTCGAACTCCCGACCGCCTGGTTCGTAGCCAGGTACTCTATCCAACTGAGCTACGGGCGCCAATTACATAAACTTGTTGTGCCGACTGTGTATGGTGCGCCCGGAGAGATTCGAACTCCCGACCGCCTGGTTCGTAGCCAGGTACTCTATCCAACTGAGCTACGGGCGCGCGGTACACAATCAACTTACTGCCTAATTTTACTGCATTTTCAGCGGCGGATGCTGAAAACCTGTCGAGTGGTGCGCCCGGAGAGATTCGAACTCCCGACCGCCTGGTTCGTAGCCAGGTACTCTATCCAACTGAGCTACGGGCGCCCTGCGACAGGAGCGGAATTATGCGGATGTCGGCGCACACCGTCAACAGTTTTGTGAAAATTTTCATCCAACTGAATGAAAAAGCTGTCCGCCACGGCATCCGGTGCCTTGAGCCAGGCGAAGTGATCGGCGCGCGTGCCCAGTTCCTGCGCGGACAGCACGCGCAGCTTCGCGTCCACATTCGGCAGCTTTGCCAGCAACGCCTGCATCGACCCGGTCGGGGCCAACCAGTCGTGTTCCATCAGCACGGCCTGGGCGCTGCCGTGCACGCGCGCCATCTGTGCGTCGAGGTCTTCACCCATGCCCGCGGCGGCGTAGTGGTTGTTCAGGCCGATGCGCGCCCAGTCGGCGATCAGTCCGCGTGCTTCGGTGCCACCGAATCCGAGACGACGGCCATGCAGCACGCCCTGGCGCTGCGCGATCCACGGCAGGAAACGGTAAACCAGTGGCAGCAGCCAGCCGCGCGGTGGCGGGAATCCACGCCAGAACGGTGAGCCGCTGGCCGCCAACCACAAGTGGTGGAAATGCAGAGGGTTGCGGCCGGCATGCACGCAGGCCAGCTGCCCGCCCAGGCTGTGGCCACCGATGATCCAGGGCAGGGGGCCTGCTTCCTCGTCGGCGGCCGCCATGACCGCTTGGCTGGCCGGCAGATCCTGCTCGAGTACCTCGCGATAGCCCCAGTCGTGCGCGCGCGACGGGCGTAGTGAGCTGCTGCCGTTGCCGCGCCACTCATGCAGGTAGACCGCCACGCCCTTCGCTGCCAGCGCCTGTGCCAGCGGCAGGTAGTGGCGCGCGGCCACACCCAGCGCTGGCAGCCACAACAAGCGGGCGATGGCCTGTGCGGGCATGCAGGCCATCACTTCGTAGCGATGCCCGTCGTTGCACTGCACTGGAAGGAGGGCCGGCGTCAGGTTCATGCGTGCGGTGCAGCGCCGAAGTGGTCGAGCACCAGCACCTCGCTGCGGCCGGGGGCATAGCCCTGCTGCAGGCCGCGCGCAACGTAGTCGATGCCGGCTTCGCAGGCGTTGGCCAGGCTCAGGCCGTTGCACAGCTGCGCGGCGATGGCCGAGGCCAGCGTGCAGCCAGTGCCGTGCGCATCCAGCGGCAGGCGGGCGTGGATGAATTCTTCGCTGCTCACGCCGTCGAAGTAGCGGTCGATCACGCGGTTGCCTTCCTGCAGGTGGCCACCTTTCAGTAGCACCGCACCGGCGCCCAGGTCGAGCAGGGCGGAGGCTACCTGTTCGGCGTCATCGCCGTTGCCGATCTTCCATCCGGCCAGCAGCTCCGCTTCCGGCGTGTTCGGGGTGATCAGCGTGGCCAGCGGGATCAGCCGCTCACGCATTGCCTGCAGAGCGCTGTCTTCCAGCAGGCGCGCGCCGCTGGTGGCGACCATCACGGGGTCCAGCACTACGTGCGGCGGGCGATGGCGCTCCAACGCATCGGCGACGGCATTGATCACCTCGGTGTTGGCCAGCATGCCCAGCTTCACCGCATGGATGTCGAAGTCATCGAAGCAGGCATCCAGTTGTGCACGCAGGAAATCGATCGGCGGCACGTGCACGGCGATGACGCCACGGGTGTTCTGTGCGGTCAGTGCGGCGATCGCGGAGAGTCCGTGCACGCGATGTGCTGCAAAGGCCTTCAGGTCGGCCTGGATGCCTGCGCCACCGCCGGAGTCGGAGCCGGCGATGGTGAGGGCAGATACGGGAGTGGTCGGGCTCATCCAGCGATTGTGCCGTGGTCCGGCAGGGGAAGGTAGATCCACGCCATGCGTGGATGCCTTTGATCCGTCAGGCGGGGTCAGGTCCCTTTTCCGCAGGAAAAGGGATCTGACCCCCAGAGTGCGGCCCTCAATGCCGCCAGCGCGCCCACTGCTGGTACACCACATAACCCAGGCCGGTCAGGCCGGTAAGCAGGGCGGGAGCAAGCAGGGCGTCGTACTGCCAGCGCGCGAACAGCCAGGCGCCGATCACGCCGCCGGCAAGGAAACCACTGATGATCAGGCCGCTGAGGGTCAGTCGTCGTACCTGCAACGGCAGCCCGCGCAGCAGGTGGCCCAGGCCGATGCCGAGATCGGTGAACATGCCGCTGAGATGGGTGGTGCGTACCACCGCGCCGCTGAAGGTCGTAGCCATTGCATTCTGCAGGCCGCAGGCCATGGCGGCGGCCAGTGCGCCCCAGATCTGGTGCTCTTCAAACAGCGGAATGGCCACCAGCAAAAGAGCCGATTCCAGCGCCAGTGCCACGCCGTAGCGCCGGCCCAGCTGCAGGGTGCTGTCCTGGATCAGCAGGCCGCTGAGCATCGCGCCCAGCGAGAACGCGATCAGCAGGCCCCACAGGTGGCCGACCGCGCGCCAGTCGCCCTGGGCCAATGCCATGCCGAGCTGGCTGGTGCTGCCGGTCATGTGGCTGACCGCCTGATGCTCGAACCCGAGGAAGCCGACCACGTTGACCATGCCGGCCACGCACGAGAGTGCGACCGCGCCGATCCAGACCCAGGTGGGCAGGCGTATTCCCATCGGCGAGGCCCCTCAGGGCCCGCCGAAGCCGCCGTTGAACTGCAGCTCGCTGAAGGTGTTGCTGGCCGGGTCGAACACGGCGCCCCAGAACTGTGCGCCGCCATCGCAGACGCGGATCGCTTCACGGGCCGGATTGACGCCGCTGTCGTCAGGCAGGTGGAAGGCGTTGATGTAAATCAGCCGCTTGCCGGCGCTTTCGATGCCGACGTACTGGCGGTCGAAGTCCAGCACCTTCGGGACCTGCGCTTCCAGCGACGACAGCTTCGCCTCCAGCTGGTCGACCTGCTGCCGGCTGGGCGCCCAGTAACCCGACACCCGCCCGGCCTCGCGGCCGGGGCTGGGGCGCGAGCAGGTGTCGAGCACCTGCGCGGCGATGATCGGGCGGGTGACCACCCAGGACTGGCCGGTGCGCTCGGCGGTGGGCACGCTGGCCGGGCCGCGCGTGGTCGTACAGGCACCGAGCACGGCGGCGAGGGTGATCGCAGCCGTGGGCAGCAACAGGCGCGTGCAGCGGTTCACAACACCTCCGAAGCGTAATCGGCCAGGCGCGAACGCTCGCCACGGCGCAGGGTGATGTGCGCACTATGCGGCCAGTTCTTGAAGCGGTCCACCGCGTAGGTCAGGCCCGAAGTGGTCTCGGTCAGGTACGGGGTGTCGATCTGCTCGACGTTGCCCAGGCAGACGATCTTGGTGCCGGGGCCAGCGCGGGTGATCAGCGTCTTCATCTGCTTGGGGGTGAGGTTCTGCGCCTCGTCCAGGATCAGGTAGCGTGACAGGAAGGTGCGGCCGCGCATGAAGTTCATCGAGCGGATCTTGATGCGGCTGGCCAGCAGGTCGTTGGTGGCCTGGCGGCCCCAGGTGCCGCCTTCCTGGTTGTGCGTGAGCACTTCCAGGTTGTCGGTCAACGCGCCCATCCACGGCGTCATCTTCTCTTCCTCGGTACCGGGCAGGAAGCCGATGTCCTCGCCCACGCTGACCGTGGCGCGGGTCATGATGATCTCGCGGTAGCGCTGCTGGTCCATCGTCTGCGCCAGGCCGGCGGCCAGTGCCAGCAGGGTCTTGCCGGTGCCGGCGGTGCCCAGCAGCGTGACAAAGTCGATCTCCGGGTCCATCAGTGCGTTGAGGGCGAAGTTCTGCTCGCGGTTGCGTGCGCTGATGCCCCACACGGCGTGGCTGCCGTGGCGGAAATCATCGACCAGCGACAGCACCACCTTGCCATCGCCGACGACGCGGCTGACGCGCAGCTCGACTTCATCCTCGCCTGGCAGGTAGACGTACTGGTTCGGATACCACTCCTCGCCGTCCTGTGCCTGGATTTCGTAATGCGAGCGGCCCTTGTCGCTCCAGCTGCGCAGGTCGTCGCCGTGGCGTTTCCAGAAGTCTTCCGGCAGCTCGGTGGCGCCGGTGTAGAGCAGGCTGAAATCGTCCAGCGCGCGGTCGTTCTCGTAGTCCTCGGACACGATACCGGCGATGGCGGCCTTGATCCGCAGGTTGATGTCCTTGGAGACGAACACCACCGGCAGGTCGGGGGTTTCTTCCTTTAGGGCCAGGATCGCGCCGAGGATGGCGTTGTCCGGGATCACCTTGCCGAAGCTCTTGCCAGCATCGAAATGACTGGTCTGGAAGCGCAGCTTGCCGGCGCTCTGCTTGCCGCGCAGCTGCAGGCCATTGGGCCGCTGCAGCGGAATGCCGTCGGCCAGGTTGTCCAGCCCGGAGGCCTGCACCAGCTCGTTGAGGAAGCGGCTCACCTGGCGGGCGTTGCGGCTCGCCTCGGAGGTGCCCTTCTTGCCGTTGTCCAGCTCTTCGATCACCTGCATGGGCAGGTAGACGTCGTGCTCCTCGAATTTGAACAGCGCGGTGGGATCGTGCATCAGCACGTTGGTATCCAGCACGTAGATGCGCTTGCCTCGGGTCATCGTCGATTCCTGGTTACGGACAGGGAAAAACCACCACGGCCTGCTGCGGGGCAGGGTGATGGCAGACACAGTAGGCAGTGGGACTCACTTGGACTGGGAGGCCTTCAGTTCGGCGAGAACGGCATCGGCATGGCCGGCAACCTTGACCTTGCGCCAGGACTGCACGATGCGGCTGTCGGGGGAAATCAGGAAGGTACTGCGTTCGATGCCACGTACCTGCTTGCCGTACATGTTCTTCATCCTGATCACGTCGAAGGCGGTGCACAGCGCTTCGTCGCCATCGCTGACCAGCGGGAAGTTGAAGCCCTGCTTGGCACAGAAGTTGTCGTGCGACTTCACCGAGTCGCGCGAGACGCCCAGCACGACGGCGCCGGCTTTCCTGAACTTCGGCAGCAGGGCATTGAAGTCGATGCCTTCGGTGGTGCAGCCCGGGGTGCTGTCCTTGGGATAGAAGTACAGCACCAGCCATTGGCCGGCATAGTCGCCGAGGGTGGCCTGGTCGCCGCCGGACAGGGCCAGCGGCAGGGAGAGGGTGGTGCTGTCCAGGGTGTCGCCGTTGTTCATGAGGTCCTTCTGTCGAGCCTGGGTTCTTGCCATTACAGCTACATGAAACGCCACGCGCCCGTGAGAGACGCGCGAAGAATCAGAACTTCATCGGATCCATGATCGCGTCCAGGTTCAGGTGGTCGCAGAACTCGAGGAAATCGTCGCGCAGCGCGGCGATGTGCATGTTGGCCGGCACGCCGATGGTGACCTGTGCGCTGAACATTTCCGCGCCGGTCTGCATGGCGCGGTAGCGCGTGCTCTGCAGGTTCTCGATGGTGATGCCCTGGCGGTCGAAGAAGTCGGCCAGCTGGAACAGGATGCCCGGCTTGTCGGCGGCGATCACTTCGACGATGTACGGCAGCAGGTTGGACTGCGCCTGCTTGGCGGCGGTGCGGTACCAGACCAGCTTTAGGCCTTCCTCGCGCTCCAGCCGGGTCAGCATCGCCTCAAGCTTGGCCACCGAGTCCCAGGAGCCGGTGGCCAGGGCGGTGACCGAGACATCGCGGCCGACCGTGGCCAGGCGTGCATCCACCAGATTGCAGCCGCTGTCGGCGATGCGGCGGGTGACGGACAGCAGGGGGGACTCCGGATGCGTCGTATAGGCGTTGATCAGGAGGTGGTTTTCGCTCGGCGCGGGGCGCGGGGTGGTGTCGGTCAAGGCGATTCCGGGTAATGCATGCGTTAGTCTGAATGCCCGCCAGAGGCGGGGATCCACCGGTGTCCAGCATACTTGCCCGTGCTTTCGCGCCGCAAGTAACATTCAAGTCGCCCCCGGCCTTTCGTGGCGGGCGTTTTCCCTTCCCAGCCAAGAGCAGCACGTCCTTGTCCCTTTCCGGCCTCATCACCGCGCTGGCGACCCCGTTCCGGGCCGACGGCGCCCTCGATCCCGACGGTTGGCAGCGCCTGCTGCACCTGCAACTGGAAGGTGGCGTCCATGGCGTTGTCGTAGCCGGCTCTACCGGCGAAGCGGCAACGCTCACCGACGCCGAGTACGACCTGCTGCTGGCCAGCGCGGTCGAGCGCATCGGCGGCCGCATTCCGGTCCTGGCCGGTACCGGCCTTTCGGGCACTGCCAAGACCATCGAACAGACCCGTCGTGCCGCCGCCCTCGGCGCCAGCCACGCGCTGGTGGTCACGCCGCCGTACGTGCGCCCCACCCAGGCCGGTCTGATCGCGCACTACCGTGCGGTGGCCGACCAGGGCGGGCTGCCGGTCGTGCTGTACAACGTGCCCGGCCGTACCGGTTGCGACATGCAGCCTGAGACCGTGGCCGAGCTGGCCAGCCACCCCAACATCGTCGGCATCAAGGAGGCGGTGGGTGACACCGGCCGGGTGCAGGCGCTGCTCGCCCTGCGCAGCCCACAGTTCGCCGTGCTCAGCGGTGACGACGGTACGGCCGCGCGTTCGATCCAGGCCGGTATCGACGGCCTGATCTCAGTGGGTTCCAACGTGCTTCCCGGTGCCTACCGCCGGATGTGCGAGCTGGCCGCCGCACACGACCACGAAGCCACCGCGTCGTGGGATGCGCGCCTGCATCCCTTCCATGATTTCTGCGGCGTCGAACCGAACCCGATCCCGGTCAAGGCGCTGCTGCGCCGCATCGGCATCGGTCACGACCTGCGCCTGCCACTGCTGCCGTTGTCGGCAGCGCATCATCCGGCTGCCGACCATCTTGCCGGCGACATCGCCGCCCTCGAAGCCCTTTCCAGCCACTGACCTTCCGTCTTGGTCTGACCCAGGAGATTCACATGCGTCAATCCGTTTCCACCGTCCGCGTGCTGTCCTATGCCCTGCTTGCCGTGGCGGTCGCTGCCGGCACCACCGGCTGCTTCAAGCGCGGCGCCAAGGGCGACTACGCCCTGGCCCCGGAAATGCGTCCGCTGGAAGTGCCGCCGGACCTGAACCTGCCCAATGCCACCACCGACAACAAGGTGCCGACGTTGGCCTCGGCCACCAAGCCGGCGGCGCCGGTTGCTGCGGCTCCGGCAGCCGGCAGCACCGGTTTCACCATTGCCGGTGGCAAGGATGAAGCCTTCGCCAAGGTCGGTACCGCACTGGAAGGCGTGGAGGGCGTGACCATCGCCAGCCGCGCGCAGTTGCTGGGTTCGTACGACGTGGCCTACGAGGGCAGCAACTTCCTGGTCCGCGTAGTGGCCGTCGATGCCGGCGCCTACATCTCCGCGGTTGACCCGCGTGGCCTGCCGGCCACCGCCGAAGCGCCGGTGAAGCTGATCGCCGCGCTGAAGGCGAAGCTCGCCCAGTAAGGGCTGGTCGGATGGCTGCGGGCCTTGGTCCGCCCCCGCTCTGGTAGCGGCCGACCTTGGTCGGCGCTTTTGTGCCAACCAGGGTTGGCACCTACCAGGTTGCGCGGTTGGCACCTGCCGGAGCGCACGGTTGGGGTCTGCCGAAGAACAGAAAAGGGCGCCCATGGGCGCCCTTTTCGTTACCGCCGTGGGCGCTTCTCAGCGCTCCAGCAGCTTCAGCTTGTCCGGCTTGCCATCCCATTCGCCGGCGTCGGCGGGCGGGTCCTTGCGCACGGTCAGCACCGGCCATTCCTTCGCCAGCTCGGCGTTGAGGGCAACGAAGCCTTCCTGTCCGGCAGGAACATCGTCCTCCGGGAAGATCGCATTGACCGGGCACTCCGGCTCGCAAAGGGTGCAGTCGATGCACTCATCCGGGTCGATCACCAGGAAGTTCGGGCCTTCGTGGAAGCAATCCACGGGGCACACTTCCACGCAATCGGTGTGTTTGCACTTGATGCAGTTTTCGGTGACGACAAAGGGCATGGGCTTGGGGGTGGATCGATTCCTGAACCTGCCAATTCTAGAACAGGTTGGCCCCCGGTGTCGGCGCGGGGCGCAGAACGGGCGTCTGGCAGGCGCGACCGTGGGAGTCATTGGCGGCACGGCGGGGGCTGTGCGACGCTGCGGGGCACTCGGTCGCCCACCGTGGCCGGACTCCCTTCCCAGCAGGATCGTCCATGTCCCAAACCCAGCCCAGCACCGCGCCCCATGGCGGTGAGAACACTGCATTCATCGTCCTGATCAGCTGCGTGGCCACCCTTGGTGGATTCCTGTTCGGTTTCGACAGTGGTGTCATCAATGGCACGGTCGATGGCCTCCGCCAGGCCTTCAACTCCAGTGAGGCGGCGCTCGGTTTCGAAGTCGCCTCGATGCTGCTGGGCTGCGCGATCGGCGCCTTCCTGGCGGGGTGGCTGGGTGATCGCCTGGGACGCCGCGGTGTCCTGATCGTGTCAGCGCTGATGTTCCTTGTCTCGGCGCTCGGTGCCGGCGCGGCCCACGCGTCCTGGCTGTTCATCGCCGCCCGCGTGCTGGGCGGTTTCGCGGTGGGCGCGGCCAGCGTGATGTCACCGGCCTACATCGCCGAAGTCGCCTCGGCGCGTTACCGCGGCCGGCTGGCCACGGTGCAGCAGATGGCGATCATCTGCGGCTTGTTTGCGGCCTTCCTCAGCAATTACCTGCTGGCGCGTGCCGCCGGCGCCTCGACCGAGCCCCTGTGGCTGGGCCATGAGGCCTGGCGCTGGATGTTCTGGATGCAGGTGCTGCCCTCGGGGCTGTTCCTCCTGTTGTTGCTGGTGATCCCGGAAAGCCCCCGTTTCCTGGTGTTGAAGGGGCGCCAGGGGCAGGCGAGGGCGGTGCTGGCGCGGCTGTACGGCGAGGCCGCGGCCACGGCCAAGCAGGCCGAGATCGAGGCGAGCCTGGCCCAGGACCAGCACAAGCCGCGCTTCGGCGACCTGCGCAACAAGGCCACCGGCAAGCTGCGCCCGATCCTCTGGGTGGGTATCGGCCTGGCCATGTTCCAGCAGCTGGTCGGCATCAACGTGGTGTTCTACTACGGCGCGGTGCTGTGGCAGGCGGTGGGTTTCTCGGAAAGCGACGCGCTGCTGATCAACGTGTTGTCCGGCGCGCTGAGCATCGGTGCCTGCCTGCTGACGGTACTGCTGATCGACCGCATCGGGCGCAGGCCGCTGCTGTGGATCGGTTCGGTCGGCATGTCGGTGGCGCTGGTGCTGATGGTGGTGGCGTTTGCCAGTGGCAGCCTGGCCGACGGTCGCCTGCAGCTGTCCGACGGCATGGGGCGGCTGGCGCTGGTGGCAGCCAACGTCTACGTGGTGTTCTTCAACATGTCCTGGGGCCCGGTGATGTGGGTGATGCTGGGCGAGATGTTCCCCAACCAGATCCGCGGCCCGGCGCTGGCGGTGGCGGGTGCGGCGCAATGGACCTCGAACTTCGCGATCACCGTGACGTTCCCGATGCTGCTGGCCGGCATCGGCCTGGCCGGCGCCTATGGCATCTACGCCGTCGCGGCGATCCTCTCGATCGTCTTCGTGGTCCGCCACGTGCGCGAGACCAAGGGCAAGGAGCTGGAGCAGATGGAAGGCTGACGGCTGGCCTGCCGCCTCTCGACACATTGCGGGTGGCGGACGCAGGTCTGCGCGTCGGGATTGAATTGGCTGCGGAGGGGCGAAGCTGTTCGTGCCGCCTTCGCGGGAAACTGTCAGGAGGGGGCGGGCCACCCTGGCCTGGACCGTTGGCGCCATGGATGGCGCCATCGAGCACCATGGATGGGCTTTTGCGTGTCCAGGCCAGGGTGGCCCGCCCCCTCAACGCAGGAAAAGGGAGGCGCTACTGCGACCAAACCGATCAATGCCAATGCAAATCCCGGAAAACAGAAAAGCCCGCACAAGGCGGGCTTTTTCCGGTTCCTGCTGCGGCGACTGGCGCTCCCTAGGGGACTCGAACCCCTGTTTTAGCCTTGAGAGGGCCACGTCCTAACCACTAGACGAAGGGAGCATAACTGTGTCGCTGCCGAGGCAGGAGCGCTAGTATATGCACCTCGATGCCATTGGGCAATCCCGAAACTTCAACCGGAAGCGCCAACATCATTTCCCCTGCTACATCACCGTTCAGCCTGCGCGTCATCCCGCGCGACCAGCACACGATCTCCCGCAAGGACATCAGCCCGAACGCCCTGCGCGTGCTTTATCGCCTGCGCGATGCCGGCTTCGGCGCCTACCTTGTCGGCGGCGCGGTGCGCGACCTGCTGGTCAATGGCCAACCCAAGGATTTCGACGTGGCCACCGATGCCACGCCCGAACAGGTCAAGCAGCTGTTCCGCAACTGCCGCCTGATCGGTCGTCGGTTCCGCCTCGCCCACGTTGTGTTCGGCCGCGAAATCATCGAAGTCGCCACCTTCCGTGCCAACAGCGATGACGGCAGCGGCGACCGCGAGATGGAAAACGGCATGCTCGTGCGCGACAACGTGTACGGCACCATCGAAGACGACGCGGTCCGCCGAGACTTCACCTGCAACGCCCTGTACTACGCCATCGAGGACTTCTCGGTGCGCGACTACACCGGCGGCTTCGAAGACGTCCAGGCGCGCCTGATGAAACTGATCGGCGATCCCGAGCAGCGTTATCGGGAAGACCCGGTGCGCATGCTGCGTGCGGTGCGCCTGGCGGCCAAGCTCGGCTTCCAGATCGAAGAGGGTACCGCCGCGCCCATCCCGCACCTGGCCGGCCTGCTCAACGAAGCCGCGCCGGCGCGCCTGTTCGAGGAAGTGCTCAAGCTGTTCCTGTCCGGGCACGGCGTGGCCAGCTTCGAAGGCCTTGAGCGTTACGGCCTGCTCGACGTGCTGTTCCCGGAGAGCGCCAGGGCGCTGAAGTCCAACCGCACCGGCGCGCTGCGCCGCATGCTGGTCGAGGGCCTGGCCAACACCGATGCTCGCGTGGCCAACGACGAGCCGGTCTCGCCGGCGTTCCTGTTCGCATTGCTGCTGTGGCCGGCGTTCTGCCGCGCACAGGCGACCCTGCTCAAGCAGGGAGTGGCACCGGAAGAGGCGCAGCGCCGCGCCGCCGACCGGGTCACCGTGCAGCAGCTCAGCACCATCGCGCTGCCGCGCCGCTTCTCGCTGCCGATGCAGGAGATCTGGCTGCTGCAGTCGCGCTTCAGCTCGCGCCAGCGCAAGCGCGTATTCCGTACCCTGACCCACCCGCGCTTCCGCGCCGCGTTCGATTTCCTCAGCCTGCGCCAGGTCGCTTCGTCCGAGCATGCAGTGGATGTCGAGTTCTGGCGCGAAGCACAGGCGCAGTCCGGTCGCGAGCTGGAGTCGTCGCTGGATGCGATGCACAGTGAAGACGGCGATGACGAGAGCGGGGCACCGCGCAAGCGCCGCCGTCGCCGTCGACGTCCCGGTGCTGCTGCGGCGGGCGAGTAAGCGATGACCCTCGCCTGGATCGGCCTCGGCGCCAACCTTGGCGACGCGGCCGCGACCGTGGGCGCGGCGATTGCCGCGCTGGACGGCCTGCCGGGAACGCGCCTGCGACAGGCCTCGCGGCTCTATGCAACCCCGGCCTGGGGCAATGAAGACCAGCCGCCGTTCGTCAATGCCGTGGCTGCGGTCGAAACCACCTTGGCGGCCGATGAGTTGCTGCAGGCCATGCTGGCACTGGAGCGGGGCTTTGGACGCGTGCGCGATCCGGCGGTGCACTGGGGGCCGCGCGCGCTGGACCTGGACCTGCTGCTGTATGGCACGCAGGTGATCGACCTGCCCGGCCTGCAGGTACCTCATCCCTACCTGCACGAGCGTGCCTTCGTGTTGGTGCCACTGGCCGAAATCGCGCCTGATCTGGCCATTCCCGGTCATGGCAGCGTGCGGGATGCAGTGGTGCGGGTGGATGCCTGCGGGATTGCGCCGATAGGGTGATAATGACCGGGTTATCTCCCCCGGTTATCAGCACATGAGCACCCACGCAGACAGCAAGCCCTGGACCGTTCCCGCCCTGGCCGAGGCCAAGCGCAATGGCCAGAAGCTGGTCATGTTGACCGCCTACGACGCCGGCTTCGCCCGCACCTTCGATGCCAACGGCGTCGATCTGATCCTGATCGGCGATTCGCTGGGCATGGTCGTGCAGGGTCATGATTCGACCCTGCCGGTGACCGTGGCCGACATGGTCTACCACACCCGCGCCGTGGCCCGCGTGCTGCAGCGTGCGCTGCTGGTGGCCGACCTGCCGTTCGGTGCCGATGCCACCCCGGAACGCGCGCTGGATGCCTCGCTGCAGCTGCTGCAGGCCGGTGCCGAGATGGTCAAGATCGAAGGTGCCGGCTTCAAGGTCGACATCATCCGCTACCTGGTCGAGCGCGAGATTCCGGTCTGCGCGCACCTGGGCCTGACCCCGCAATCGGTGCTGCGCCTGGGCGGCTTCAAGATCCAGGGCCGCGGCGATGCTGCGCGCCAGCTGGTGGAGGATGCCAAGGCCGTGGCCGCCGCAGGCGCCAGCATCATGGTGCTTGAATGCGTGCCGACCCCCGTCGCCGCCGAAGTGACCGCTGCGGTGGATGTGCCGACCATCGGCATTGGTGCGGGCCCGCAGTGCGATGGCCAGGTGCTGGTGCTGCACGATTTCCTCGGCCTGGACAGTGGCCATCGCCGTCCCAAGTTCGTCAAGGATTTCCTTGCCGAAGGCGGCTCGGTGGCCGGTGCCACCCGCGCCTATGCCGACGCCGTGCGCGACGGCAGCTTCCCTGACGAACAGCACGCCTACGCCCAATGATCCAGACCTTCAACGAGCTCGGCGCACTGCGCGAGCAGATCGCCCAGTGGAAGCGCGAGGGGCTGCGCGTGGCGCTGGTGCCGACCATGGGCAACCTGCATGGGGGCCACCATTCGCTGGTGACCCTGGCCCGCCAGTACGCCGACAAGGTGGTGGCGAGCATCTTCGTCAACCCGACCCAGTTCGGGCCGAACGAGGACTTCAGCCGCTACCCGCGCACGCCCGAGGCCGACGTTGCCGGGCTGGAGCAGGCTGGCTGCGATGCGGTGTGGCTGCCCAGCGTCGAGGCGATGTACCCGCTGGGCGTGGACAGGACCACGCGCGTGCACGCGCCGGGCGTCAGTGAAGTGCTGGAAGGCGCCAGCCGCCCGGGCCACTTCGATGGCGTGTGCACGGTGGTGGCGCGCCTGTTCCTGCAGGTGCAGCCGGACGTGGCCGTGTTCGGCCGCAAGGACTACCAGCAGCTTGCCGTGATCAGGCAGATGGTGGCCGAGCTGTCGTTCCCGATCCAGATTGTTGGTGCGGAGATCGTGCGCGACGAGGATGGCCTGGCCAAGAGCTCGCGCAACCAGTACCTGAGCGCCGAACAGCGTCCGGTCGCGACCACCATCCACCGGACCCTGCTGGGCATGCGCGAAGGCTACGTGGCCGGGCAGGCACGTGATCGCATCGAGGCCGAGGCCACTGCCGCATTGCAGGCGGCCGGTTTCCAGGTTGACTACGCGGTGCTGCGCACTCCGGAGCTGGCCGAGCCGACCTTCGACGGCGGCGGCCGGGTGGCGCTGATCGCCGCACGGCTGGGTACCACCCGGCTGATCGACAACCTGGAGTTCTGAACTCCGGCGGCGCCGCGCGATGCATGGGGTCAGATCCCTTTCCCAGGGGAAAAGGGATCCGCCTCCGGTTTCACCGCCTACCTGAACAGGTTGCCGGCCGTAATGCCCGGCGCTGTGCGGGTGCTAGAATCCGCTCTTTCCTTTGCCGTTGCAGCGCCCCCATGCACCTGTCCCTGCTCAAGACCAAGATCCACCGCGCCACCGTCACCCATTCCGAGCTGAACTACGAAGGCTCGATTGCCATCGATGACAACCTGCTGGCTGCCACTGGCATCCGCGAGTTCGAACAGGTGCACATCTGGGACGTGACCAACGGTGCGCGCTTCTCGACCTATGCCATCCGCGCCGAAGCCGGCAGCGGCGTTGTCTCGCTCAACGGTGGCGCCGCGCGCCACGTGCAGGTCGGTGACATCATCATCATCGCCGCGTTCGCCAGCATGACCGAGCAGGAAGCTGACAGCTTCAAGCCGAAGCTGGTGTACGTTGATGGCAACAACCAGATCACCCACACCAACGACACGATCCCGACCCAGGCCGCATGACAACGCACAACGGATTCGACTCGCTGCACTCCCACGCCCAGCGCCTGAAGGGCGCAAGCATTCCCGGTCTGCTCGCCGCCGAACCCGGCCGCGTGCAGGACCTGGCGCTGCGGGTCGGTCCGTTGTACGTCAACTTCGCCCGTCAGAAATACGATGCCGCGGCGCTGCAGGCGTTGCTGGCGCTGGCTGCCGACCGTGATGTCGGTGGCGCCATCACCCGCCTGTTCCGCGGCGAGCAGGTCAATCTGACCGAAGGCCGCGCCGCGCTGCATACCGCGCTGCGTGGCGACGTGGTCGATGCGCCGGTGGCGGCCGAGGCCTATGCCACCGCGCATGGCATCCGCCAGCGCATGGGCGTGCTGGTGCGCGCGCTGGAAGACAGCGGCGTGACCGATGTGGTCAGTGTCGGCATCGGGGGTTCCGACCTCGGCCCGCGCCTGGTCGCCGATGCGCTGCGCCCGGTCAGCGGTGCGCGCCTGCGCGTGCATTTCGTGTCGAACGTGGACGGCGCCGCCATGCAGCGCACGCTGGCCACGCTGGATCCGGCGAAGACCGCCGGCATCCTCATCTCCAAGACCTTCGGCACGCAGGAAACGCTGCTCAACGGCCAGATCCTGCACGACTGGCTGGGTGGCAGCGAGCGCCTGTATGCGGTCAGCGCCAATCCGGAGCGCGCCGCCAAGGCCTTCGCGATCGCCGCCGATCGCGTGCTGCCGATGTGGGACTGGGTCGGTGGCCGTTATTCGCTGTGGTCGGCGGTCGGTTTCCCGATTGCGCTGGCAATCGGCTTCGAACGTTTTGAACAGTTGCTGGAAGGCGCGGCGCAGATGGATGCGCATGCGCTGGATGCACCGCTGGAGCGCAACCTGCCGGTGCTGCACGGCCTCACCGACATCTGGAACCGCAACCTGCTGGGCCATGCCACCCACGCGGTGATGACCTACGACCAGCGCCTGGCGCTGCTGCCGGCTTACCTTCAGCAGCTGGTGATGGAAAGCCTGGGCAAGCGCGTGCAGCGCGACGGCCAGCCGGTCACCGTCGACACCGTGCCGGTGTGGTGGGGTGGGGCGGGCACCGATGTGCAGCACAGCTTCTTCCAGGCGTTGCACCAGGGCACCAGCGTCGTTCCGGCCGACTTCATCGGCTGTGTGCACAACGATGATCCCTATACGATCAATCACCAGGCCTTGCTGGCCAACCTGCTGGCGCAGACCGAAGCGCTGGCCAATGGCCAGGGCAGCGAAGATCCGCACCGCGACTACCCGGGGGGCCGGCCGAGCACGCTGATCCTGCTCGACGCGCTGACCCCGCAGGCGCTGGGTGCACTGATCGCCATGTACGAGCACGCTGTGTACGTGCAGTCGGTGATCTGGAACATCAACGCCTTCGACCAGTTCGGTGTCGAACTGGGCAAGCAGCTGGCCAGTGGCCTGCTGCCGGCGCTGCAGGGCGAGGATGTGGCGGTTGCCGACCCGATGACCCGCGAGATCCTGGCGCAGCTGAAGGGCTGATGCCCGGGTAGTGCCGGCCGCTGGCCGGCATTCCGGTGACGTGCCCAGCGTTCATGAGGTTGCCGGCCAGCGGCCGGCACTACCGCGTCACCGGCTCGGATCGCGTTCCGGACTGGGCCGCTTGGCCAGCTTGCGCTGCAGTGAGCGCCGGTGCATGCCGAGCAGGCGCGCGGCGGCCGAGACATTGCCGCCGGTTTCGTGCATCGCCTGCTGGATGTGTTCCCACTGCAGGCGGCTGATCGGCGTCATCGCATCGGGCACTTCCATTTCGCCATCGTCGGCCGGGCCGTCGTCCTCTTCACCGAGGGCGCGCAGGATCATCGGCACCGTGGCCGGCTTCGGCAGGTAATCATCCGCGCCCAGCTTGATCGCCTCCACTGCGGTGGCGATGCTGGCATAGCCGGTCACCAGCAGGATGCGCATGTCCGCGCGCAGTGCGCGCAGCGGCTGGATCAGCGCCAGGCCGGAATCGCTGCCCAGCTTCAGGTCGATCAGCGCGAACGCCGGCGGATGCTGGCGGGCCAGTGCCAGGGCACTGGCGGCATCCTGTGCGGTCTGTGTTTCCAGGCCCTTGCGGGCCAGGCTGCGCTGCAGGGTGCGCAGGTACAGCTCGTCGTCGTCGACCAGCAGACCAAGGGTTGAGGCGCTCATGGGGTTTCCTCGCGTGGGGCCAGCGGCAGGCGGAAGCCGACGCGGCTGCCGGCCCCCTGGGCCGGGCGCATCCACATCTCGCCGTCGAGGCGTTCGATGGTGGCATGGGACAGGGCCAGGCCGACGCCCATGCCCTCGCTCTTGCTGCTGCCGAACAGCTTGCCCGGCAGCACGGCGGCACGGGCGTCGAAACCATGGCCGTAGTCGCGTACTTCGCCGATCAGGTCGTCGCCCTCCATGCGCAGGTCCAGGTCCACGCGCGGCCGGCCGGCCTTCTCGCCTGCATCGGCGGCATTGTTGAGCAGGACCATCAACAGATGGCCTACGCCCGGGTCGAGCGGCAGCCGCAGCGGCGCATCGTCATTGCGGTGCAGGTCGATGGTCGGCCGCACCAGGCGCCATTGTTCAAGTACCTGCTGGGCGCTGGAATGGCTGCGGCCCGGCGCGTCGGCCGAGGCTGGTGCGGCCAGCGCCAGCACACGTTCCCGGCACTGCACCAGCAGCTCGCGCAGGGTTTCCATGTCTTCGCGCACTTCAGGCTCTTCGCTGCGCTCGGCGACATCGTCGGCGAGCAGGGTCATGGTCGCCAGCGGTGTGTTCAGCTCATGCGCGACCGAGGCGGCATGGGTGGCCAGGGCGACGATGCCCTCGTTGCGGGCGAAGCGCTCACGCAGCGCCGACAGTTCCAGTTCGCGCTCCCGCAGGGCCAGTGCCAGGCGGGTGGAGAAGGCCAGCACCACTGTGGCGGAAATCAGGAAGTTTGCGACCACGCCCCAGCGATTGAGGTCCTGAGAGCGGAAGTAGCCGTCCGGCAGCGCCTGCCCGAAAATGCCGCTGGCGGCGTAGCCGAGCAGGCAGGCCAGCGCGACCGCCAGTGCCCAGCGCAGGGGCAGGGCGAAGGCGGCCAGCGCGATCAGGATCAGGAACAGTGAGCTGAACGGGTTGGCCATGCCGCCGCTCCAGCCCACCATCCAGGTCAGGATGATCACGTCCACCAGGATATGGCCGAATGCGGTCAGCGGCGCAGTGCCGGCCGCTTCCGGGCGCAGCTGGGTATAGACGTTGAACAGGGCCAGCACCGCCACGCCGGCCCACAACGGCAGCTGCGGCAACGGCAGGCCCAGCACCCAGGTCGCGACCAGGATGGTGGCGGCCTGGCCGCCTACGGCAAGCCAGCGCAGGCTGCACAGGGTACGGAGAAACGGGGCGTCGGGACCGGTCATTCACGCTCATCGTATGCGTTCATGCGTGTACATGCCTGCGACAATCGGCCGCAGCCGTGCCGCAGGCTGAATGCGACTCACCCCGAATGCGGGAGTGGGCGGTAGAATGCGCCCATGCATGACGCCGTCACCCGCCCGACTCCCCCCTCCGATGCCACCGCCTGGCCCCGCCGCCAGACCCATGCCGTCCAGATCGGCGGGGTCACCGTAGGCGGGGGCAAGCCGGTGGTGGTGCAGTCGATGACCAACACCGATACCTCCGACGTGGCCTCCAGCGTGAAGCAGGTGGCCGAGTTGTGGCGTGCAGGTTCGGAGATGGTGCGGTTGACCGTCAACACCGTGGAAGCCGCTGCGGCCATTCCGCGCATCGTCGACAAGCTGGCGATGATGGGTATCGATGTACCGCTGATCGGTGACTTCCACTACAACGGCCACCAGCTGCTCACTGCCGAACCGGCATGTGCGGAAGCGTTGGCCAAGTACCGCATCAACCCGGGCAATGTCGGCTTCGGCAAGAAGAAGGACCTGCAGTTCGCCCAGTTGATCGAGTTCGCGATCCGCTACAACAAGCCGGTGCGCATCGGTGCCAACTGGGGCTCGCTGGACCAGGCCCTGGCGGCCAGGCTGATGGACGAGAACAACCTGCGCGAGCAGCCCTGGGACGCCGGCCGCGTGCTGCGTGAGGCGCTGATCCGTTCGGCGCTGGATTCGGCCGAGCAGGCCGTGGAACTGGGCCTGCCGCGCGATCGGATCGTGCTGTCGGCCAAGGTCAGTGGCGTGCAGGAACTGATCGCGGTGTACCGCGACCTGGCGCAGCGCTCGGACTTCGCCCTGCACCTGGGCCTGACCGAAGCCGGTATCGGCAGCAAGGGCATCGTCGCCTCGTCGGCAGCGCTGAGCGTGCTGCTGCAGGAAGGCATCGGTGACACCATCCGCATCTCGCTGACCCCGGAACCGGGCCAGTCGCGCACGCAGGAAGTGATCGTCGCCCAGGAACTGCTGCAGACCACCGGCCAGCGCGCCTTCACGCCGCTGGTCACGGCCTGCCCGGGCTGCGGCCGCACCACCTCCGAGTTCTTCCAGGAACTGGCCAAAGTGGTGCAGAACCATGTGCGCGAGAAGATGCCGCTGTGGAAGATCCACCACCCGGGTGCGGAGAACATGACCCTGGCGGTGATGGGCTGCATCGTCAATGGGCCGGGTGAGTCGCGCCATGCCAACATCGGCATCTCCCTGCCGGGCACGGGCGAGACGCCGGCAGCACCGGTATTCGTCGATGGCGAGAAGAAGGTGACCCTGCGTGGCGACAACATCGCCCAGGAGTTCGTCGCCCTGATCGACGATTACGTCGAACACAAATATGTCCGAAGCGCCGGATAAGCCTGCGATCCTCGCCGCTCCGGAGTCGGCCTCCGGTTTCCGCCACTGGATGGCGCGCAACGCCTGGCGCCTGGTCCTGCTGTTCGGTGGCGTACTGCTGCCGTTGGCGGGCTTCGTCGCCCTGGCTGACGAAGTGCACGAATTTGAATCGTTCCATTTCGATGCGCCGCTGCTGTGGCAGATGCATGGCCTGCATTCGCCATGGCTGGACCGCTTCTTCGTGCTCATCTCGAAACTGGGCTACGAGTGGTTCCTGATCCCTGCTGACGTGCTGATCATCGGTGCGCTGCTGGGCTACCGGCGCTGGCGCGAGGCGACCTTTGTCGCGGTCAGTTTCGTGGGATCGGCGTTGCTGAACATGGGCAGCAAGCACTTCTTCCAGCGCCAGCGCCCCAGCCTGTGGGAGTCGATTGCGCCGGAATCGACGTTCAGCTTCCCCAGCGGGCACGCCATGGGCTCGATGACCCTTGCCGCGACCCTGGTGCTGCTGGCCTGGAATACCCGCTGGCGCTGGCCGGTACTGCTGCTGGCGCCCCCGTTCAGCCTGCTGGTGAGCGTCTCACGGGTCTATCTGGGCGTGCATTATCCCTCGGACATCCTAGCCGGATGGTGTGCCGCGCTGGTTTGGGTGGTAGGGTGCTATCTGGTCATGTTCAGTCGCCGGCATCCTTGGCGACGTCGGGATTCGCCGCCAGCGACGGCCAGCGAAGCATCATCACAGGGGGGTGACGTGGATGACCCTTCCGGGGCGTCTACGTAATAGATCAGTTGTTTCGTTGCAGCAGGTTCTGCAAGACAGGGGGCAAGCACAACGCGCGTTACTGTGATGCGCAAGGCAGAACGCCTGGATCGCGTCCCGGACGCGCTTGCAGGGGTATCGGCGCCCTGCCTAGCTTGACCTGCAATGGCCGCATTCGAAGAGGTACGTGAATGACGATTCGAGTCTACCTGGTGGATGACCATGCGCTGGTCCGCACCGGGATGAAGATGATCCTGTCGGGGGAGACCGACATCGAGGTGGTGGGCGAAGCCGAGACGGGTGAAGACGCACTGCGCGACGTCCGCCAGCTGTTGCCGGACGTGGTGCTGTGCGACCTGCACCTGCCCGGTGTGAGTGGCATGGAAGTGACCGAGCGCATCGTCCGCAGCCACCGCAACACCCGCGTGGTGATCGTATCGGTGCTGGAAGACGGGCCGCTGCCGAAGCGCTTGCTGGAGGCGGGGGCCGCGGGCTACATCGGCAAGGGCTGCGATGCACAGGAGCTGCTGCGCGCGGTGCGCGATGTGGCCATGGGCCGTCGCTACCTGGGCACCAGCATCGCGCAGAACCTGGCCCTGTCGACGGTGGAGGGCAATGGATCGCCGTTCGACAGCCTGTCGCCGCGCGAACTGGAAGTAGCCTTGCTGCTGACCCAGGGCCTGCGCCAGGAAGACATCGCGCGGCGCCTGAGCCTGAGTGCGAAGACGGTGAACACGCACAAGGCGCGGTTGTTCGAGAAGATGGGGATCCACGACAACATCGCGCTGGCGCGCATGGCCAGCCAGTACGGGCTGGTGGATCCGGCGCGGCCGTTGTAAGGGTTTCGGCCAACGGCTGAGCCCCTCGCGGTGGTGCGGTTGGATTTCTGGGGTTGGCCCTGCGGAGGGACCGCGCAGGGGACGCCGTGAATCCATCCCTGAAGCAACTGTGTTGACGGAGGGGCCTGGCCCCTCCATGAGACGGGCACGGTAGTGCCGGCCGCTGGCCGGCAGCCTTTTGGGGCACGCGCAGGCTGGCTTCAGGCGGGGATCGATCCGCCTTGAGCGTCACGCACGCGGGCGTTGAGGATGACCAGCATCTTCCGCATCACTGCCACGATGGCCACCTTGCCTTCCTTGCCACGGGCTCGTAGCGACTGGTAAAAATCGCGCAACCGAGGTTCATG
>NZ_JAXBQL020000005.1:0-84233 GCF_047520565.2 Stenotrophomonas sp. FR012
AACGTCTGCAAGATGGACAATCATCCTTCCTGCAGGCGCCTTCACAAGATACCTGCGCATACTTTCAAAGATCCGGGGAAGTGGCCTCAGCGCCGCTCCCGTGTGCTGCGAAGTTTCCTTCGTAGCGAGCCGCCCATTATAGCCGGCTTTTCTGCTTCGTCAACACCTTTTTTCAAGGTCGTCTCACCGGAGTGGACGTTGTTGCCGATGCTGCTTCGTCGTTGGGCCCGAGGGCCTTTCGTCGTTGCGAGCCGCCTATTATGCCGGACTTTTCGAGTCCGTCAACACCTTCGTTCGATCAACTCGTTCGTCGGTGGTGGCGTCGCTGTTCGCGTGTCGTTTCCGGAGAAGCGATGCGCTGCAGCAAGGGGGCGAATTCTAGAGATCCTGCAGATTTCGTCAAGGCTTTTTTTGCACGGTGATGACAGAAGCATCGCGACATCACGCATGACGTACGCTCGAAGATCACTGCGGCGTTGCCCGCGCGTTGCGCGGTCAACGCCGCAACCCCTATCAATGCAGGGATGCACAATGCAGGGATGCACAGTGGAGACAGAGCAATGAGCATGCAGGTGCGGCGCGCATGGTGGCGCGATCTTTCGATGCCAGCCATCGTCGCTGGCTTCATTACGGTGCTGGTCGGCTTCGCCAGCTCAGCCGTGATCGTGTTCCAGGCGGCACAGGCCGTCGGCGCCAACCAGGCGCAGATCGCCTCCTGGATGTGGGCGCTGGGGCTGGGCATGGGCGTGACCTGCATTGGCCTGTCACTGCGCTATCGCGTGCCGGTGGTGACGGCGTGGTCGACCCCGGGCGCGGCGATGCTGGTGGTGGGTGCCGGCGGCGCGTCGCTCGCCGAGGCCACGGGCGCATTCCTGCTGGCCGCCGTACTCAGCTTGCTGGCGGGCTTTTCGGGCATCTTCGCCCGACTGATGCAACGGGTGCCGATGGCGCTGGCCGCCGGCATGCTGGCCGGTGTCCTGCTGCGCTTCGGGCTGGATGTGTTCGTGGCCATGAATACCCAGCTGGTGCTGGCACTGGCGATGTTCACCACCTGGCTGGCCGGGCGCAGGCTGTTCCCGCGCTATGCGGTGATCGCCACGTTGCTGGTCGGCATCGCCGTCGCCGCGAGCCACGGCCTGCTGCACGCCCAGCAGGTGCATCTGCAGCTGGCGATCCCGCAGTGGGTGACGCCCTCCCTGTCATGGACCGCCGTGGCCGGCATCGCCCTGCCCCTGTTCGTGGTCACCATGGCCTCGCAGAACATTCCCGGCGTGGCGGTGATGCGCGCATCCGGCTACGACGCCCCGGTGTCACCGCTGATCGGCTGGATCGGTGTGGTCAATACACTACTGGCGCCGTTCGGTGCGTACGCGCTGAACCTGGCCGCGATCACCGCCGCGATCTGCATGGGCCGTGATGCACATGAGGATCCGGCACGCCGCTATACCGCGGCGATGGCGGCCGGTGCCTTCTACATTGTCGTCGGGCTGTTCGGCGCCACGGTGGCCGCACTGTTCGCGGCCTTCCCCAAGGAGCTGGTGGCCTGCGTGGCCGGTATCGCCCTGTTCGGCACCATCGGCAACAGCCTGGCCAGTGCGCTGGCGGTAGAGCGGGACCGCGAGGCGGCACTGGTCACCTTCCTGGTCACCGCCTCGGGCGTCTCCCTGGCCGGCATCGGCTCGGCGTTCTGGGGGCTGGTGGCCGGTGCGCTGTGCCTGCTGGTGCTGCGGCCCCATCAGGGCCGCTGACCTGCCCTACCCCGCCACTGCGGCGCCGACGGTGCTCAACACTACCGAGATGACGATGGCGACGAGTGTGGCGACCACGCTGGTGCCGCCGCGTGCGGTCAGTTCGCTGCGCAGCCGTGCGTCATCGCCGCCGCTGACGGCACGGGCCTGGGCGATCAGGCGCTGGCAGTGTGCCAGGTACCAGGTGTTGCCAAAGGTGCCGGTGGTGACGCTGAGCGCGATGGTGATGACCAGCGACACGCCTTCGGGCACATCCAGCAAGGTTTCCACCACGCTGATCAGCAGTAGCAGGCCGACCCACATTGCCGCCAGGCGGTACATCCTGCGGTACATCATCCAGATCGGGCCGAGCAGGAAGGCCGGCCAGTGCCAAGTGCCACTGGCCGTGGCAATGCCCTGATCCAGCCGCCAGCGCTGGCGATAGATCGGGAAGTTGCCGCCGACCACGCTGGCGTACAAGGCCATCTCGCCCTCCAGCCCCGCGGCGGCAGCGGTATCCGGTGCAGCGGCGGGCACTCGATACGGATCGGACGGATCGCCGACACTTTGCGCAACGACCTCAACCGGTGGGGCTGTGTCGATATCCGGAGCCGGCGCCATCTCGATGGGCGTTGAATCCTGTTCCAGCTCCGCCAAGGGGCGCCACGAGGGCATGCCTTCGCGCCACAGCAGCGTGCGTGCCGTCACCGTGCCGTCCTGCTGCAGGCGACGCAGGGCGGCCAGGTCCACCGGTCCTTCGCTCTGCCTGCTGTTGGCGTACCACCACTGTGCTTCCTGCATGAAAACGTCCTTGCTGCGTTGATTCGTTACCGGGTGACCGGTGTCCACGGTGCCGCTGACAATGTCTGAGACAGCACATGGCTGCCACCCGGCGGCAGGGTCACCACGTCGGGCCCGGCGTTGGCCGCTTCCAGGCAGACGTAGTCGCGCCAGCCCTCACCCACATCTGCCATCTTCGCTGCAGCCTCGGCACCGGGATTCCACGCCACCAGCGAGCGACTTCCTTCCGTACGGATGTCGATGCGGCGTTTCAGCACCGGATCGCGCAGGACATAGTGACCCTTGGCCTGCGTGTAGATGCGATCGCTGCGCCCGGGATCACGGGGATCGCGCAACGTCCAGGCGCCCTGCTGCCGACGCGGCGTCGCATAGTTCTCGAACTTGTCCAGATAGTCCAGCCCGTCCACGCCGTCCACCTCCACCGCGCTGGCATCACCCACGCGGAAATAGTTGTGCAGCGCCTGGGTGATGCTGGCATGGGAACTGCCGACGTTCTCGGTGATCAGTCGCTGGGTCAACTGGCGGCCTACGCGCACAGTCATCCGCAGCCGCAGGTCCAGGCTCTGCAGCACCGGGGGTGCCAGCGTGAGCTCGATGCTGCCGTCGTCCAGGCGACGGGCCTGTTGCAGTTCCCACGGCACGGTACGCACGAAACCGTGGGCGGGCACGTCGTTGCCCTGGCCCTGGCGGCCGAAGTACGGCCAGCAGACGGGGCTGCCTCCGCGGATCGGCGTGGGCAGTTCGGCGCGCCGGGGGGACAGCCACATCAGATCCGGCTGGCCCTTGGGCACGAAGGAAAGCAGCTGGCCGCCAAACACACTGACGGCCGCGCTGGCGTCGGCGGTTTCCACCAGCCAGGCATCGAGCCCTTGGTACTGCCCGCTGCGTACACCCTGGATCTGCTGCACGTGGGATCGACTCCGTATGGCCGGCGATTGCACGGCACTGTAGTTGCTGGGAAGCATGAAACGCGTGGGCACCGGCGCAGTGCGCGGCGTGTTCTGCAGAGTGCGAAGGATACGCTGTCCCGCGCGCCCATCTGCGTTGGCCCAGCCCAGGCGCTGCTGCTCGGCCTGGATCGCGCGGCGCGTGGCGGTACCGATCATGCCGTCGGCAGCACCGATGTCGTGGCCGCGGGCCAGCAGCAGGGTCTGCAGCTGGCGGCGCTCATCGCGGCCCAGGCCTGGATCGTCGGTCGGCCAGGCGGTAGCCAACCCGTTGCCGCCCCGCAACTCGTCGGCCAGCGTCGCGATCGCCAGCGCATAGCTTTCGGCAGCGTTGTAGCTGTAGATCGCGTCGTAGTTGCGGAACACCAGCAGCGCCGGGCCCTTGTTGCCGGCCGGCAGCAGCAGGGCGGCGCGCGCATCCGCCGGCAGGTTGGCCGGAGCCAACGCGCTGCCATCCAGCGCGGTCACGCCCTGCGCGCGCCAGTCGGCCAGGGCGCGACGCTGGGTGCGGCCGGCCTGGCTGGCGTTGAAGCCGGCGGGC
The DNA here is from genome assembly GCF_047520565.2 of Stenotrophomonas sp. FR012. Taxonomy (NCBI): domain Bacteria; kingdom Pseudomonadati; phylum Pseudomonadota; class Gammaproteobacteria; order Lysobacterales; family Lysobacteraceae; genus Stenotrophomonas; species Stenotrophomonas sp. FR012. The sequence continues at coordinate 4,017 of NZ_JAXBQL020000005.1, forward strand.
ACACGCACCTCCATGCCCCATGGTTCGCCACTGCGCCAACCGGCACGCTTGAGATAGTTGGCGGTGGAGGCCAGTGCATCGGGAATGCTGCCGACCAGATCGCGGCGGCCATCGCCATCACCATCCACGGCGATGCGTGCATAGGTGCTGGGCATGAACTGGGTGTGCCCGAAGGCACCGGCCCAGGAGCCGGTGAGCCCCTGTGCCTGCAGGTCGCCGCGGTCGATCAGCGTGAGCAGCGCCAGCAGCTCACCGCGGAAGAAAGGTTGGCGGCGGCCGGCGCACGACAGCGTGGCCAATGACTGCAGCAGCGGGCGCTTGCCGAACACGCGGCCGTAGTCGCTCTCCACGCCCCAGACCGCGACGATGGTGGCCGGATCGACGCCATACTGGGCCGACACGCGATCGAGCAGGTCGCGGTGCTGCTGCAGCAGGGCGCGACCATCAGCGACGCGTTGGCGATCAACCAGCGCGGCCAGATAGTCCCAGATCGGCGTGGTGAATTCGGGCTGTGCATCGAGCAGGCCGAGCACGCTGGGGTCCGGGGTGAGCCCGGCGGTGATCTCGTTGAAGCGGTCGGCGCCGATGCCCTGGGTCGCGGCGGTGGCCTGCAGGCCCGCCAAGCAGCGGCTGAACGCCGGATCGGTGCTGGCGGCCGAAGCCGCAGGCAGCGTCGGGTTCGACGCAAGGGCGGCCGCCAGGCCGAGCGTGGTCAGAACAGGCATGGCGTCCTCCGTGTTGCCGTTGCACGGCCATCTTAGGGGTAGCGATGCCGCCGAACCTGAAGGGGCACCGGCTGGCCACCACCTCAGGCGCGCCGCAGCAAGCGCAGGCCATAGGCGGGGCTTTCGGCATCCCATCGCTGCGCCACCTGCAGGCCCGCCTGCCGCAACAGCGCGTCGAAGCTGTCATCGGTGTACTTGTGGCTGTACTCGACGCGGATGGGTTCACCGGCGGCGAAGTGGAAAATGCGGCCATCCAGGTGGACGTCCTGTGCCCGCTGGCTGACCAGATCGGTCTCGATGCGCAACCGCGCAGAGCTGTAGCGTGCACGATGACGGAAGCCATCGAGATCGAAGTCGCTGCCGATTTCGCGGTTCAGGCGGGCCAGCAGGTTGAGGGTGAATGCGGCGGTGACGCCCTGCGCATCGTTGTAGGCCGCCTCGATCAACGCCGGGTCCTTGTGCAGGTCGATGCCGACCAGGGCCAGGCCATCACGCCCCATGGTCTGGCGCATCGCGCGCAGCAGCGCGACCGCGTCCTCGCCTTCAAAGTTGCCCAGCGTGGAACCCGGGAAGAACAGCAGCCGTCGCGCGGGTTCGCGTTCGGGCATGGGTACGGCGACGGGACGGGTAAAGTCGGCACAGACCGGCAGCATCTCCACCTCGGGCAGCGCCGGGGCCAGATGGTCGATGCTGGACAGCAGCGCGGCACGCGAGATTTCAATCGGCGTGTAGGCCACCGGGTCGTGCAGGGCGGCCAGCAGCAACGCGGTCTTGCGGCCACTGCCGCTGCCCAGCTCCACCACGTGCAGGTGCGGCCCGACGCTTCGGGCGATGTCCGGCAGTACCCGTGAAAGCAGGGCCAGCTCGGTACACGTGGGGTAGTACTCGGGAGTATGCGTGATCTGCTCGAACAGGCGCGAGCCGCGTGCATCGTAGAAGTACTTGGACGGCAGCTGGCGGGGCGTGCGCAACAGCCCGGCCACCACGTCGGCAAGGATCTGCTGGCGGCCGGGAGTGAGATCGGTCAGCGCCTGCAGCGCGTCCTGCACCGTACTCATGCGAGATCCCTGGCTAGGCGCAGCCCGGAGAACTGCCAACGCGCCGGGGGCATGAAGAAGTTGCGGTAGCTGGCACGCACGTGGCCACGCGGCGTGGCGCAGCTGCCACCGCGCAGCACCCATTGCCCGCACATGAACTTGCCGTTGTATTCACCGAGGTTGCCGGCAAAAGGGCGAAAGCCCGGATAGGCGCCATACGCGCTGTGGGTCCATTCCCATACATCGCCGAACAGCTGCCGCAGCCCACTGCCCTGCCCCGCCCGAGGGTGCAGCTGATCGTCGTCGGCAAAATGGCCACGCAGGGGCTGCGACGCAGCGGCGGCTTCCCACTCGAACTCGCTGGGCAGGCGCGCACCAGCCCAGCGGGCGCAGGCATCGGCCTCGTAATAGCTGAGATGGCAGACCGGCGCATGCGGGTCCAGTTCTCGCCAACCGCCGAGGGTGTACTCGCGCTGCAGGGCATCGTCCCAGTACAGCGGGTGCTGCCAGCCCTCGGCTTCGCGCAACGCCCAGCCTTCGCTCAGCCACCAGCGCGGCTCGCGGTAGCCGCCAGCCTCGATGAAGACGAGGTACTCGCCATTGCTGACGGGACGCTCTGCCAGTGCGTGTGCAGCCAGCAGCACGCGGTGCGGCGGCGATTCGTTGTCGTAGGCGAAGGCGGTGTGCTGCGGCCAGGCTGCGGCGCCAATGGTAATGATGCGTTCGGGTGATTCGATCCAGCCCTGCGCACTGGCAGCGCTGGTGGCAGGCTGCAGGTCATCACGGTAGGCTGGCTGCAACGGATTGCACCAGAACGCATGCTTGATGTCGGTCAACAGCAGTTCCTGGTGCTGCTGTTCGTGCTGCAGGCCCAACTGCAGGTGCTGCAGCGCCTGCTCATCAAGGTCGCCTGCCGCCAGTCGCGATTGCACCTGTGCATCGACCTGCTGGCGGTAGTCGCGCACCTGCTGCAGCGAGGGCCGCGACAACAGACCGCGTTGCGGCCGCGCGTGCGCCGGACCGATGCTTTTGTAGTAGCTGTTGAAAAGATAGTCCCAGGCTGGATCACGCGCCGGCGCACTGGCGAATCCTGCCAGCACGAAGCGTTCGAAGAACCAGGTGGTGTGGGCCAGGTGCCACTTGCTGGGACTGGCGTCGGCCATGCTCTGCAGCATGGCGTCCTCTGCACTGAGCGGTGCGGCCAACTGCAGGCTGCGGGCACGAACACGTGCGAAGTGGTGGGCGAGGTCGTGCTGCGGGGCAGCGACGGCGGTGGGTACGCTGTCCATGCCTACAGCATCGGCGCAGTGCAGTGAGTGCGACGTCATGGCGGCACACTGCCCCATTCACATGGTTGCGGGCGTACCTTTTCAAGAAGCGCGTGTTCAAGAAGCGGGTGAGGACGCCGCTAACGGCAGTGTTGCGGCCGCATCGTCACCGCACTGGACTTCCTGCGTGCCCCTGCATCCACTCCGCCAGCCTGCGCATTACCTGTTCGTGCTGCCCGCCGTGCTGGTCGTCCTGGTGCTGTGGATGGCACTGGGCACCGAGGATGTGGCCAGCCCCGCCCAACGCATCCTGCCCTGGCTGCTGGCCTGCCTCGGCGCGGGCCTGGCCCTGCTCTACCACCAGATACGCACGTTGTGCCTGCTGCTGGTCGTGGCGGTGGTGTTCGCCCTGCTGCACCGGGACGTCGGGGGCTACCTGCGCAGCGGCCATGTCGACGCCTTGACTCCGTTGCGCTTCCACGCAATCTCGGCCTGGGTGCCGCTGCTGTTTGCCGGGCTGGCAGTGTGGCCGGAACGCGGACGCCGACGCCAGGACCTGCTGCTGCGCAGCGTGGTCTGCGGCGCGGCCCTGGTGATCTTCCTGCTGCTTGCGGCACAACAGCCGCAGGGCATGCACGATCTGCTGTCGAGCCGTCACTGGGCCTGGATTCCCGCCGACTGGAATGCGCTGGCGCAGCTGCCGGCGCTGCTGTTCCTGCTGGCGAGCGCAGCGCTGGGCTGGCAGGCGTGGCGGCATCCGCGGCCACTGCACACGGCGATGCTGCTGGCCCTGCTGTGCCTGTGGTGGATGTTGCCGCGGATCTTCCTGCAGCCGGTACTGCTGCCGGCGCTGAGCAGCGCCGCCCTGCTGCTGATGCTGGGCGCGATGCTGCAGGAATCCTTCCACATGGCCTTCCGCGATGAGCTGACCGGCCTGCCCGGGCGAAGGGCGTTCAACGAGACCCTGCAGCGGGCGCGCGGCACCTACAGCATCGCGATGGTGGACGTGGACCACTTCAAGTCGTTCAACGACACCCACGGCCACGATACCGGCGACGACGTGCTGCGCCTGGTGGGGTCGCGGCTGGCGCGTGTCGGCGACGGTGGCCGAGCGTTCCGCTATGGCGGCGAGGAATTCGCGGTGGTGTTCCTGGACCGCCCAGCGGCGGCCTGCATCGAGGCCGTCGAAGCACTGCGGCAGAGCATCGAGGACACCCGCATGCAACTGCGCGACCGCAGCACCCGCAGCCGTGACGACGAAGCTGGCCGTCAGCAGCGCGGACGCGGCGGCACCGGCCAGGTGGTGCAGGTGACGGTCAGTATCGGGCTGGCCGACAGCCGCGTGGATCCGCGACCGACGGCAGTGCTCAAGGCCGCCGACCAGGCGCTGTACATGGCCAAGGACGGAGGTCGCAACCAGGTCCGCGCGCACGGCGGCCAGCGCCTGCTGGCTGCATCCAGTGCGTAGGGCTCAGACCGCGTCGAGGTAATACCAGCGGCCGTCGATGCGCCGGAATCGGCTGTGCTCGGTCATTCTCACCGCGCTGCCGCCGCCGATGCGGTAGCGCGCGGTGAAGCGCACTTCAGCACTGTCTGCGCCGGTGACCGCGTGGTCGTGCACGGTCAGGCCCAGCCAATGGGTGCGCTGGCCTGGCGCAACGCCCAGCGACAACTCGGCCGGACGCGTATCCGGATGCCAGGTGTGGCGCAGGTAGTCGGCCAGGCCCCGCACATACGCGCTGTAGCGCGAACGCATCAGGTGCTCGGCATCGGGCGCGGCTTCACCGGCATGAAAACGACCACAGCAGGCGGCATAGTCGGCGGGAAGGCCACAGGGGCAGGGATCGGCGGATTTTCGGCTCATGCCGGCATTGTCGCCGGGTTGCAGGGATTGATGCACGCGCGGCGGGAGTCACCTGGAGCAGGACAGGCGTATGCTGTCGCGCCCCCACCTTGATTGATCGCCGTGCTGGATCTGGTTCCCCCTGAGTTGTGGTGGCTGGTGGTGATCGCCTTCATCGCCGGTCTTGTGGATGCCGCCGTGGGTGGCGGTGGCCTGGTGCAGCTGCCCGGCCTGTTCACGGTGCTGCCGCAGCAGACGCCGGCGATGCTGTTTGGTACCAACAAGTTCAGTTCGATGTTCGGTACCGGTGCGGCTGCGTGGCGCTATGCGCGCAATGTGCGCTTCCCGTGGAAACCGGTACTGTTCGCGGCCGGCACGGCCTTCATCTTCTCCTTCGCCGGGGCCACTGCGGTAAGCCTGCTGCCCAAGGACGCGGTGCGCCCACTGGTGCTGGTGCTGCTGATCGCGATGCTGGCCTACACGCTGTGGAAGAAGGACTTCGGCGCGTTGCACCGGCCCCAGGAGATCGGCCGCCGTGAACTGGTGATCGCGCTGGCGATCGGTGCGGCGATCGGCTTCTACGACGGCTTCTTCGGGCCGGGCACCGGCAGCTTCCTGATCTTCCTGTTCGTGCGCTTCTTCGGCCTGGATTTCCTGCGCGCCTCGGCGGCGTCGAAGGTGGTGAACCTGGCGACCAACGTGGCGGCGATCTCGTTCTTCGTGCCGACCGGCAACATCCTGTGGTTGTTTGCGCTGCCGATGGCCACAGCCAACATCATCGGCTCGGTGGTGGGCACGCGCCTGGCGCTGAAGGGCGGCACGCCGTTCATCCGCAAGCTGTTCGTGGGGCTGGTGGTGGTGCTGATCGCGCGGATGGCGTGGGATACGTTCCGCGGTTCGTGAATGCGGTTGCCGGCCGCTGGCCGGCATTCCCCTTCAATCGGCCGGGTCAGGCCTCGGCTTCTTCCGGTTCGTTGGCCTGCTGGCGGCTGCGCTCGGGCAGCTTCAGGCGCTTGCCCTCTTCGTCGTACTCGATCAGCAGCACGCCGGAGTCGTGACGGCCGCTGATTTCGACGAAGCAGGCGCCGCCGATGAACGGTTCCAGCGTCATCACCGACTTCAGCGGGGTGGCAACCACCATCTGGAAGCCGAAGTTGTCGAAGATGTTCATTGCCAGTGCGGTGAACTCGTTGTCGGCCTTGTCGAAGGCCTCGTCGAGCACGACCGCGGCGTAGCTGGGCAGCTGGCTGTCGGCGCCGCCGAGCTGGTAGCGCAGCGCAGCCGCCAGGCAGGTAGTGGCCAGCTTCTGGCGCTGGCCACCGGACTTGCCGGCGCCGCTGCGGTAGATCTCGACCTGCTGGCGCGTTTCCGCATCCAGCTCGACGCCGATGAACTCCACGTGCATGCGCACGTCCAGCACCAGCTCGCGCCAGCGCTTGTCCTCGCCTTCCTGCGAGCCGAGGCGGTTGACCAGCTGGCGCAGCACGGTGAACTGCGACTCGGCCAGCTCGCGCTGCTCGGTCTGCTGCTGCGACAGCACCTCGCGCAGCTGCAGGTGGAACTCAGCGACCTCCGGCAGGCGGCGGTCGCTCAGTTCGATGGTCAGCAGCGTGCCACGGTTGAACGGCACCTGCTCCAGGCTGGCGTTCACCTCGTCCAGGCGCTGGCCGATCGACTTGCGGGCCTCTGCGCTGTGGCGCTGCAGGGCCAGCAGGTTGTTCTTGCTCTGGTTCTGCAGCAGGTCGAAGAAGCGCTCTTCGTGCTGTGGCAGGCCGTCGCGTTCCAGCCGTTCGAGGCGTGCGAGGAAGTCCTCGGCCGAGGCCACCGACACGGTGAAGTCGCCCGACTCCTCCGGCCACTGCTGGATGAAGCGACGGAAGCAGCCGATCAGCTGGTTCTCGATGCGGTTGAGGTCCTGCTGCGAGGACGACAACTGCTCGTTCAGCGCGTTGCTGACCTGGCGCATGTGCGCTTCGAGCGTTTCCAGGCTGAGCGGCCCCTGTTCCTGCAGGCGCTCGGCGAGGCCGGCTTCCTGCTCCTGGGCCAGGCTCGGCAGCACCAGTGCGCGGCTCTGCTGGCGTGCGCGGTCAAGGCGATCACGTTCCTTGACCAGCTGGCCGCGCTCGACGCGGACGTCTTCATAGGTGCGGCGGGACTGCTCGATGTCGGCGCGCACGGCGTCGATCTGCTTGGCCAGCTTGGCGAGATCGGCGTTGCCTTCACGCAGGTCGCGCAGGGTGGCTTCGATATCGCTCAGGCGCTGCTGCGGAGCGGCGATGTCGATCTCGTTCCAGCTGATGCTGACCAGCTCGTGGCATGCCAGGCGGCGTTCGTTGTCGCGATCACGCTGCCCGCGCAGGCGCGCGATGTCGGTCTCGCAGCTGGCGATGCGCTTGGCCAGTTCCTGTGCTTCGCGCTCGAAGGCGCCCACCTTGTCGTGGTTGTTGAAGCCGAGGATCCAGCGACGGCGGTCGCCCACCGCACTGCGGTCGTCCTTCTCGAAACGGTCGCCGGGATGCTTGACCTGGCCTTCGCGGGTGATGCCGCGGTCGACGTTGCGCAGCTGCCTGGCATCCACGCATTCGTAGTCGAAGCGCTTGCCCAGCTCGCGGCGCAGCCAGCTTTCGAATACATGCTCGCGCAGTTCAAGCTTGTGCAGCAGCGACTTCGCCGACGGCTCACGGGCGAATGCATCATCGTTGCGGCGCACGCGGTAGTAGGTGAAGCGCATGCCAAGGTGGGTACGGTTCACCCATTCGGCGACGTCGTTGTAATGCTTGTCGTCGACCAGCAGCGACAGCGCGAAGCCACCCAGCACGCGCTCGATGGCACCCTGCCAGCCCTGCTCTTCCGAGCGGACCTGGATCAGTTCGCCGACGAAGGGCAGTGCCGCCTCGGCGATGCCGGTTTCCTCGGCCAGGCGTGCGCGCAGCTTCTGCATCGGCGCCGGGATGTTGGAGGGCGTGCGCTGCATCGCTTCAAGTTCGGCACGGACCTCGCCGAAGCGGCGCTCGTCATCGCGCTTGCCGCCCAGGCGGTCACTGATCGCGTCGTCCAGTGCCGAGGAGGCACGCTGGCGGTCCTGCAGCTCGTTCTGTGCGCGCTCGACCAGTTCGGCGAAGCCATGGGCGTCGTCCGGCAGTTCGGCCCCCAGCTGCTGCGCCGCCTGGCGTGCCTGCTCGCGCTTGGCCTGACGGCGGTCGCGCTCAGCTTCGGCACGACCCTGCTCGCGTTCCAGTTCCTCGATGCGCTCACCGCCCTGCTGGCGGCGCTGCAGCTCCAGTTCGGCCAGGCGCTCGGTGTGATTGTCCAGTGCGGCACGGCGCTGGGCTTCTTCGCCAAGCAGGCCGCGGTCACGCACGTCCATCTCGCGCAGGCGCGCCTCGATCAGCGCTTGGCGCCGGCTTTCGCGGAAGCTGTCAACACCGAGCTTCAGCGCTTCGTCGTCGCCACGACGGCGGTGCATTTCCTTCAGATCGTTGTAGTAGGCGCGCGCCGGCAACAGGGTTTCCACCTGACGGCGGGCAGTGACCACCGCTTGGTGCGCGCCATCAAGCTCGGCGAAGTCGCTGACCAGGCGCTCGGCGGCGTCGAAGGTCTTCGGCGTGTCGAGCATGAAGTCGCGCAGGAAGACGTTGAGGTCGCCCAGGTTCTTCGCCGACTGCGTCTTGTGCAGCAGTCGCAGCGCCATCTCGTTGTCGATGCCGAGCAGGTCGCGGAAACGCTCGGCGTAGCCGGAGAACGTGTCGAAGTGGTGCAGGTCGGGCAGCTTCTGCTTCAGCTTGCGCAGGTCCAGGTCGAAGCCGCCGAGGTCCTTGGCGATGTCGAACGGGCGCTCGGCGATCATGTAATGCTTGCGCACATCGCCGGCCGAGGTGCCGTTGCCGGAGATCCAAAGCAGGCGCACCAGGCTGACCACGCGGCCATCGCCGGCGCGGTATTCCAGCACCAGCGCGGTCCAGGTCGCGCCCTTGCGCAGGTACTGGGTGGCGATTTCGCCGGTGCCGCTGTCCTGCTGGTCGGCCCACGCGCCGCGCACGTAGGACACCAGGTTGCGGTCGCGGCCACTGCGCTCGGCTTCACGTGCAGCGGCGTTGAAGTCGACGATGGCCGGTGGCGTCAGCAGCGCGGACATGGCATCGAGCAGGGTCGACTTGCCCGAGCCGGAGCGGCCGACGAACAGGAAGCCGCGCTCGGCGATCGGTACTTCGGTCAGGCCGTTGAAGGTGCCCCAGTTGTGCACCTGCAGGCGGCGCATGCGGAACTGCTGCAGGCGCGGGTCCGGCAGGCCTTCGTTGAACAGGGCGGGAGTGTGCTTGGAGATAGCCATGCGATGGTCGGGTCTCTCAGGCCTCGGCGGCCGGGGTTTCACGCAGCTGGCGGTAGACCGCCGAAAGCTGGGACACGTCTTCGGCGGAGAACAGCAGCTTCAGCGCCGGCGAGACTTCGTGGCGGTCTTCCTGGCCGCTGAGGCGGGTCAGGATGTGGTTGTCCTTCATCTTCTGCACCGCCGATGCGACGCGACGGTTGAAGCCGGCGCGGTCGGTGGACAGGTTCTTTTCGTAGATGGCCAGCGCTTCGGCCATCTCGGCGTCGGCGACCACCGCGCGGTTGCCGCGCGCATCGGCCTCGGCCAGCTGCTGGCGCAGGTACAGCAGCAGCACCGAGTCGATGAAGGTCAGCGGCGAGGTGCGCAGCAGCACCGGCGCATCGACGTCTTCGGTATCGGCCTGGCGGGTGAACGCCACGCCACTGTCGCGGTCGAGCACCAGTTCCAGGAACAGGTCGGCCAGCGACGAGCGGATGGCCGCCTCGCTGCGGATCAGCGCCGGCCACAGCTTGGCGTGGCGCAGCTGGTCGATGCTGGGGCCGATCAGCAGTTGGCACAGCGCACGGCGCGCATCCAGCGGCAGGCGCCCGGTATCGCCGAGGTAGTACACGTCGTTGCCACGGCGGGGCTGCGCCACGGCCGCCACCGGCTCGGCCTCGTAGGCGTCTTCCGCCACGTCGGCCTGCGGTGCGTCGATGGGATCTTCATGCCAGCTCATGGCGTCTCTCCTGGGTGAACCAAACCAGCGGGATGCGGGCGCGACGGATCTGGCCGTCGCCACCACGCCATTGCGCAAGCTCCTGCTCGCCGGCGATCACGTTGCCGAAGCGCGTGCCCAGCGACAGGTAGCCGATGACGCTGCCAAGACCCTGCGGCGCTTCGCGCTGCGAAAGGGCCTGGGCGATGCTGAGCCGCGGCTGTGCATCGAGCAGGTCGTGCAGGTCGCGGCGCAGGGTACGGAAGTCGATTTCGGACGAAGCGACCAGATCGCCAACGCTTTCCAGGCTGATCGCGGCTGCGTCGTTGTATTCGACGTTGCCATCGACCTGGGCGCTGCGCGGATCGTGCAGTTTCCATTGCGACCACGAGCGCAGGCGGCTGGTGGTCAGCTGCAGGTCGCGGCCGATGCCGCGTTGTGCGGGGAACTCGTCGCGCAGAGCGAGCGCTTCGGACTGCGCCTGCTTGAGCAGCTGGTTGAGGCGACGCTGTTCCAGATAGCCACGGCTCTGCACGAAGCCGCGCAGGCTGCGCGCGAAGTTCTGCAGCACATCGTGCACCTGGCCACCGCGCTCGAGCATGGTGCTGGTGAAGCCGCGCAGGAAGTTGCGTTCGTTGCGGTCCAGGCGGCGGGCGAAGCCACGCGCCAGCACCGCTTCCAGCGCGGCATCGAGCTGGGCGCTCTGCTCGGCGTCGTTGAGCAGGCGCCAGAAGGCCTGGAAGCTACGCCCGGCATCACTTTCGCCAATCACGTCCACGCCTTCGAACAGCTGCGACAGCACATCGCCGCGCTCGCCCTCGTCGTCGATGATGCGTTCGCGGAACTCGCGGTTGAGCTGCTCGAAGTCGTCGCGCACGCGGCGGAAGTCCTCGGTCAGCTCGTCGGCCAGGCCGATGATCTGGCGCGCACGTTCCAGCGCGCGCTTGCCGTCCAGCGCGATCACACGGCCGGCGCCGACACGGGCGATCTCGGCGTCGATCCGGTCGCGCTCGTCGCGCAGCGCCGACAGGCGGGCGTCCGGATCGGATTCGGTCTGCGCGGCCAGCTGCGAGAGCTGTTCGATGACCAGCGCCAGCCGGCTCTCGGTGGCGGCCACACGGGCCTGCTCGAGGCCGTCGGCAAAGCGGATCGCCTGAAGCGCCGCGGTCGAAAGCTCGTACTGCTCCTGGTCGGCGCCCTCGGGCAGGCGGCGTTCCAGCCAGCCCTGGGCCAGCCAGTGCGCGATGTAGGCCTGCGCGGTACGCGGCAGCTCGCGCGACAGTTCGTCGCTATTGAGCTGATCCAGCGCACGCTGCAGGCGCTCGTTGAGCACCGACGAAGGCAGGGTGCGCTCGCCGTCCATCAACAGCCCCTGCAGCAGGCCGATGATTTCCGGAGCGTGGTCGGCGGCGAGCAGCTTCCACTGGGGCTGTTCGCGCAGATGGCGGTAACGGGAGATGCGTTCGCGATGCTTCATGCAGCGAAAGGAGTCATGAGGGCTGGCGGGGAGGGGCAGCCACGCACGGCGGCCGCGCCGGCATCCGTGGACATGCCGGCCCGCAGGGGCCGGCGGGGTGCGGGCAGGCGGCTCAGCGCTTGCCGCCCACTTCGATGAAGCGCAGGAACTCGGCGCGGGTACGCGCGTCGTCGCGGAAGCTGCCCAGCATCTTGGAGGTGACCATGCTGACGCCGCGCTTGTGGATGCCACGGGTGGTCATGCATTCGTGGGCGCCTTCGACCACCACGCCGACACCGATCGGTTGCAGCACATCCTGGATGCACTGGGCGATCTGCGCGGTCATCTTCTCCTGCACCTGGAAACGGCGGGCGTAGGCTTCGACGACGCGGGCCAGCTTGCTGATGCCCACCACCTTGCCGGCCGGCAGGTAGCCGACATGCACGCGGCCGATGATCGGCGCCATGTGGTGTTCGCAGTGGCTTTCGTACTCGATGTCGCGCAGGACAATGAGTTCGTCATAGCCTGCCACTTCCTCGAAGGTGCGCTCCATGTAGGCGCGCGGGTCATCGCGGTAACCGCTGAACCAGTCGCCATAGGCTTCGGCGACACGGCGGGGGGTATCCAGCAGGCCTTCGCGGGACGGGTCCTCACCGGCCCAGCGCAGCAGGGTGCGCACGGCATCCTCGGCCTGGTCCTGGGTCACGTCGCCCTGCTGGGCGGCCTTTTCGTTGTTCTTGCTCATTGCGTACAGCGTCCCGAACGGGGGGCGAGCATCGTACCCGACCGGGGGGTGGGTCGTCCTGTTGGGACGGTTCATCGGGGGGTTCTTGCGGCGCCTCGTTGCTATCGGTTTGGAGGGGGAGAGGGGGCTGCGCGGGACACGCCGTAAACCCGTCCATGGGGGCTCGATGGCGCCATCCATGGCGCCAACGGTCCTGCGCAGCCCCCTCTCCCCCCTCCTTGACGGTTTCCTGCGGGCGCGGCCGAACCGCCCGAAAGCGGGGTCAAAAGCTTGGGTTCATGGCTTCGGAAGCGCCGCGCGACTGCGCGACTGCTGTGGTAGGTGCGGACCGTTGGTCCGCACAGCTTTGGCTGCTGCTCCTGCCTCCAAAGAGCCAACCCACCGCACCCGCGGGCTGATGGGAGGGAAGCGGGGGCCGGGCGGGGCAGGACCGTCCGCGGCATGGATGCCGCGGCCGAGCCCCCCAAGGGTGAGGGCGCTTTGCTTGCGAGGCATGCCTCGCAAGCGCCCGAACGCACAGCCGCCAGCGGCTGGGCCGGACCCTGGAGGGGGGTTCACGGCGTGTCCTGCACCGTCCGGCGCCCGCTGCCCCACCCGACACCAGGCAGGCGCAACGCTTTCCTAACACCCCACCCATTCAGAAAAACCTATTGATAGGAATGAAATTAGTAGTATCCTATCTATCTCTTATGGACCGACCCCTCGACGAGCGCACCGTGCTGCAGATGCAGCTCAGCTCCGGCCTGCTTTATGCAGGGCGGCAGTGGCAGCGCCTGGCCGACAGCCGGCTCGGCAGCTACGGCATCTCCACCGCCTGCACCATGCCGTTGCTGATGATCGGCCGCTCCGGCGGTGGCATCCGCCAGGTGGCGCTGGCCCAGCAGCTGGGCATGGAAGGGCCTTCGCTGGTACGCCTGCTGGACAAGCTGTGTGCCAGTGGCCTGGTCCGCCGCGAGAGCGACGCCAGCGACCGCCGCGCCAATCTGTTGTGGCTGACCGACGAGGGCCATGCGCTGGTCAGCGAACTGGAAGATCAGTTGATCGGCCTGCGCCAGGACGTGTTCGGCGAGCTTTCCATGGATGAACTGCACGCCGTGCTGAAGGCATGGCGCCTGCTGGCCGAGGCCGCCGACCGCATCACGTAAGAGCGCTGCCCCCGAACACCGCCGCTGCCGTGCACACGCCAGCGGCTTTTGCCCGTTGCTGTTGTTTCGTTGTCCCTCCCCTCCCCCACCTCGTCCCCGCCCCCTACCGATGCCCGGTGAATTCAGTCTCCACGGAGTGTTCGTCCCGACCCTGCTTGGGTTGATGGTGTTGGCCTATCTGGTCAACAGCGGCCTGCACGCGCTGCTGCAGCGTGCCGGCGCCTACCGCCATGTATGGCACCCGGCGCTGTTCAACCTGGCGCTGTACGGGATCGTGCTTGGCCTGCTGTTCCACCTCCTGCGTTGGATGCAATCGTGAACAAGATCGTGAAGAAGACCCTGCCAGTGCTGCTCACCAGCGCAGCCGTGATCGTCGCCCTGCTGGTGCTGCGCCAGCTGTGGGTCTACTACATGGATGAACCCTGGACCCGCGACGCCCACGTCGGCGCCGACGTGGTGCAGGTGGCGCCGGACGTGTCCGGGCTGGTGGAAACGGTGAACGTGGCCGACAACCAGTCGGTGAAGAAGGGCGACCTGCTGTTCGTCGTCGATCGCGCCCGCTACCGCATCGCGCTGGAGCAGGCCAAGGCCAGCCTGGCCGAGCGCCAGGCCTCGGTGGCACAGCTGCGCCGCGAGATCGGCCGCGACCGCAGCCTGCAGGACCTGGTCGCCGCCGAGGACGCCGAGGTGCGCCGCGCCAAGCTGCAGGCCGCACAGGCGGCGCTGGCCACCGCACAGGCTGCGGTCGACCTGGCCGAGCTCAACCTCGGCCGCACCGAGGTGCGCGCCTCAGCCGATGGCCGGGTCAGTGACCGCACGATGCGCGTGGGCGACTACGTGGTGGCCGGCAAGCCGGTGCTGGCGTTGCTGGATACCGGCTCGTTCCGCATTGATGGCTATTTCGAGGAAACCCGACTGCGCGGCGTGGCGCCGGGGCAGCGCGTGGACATCCGCCTGATGGGCGAATCGGCACCGCTGCACGGCCATGTCGAGAGCATTGCCGCCGGTATCGAGGACCGCTACCGCAGCAACGGCAGCACCCTGCTGCCGAACGTGACCCCGGCCTTCGACTGGGTGCGGCTGGCGCAGCGCATCCCGGTGCGCATCGCCATCGACGAAGTGCCCAAGGGCGTTGAGTTGATTGCCGGCCGTACCGCCACGGTGACCGTGGACACCGGCCGCCATCCGCACAACGGCAAGGCCGGCACTTCGCCGACACAGGCGGGCCTGTGAACGCCGCCCTGCCCCGTCTCGGCCTGATCGTCGCACTGGCCAGCCTGGCCGCGTGCAAAACCGTCGGCCCGGACTATGCACTGCCGGAAGGTTCGGCGTTCAAGCGCCCGGAGGCCAATGCGGCCTTCATCGATACGCAGAACCCGCAGATTGCCGCCAACCAGGCGCTGCCCGACCGCTGGTGGTCGCTGTACAACGACCCGGTGCTGGACGGGCTGATCACCCAGGCACTGCGTGACAACGTGGAACTGAAGGCCGCCGATGCGCACCTGCGCCGCGCTGCCGCCGTGTACGAACAGGCGCTGGACGCGGGCGGCTTCGAGTACGAGGCCGAGGCCGGCGTCAGCCGCGCGCAGTTGTCGGCCGAATCGTTCCTGCAGGAGCACGAGCTGCCGGTGATCAACCTGGCCGATGGCAAGTTCGCGGTCAGCTACCAGTTCGACCTGTTCGGCAAGCTCAAGCGCGGCGCCGAAGCGGCGCGAGCCGACGAACAGTCGGTTGCCGCAGCACGTGACCTGGCCCAGGTCAGCGTGGTCGCGCAGGTGGCCGACAGCTACCTGGAGATCTGCCACGCCAACCACGAGCTGCACGTGGCCGAGCATTCGCTGCAGCTGCAGCAGCGCAGCCGCACCGTTACCGAGCGCCTGATCGCCGCCGGCCGCGGCACACCGCCGGAACTGGCCCGGGCCAATGCGCAGGTGGCGCTGCTGGAGGCGGCACTGCCGCCGCTGCGCGCGCAGCGTTCGGCCGCGGCCTATTCGCTGGCCGCACTGCTGGGCCAGACCCCGGGCCAGCTGCCGGCCGGGGTGATCGACTGCGCGCACGCGCCCGGCCTGGCGCAGCCGCTGCCGGTCGGTGATGGCCGTGCGCTGCTGCAGCGCCGCCCGGACGTGCGCCAGGCCGAACGCAAGCTGGCCTCGGCCACGGCGCGGATTGGCGTGGCCACCGCCGAGCTGTATCCGGACATCCGTCTGGGTGCCTCAGTGGGCGCCGCCGGCCTGCTGGAAGACTTCGGCACGCCGATGACCCAGCAGTGGTCGATCGGCCCGCTGATCTCGTGGACACTGCCCTCTTCGGGCACGCATGCCCGCATCCACGCCGCCGAAGCCGGTGCCGACGCGGCCCTGGCCGAGTTCGACCACACCGTGCTGCAGGCACTGCGCGAGACCCAGACCGCGCTGGACCGCTATGCGCAGGACCTGCGCCGGCTGCAATCGCTGCGCGTGGCGCAGGAGCAGGCCGCGCTGGCCGCCGACCAGAACCGCCGGCTTTACCAGGGCGGCCGCACACCCTACCTGTCCAGCCTGGATGCCGACCGCAGCCTGGCCAGCAGCGACGCCACCCTGGCCGCCGCCGAAGCGCAGGTCTCGCGCGACCAGATCCACCTGTTCCTGGTGCTGGGTGGCGGCTGGCAGGCATCGGTTGCCCCGGCTGCACCGTCCACCGCACAGGCCACGGCGAAGTAAGCCATGAACGCGCTGACCGATCGCCAGGCCTGGCTGTTCTCGATCAAGACCTACCTGGCCGCGGTGGCCGCGCTGTACATCGCCATGGCCGGCAACCTGTCGCGCCCATACTGGGCGATGGGCACGGTGTACATCGTCAGCCAGCCGCTGCTGGGCCCGACCCGCGCCAAGGGCGTGTACCGCATTGTCGGCACCCTGGTGGCCGGGCTGGCCACGCTGCTGGTACTGCCGGCGCTGGTGGAAACCCCGCTGGTGCTGAGTGCGGCGATGTCGATCTGGCTGGCCGGTTGCCTGTTCATGGCCCTGCTCAATCGCGGCCCTCGCGGCTACGCGTTCCTGCTGGCCGGCTACACCACCGCCTTCATCGGCTTCCCGGCGGTAACTTCGCCGGAGACCATCTTCGACACCGTGGTGGCGCGCAGCGAGGAGATCATCCTCGGCACGGTGGTGGCCGTGCTGTTCGCCTCGCTGTTGTTCCCGGCCTCGGTGCGGCCGATGCTGCGCGCCCGGATCGGCAACTGGATGGAGGACGCTGCGCAGTGGTGCCGGCAGATCCTTGAGCGTGGCCGCGCGCATGCGCCGCGCAACCGGCTGGCTGCCGACCTGGTGCAGTTCGAGGCACTGATCGAGTTCCTGCGCCGCGACGATCCACGCCATGCCGGGTCTGCGGTGTCGATGGAGCGGCTGCGCGAGCGCATGCTGTTGCTGTTGCCGGTGTTGTCGTCGATCGCCGATCGCCTGAGCGCGCTGCGCAGCGATGGGCAGGCCCTGCCGGATGGGCTGCCGGCGCTGGTCGACGACATCCGCGAGTGGCTGGATGGCCCGACCAACGCCAGCGAGTACGCGCGGCTGCGCGCGCGCATCAGCGCGCTGAAGCCGCAGGTGGACCGCGACCTGCAGCACCTGCAGCTGGCCAGCCTGCTGCTGCGCCTGGAAGAACTGGTGGACCTGTGGCAGGACTGCCGCACCCTGCAGCACGCGATCGACCAGGGCACGGCGCCGTTGGATCGCGCGCACTACCGCATCCGCACCGAACGCGTGGCCGCCGCCAAGCACGTCGACTACGGCATGGCGCTGTTCTCCGCGCTCAGTGCCGGCGTAGCGCTGATGAGCTACTGCGTGCTGTGGATCGCGCTGGGCTGGGAAGGCGGCGGCAACGGCGCGATGATGGCGGCGGTGACGGCCGCATTTTTCGCCGCACAGGACGATCCGGCCCCCAGCATGGTGCAGTTCCTGGTGTGGGCGATGGTCGCCTCGGTGGTGGCGGGCGTGTACCTGTTCGGCGTGTTCCCAGCCGTGCACGACTTCGGCCTGCTGGCGCTTGTGCTGGCGGTGGCCTTCCTGCCGCTGGGACTGCTGCTTCATCATCCCAAGAGTGCGCTCTTCGCGCTGCCGCTGACAGTCAATCTGGCTGCGTTGCTGAGCCTGCAGAACACCTACAGCGCCAACATCCAGACCTTCCTCAATTCGTCGATCGCGATGTTCATCGGCATTGGCTTTGCAGTGGTGATGACCCGCCTGTTCCGTTCGGTAGGTGCCGAGTGGACCGCGCGCCGGCTGGTGCGGCAGGGCTGGACCACGCTGGCCGAAGCCGCCGAAGGACGTGGCCAGCAGGATCGGCAGCGCTTCGCCGCACGCATGCTCGACCTGCTGGGCCTGCTCGCACCGCGCCTGGCAGCGACGCCGGAGGGCAGCGACATTGCCTCGGTGGACATGCTCAACGAGGCGCGCATCGGCCTGAACATCCTGCAGCTGCGTCGTGCACGGCTGGAACTGCCCGAGCGCAGCCGCGAAGCCGTCGAGCACATCCTGGAAGAGATCGCTGGGCACTACCGGCGGCAGATCGCGGCGCGCAGGCCGATTGCTGCAGACCAGGCGCTGCGCGAGCGGCTGGATACCTCGCTGGGCCGGGTTGGCAGCGTGGCGGCGTGCAAGGCCCGCGACGAGGCGCTGATGGGCCTGGTCGGCCTGCGCTTCGCGCTGTTCCCGGAGGCCAAGGCGTTGGCGCCGGGCCTGGCCATGGACACGGTGACGCAGCCGTAGCGCGCTACCCTGTGCGTCCACAGACCCCGTTGCCGGGGTCGGATCCTTCGCCGCGGGCGAAGGCTCTGACCCCTGCTCTGCACAGGAAGCTCCAATGAGTTACGACATGATGGTGTTCGAGGCCAGCGCCGCGCCACGCGAGGCGGCGGCTTTCATCGCCTGGTTCGAAAAGCAGACGCAGTGGAACGAGCGCCACGAGTACGACGACCCGGCAGTCAGCAGCCCGGCGCTGCAGGCGTGGTTTACGGAGATGGCGCAGGAATTCCCGCCGTTGAACGGACCACTGAGCAACGACGATGACGACCGCGCCGAGGTGACCGAGTACAGCATCGGCCGGCAGGTGATCTACGGCGCGTTCGCCTACTCGGTGGCCGAGCGCGCGCACGGGCGGGTGCAGGATCTGGCCGAGAAGCACGGCGTGGGCTTCTTCGACGTGAGTGCGGATGAAGCGGCGATCGTGTTTCCTGATGGGTTGGTACTCATCGCGTAGATCCACGCCATGCGTGGATGACCACCAGAACGATCGAAGCGCGCTTTTGTAGAGTCGAGCCACGCTCGACTCCGTGGCCCATCAGCCGAGCATGGCCCGGCTCTACAGGCAGCGCATCACGCCCGCGTCAGAACAACGTGCCCTGCACCGTGGGCTGTTCGATGGGTGCCGGTTGTTCGGCCACATCTTCGGCACCCAACCGCCAGGCCAGGCCGCCCAACCGGCTGGCGTGCCGCTTCAGTGCGGCCTGCAGCACGTCGGCGCTGCTGGCCACATGCAGTACCTGGCGGGCGCGGGTCAGGCCGGTGTAGACCAGCTCGCGCGACAGCACGCGGCTGTCCTGGCGTGGCAGCTGCAGCCACACTTCATCGAACTCCGAGCCCTGTGCCTTGTGCACGGTCATCGCAAAGGCGCTTTCGTGCGCGGGCAGTGCGGCCGGGTGGAAGGCGCGTGGCTGCTCGACGGTGTCGCCCGGGAACCAGGCCACGATCGCGCCGCTGTCGTCGCGCAGGCAGATACCGATGTCGCCGTTGAACAGGCGGTGCCGGTAGCTGTTCTCGGTGACCAGCAGAAGGCGGCCCTGGAAGTAGCCCGGGGTATTGCCGGCCAGCAGCTGCTCGATACGGCTGTTCAGCCCGCGCGCACCTTGCGGGCCTTCGCGCAGCGCGGTCAGCACGCGCAGGCGACCGGCCTGCTGCAGGGCACGTACCGGATCCGCGGCCTCGGCCAGTGCACGCCAGTGGCCCAGCAGGTGCTCACGCTGGCCACGCAGCGGGTCCGCCTCACCTTCGTGGAAGTGCACGCCAGCCAATCCACCACCGCGCAGCAGCTGCAATGCAGTGCGGCTGTCACCTTCACGCACGGCATGCGCCAGCGGTGCCAGGTCCAGCGCATCACTCTGCCGGTAGCCGCGTTGCAGCTGCACGCGACGGCCGGCGAAGGCGCGTGGTGCGGCCTGCGGCTGCAAGGTGGCCGGTGCCAGCAAGCCATGCAGCGCCAGCGCATCGTCGGCGCGGGTGCCGATGCCATCGCCGCTGGCGCGCAGGATCGCGCTGAGCACATCACCGGCTTCGACCGACGGCAACTGATCGGGGTCGCCGAGCAGGATCAGGCGGGTGCCGCTGGCAACTGCATCGACCAGCTTGGCCATCATCGGCAGATCGATCATCGACGCTTCGTCGACCACCACCACGTCCACCGCCAGCGGATTGTCGGTGTGGTGGCGGAAGCGTGGTGAGTCGGGAATCACGCCGAGCAGTCGATGCAGGGTGGTGCCGCTGCTGGGCAGTGCCGCGCACAGCGTCGGATCCAGTCCCTGTTCCTGCAGGCGTTGCACGGCCATGCGCAGGCTCTCGGCCATCCGCTCGGCGGCGCGACCGGTGGGCGCGGCCAGCGCCACCTCGGGCAGCGGCTGGCCGGCGTGCCGGGCCTGCGCGGCCAGCAGCAGCAAGAGGCGTGCGATGGTGGTGGTCTTGCCTGTGCCGGGGCCGCCGGTGACCAGCGCCAGCGGATGGCGCAGCGTCACGCCGGCTGCGCGTGCCTGGTGATCTTCGCCGTGCGATGCGTGCGGGAACAGCTGCGCGAACAATGGCGCCAACGCTGCCATGTCCGGCGCCGGCAGCGGATGCCGGCCGATGCGCTGCAGACCGGTGGCCAACTGGCGCTCGTACTCGCGGTAGCGGCGCAGGTACAGCAGCCCGTTCTCCAGCACCAAGGGGGCATCCCCGGCGATGGCGTCAGCCTGCTCCGGTGTGGCCACCCATGGCGATGCGCGCAGCTGCGCCAGCCAGGCCTGCGCGGCGGGCCACTCGGGCACGCCTTCCAGCAACCGCTGCGGTTGAGCCGGATCGAACGCGGCGTGGCCCTGCGACACCGCCAGCGAAGCCAGCGCCGCCGCCAGTGCCACATTGTCGGGCGTGTCGTCGCGCAACCGCTGCAGGCTGGTCGCCAATGCGTGGTCGAGGGTGCGCAGCAGGCCCTTCTGGTGCAGTTCCTTCAGCAGGCTCATGCGCTGGCTCCTCGGGCACGCGCGGCGAGCTGGGCCTGGGCCTGCTCGCCGCCGGCGAACAGCGCGTCGAGTGCATCCACCAGCGCGAACGGGAAACGATCCACGTGCACGCCGTTGCCCGTGCCATCCAGGCCGCGGCAGAACAGGTAACGGATGCCGCCCATGTCGCGCTCGTAGTCGTAGGCGGCGCCCAAGCGGAAGCGCAGCCAGCGATGCAGGGCCACGGTGTAGATCAGCGCCTGCAGATCGTATTCGCTGTGGCGCATGGCAATGGCCAGCAGGTCCGGGCTGTAGCCGGGCAGGCGGTTGGACTTGTAGTCGAGCACGTACCACCGGCCATCACGCACGTAGGTCAGGTCGATCATGCCGGTCATCAGCCCCTCCAGGCGGCGGCGCTGGCCGAAGCCGCGGCGGCCACTGGAAACACCATGCGCATGCAGCACCTGCAGCAGCGCCGGCACGGTGGTCGCCTCGATGGCGAAATGGAAGTCGATTTCGGCGCGGCGCTCGCCTTCACCGAGGCTGTGCAGCGCACCGCCTTCGGGCAGCGGTACGGTCAGCGTGTGGCCCACCAGCGGCACCAGCACCGCCACGCCATCGTCCAGATCGACGTCGGCATAGCCCTCATCGTGCAGCGCCTTGCGCAGCACCTCGGCCTGGCCCTCGGGAGCTTCCCGGCCTGGTTGCCAGTCAGCCCATGCGGCGAAGTCGACGTTTTCCATTGCCTCGTGCAGCACGTTGCCGAAGCGGCTGCCCATGAAACGCGGGTCGAGCGGCGCGCTGTCCTCGGCCTCCGCGGCGGCTTCCGGCAGTGCCGGTTCCAGCGGCAGCTCCGGGCCGGTGGGTTCGTCGGCTGCCGGCGCCGGCAGCGCGGTGGCAGCGGCTTCGATGTCACTGCCCGCGCCGGCATCGGCGTGGGCCAGCTGGGTGAAGCTGTACACCCACCAGTCGTGCGGAACGCGCCGGGTCAGTGCACGCACCGCCGGAAGATCCCCTTCCACTTCGGCCGCCAGCTGCGGCAGCGCAGCCGGTACCTCACTGTCATCGATGCGCACATCGGCATGCGCGCGCAGCGCCTGCAGGTCACCCAGCAGCGGTGCCAGCCGCGTCCTGCCGAGCCCGGCCAGATCACCCACGGCGATCCACAGCGCGTGCTCGGCGCGGGTCAGGCCGACATACAGCAGGCGGGCATCCTCGGCACGCTGCTCGCGCTCGCGCTGCGCAGTGGCCGCTTCCCAGGCCTCGTCCTTGCCCAGCTTCCAGTGCAGCTGGCGCTGGCCGCCCACATGCACCGTGCAGTGCGAGGCGGTGTTGGGCGCACCGCCGTCGATGCCCACGAAGGGCAGGAACACCAGCGGGTACTCCAGGCCCTTGCTCTTGTGCAGGGTGATGATCTGCACGCGGCGCGCATCCGATTCCAGGCGCAGCAGCTGCTGCTCGTCATCCTGGTCGGCGCTGGCCATCTGGCCCTGCAGCCAGTCCAGCAGGCCGTGCATGCCCAGCGCCTGCGCCGAGGCTTCCTGCAGCAGTTCGCCCAGCTGCAGGTAGTTGGTCAGGCGGCGCTCGCCATCGATCAGCGCCAGCAGGCGCTCGCCCTGCGCGGCGCAGACGTCGGCGATCACCGCGAACGGGCCGCCGCGCTGCCAGCGCTCGCGCCAATGCAGCAGCTGCGCCTGGAACCCGCGTTGCAGGTCGCCCTCGTGCTCCATCGCCGCGATCGCACTGGCGCGCTGGCCGAGCAGCACTGTGGCCAGCGCTGCGCGCAGGCGACCTTCGTCAGCCGGCTGCAGCAGCGCCAGCAGCAGTGCACGCAGATCACGCGCTTCGCTGGTGGCGAACAGGCTCTGCTTGCCCGCTGCCACGGCAGGAATGCCGACCGCGGCCAGCGCGCGCTGCACCAGCGTGGCCTCGCGATGCGAACGCACCAGCACCGCGATGTCACCCGGCTGTACCGGGCGCCCACGCAGCACCGCATTGCCGGCGCGCGCCTCGACCAGGATCTGGTGGATCGCCGCCACACAGGCCTGGGCGGCTGCTTCGCGCGAGGCATCGGCACTCATCGCCTTGTCACCGCCACTGCGCAGCACGCGCAGAGTGAGTGCCGGGGCAGCATGGCCGTCGCGCTGGTAGTCCGCATCGCTGCGCACGCCACCGGGCCGCACCGGCTCGAACTGGATGCCACGCTCGAGGAAGGCGTCTTCGCCACCGTTGTCGTACAGCGCCTGCAGCGCGCGCAGCACGGCCGGTCGCGAGCGGAAGTTCTGGTCAAGCACCGGCGCCTGTTGCGCTACCCGCTTGGCCTTCAGGTAAGTGTGGATATCACCGCCGCGGAAACCGTAGATCGCCTGCTTGGGATCGCCGATCAGGAACAGCGCCGGTGCCAGGCCGAGCTCGCGCACTTCCGGTGAATCGCCGAACACGGTGTGGAAAATGCCCCACTGACGGTCGTCGGTATCCTGGAACTCATCGACCAGCGCGATGCGGTACTGCGCGCGCAGCTGCTTGACCAATGCCAGGCGCTGCGGGCCTTCCAGGGCCAGTGCGACGCCATCGATCAGATCGTCGTAGGTCTGCACCCGGCGGGTGCGCTTGAGCGCCTGAAGGCGCTGTCTGGCTTCGTCGCGAAGCACGTGCAGGAAGTTCAACGCGGTGGCACGGAGCCAGGCATCGCGTTCGGCCAGAAGCGCGACATAGCGGGCCAACGGCGCCTGCAATGGCGACGATGGCGTGCGCTCGGCGAATTTCTTGTTGGTCTTGGCTGCCAGCGCCTCCGGCAGCAGTGCCGGCAGGCGCTCGCTGGTCAGCAGCTCGCGCGGGTCGGCGCGTTCGGCCCAGCCCAGCAGTTGCCGGCCCAGCGGGTGCAGCCAGCCCAGCTTGTACGACACGCCGTTGATCCATTTGTTGTCGACCGCATCGCAGAGGTCGATGAAGAACTGCTCGCCATGCTCGCGCACGCTTGCGGACAGCTCTTCGGCAACACTCTGCAGGGCGGCCTGCGGATCGGGCAGCGCCACCGCCTGTGGCAACGGGTGCAGCGGCGGCGCGGCCAGCAGCGCGCGCAGATCGGCGGCCAGTGCGTCCGGGGTGGACCACAGCCAGGTCAGCGGTTCCAGCGTGGCCGGGTCATTGGCATATACCCGCCACAGGTCGGCCGCGAGCGCTTCCAGCAACTCACGGTCGCTGGCCAGCAGCTCCGGCGGATCAAAGGTGTGGCCGCTCTCCAGCGCATGCTCGCGCAGCACGCGGGTGCAGAAGCCATGGATGGTGAGGATGGACGCAAGGTCGATCTCATCGGCGGCGACCTGCAGGCGGCGCTTCAGTGCGGTGGCGCGCTCGGTACCTCCCTGCAGATGGCGCTGCAGCACCTCGCGGGTCAGCCGCACGTCCGGTGCTTCGCCTTCGACCGGTTCCAGATCGACCAGTCGCGCCGCCAGCGCCAGGCGCTCGCGGATGCGCTTGCGCAGTTCCTGGGTAGCCGCATCGGTGAAGGTCACCGCCAGGATCTGGCCGATGCGCAGGCCCTGCTCTACCACCAGGCGGGTAAACAGCGTGGCCAGGGTGAAGGTCTTGCCGGTACCGGCGCTGGCTTCGATCAGGCGGATGCCATCCAGCGGCAGGGCCAGATAGGGATCGACCGCCATGCACTGGGCTCGCTCATCGATGAAGGCGGGGCTCATGCGCTGCCCTCCTGGCGCGTTTCGGCGCCGAGGGTGCGGCCTTCGCGCACCGCGCTGAAGACCACCTGGCTGTTGCGCAGCAGGTCGGCATAACTGGCATCGGAGGCGAACGGGTCGGCCCCCCGCAGCAGCAGCTGCCAGGCGTCGCTGCTGGATTCACCCCAGCTGCGGTCGCTGCCGTGCCACTGCTTCCAGCCCTCGCTGCGCTGTTTCTCTGCCGGCGCGTTGTACAGCGCCCAGCCCGTATACGGGGCAAAGCGCAGCGGCTCACGCAGGCCGCGCTGGCGCAACTGCAGCAGCGCGCGCAGCGCCGCGCGTGCAGCAGGCGCGCTCAGTGCCGGCAGTACATGCGGGCCAGGACCGGCGTCGCCGCCATCGTGGAACTGCACAAGGGGCAGTGCGTCGCCGGCGGCGTTGGCCAGCAGCCAGTCCAGGCCCTGGCGGATCACTGCATTGCCATTGAGCGTGCCGGCGCGCAGCCGCACCAGGCCTTCGGGATGCCGATCGGCCACGCGGCCGTGCAGGCGCACGCCATCGATGTCCACTTCGTAGCGACGGCTTTCCAATGGCTCGCCCTGCATCCAGCCCAGCAGCGCACTGGCATACGGACGCGTCTTCAGCTGCTCCACCTCGAACTGGCGCTGGCCCAATGGACCGGACGGCAACAGGCCACGCGCGCGCAGCCGCGGGTACAACGGCTCGGTATCACCGCTGAGCGTGGCGCGCACCACCGCCGCCTGCACGCTGCGCTTTTCCGGGCCGCGCGATGACAGCACCAGCGGTTCCAGGTCATCAACTTCCCCGGCATCGTCGGCCAGGCGCAGACCCAGCGACTGTGCGAGGAACTGCCCGGCCGGGTCGCACAGGAAGCGGCGCAGGGTGTCGAGCGCGAGCTCGTCTTCCACGGCATCGTCGGGCGGCGGCGGCAGCGGGGCATCGAACCACGGCTGCAGGCCACCACGCTGGCCGGTGAGGCGGCCGGCAGCGGGATGCCATTGCCGCCGATAGCTGAAGCGGCGTGGATCACCCTCTCCGAACGCCGCCGGTGAGAACGGCTGCAGTGCATGGCGCACGGTAAAGTCGCGGACCGCCGCAGGCGGATCGAGGTGATACGCGGCGGCGGCATCGATCAGTTCACTGACCAGCACCGACGGCTCACGCACGCTGCCATCGCGTGGATCGGCGCCGAGGTAGCTGAGGTAGAACACCTCCTGCGCGGCGGCGAACAGCTGCAGGAACAGGAAGCGGTCGTCTTCGCGGGTGGAGCGATCGCCCGGGCGGCGGCGTGGCGTGTCCAGCTCGGCGGTGAGCTGGTTGAGGCCCGCGGCCGGGTCACGGCGCGGGAAATCGCCGTCATTGAGACCGAGCACGCAGATCACCCGGAACGGCAGCAGGCGCATCGGCACCATGCGGCCGAAACTGATGCCACCGGTCAGCAGCGGCGCGCGCGTATCGGCCTCGCCCAGTACGCCGGCGAAGTGCGAACGCACCACCTCAGGCGGCACGCCATCTTCGAAACCGGCCTTGGCGGCATCGTCGGCGAACTGATTCAGCAGCTTGCGCAGGCGCTCGAGGGCACGCTGGCTGTTGGGCGAGCTGGGCGCGGTCGGCAGCAGCGCGTCCAGCAGCGACAGCAGCCGTTGCCGCCACTGCGCCGGGGGCAGCAGCTCGCCGAGGCGACGCTGGTAGACCGCCAGCACGCGCAGCAGCCGCAGCAGCCGGTCCAGTGCTTCCAGCGCGCCGCCTTCCAGTTCGATCCACGGCGCCACGCCGGCCAGGTCCGCCTCGCTGCCGGTGGCGTGACCGAGCACCAGGCGTTCCAGTGCGAACTGCCAGGTGTAGGCGTCGTCGGCCGGCGCCTGGTGCTGGTTGCGGTGCTTCGCATCCAGGCCCCAGCGTGCGCCGGCCTGCTGCAGCCAGCCGTGCAGGCGATCGAAGTCCACCGCCTCCAGTCCGGCCGCTTCGGCCAGCGGCGCGCTGGCCAGCAGGTCCAGCACTTCGTTCAGGCCGAAACGCGAGACCGGCAGGCCCAGCAGGTGCACGAACACATCGGCCAGCGGCTCTCCTGCCAGTGGGCTGCTGTCGGCCAGCGCGTAGGGAATGTGCTCCTCCTCGCCGCCGCGGCCGCCGAACACTGCCTCCAGGTACGGCACATAGGGATCGATGTCCGGCGCCAGCACCGCGATCTCGCGCGCCTGCAGCGGCGGGTCGAAGCGAGGGTCCTGCAGCAGGCTGCGCAGCTGGTCGTGCAGCACCTGAAGCTCGCGCAGCCGGGTGTGGCAGGCATGCACCTGCAGGCTGGGGTCGTCGCTGCGCAGCCCATCGCGCAGCTCGCCCGAGGGCAACGCGCGGCGATGGAAAAGATCGCGCTGCAGGCGATGCAGCAGGCTGTCGGACAGGCCGCCTTCGTCAAGGGTCGGCCGGGTGTCTTCTTCCGGATCCGAATACGCGGCAATCTCGCCGGCCGGGTGCACCACCTCGTAGCTGCCCAGCACCGCCATGAAGTCGCGGCCGGCCGCACCCCAGGCCTCCAGCAGGCGGTTCTCACCGGCCGCTTCACCGAAGGGATCGGGCGCGCCGCTGCGCAGGCGCTCGGCCAGCGTCTGCAGGTCACCCCAGTACGACTGCACCGGAGTGGGCATATAGAAGTGCAGCTCGCCCACCCGCGCCTGGGTGGCCATCACCCGCAGCACGTCGGGCGAGATGTTGAGCGTCGCGAACGCGGACATCCGCGGTGGCAGGCCCTGCGGCAGCGGCTGGCCGGCACCCTCGAAGCGATCCAGGTACGCCTGGATGCGGCGCGCGCGGTAGTCGCGGCCATGGGCGATGGTGCGCCAGAGGATCGCCTGCGGGTCGGCCGGGTCGGCGCCGGCCTCCCAGCGCAGCAACCAGTCGCGGCGCCAGGCCTGGTACTTCTCGAACACCGACGCCAGCTCACCGGCCAGTGCCCACGGCTTCAGGGCGTCGCCGCCGGCAAGATAGGACTGCAGCGCGCGCATCGGTGGCTGCGCCAGCAGCGCCGGGTCGCGCAATGCCTGGTAGAGCTTCCAGTGCAGGCCCGCAGCGTCCAGGTCGTCGCGTTCGCCCGGCACATTGGCATTGAGTGCTCGGGCAACGAATTCGCCCGGGGTCAGGAACTCGAGGTTGGCGGCCACGCCATATTCGGCAGCGAGTGTCGCTTGCAGCCAACGCCGCATCGCCACCTGCGGGATCAGCACCACCTCCGGCGCGAGCAACGGCTGGCCCGGAACCGGCACACGCACGTTGCGCGCCAGCAGCGCAGCCAGCACGTCCAGGGAGTTGGAATGGTAGAGGCGGAAATCGCTGCCCGGGTCACTCATCATGCACAGTGTGCAGCACGGCAGGCAGTATTCAATGGCCAGCCCATCGCCGGTACGGATTGTTCCGCGCTGCCGGCCGATTGTCCCGGCCTGGCAAGGGTCATGCCGTGCCACAATACTGGACCGTCCAGTCTGCTTATGTTCAGCCGATGGGCCCGATCCTTCGATGTCTAAAAAACGTTAATGGTGCCCATGTCGGCTTCCGCCTCCAGTCTGGTGCAGTTATCCAACGTCCGCATCGACCGGAGCGGGCGCACGATCCTGCGTGACGTGTCGCTGCAGGTGCCCAAGGGCAGCATCACGGCCGTGCTGGGCCCGTCGGGCAGTGGCAAGTCGACCCTGCTGGCGGCACTGACCGGCGAACTGCGTCCGGTCGCCGGCGAGGTCACCCTGTTCGGCAGGCCGATTCCGCATGACAGCGGCGCGCTGCTGGAGATGCGCAAGAGCGTGGGTGTGCTGCTGCAGGGCAACGGCCTGCTGACCGATCTGACCGTCGCCGAAAACGTCGCGCTACCACTGCGCACGCATACCCGCCTGCCGACCGCCGTGCTGCGCCGCCTGGTGGAAATGAAGCTGCATGCCGTGGGTCTGCTGGCCGCTGCCGATGCCTGGCCGCGCGAACTGTCCGGCGGCATGGCGCGCCGCGTCGCGCTGGCCCGCGCGCTGGCACTGGATCCGCCACTGATGATCTACGACGAGCCGCTGACCGGGTTGGACCCGATCGCCTCCGGCGTGATCATGAGCCTGATCCAGCGCCTCAACCACAGCCTGGGCCTGACCAGCATCATTGTCAGCCACCACGTGCACGAGACCCTGCCGATCTGCGACCAGGTGATCGCCATCGCCAATGGCGGCATCGTGTTCCAGGGCACGCCCGAGGCGCTGCAGTCCAGTCACGACCCGCTGCTTCGGCAGTTCCTGCACGGCCAGCCCGATGGCCCCATTCCGTTCGATGCCGCGCCGCGCGCGAGGGTCGCCTGATGCCGTTCGTCCAAGCCACCCGCTCGCTGGGTCGCGCCGGCCTGTTCTCGCTGACCGTGCTGCGTGGTTCGCTGCCGACCCGTGATTTCCTGGCCGAGCTGACCCGCGAGATCTACAAGATCGGCGCACGCTCGCTGCCGATCATCGCCGTCGGTGGTGCCTTCGTCGGCCTGGTGCTGACCCTGCAGGGCTACCGCACGCTGACCACCTTCGGTGCGGCCGACGCGCTGTCGACCCTGCTCGGCCTGTCGCTGTACCGGGAACTGGCGCCGGTGCTGACCGCGCTGTTGTTCATCGGCCGCGCCGGCAGCTCGATCGCCGCCGAACTGGGCCTGATGCGCGCCACCGACCAGATCAAGGCACTGGAGCTGATGGCGATCGACCCGGTGGCCAAGGCCGTCGCGCCGCGCTTCTGGGCGGCGGTGCTGACCGTGCCGCTGCTGACCGGCATCTTCTGCTCGCTGGCGATCAGCGCCAGCTACTTCGAAGCGGTGCATGTGCTGGGCCTGGACAATGGCGTGTTCTGGTCGGCACTGCGCAACAGCGTCGATTTCTGGGACGACTTCGGCGTGGCGATGCTGAAGTCGGCGATCTTCGGCGGCACCGCAGCGCTGGTCGCCGCCTATGTTGGTTTCCACGCCGAGCCGACCATCGAGGGCACCTCGGTGGCGACCACCCGTGCGGTGGTCAATGCCTCGCTGCTGGTGCTGATGTTCAACTTCGTGCTGTCGGCAATGTTGTTCACCTAACCCCTCCACCGGCGGTGCGCATGCGCGCGCGGCCACCACGACTCGATCAGGTAATCCACATGGCCATCCGCGGTCCCAGACTCGAATTCTCTGTCGGCGCATTCCTGCTGCTGGCCCTGGCCTCGCTGATGGTGCTGGCCGTGGCCTCGACCAACCAGCGCTGGAGCTGGGGCAGCCAGGGCTACGAGCTGAAGGCGCGCTTCTCCCAGGTCGGCCAGCTGCGCAAGCAGGCGCCGGTGAAGATCGGCGGCGTCACCGTCGGCCAGGTCGCCTCCATCGACCTGGATCCGGTGAAGTTCGAATCCATCGTGACCCTGCGCATGGACAGCAAGGTCAAGGACCTGCCGGCGGACACCTCGGCGGGCATCTTCACCAGTGGTTTGCTCGGCGAGAGCTATATCGGTCTGCAGCCGGGCGGTGACCCGGACGTGCTGAAGGCCGGTGACGAGATCGTCTTCACCCAACCGGCGGTGGACCTGATCCAGCTGGTCGGCAAGTACATGTTCAGTGGCGGCGCCGGTGGTGGCCCTGCCCAGAAGCCCAACGATGGCGCGCAGGCGCCTGCAACGGAACCGCAACCATGAAAATGAAACTGATTCCCGCCCTGCTCGCCTCGGCGCTGCTGATGGCCACCCCGTTCCTTGCCCAGGCCCAGGCGGCCGCCCCCGCCGCTGCCGCAGCGCAGGGCCAGGCCGGCAAGGTGGTGATCGATGCCAGCACGCGCATTCTCACCACGCTGCAGCAGCGCCGCAGCGAGTTCAGCAGCAACCCGGCCAGCCTGCGCAGCTACATCGACAGCGAACTGAACCGCACCTTTGACCGCGACTATGCGGCACGCCTGGTGCTGGGCCCGCACGCCCGCGGCGCCTCCGACGGCGACATCAAGCTGTTCGCCGATGCGATGGCCGACAGCCTGATGCAGCGCTACGGTTCGACCCTGCTCAACATCCAGGGCAAGCCGAGCTTCCGCCTGAAGGGTGAAAGCCCGCTGCCGGGCAACCGTGGCGTGCGCGTCAGCACCGAACTGGTGCGCGCCGGCAACGAACCGACCCCGGTCGAGTACTGGATGCGCAACGTGAACGGCCAGTGGAAGATCTTCGACGTCAACATCGAAGGCATTTCCTACGTGCAGACCTTCCGCAACCAGTTCGATACGCCCTTGCGCCAGAAGGGCATCAAGCAGGTGGCCAGCGAGCTGCACAGCGGCAGCCTGCAGGCCGGGCCGGCGGGCAATGGCAAGTAACGCACTGGCGCTGCTGGAAGGCGACACCCTGCGCCTGCGCGGGGTGCTCGACCGTGCCGCGGTGATTGCACTGTGGCCGCAACTGCAGGCCCTGCCAGCCCAGCTGGCGCGGCTGGAGCTGGGCGAGGTCGAGCGCGTGGACAGCGCCGGCCTGGCCCTGCTGGCCGAACTGGCCGCCCGGGCACGCAAGGCGGGCCATGCGCTGGCCATTTCCGGCGCGCCGGCCGGCTTCAACGAGCTGAGCGCAGCCTACCGGCTGTCGCCCGACCTGGACTTCAACGCTACTTCTGCTGCGAGCTGACATGAACGTCGTACGCACTTTCCCCCTGATCCTCCTGGCCACCGCCCTGACCGCCTGTGCCGGCAAGCCCGCGCGCAGCGACGCACCGGTCGCCAGCACCGTGGTCGCGCCCGGCCCTGCTGCCGAAGCGACGGCCGCAACGGCCGATACCGGGGTGGTCGGTACTGCTCCGGTCGCTCCCGTGGCCAACCCGGCAACGCCTGCCGCTGCGGTGCCGACAACTGCGCCGCAGGGCGCAGAGGTCAGCCCACCGAAGACCGCAGCATCCACCGCCGCCAGCGACGATGATTTCGACGCCCTGTATGGTGGCACCGGCAACACCGGCAGTGCCGCGGCCTACGATCCGTGGGAACCGTTCAACCGCAAGGTCCACAAGTTCAACAATGCGGTCGACCGCGGTGTGGCCCGCCCGCTGGCCACCGCCTATACCCACGTGGTGCCGCGTTTCGCGCGTACCGGCGTCAGCAACTTCTTCAGCAACCTGCGTGCGCCGGTGACCATCACCAACCAGCTGCTGCAGGGCCGCGGTGCCGATGCGTGGGACAGCCTCGGCCGCTTCCTGATGAACAGCACGCTGGGCATCGGTGGCCTGTTCGATCCGGCCAGCAAGGCGATGGTGCCGCGTCGCAATGAAGATTTCGGCCAGACCCTGGGAGCCTGGGGCTGGCGTCGTTCGCGCTACGTGGAACTGCCGTTCTTCGGCCCGCGTACCGTGCGCGATGTGTTCGGCCTGGCCGGTGACATCCCGTTGTCGCCGATCCGCCGCATCGAGGAAGACAAGGTCCGCATCGGCCTGCAGGGCCTGCAGCTGGTCGACACCCGCGCACAGCTGCTGGCGATCGATGATCTGCGCGACACCGCCGTGGACGAGTACTCGCTGGTGCGCGATGCGTGGATGCAGCGCCGCAACTACCAGATCGAGAACGACCTGCGCAGCAAGCGCGACCGCGGCCATGATGATGCCAATTCGCCGATCCCGGTCGATGCCATGCCGATGCCGAACTGGAGCAACTGATCGCTGCAGCCCGTGCATGAAAAAACCCCGCCTCGGCGGGGTTTTTCTTTTCCGGTAGGTGCCAACCTCGGTTGGCACGCTTTCCTCAGGCCGCCAGCGCGGCCTCGATGGCTTCGCGCAGGCGCGCGTCATCGGCAGCCACGTCCGGGGCGAAGCGCGCGATGACCTTGCCGTCGCGGCCAACCAGGAACTTCTCGAAGTTCCACAGCACCGCCGGTGCTGCGTGGATCGGAATCTCCTTGCTCGCCAGGCGCTCACGCAGCGGGCCTTCGCCGATCGACTGCGGCTGGGCGGCGGTCAGCCGCTGGTACAGCGGGTGGGTGTCCTCGCCAGCCACGCTGATCTTGGAGAACATCGGGAAACTGACGTCGTAGGTAAGCTGGCAGAACTGCTGGATCTCGGCCTCGCTGCCCGGCTCCTGGCCGAGGAAGTTGTTGGCGGGGAAGCCCAGCACTTCCAGGCCCTGCGCGTGCTTTTCCGCATACAGCGCCTGCAGGCCTTCGTACTGCGGGGTCAGGCCGCACTTGGAGGCGACGTTGACCAGCAGCAGCACCTTGCCCTGGTAGTCGGCAAGCGAGGACGGCTGGCCGTCGATGGTGGTGAGGGGAATGTCCTGGATCGGGGTGCTCACGCGGGGCTCCGGCTACGGCGGGAATGGCCCACCAGCATAGCGCCGCGCGCGCTGTTGTAGAGCCGAGCCCATGCTCGGCTGATGCCATGGCAGCCGAGCATGGGCTCGGCTCTACAGGCATCCTCAATCCACGCAGATCGTGCCCTGCGCCTTGCCGTCATCGATACGCTGGCGGCAACCGAAGTTCTGGCTGGCATCACGCTGGCAGGTACCGGACGCCACATCACCGGCCATTGCCTCGCCTGCGGCCAGGCACTGGCCCGTGCAGTCGCTTTTGCGGCTGCAGGCCTTGCCGGCGTCGGCATAGGGAATCACGCATTGCTCGCGCTGCAGCCGGCCGAGCCGCTGCAGGGTGCCACCGGCGGCCTGGCAGTCGACGTCGCGCGCTTCGCGATAGGCCTCGGCAGCTTCAGGGCTGGTGGCCGTGGCCTGCGCGGTCGTGTCCACGCTCGGTGGCGCGCTGCTGCAGGCAGCAAGCAGTGCGGTCAGGACAAGGCTGGTGCAAAGGGGCAGGCGCATCGTGGTACCGGATCGGGCGGGCAGGCCGCCAGCATACGCACCGGCGATGCAGGCGGCGTGTCGGCGCCGGTCAGGCCTCCTCGCCGTCGCTCGCCTCTTCCTCGGCCGTGGCATCTCCCTCGGCCAGGTCGCCGAGCAGCGACTGGGCCTGCTCGGCAGCCAGCGACTCGACACCCCGCAGGCGCCGTTCGATGGTGCGCGTCTTGCGGCTGGCCTCGCCGATGCTGCGCCCGACGGTGGTGATCTGCTTCTCGGCCTTCTCCAGGATGCCGGCGAACTTGCCGAACTCGCTTTTCACTGCGCCCAGCAGGCTCCATACCTCGCTGGAGCGCTGCTCGATGGCCAGCGTGCGGAACCCCATCTGCAGGCTGTTGAGCAGCGCGGTGACCGTGGTCGGCCCGGCCACGACCACGCGGTGCTCGCGCTGCAGCAGATCGACCAGTCCCGGGCGGCGGATCACTTCGGCGTACAGCCCCTCGGTGGGCAGGAACATCACTGCGAAATCGGTGGTATGCGGGGGTGCGATGTACTTGTCGCAGATCGACTTGGCCTGCACGCGCACCGCGCGCTCCAGCTGGATGCCCTGCAGGCGCACGCCTTCGGCATCGCCCTGTTCCTGTGCGTCCAGCAGGCGCTCGTAGTCCTCGCGCGGGAACTTGGAGTCGATCGGCAGCCACACCGGCGTGTCGTCGCTGCTGCGGCCCGGCAGGCGCACGGCGATATCGACCATCTCGCCACTATCCGGGCGCACCCTCACCGCACGCGCGTACTGCTCCTGGGTGAGTGTCTGCTCGAGGATATTCTCCAGCTGCACTTCGCCCCAGCTGCCGCGGTTCTTGACGTTGGTCAGCACGCGCTTGAGGTCGCCCACGCCGGTGGCCAGCTGCTGCATCTCGCCGAGGCCACGCTGCACCTGTTCCAGGCGCTCGGAGACGAGCTTGAAGGAATTGCCCAGTCGCGTTTCCAGCGTCGACTGCAGCTTCTCGTCCACGGTGTGGCGCATCTGCTCCAGCTTCTGCGCGTTGTCGTTCTGCAGCGCGCGCAGCTGTTCCTCCAGCGTGGCACGCATCTCGGCGATGCGCTGCTCGTTGCGCTGTGTCAGTTCCTGCAGGCGCAGGCCCAGACTGTCGGTCAGGCGCTGCTGCGACAGCGCGCCCTCCTCGCGGCCCTTGCGTGCATCGTCCACCAGGGTCTGGCGCAGCGCCCCGAGCTGGGTATCGGTGCGCGCAGTGAGCTCCTGCAGCTGCTGGCCAAACGCATGGATGCGTGCCTCCTGCTGCTGGCCGAAGGTCTCCAGCTGGCCGCGCAGTTCCTGCAGCCGCTGCCCCATCAATGCTGCGCCGCGCTGCTGGCTGTCGGCCACTTCAGCGCGCGCTTTGCGGGCATCTTCGCCCAGCGCTTCGCGCAGCAGGTCCAGGCGCTGATCGGTGCGGGTGGACAGATCGGTCAGCGCGCGGGCGAAGCCATCGAGCTGTTCGCGCAGTTCGCTGCGCCCGGCGCGCGCCTCCTCGCGCACGGCCTGTTCCAGGCGTTCATGCGGCGGGCGGCGCAGCAGGGCGACCAGCTGCAGGATGAGCACGGCCAATAGAAGGCCGGCAATGAGCAGGTATTCGGTTTGCATGGGGCAAGTGTAGGCTGGCCGAGTCTCAGCTGCTGCGTCAGGACCATGCTCGCTCTGTACGGAAAGCCCACCTCCATCAACGTGCGCAAGGTGCTGTGGCTGTGCGCCGGCCTCGACCTGCCACTCCAACACGAGCCAGAACCACCGGCGGACCTGCTGGCCACGTTGAATCCGAACCGGCAGGTGCCGGTCCTGCGCGATGGCGGCTTCGTGCTGTGGGAATCGAACAGCATCTGCCGCTACCTGGCCGTACGTGCTGGCCGTGATGACCTGCTGCCCGGTACGGCGCAGGATCGCGCCCGGGTCGAGCAGTGGATGGACTGGCAGGCCAGCGACCTCAACAGCGCCTGGCGGCACGTGTTCATGGCGCGCGTGCGGCGGCACCCAGACTACCCGGACGATGCCCGCGCCGAGGCCAGCCTGGCGCAGTGGAACCACTTGATGGGCGTACTCGATACACAATTGGCCGGTGGCCACTGCCACGTGACGGGCAACGCCTTCACCCTGGCCGACATCGTGCTCGGGCTATCGGCCCAGCGCTGGCGCAGCACGCCCGGCAACAAGCCCGTGCTGCCACACCTCTCGGCGTGGTTCGAACGGCTGCGCGAGCAGCCCGGTTTCACCACCCACGTCGACAACGGCGTGGCCTGAGGCAGGGGTCAGATCCCTTTCCCCCCAAGGGAAAGGGATCTGACCCCAAGGGGGCGCGGGAACCGCCGGTGTTACCAGCCTTCCAGCACGATCTTGCCCTTGGCGCGCTGGCTTTCCAGCAGCGCGTGGGCGCGCCGCAGGTTGGCCGCGTCGATGCGCCCGAAGTGCTCGCCCAGGGTGGTCTGCAGCACGCCCGTATCGATCAGCTCGGCCACACGGTTCAACAGGTCGTGCTGGCGCTGCATGTCGGCGGTGCGGTACAGCGGCCGCGTGAACATCGACTCCCAGTGCAGTGACAGTGCCTTGCGCTTGAGCGCCATCACGTCCACCTGGCCCGGGTCATCGATCAGCCCCAGTTGGCCCTGCGGTGCCAGCAGTTCCACGATCTGCGCGTAGTACTGGTCGGAGTGGGTCAGGCTGGCGACATGCTGCACCTCGCTGATGCCGAGCCGCGCCAGTCCCTCGGCCAGCGGCAGGCTGTGGTCGATCACGTGGTGTGCCCCCATTGCGTACGTCCAGTCCTGGGTATCCGGGCGCGAGGCGGTGCCGATCACGGTCAGCCTGGTCAGCTTCCGTGCCAGCTGCACCAGGATCGAACCGACACCACCGGCAGCACCGATCACCAGCAGGGTCTGGCCTTCGCCACCACCCTCCGGGATGCGCAGGCGGTCGAACAGCAGCTCCCAGGCGGTGATTGCAGTCAGTGGCAGCGCCGCGGCGGCGGCATCGTCGAGACTGGCCGGCTTGCGGCCTACGCTGCGCTCATCCACCAGCTGGTACTGCGCATTGCTGCCCGGGCGGTCGATGACGCCGGCGTAGTAGACCGCGTCGCCGGGCTGGAACAGGGTCACCTCGCTGCCCACCGCGTCGACGATGCCGACCGCATCCCAGCCCAGCACGCGCGGGCCATCGGTGGCCACGCCGCGGCGGACCTTGGTGTCGACCGGGTTCACCGCCACCGCGCGTACCGCCACGCGCAGGTCACGCGGGCCGGGCTGCGGCAGTTCCAGTTCAATGTCGATCAGGGCCTGGGCATCATCGATCGGCAGGCCGGCTTGGGTGTAGGCAATGGCGCGCATGGCAGCGGTCCAGTGGGGAAGGAGGCGACAGGTTGCGCCGCGCGCGGTCCCTCGGAAAGGCGCAGAATCGGGCAGCACTTTCACTCTGGCGATGAAGATGATCCGCTTCGACGATCTGCAGCTGTTCGTCCGCACTGCCGCACTGGGCAGCTTCTCGCAGGCAGCCCGCGAAGCCGACCTGCTGCCGGGGCAGGTCGCTGCGGCGGTGGCGCGGCTGGAACGCGAGCTGGACCTGCGACTGTTCGTGCGCACCACGCGCAGCCTGCGCCTGACTGGCGAGGGGGCGCTGTACCTGCCGTATGCGCAGGAGGTACTGGCCACCCTGCGCGAGGGCCAGGCGCGCGTGCAGGGCGAAGACGCCGAACTGCACGGCACCCTGCAGCTGTCGGCGCCGTCGGACTTCGGTCGAAATCTGCTGCTGCCCTGGCTGAGCGCCTTTCGCGCCGCGCACCCGCGGCTGCGCCTGCACCTGCGCCTGTCCGACGAAGTGGCCGACGTGTTCCGCGACCCGGTCGACGTGGCCATCCGCATCGGCCACTTCGACGACGCCAACTACGTCGCCCTGCCCCTGCTGGAAGGCAATCGGCGCATACTCGCGGCGTCGCCCGACTATCTGCAGCGGCGCGGCATGCCCACGCGCCTGGACGATCTGCGCGAGCATCATTGCCTGGTCTACCAGCTCAGTGGCCGCGCCTATGATCGCTGGTCGTTCGAGGTCGACGGGCGCCGTAGCGTGATTCCGGTGCGCGGCCCGCTGGTCTGCGATGACGCCGATGTGGTGCGGCGCTGGGCGGTGGCCGGCGAAGGCATCACCTACAAATCCTGGCTGGACCTGCGCGAGGATGTGCTCGCAGGGCGCCTGCAGCTGCTGCTCGACGGCATCGGCAGCCACATACCGTTGCAGCTGGTCTGCCCGCACCGCAAGCAGTTCTCGCCGGCGGTGCGGCAGCTGCACGCGCAGCTGCGCCAGCACCTGCAACCTCTGCTGTCTGGCATGCCCGAGGGTCCTGCCGGCCCACTGTCGCCAGTCCCGGCGCTGGCCGACAATGGCGGCCCCCCGTAAGAGAGAACGCCGCCATGCCGTGGATGGGCATCCAGGACCTGTGGACGTTTCTGGTCGCCGTGCTGGTGTTTCTCGCCCTGCCCGGCCCCGGTACCTTCACCCTGCTGACCGCCACCGGCCGTGGTGGCGTGCGCGGCGGTTACACCGCACTGGCCGGCCTGCTGGTCGGCGACCAGATCCTGATGTGGCTCGCGCTGGCCGGCGTGGCCGCGCTGCTCAAGGCCAACCCGCTGGTGTTCCACGCCGTGCAGTACCTGGGTGCGGCCTACCTGGTGTGGGTCGGCATCGGCCTGCTGCGCACGCCGAAGCACGAAGGCGGTGATGCCGGCCCGATCCGCATGCAGCCGGGCCGCTACTTCCAGCAGGCGATCCTGGTCAGCCTGCTCAACCCGAAGGCGATCCTGTTCTACATGGCCTTCCTGCCGTTGTTCATCGATCCCAAGGCACACCAGGGCATCGCCACCTTCGCGGCACTGGCCGGCATCATCCTGGTGGTCAGCATCGCCTACTGCTCGATGCTGATCGGTGTGGGCAACCTGGCCCGTCGCCGGTTGATCCAGCACCCGCGGATTAGCGACGCGCTGCGCCGCGTGGCCGGCCTGTTCCTGGTGGGGTTTGGCATCCGGTTGGGGCTGAACGGATGAACGGGCGGCTGCCGCTGCTCGGCCTGGCCCTGCTGTTCGCCGGCACCGCCTCTGGCGCCACCGTACAGGACCATCGTTGCCTGACCGGCGGTCGCAACGGCAGCATCCACCTGGAATGGCGCTGGCTGGAGGACGGACAGTCCGACGTGCGCTACGCCGGCCAGCGCAAGCGCCTGCCCCTGCGCCGGATCTCGATGCAAAGCACGGTGCTGGCCGAAGATCGCCCGTACCAGTTCGACAGCGTCTGGGAAGAGCGCATCGATGGCCGCCTCAACGGCCGCTACCTGTTAAGTACCCAGGGCGCGCTGGTGCTGGACCTGCGCTATGAGCGTGCCCGTGACGGGCGCAGGAGCTCTTTTCACGACGACGTCGAGGCCTGGCAGGAAGACGGCTGCCACTGGCCCGCCATGCCCTGACGTCGCCCGGCGCGGGGGTCCGGCCTGCTTTATGCCGATTCCGGCAGCCTGATCGCGGTGCAGCGCGCGGCGCGTCGGGTATGACCCGCGTCAGTGGTAATGCTGCGCTGCGTTCGGTCACACTCAGGAACTTGTCGTTCTTAGTCACCCCTTCCGAGGCCTGCATGTCCCTGTTCCGGCGCAAGTCCCTAGATTCCGTCACCGTCCACGAAGCCGGCAGGCGTCTGATCCCGACGCTCAGCTGGCCGCACCTGATCGCGCTGGGCATCGGCGCCATCGTCGGTACCGGCATCTACACGCTGATCGGCGTGGGTGCCAACCTGGCCGGCCCGGCCGTGCTGATCTCCTTCGCCATCGCCGGTGCGGTCTGCGCCTGCGCGGCGCTGTCCTACGCCGAGCTGTCGACGATGATGCCGGCCGCCGGCAGTGCCTACACCTACAGCTACAGCGCACTGGGCGAGGTGTTTGCCTGGGTGGTGGGCTGGAGCCTGATCCTGGAGTACTCGCTGGTGGTGAGTACGGTGGCGGTGGGCTGGTCAGGCTACTTCGTCGGCTTCCTCGAATGGGTCCATACCCAGTTCGGCTGGAATGTGCACCTGCCGGCCTGGCTGGCCGCCGGCCCGCACGTGGAAGGCGGCATGATCAACCTGCCGGCGATCATCATCACCTGGCTGGTGGCCGGCATGCTGATGGCCGGCACCAAGGAAAGCGCCACGCTCAACGCCATCCTGGTGGTGTTCAAGCTGATCGCGCTGGCCATCTTCGTGGCCGTGGCCCTGCCCGCCTTCGATAGCGCCAACCTGCAGCCGTTCATGCCGTACGGCTTTGCCAAGTCGATGGGCCCCGATGGCGTCGAGCACGGCGTGATGGCGGCGGCAGCCATCATCTTCTTCGCCTTCTACGGCTTCGATGCGATCTCCACCGCCGCCGAGGAGACCAAGAACCCGGGCCGCGACCTGTCGATCGGCATCATCGGTTCGATGATCGGCTGCACCATCGTCTACGTGCTGGTGGCGCTGGCGGCCGTCGGTGCGATGAGCTACGCGGTGTTCGGCCACAGCGCCGAGCCGCTGGCGCTGATCATGCGCCAGCTGGGCCATCCGACCGCGGCAATGGTGATCGGCGTGATCGCGATCATCGCCCTGCCGACGGTGCTGCTGGCCTTCCTGTACGGCCAGAGCCGCATCTTCTTTGTGATGAGCCGCGATGGCCTGCTGCCGCGTGGCCTGTCCAAGGTCAACGCACGCACCGGCACGCCGGTGGCGACCACACTGTTCACTGCGGTGGTGGTGTCGGCGCTGGCTGGTGTGGCGCGCCTGGACGAGATCGCGGCGCTGGCCAATGCCGGTACCCTGGCCGCGTTCACTGCGGTGGGCATCTGCCTGGTGGTGCTGCGCCTGCGCGAGCCGAACCGCGAGCGCACCTTCCGCACGCCGGTGGCTTTCGTGGTCGGCCCGCTGGCCGCACTGGGCTGCATCTACCTGTTCATCAGCCTGCCGCACACCACCCAGCTGTACTTCCTGCTGTGGAACGTGGTCGGCCTGGTGTTGTACTTCCTGTATAGCCGCCGCCACGCACTGATCGCGAAGTAAACCGATCACCGGTAGTGCCGGCCGCTGGCCGGCAACCCGCATCCTCTTGACAGGGGCAATGCCGGCCAGCGGCCGGCACTACCGCAGGGCGCTTCAACCGCCCTGCTTTGCGGCGTAATCCTGCGCCTGGCGCATCACCCGCATCAGGTTGCCGCCCCAGATGCCGGCAATCTGCTTCTCGGTATAGCCCTTGCGCAGCAGCCACGCGGTGATCTTCGGCAGCTGGCTGACATCGGGCAGGTCACTCAGTCCGCCACCACCATCCCAGTCCAGGCCGATGCCCACATGTTCCGGGCCGACCACCGTGAGGAGGTGCTCGAAGTGGGCGAAGAAGTCGTCCAGGCTGGCGTGGCGCACCGGGTGCTCGTGGTCCAGCGCCTGCTCGGCCTTCAGCAGCGCAACACCCTGCTCGATGCCCATGCCTTCCCAGCCGCCCAGCTGCTTGCTCAGCGCTTCCTCGGCCTGCTTGCGCTCGGGCGTCTTCGCCGTATCGATCAGGTAGCCGCCATAGGCGTTCACCTGGATCACGCCACCGGCCTTGGCCAGCCTGCGCAGCCGCGCATCGTCGAGATTGCGCGGATGGTCATAGACCGCCTTGGCCGAGCTGTGCGACAGCACGAACGGCACCGGCATCATTGCCAGCAGGTCGTCGAACACCGCGTCCGAGGCGTGCGACTGGTCGATCACGATGCCCAGCTTCACCGCCTGCCGCACCAGCTCCTTGCCGGCCGGGCTAAGCCCTTTCCATTCCGCGCCCTTGGGATCGGTGGCCGAATCGGCGAACTCGTTGTTGGCGAAGTGCACGGTGCTGAGCAGGCGCAGGCCGGCGCGGTGATAGAACGACAGCAGGCTGGGGTCGGCCACCAGCGGGCTGGCGTTTTCCATGCTGATGTAGACCACGCGCTTGCCGGCAGCCTTGATCCGCGCT
Source organism: Stenotrophomonas sp. FR012 (assembly GCF_047520565.2). Lineage (NCBI taxonomy): Bacteria > Pseudomonadati > Pseudomonadota > Gammaproteobacteria > Lysobacterales > Lysobacteraceae > Stenotrophomonas > Stenotrophomonas sp. FR012. The sequence continues at coordinate 44,954 of NZ_JAXBQL020000005.1, forward strand.
GCGTCATCGGCGGTCAGCGCCAGCGCGAAGCGCTCGGGATTGGCCGCCAGCATCTCGCGGATCTGCATCAATCGCTGCAGCCCATGGTCACGCTCGGCCAGATGCGCGGCGGCGCTGCGGTCGCCCTGATCGGTGTAGATCGCCCAGAAGCCGCCATCCAGCGCGCCTTCGACCATGCGTGGATAATCCACCTGCGAAAGGGCGTTGCGGTCGTGGCGCTGCTCGATGTCAAAACCGGCTCGGCCGAAATTGGCCGGTGTATCGAGGTGGCTGTCGAGGGTGACCAGGCGCTGCTGCAGCGCCTTGGCACGGGCCAGTTCCTGCGCGCTGAACTCGATGGCGTGGGCGGTCAGCGGCGCGCACAGCGCCAGGGCGAGCACGACGGACAGATGGCGCAACGAAGGCATGGGCTCTCACCGGCATGGGGAAGAGCCCGACCATAGCGCCGTGGCCGCGCGTTGGGTAGCGCCGGGCCACGCCCGGCGGACCTTGAGGCTGTCAGGCAGATCAGCCGAGCATGGGCTCGGCTCTACAGCGTCCTGCGGTCAATCCACTACGCGGCAGAACACGGCCTTGAGATAACGCGATTCCTGCACGTGGGCCATGAACGGATGGTCCGGACCGGCGCCGGCCACCTTCAGGATCTGGATCGTGCGGCCGGAGAAATAGGCCGCGCGGCGCAGCATGTCGAGGAACTGGTCCTCGGCCACCAGGCCGGTGCAGGAGAAGGTGGCGAACAGGCCGCCCGGCTTGACCACGCCCAGCGCCAGCTTGTTCATGTCCAGGTACTTCTTCAGTGCGGTGATGACCTGGTCGCGGTCGCGGGTCATCTTCGCCGGGTCCAGGATCACCACGTCGTACTGCTCACCGCGGTTGGCGGCGTCGCGCAGCCACGGGAAGATATCGGACTGGATGAACTTCGGACGCACGTTGTTCAGGCGCGAATTGCCCTTGGCGATCTGAATCACGTCCTCGTCGATGTCGATGCCGATCACTTCCGAAGCACCACGCGCCGCCGCGTACACGGCAAAACCGCCGGTGTTGCAGCACAGGTCGAGCACGCTCTTGCCTTCCACCTGCTGGCTCAGCCACTCACGGTTCTCGCGCTGGTCGGCGAAGAAACCGGTCTTGTGCGCACCGGCCGGGTCGGCGCGGAACTTGACGCCGTACTCGGTGATCACCGACGCTTCGGTGGTGGTGTTGCCGTGGAAGTCGAAGCTTTCCTGCTTCTGCACGTGCTCGTCGGCGAAGCTGTGGAAGCGGCAGCCGGGGAACTGCTCGCGCAGCGCATCGTAGATCCATTCGCGGTGGCGGAACATGCCGGCGGCGAAGAACTCGACCACCACCAGGTCGCCGTAGCGGTCCACCACCAGGCCGGACAGGCCGTCGCCTTCACTGTGCACGACGCGCCAGGCATCGGACACCGCATCGAGCTTGAGTACCTCACGGCGCAGCGACACTGCCTGGGCGATCTTGCGCGAGAACCAGCCGGCATCCACCGGTACGTTCTGGTCGGTTTCAAGGATGCGCACGGCAATGCGCGAGTGCCCGTTGTAGAACCCGCGGCCAATGAACTCGCCATCGATGCCGACCACGTCGACGATGGAACCGGGCTTGGGCCGGACGGTCGGCTTCTCGACCAGTTTCTGGAAGATCCACGGGTGGCTGGAGCGCCACGCATTCTTGAGGCGGACAATCGGAAGGGGGGTATTCATCCACCCATTGTAAACCGGGCGCCGGGGTCGGATCCCCGCAGGGGCTCTGACCCCAGTGTGGCGACGATGAGGTCGGAGCCCCTTTGGGGATCCGACCCCTGGCCTCCCCATTTGACGGCGGCGGGGCCAGACGGCAGAATCGGCCCCAGAAGGGGAGTAGCTCCCAGACGTTGTCGCCGTCATTTCGAGCCCGCAGGCTCCGGTGCAACGGCAGTTCCAGCCGACTGGAACTGCGAGCGAGACCTTCGCCGTACTGGCGAAGCTCTGTCCCTGGATCCCCTCCCGATCCTCCGTTGCAGATCCTCGCCGTCCGGCCTGGCATTCATCTTTCCAACGGACATTCCCAATGCAGACGATCGGTAACGTGTGGTTGTGGGGCGGCTTCGCAGCGGTGGTGGTCATCGCCCTGCTGGTCGACCTCGTGTTGATGCGCCATGGTGGACCGCACAAGGTCACCTTCAAGGAGGCCCTGTGGTGGTCCATCGGCTGGGTCGCGCTGGCCCTGCTGTTCAACGCCGGCCTCTGGTACTACCTGAATGAGACCGCCGGCCAGGTCGTGGCCAACAAGGTCGGCCTCGAGTTCCTGACCGGCTACCTGGTCGAGAAGGCGCTGGCGGTCGACAACATCTTTGTCTTCCTGATGATCATGAGCTACTTCGTGGTGCCGGAAGAGCAGCGCCAGAAGGTGCTGATCATCGGCATCCTGGGTGCGATCGTGCTACGTACGATCATGATCTTCGCCGGTAGCGTGCTGATCAGCCAGTTCCATTGGCTGCTCTACGTGTTCGGTGCCTTCCTGCTGTTCACCGGCTGGAAGATGTGGTTCGCCGCCGGCCAGGAGCCGGACCTGGAGACCAATCCGGCCCTGCGCTGGATGCGCAAGCACCTGCGCCTGCTGCCGGACTACGCCGGCAACGCGCTGAGCGTGAAGCGTGATGGCGTGCGCTGGTTCACCCCGCTGTTCGCGGTGCTGATCCTGATTGCGGTCACCGACGTGATCTTCGCCGTGGACAGCATCCCGGCAATCTTCGCGATCACCACCGACCCGTTCATCGTGCTCACCTCCAACGTGTTCGCGGTGCTGGGCCTGCGCGCGATGTTCTTCCTGCTGGCCGGCATGGCCGACCGCTTCCACCTGCTGCCGTACGGCCTGGCGCTGGTACTGGGCTTCATCGGCATCAAGATGATGATCATCGATCTGTTCAAGATCCCGACCCCGGTCTCGCTGGGCGTGGTCGCGGTGATCATCGCCGCCACCGTGGTGCTGAGCCTGAAGTACCCGCCGAAGGAAGGCGAAGGCCAGGCCTGAGCCTGACCCGTTGAACGGTGCGGCCGGTGGGATTGTCCCGCCGGCCGCCTCCACTCTCCCGTTACGGTGGCCTTGGTTTCGCGCCAGTCACCGCCATTGCTGAGGTATGGACAACAACGCGCCCCTGCCCGCCGGCGACGTGCCGCCCCCCCGCAATGATCGCTCGCGCATCCTGCGGGCGTTCAATGTCAGCCTGGCCGCCGTGCTGGTGCTGGTGGCCGTGTTCGCCCTGCAGGGCACGTTCGACTGGCGACCGTGGGCGGTCGCACCGCTGGAAGCCAAGGGCCTGCTCGGCCTGATCGGCGGCCCGATGCTGCATGCCTCGGTCGAGCATATCGCCGCCAACAGCATCGCCATCCTGATCCTCGGCACGCTCGCCGGCAGCGTGTATCCGAAGGCCACCGTACGCGCGCTGCCCCTGCTGTGGCTGGGTTCGGGCCTCGGCGCGTGGATGCTGGGCAATCCGGGCAGCGTGCACCTGGGCGCCAGTGGCGTGACCCACGGCCTGATGTTCCTGCTGGCCAGCCTCGGCCTGCTGCGCCGCGACCGTGCGGCGATCGCCACCGGTCTGATCGGCATGCTGTTCTACGGCGGCATGCTGATGACCATCCTGCCGCACGCCGATGGTGTGTCCTGGCAGTCGCACATGGGCGGCGCCTTCGCCGGCATCATCGCCGCGCTGCTGTTCCGCAACGCCGACCCACTGCCACCGCGGCAGCGCTACAGCTGGGAAGACGAAGAAGACGAGGCCGAGCCGCTGTCCGACGACGAGCTGGAGCCGCCGTCACCGCAGCGCGTGCCGGTACTGTGGCAGCCGCGCGAGGGCCAGGACTACGTGGTGATCCCGTTCCGCCGCCCGGACGAACCGCGCGGTTGAGGTGAGGGTGGTGCCGGCCGCTGGCCGGCAACCTCATGAATCGGTAGTGGCCAACCTTGGTCGGCGCGGTTGTTGTGTGCCAACCAAGGTTGGCACCTACCAGAGCACACCGGCCCCCGGGTAGCGCCGGGCCATGCCCGGCGCGTGGATCGCTCAGTTCCCCGCCGCGCCCATCCCATCCACCGCTTGCCGGCCGAGCGCCGGGTCATCGGTGAAGAACGCATCGATGCCCGTCGCCAGGTAAGCCCGCATCTCGGCGATCGATCCCTCGGCATTGCGCGCGCTGTCGGCACCCTTGCGCAGGTTGCTGGGCTGGAAGTGGTTTTCCGGGCGGAAGGTGTACGGAACCACCATCAGGCCAGCGGCATGCGCATCACGTACCAGCGAGGTCGGCGTGCCCAGCGCGCCCTTGGCATCCAGTGGAATGATCGAACGCAGCTCGGGGCCGATGCCATCGGCGTAGCCGGCAATGTCCTTCAGGCCGGCCGGGGCCATCATCTGCGCATAGGTCAGCGTGCCGCCGGCCTTGGCGATGTCGGCCGGCTGGGTATCGCCCTTCCACAGCAGCTGCAGCAGCCGGATGTTGCTGCCCCGGCCGATCCTGCCGCGCAGGTAGCGCAGGTTAGCGGTCTCGAACGACTGGATCGTGACCGGCCCGACATTGGTGTACGCGTTGCCACGCAGTGCGGCCAGCAGCTTGTCTTCCATCGGCAGGCCGATGGACTGGAAGTAGGTCGGGTGCTTGATCTCCGGCACCAGGCCGATGCCGCGGTTGGCACGCCCGGCCTGCTGCACCAGGAAGGCCAGGATCTCGTCCAGGCTGGCGATGCGGAACTGCCCGTCGTAGGCAGTGCTGCGCAGTTCCGGCAGGCGCTCGCGCGCATAGAGGGTCTTCAGCTCGGCCAGTGTGAAGTCTTCGGTGAACCAGCCGTCGACCTTCTGACCATCGATCACCTTGCTGGTGCGGCGGCTGGCGAACTCTGGATGCGAAGCGACGTCGGTGGTGCCGCCGATCTCGTTCTCGTGGCGGGCCACCATCACCCCGTCCCTGGTCATCACCAGGTCCGGTTCGATGTAGTCGGCGCCATCGGCGATCGCCTGCGCGTACGACGCCAGGGTGTGCTCGGGCAGCAGTGCGCTTGCCCCGCGATGGCCGTAGACCGACACCTTGGGTGCGGCCGGGGTGGAGGATTCAGCACTCATGGCTACCGATGGTGCCACGGCCAGCGACAACAGCAACGCACAACCCCACGACTTCACTGCGACTTCCCCAAGCGGTATGTGATGGCCGTCAGTATGCGGCGGCAATGTGACAGGTGGGGGAAGCCTGCACCTGTAGAGCCGAGCACGGGCTCGGCTCTGCAGTTACTTGCCGATGCAGAAGCTCGAGAAGATCCTTCCCAGCAGATCATCCGCACTCATCTGCCCGGTGATCTCGCCCAGTGCGTCATGGGCCAGCCGCAATTCCTCGGCGGCCAGTTCCAGGTGCTCATGCGCCAGTTCGCGATCGGCGCGCTGCGCGTGTTCCTGCGCTCGCTCGATCGCGTCCACATGGCGCGTGCGCGCGGAGAACTCGCCATCCACCTGCTCCCCTGCCCCGGCCGAGGCAATCGAACGCAGGCGCGCATGCAGGTCGTCCAGCCCGGCGCCGGTGGCTGCCGAAACGAATACGCGGTCCGGGTCGTCCAGCGCCGGCAGCACACCGAGCAGGTCCGACTTGTTGTGGATGTAGATCTTGTGCGGCACCGCTGCCACGGCGTCACCCAACGCCGCCTGCCCGGCCGCCGGATCGCGCGCATCCAGCACGATCAACGCCAGGTCGGTGCGCTCGATTTCCACGTGCGCGCGGCGCATGCCTTCGCGTTCGATGGCATCGCCACCGTCGCGCAGGCCGGCGGTGTCGACCAGGGTCAGCTCCAGGCCATCCAGGCGGATGGTCTCGCGCAGCGTGTCGCGGGTGGTGCCGGCGATGTCGGTAACGATGGCGCGCTCGCTGCCGGCCAGCGCATTGAGCAGTGAACTCTTGCCGGCGTTCGGCGGACCGATCAGCACCGCGTGCAGGCCATCGCGCAGGCGACGGCCGCGTTCGGCGTCGCGGCGCAGCAGGGCCAGATCACTGCGCGCCTGCTCCAGCCCACGCCGCACCTGCGCACCGCCGAGGGTATCCAGCGGTTCGTCGGCGAAGTCGATGGCTGCTTCCACGTGGATGCGCAACAGCACCAACTGCTCGACCACGGCGTCGATGCGCCGCGAGAACACACCATCCAGCGAACGTCGCGCGGCGCGTGCGGCGCGGTTGTCGCCAGCCGCGATCAGGTCGGCGATGGCCTCGGCCTGGGCCAGGTCGAGCTTGCCGTTGAGGAACGCGCGTTCGCTGAACTCACCCGGCCGCGCCTGGCGCGCACCGAGCGCAATGCAGCGCGCGACCAGTTGCTGCAGCAGTACCGGGCTGCCGTGCCCCTGCAGTTCCACCACCTCTTCGCCTGTGAAGCTGTTCGGCGCCGGGAACCACAGCACGATGCCATCGTCGATGACGTCGCCATCGGCGTCGCGCAGGCGCGCATAGTGTGCATGGCGCGGGCGCAGTGCAGGCGCACCCAGCGCGCGGGCGATCGCCGCAGCGCGCGAACCGGACAGGCGCAGAAGGCCGACACCGCCAGCGCCCGGAGCGCTGGCGATGGCCACGATGGTGTCGGTACGGATCGCGTCGTTCATGGTTCAGAGTTTCTCCAGCTGCGCGCGTGCCTGCGCGGCACCACTGCCCTGCGGCTGCAGCGCCAGGTAGGTCGTGTAGGCCTGCTTCGCCTTGGCCTTGTCGCCGGCGTTGAAGTAGGCATCGCCCAGGTTGAGATAGGCCACCGCACGCGACGGATCGATCTTCAGCGTGTTCTCCAGCCAGCGTGCGGCTTCAGCGTAGCGCTGCTGACGGTAGTAGACGAAGCCGAGGTTGTTGGCGGCCTGGGCAAAGTCCGGACGCAGCTTCAGCGCTTCGGTGAACTGCGCGGCTGCCTCGTCGTACTGCTTCTCGCGGTACAGCAGCAGGCCACGGTCGTTGGCCTGCTGCGCGCGCTGGCGGTCGGACGCCGGTCCGGCGGAGGGCACTACCAGCTTGGCCTTGCCGCCCTGCAGGTCAGCCACCGTCACCGGTGCCTGGCTGCCCTTGGCCTCGCTGGCGGCCTCCACCTTGTTGTTCAGCGCGATCGCATCGGCGGTCAGCTGGCGCGTATCGGCATTGAGGAATTCCTGGCTGTCCGGCACCTGGAACACGAACTCGCCGCCTTGCGAACCGGGCAGGCTGCCGAAGGCCGGGGTCTGGTGCGAGACCGCCGATACGGCCGGCGCCACGTAGGCGGCCAGCTCGGTACCGGTGATCAGGCCGTCGCCGTTGAGGTCACCCTTGCCGGCCAGCGCCTGCAGCAGCACCCAGGTGAACACCGAGTGGCCGTTGGGGCCGGCATCGGCCACCTGCTGGTCGGCGCCGCCGGCGGTCAGCATCTGCCGCGCGCTGCGACGTGCGTTCTCGCGCAGGAACGACGACGACGACGGGCCGCCACGGGTCAGGCCCAGGCCGCTGTAGCAGGCATCCATCACGAACAACACATGCTTGGCCTGCATGCTTTCGGCGATGTTCTGGATGTCGGTCATCGCAATCGCGTCGGTGGCGAATTCCTTCGGATCCGAATCGACCGGGATGATGTAGCCGAGGTCGCGCCCGGAGGCGAGCTGGCGGGTCGCGCCGTGGCCAGCGAAGAATACGAACACGCGGTCGTTCTTCCCGGTGCGATCGTCAGCCAGGCGGTCGTGGAAGGCCGCGAGGATGTTGTTGCGCGTGGCCTGCTCGTTCTTCAGCACGATCACCTGCGAGGACGGGAAGCCGAACTGCCCGGTCAGGGTATCGGCCACCGCCTGCGCATCATGGCTGGCGTATTCCAGCTTCGGCCACTTGGCGTAGTTGTCGATGCCGACCACGATCGCCCACGACTTCTCGTAGCCGGTGGTGACGGTGGCGGCAGCGGCATCACCCTTGCGCGCACGGGCCACGGTGAAGTCGCGGCCGTTCCAGCCGGCAAACTGGTAACCCTCGGCGATCAGCCGGTCGAGGATCTGCGGCAGCGCCTTCACTGCGCGATCGTGGATGTCATGGAACAGGATGATGCCGCGCTGCTCCTTGTTCACCTGGTCGAGTACGCGCTGCACGATCGATTCCGGCACCGGGTCAGCCCAGTCCATCGAGTCGATGTTCCACATGATCGACTTCAGCCCGGCTTCGTTGAGCAGCTGCAGGCCTTCGGCATTGCGCGCGCCGTACGGGAAGCGGAACAGCGGCGCGCGCTTGCTGTCGACATCCTTCAGCAGCGTGTCGGTGTCCAGCACCTGCTGGCGCAGGGCGTCGCCGGTGGTGCGCGACAGCTGGGCGTGGGTCAGGCTGTGGTTGCCGACCGCATAGCCCTGTTCCATCAGGTTGCGGCTGATCTTCGCCATCGGGCCGAGGCTGACCTTGCCATCGGCCTCGACCTTGCCCAGGTTGCGGCCCACTTCGAAGAACACGCCCGGCACGTCGTAACGCTTGAGGATGGCCACCACTTCATCGGTGTAGGCCTTGTGCGGGCCATCGTCGAAGGTCAGCACCACCGTCTTGGCCGGCAGGTCGCGGCCGAAGATCTCACGGTCGCTGTCCTTCATCGACATCGGATACGGCTCGATCACCCCGTAGTCGCGCAGGATCGCTTCACGGCTGTAGTCCTTGTGCAGGTGGGCGATGTAGTCGTCCCATTTCTCGCGCTTCAGTTCGATGGCGCGGGTGCGCTCGAAGCGGCTGAAGATGCGGGTCAGTTCCTGGTTGTAGTTGCGCTCGATCTCATCGAGCGCTTCCAGATCCTCACCGATGCGCTGGTGCAGCTTCACCGCCGGCAGCGAGGAATCGGTGCCGACCCGCTCATGCAGGTCACGCAGCACTTCACGGAAGGCCAGGCGATCGGCGTCGAACAGTTCCGGCGCAGACTCGATGTAGTCCAGCACCGTGCCGAGAGTGGCAAAGCGCTGCGGGCTGGAACCGCGCAGCAGGGTGTCGAACTGCGCGGCGATGGTCGTGCGCTGTTCCAGGCCATCGTGGAACAGCTGCTGTCCCACACGCGTGGAGGTGCCGCGGTCGGCGGTCGACTGCTGCTCCTCGTCGGCCAGCAGCACGATGATCCGGCGGTAGCCATCGAGCTGCTTCTGCAGCGCCGCCAGCAACGGCGCAGCGGCAGGATCGGCGGCGGCCGCAGCCTGCGCGCTCGCCTGGGTGACCGTGCTCGCCGGCACCTTCGCGTCCTTGTCGCCACAGCCCGCTACGGCCAGGGTCAACAGCAGCGAGGGCAGGAACAGGCGGAACGACGACGCACGCATGGCGGACTCGAAGATGGGAGGAACGGTAGCAGGCGATTCTAACGCCGCATGCGAAAAGCCCGCCTTGCGGCGGGCTTCTGCTGGGGTCGGCCGGCCCGTGGCCGGCTCTGCCGATTACTTCTTCTTGACCGGGGCCGGAGCGGTGGTGGCCGGGACCGGCTCGCCGCCATGGCGCTTGGTCATCCACCACTGCTGCAGCAGGCCCAGGCCGCCGTTGACCACCCAGTACAGGACCAGGCCGGACGGCATGAAGGCCATCATGACGCCGAACACCAGCGGCATGAACTGCATCATCTTCTGCTGCATCGGGTCCATGCCCGGTGCCGGGGTCAGCTTCTGGGTGAACCACATCACTGCCACGTTGATCACCGGCAGGATGAAGTACGGGTCGCGCGCGGTCAGGTCCTGGATCCAGCCGAACCAGGGTGCCTGGCGCAGTTCGACCGATTCCACCAGCACCCAGTACAGGGCGAAGAAGATCGGCATCTGGATGAGGATCGGCAGGCAGCCGCCCATCGGATTGATCTTTTCCTTCTTGTACAGCTCCATCATCGCGGTCTGGAACTTCTGGCGGTCATCGCCATAGCGTTCCTTGAGCTGCGCGATGCGCGGCTGGAAGCGACGCATCTTGGCACCGCTCTTGTACTGGGTCGCCGACAGCGGGTACAGCACCAGCTTCAGCAGCACCACCAGGCCGACGATCGCCCAGCCCCAGTTGCCGACCAGCTTGTGTACCTGGTTCAGCACCCAGAACAGGCCCTGGCCGATCACCGCCATCATCGAGAAGCGGCTGTAGTCGACCACGCGGTCCAGGCCCGGCACGTCTTCCTTGGCAATCAGGTTGACCAGCTTCGGGCCGACCCACAGGCGGGCTTCGGTGCTGGTGGACTGGCCCGGGGCCACGGTGAAGGCCGGGCCACGCGCTTCGATCAGGTCACGACCGGCCACCTGCGACAGTACGTAGTGTGCGGTCTGGTCCTTCTGCGGGATCCAGGCGGTGAAGAAGTGGTGCTGCAGCATCGCCAGCCAGCCGCCGGTGATGTTCTGGTTGAGCGTGCCGTCTTCCAGGTAGTCCTTGAACGCACGACGCTGGTACTTCTTGTCGTTGTCGTACCAGGTGGCACCGTTGAAGCTGAAGGAGTCCGGGTTGGTCATGCTCCGCGACAGGATGGTCGGGGTGCGGTCCAGGGTGCGGTAGACGTAGCCGTTCCACGGCGCGGCGCCGGCATTGCTGACTTCGTCCTTGAAGCGCACGGCGTACTCGTTGCGCGAGACAGTCAGGGTGCGCTTGATGGTCACGCCGTTGTCGGCAGTCCACACGAACGGGATCTGCAGCTCGTTCTGGCCCTTGGCCAGCACGAAGTCCTTGGTGTCACCGACCAGCTTGAAGCCGTCGGCGCCGGGAACCGGGGTGTTCTTGTCTTCGCTGGCCCAGCCACTGATCGCGCTGTACGGATGCGCGGGGTCTTCGGTCAGCAGGCGAACCGGCGGGCTGCCTTCGTCCTTGGTCTGCGGGAACTGCAGCAGCTCGGCGTCGAGCACGCGGCCACCATCAAGCACCAGGCGCAGCACGTCGGTGGTGACGGTCACGCGCTGGCGGGCCGGGGTGGCACTGGCCTGCGCCTGCACAGCGGCCTGGCCCGGGGCGCCCGGGACCTGTGCACTGGGAATGCTGCCCGAGGCAGCGCCCGGAACACTCTGTACGGCAGCCGGGGCCGACGTGGTCGTCGGTGGCGGGGTCGGAGCAGCCTTTTCACGGCTCCACTCCATCCACAGCAGCACGGCCACCATCAGCCAGGCAAAAATGAGGAATACGCGGGTCTGGTTCATCAGCGGACAGGCTCGGCGGGGCCGGGACGCGATGCCGGCTCGGTCAAAGAAGGAGTTGCGATGCCATCAGGCGGCGGCATTGTGCCGTCCACGCCCGGCGCGGGCAATGCACGCAGGCGACGCAGCAGGCGCAGGAAGGCCTGGCGGATCTCGTCGTTGCTGGCGGAACGCGCAGCACTACGGGCCACGACGACGAAGTCGCCTGGCTGGATATCGGTACGTGTCTGACGCAGGATGTCGCGCAGGACGCGCTTGATCCGGTTACGCCCGACGGCGTTCGGATCGACCTTGCGGGAAACCGCCAGACCCAGCCTGGCCGGCCGGTCAGCCGGCAGCCAGTGCAGGGTCATCAGCGGATCGGACACACGGCGGGCGCCGTTGAAGACCGTTGAGTATTCGGCACGCGTGCGAACCCGCGCAGAGCGAGGGAATCGCTTGCGCGGGTCTGCAGTATTCACTGTCGAAGGGATTGCGTCTGCCGCAGGGTGCGGCATGGCAATCAGGCGCTCAGGACTTTGCGGCCCTTGGCGCGGCGACGCGACAGGATCTTGCGGCCGTCAGCGGTCTTCATACGGGCACGGAAGCCGTGGTCGCGCTTACGCTTGAGGTTGCTGGGCTGGTAGGTGCGCTTCGTGGCCATTGGGGGCCTCTCGTATGAATGGGACGGAAAGAACCGGAAATTCTAGAGAGGTCTCCCCCCTCACGTCAACCCCTGGGGACTACGCGAATTCACCGGGCTGTGCAATAGCTGTGGATGTTTTTGTGAATAAGTAGGGGACAAGCATTCCGAAGGCGGGCGCTCGGTGGTAGTCTGAGCCATCCATTTCCCCCCTTTCCGGCCTGTGTTTGGGCGCCTTGTCGCGTCCATGCCCCGGCCACCGGACGATTATTGCTGATGGATGCCTGGTCCCGTAGTCTCGAGCGCCTCGAAGCGGAGTTCCCGCCGGAAGACGTTCATACCTGGTTGAAGCCGCTGCAGGCCGATCTGCGCGTGGACAGCCTGGTGCTGTATGCACCGAATGCCTTCATCGTCGACCAGGTCCGCGAGCTGTACCTGGCCCGGATCCGTGAACTGCTGGCTCACTTCGCCGGTTTCAGCGACGTTTTTCTTGAAATCGGCTCGCGCCCGCGCCCCGTGGAGGCGCAGAACGCGCCGGTTTCCACGCCGTCGGCGCATGTGTCCAGCGAACCGCAGGTGCCGTTCGCCGGCAACCTGGACAGCCACTACACGTTCGCCAACTTCGTCGAAGGCCGCAGCAACCAGCTGGGCCTGGCCGCCGCCTTCCAGGCAGCGCAGAAGCCGGGCGACCGGGCGCACAACCCGCTGCTGCTGTACGGAGGCACGGGCCTGGGCAAGACCCACCTGATGTTCGCCGCCGGCAACGCCATGCGCCAGGCCAATCCAGGTGCAAAGGTGTTGTACCTGCGTTCGGAACAGTTCTTCAGCGCCATGATCCGGGCCCTGCAGGAAAAGACCATGGATCAGTTCAAGCGCCAGTTCCAGCAGGTGGACGCGCTGTTGATCGATGACATCCAGTTCTTCGCCGGCAAGGACCGCACGCAGGAAGAGTTCTTCCACACCTTCAACGCGTTGTTCGATGGCAAGCAGCAGATCATCCTGACCTGCGACCGCTATCCGCGCGAGGTCGAAGGCCTGGAAGCGCGCCTGAAGTCGCGGCTTGCCTGGGGCCTGTCGGTCGCGATCGAACCGCCGGACTTCGAGACCCGCGCCGCGATCGTGCTGGCCAAGGCGCGCGAACGCGGTGCCGAGATTCCCGATGATGTTGCGTTCCTGATCGCCAAGAAGATGCGCTCCAACGTGCGCGACCTCGAGGGCGCGCTCAATACCCTGACCGCCCGCGCCAACTTCACCGGCCGCGCGATCACCACCGAATTCGCCCAGGAAACCCTGCGCGACCTGCTGCGCGCCCAGCAGCAGGCGATCAGCATTCCCAACATCCAGAAAACCGTTGCCGACTACTACGGCCTGCAGATCAAGGATCTGCTGTCGAAGCGTCGGACCCGCTCGCTCGCTCGCCCCCGCCAGGTCGCCATGGCCCTGACCAAGGAACTGACCGAGCACAGCCTGCCCGAGATCGGCGACGCCTTTGCCGGTCGCGATCACACCACGGTGCTGCATGCCTGCCGCCAGATCCGGACCCTGATGGAAACCGACGGCAAGCTCCGCGAAGACTGGGACAAGCTGATCCGGAAGCTGAGCGAATGATGCACGGATGCCGATGAGGCGTCATCGCACAAAACGGTGCAGAATCCGGTAGCAAGCGCGGGACACGTTGTGGATAAAAATGGCGTCTGAAATCCCGTCGAATTTATCCACAGCTTTCCCCACCCCTTGGGGGTCGGTAATACAGAGGGTTTCGATGCCTGAAACTCCTTTATTTACAAAGACTTAGCATTGTTTTCCAGCGATTCTGTCTCTACCAGCACCACCAAGCTTTTGATTTATTCCACATTTTTTAAAGCATAGGGGCACGGAACCACATGCGTTTCACACTGCAGCGCGAAGCCTTTCTCAAGCCGTTGGCACAGGTCGTCAACGTGGTCGAACGCCGCCAGACCCTTCCGGTTCTGGCCAATTTCCTGGTCCAGGTGCAGAACGGCCAGCTGTCGCTGACCGGTACCGACCTGGAAGTGGAGATGGTGTCGCGGATCGCGGTTGAAGATGCCCAGGACGGCGAAACCACCATTCCCGCCCGCAAGCTGTTCGAGATCATCCGCGCCCTGCCCGATGGCAGCCGGATCACCGTCTCGCAGACCGGAGACAAGATCACCGTGCAGGCCGGTCGTAGCCGCTTCACCCTGGCAACCCTGCCCTCCAATGACTTCCCGTCGGTTGACGAAGTGGAAGCCACTGAGCGCGTGGCCATCGGCGAAGCGACCCTGAAGGAGCTCATCGAGCGCACCGCGTTCGCGATGGCGCAGCAGGACGTGCGCTATTACCTCAATGGCCTGCTGTTCGATCTGCGCGGTGACGCCCTGCGTACCGTTGCCACCGACGGCCACCGTCTGGCGCTGTGTGAAACCGACCTGGCCAAGCCGAGCGGTTCCAAGCGCCAGATCATCGTGCCGCGCAAGGGCGTGACCGAGCTGCAGCGCCTGCTGGAAAGTGGTGATCGCGAGATCGAGCTGGAAGTCGGCCGCAGCCACGTCCGCGTCAAGCGCGACGATGTCACCTTCACCTCCAAGCTGATCGACGGCCGCTTCCCGGATTACGAAGCGGTGATTCCTATCGGTGCCGACCGTGAAGTGAAGGTTGATCGTGAAGCGCTGCGCGCCTCGCTGCAGCGCGCTGCGATCCTGTCCAACGAGAAGTACCGCGGCATCCGCGTGGAAGTATCGCCGGGCAACCTGAAGATCAGCGCGCACAACCCGGAGCAGGAGGAAGCCCAGGAAGAAATCGAAGCCGATACCACGGTCAGCGATCTGGCCATCGGCTTCAACGTGAACTACCTGCTGGATGCCCTCTCCGCCCTGCGCGATGAGGAAGTCATCATCCAGCTGCGCGACTCCAACTCCTCGGCGCTGGTGCGTGAGTCCAGCAGCGAGAAGTCGCGCCACGTGGTCATGCCGCTGCGTCTCTGACATCAGCCCGGTTCCACGTGGAACATAACGACGCCCGGGAAGCTCCCGGGCGTTTTTTTTTACGTTCCACGTGGATCATCGGGCTGAACCCTTTCCAGCACGGATTTCGAACGGACACCATCTTCCTTGATGGACCCGGTTCCGTGCGCTTTGCTTCCCAGGCCGAACTGGCGACGGGACTTTGAGTCGATGCCAGGGACTACCTCCGAATCATGTTTGATCGGGGCCGGCATCTGGGGTCTCAACGCAGTTGCTATGGACCTGGCTGGTCGGATGCCGAAGCGCATCCACGCTGCGGCGACCGTGATCGCTGTTCCTGAAATCCTCTCTGTCCACAGGACCCATTCGGGACAGATCGGGCCAAGCCTAGCTTCTAAATCTGGGTATAAATCTAAAGCATGGTGGTGATGGTAGAGCCAGATTTCGTGGAAAAATGTGTTATCTGCATGATTTAAAAGGAATTTATGAGGGTGAAACCCCCTGTATAGAGGCGTCTCAGGCTGGGGGGGAACCTGTGGATAGTTTCCAGACCCAGGCAAAAGGGCTTTTTTATCCACAGATTGCCCATACCTTGTGTATAAGTCATACAGCCCCGCTGTGGACAGCGTGAAACGAATGGTCCGGATTCTTTGAAATCTGTGGAACCTCGCAGGGCATCGGATCTCAGATTTGGAGGAAACCGGGCGCCCGCCCGCTCACCCGGCCGGGCAAGCGCTCATCAAACACCTGCGGCCGTGGTCTTGAAATCGTTGAAATCTGGCGGGCCACGCCCCGTGACCCTGTGCAGAATTGAAGGGATTTCAGCTGCGTCCGGAGCTGGAAACGGGCATGCCGGTGAACCGGCGCCACGTGGAACCCGCGATCAGTTGGTGCGCGGGAGCTTCTGCTCCGCATCGATGCGGGTGCAGCGCGTCCGGCTTGACCGATGCAGTAAGCTGATGGATTCCCTTCCTCTCTACCGCCTCGAGCGGATGGTCGTTCGCGCCCCATGCTTATCCGCCGCCTCGCCTTGCACCAACTGCGTCGCTTCAGTGCGGTGGATCTCTTGCCCCAGCCGGGGCTGAACCTGCTCACTGGCGACAACGGTGCCGGCAAGACAAGCGTGCTGGAGGCCCTGCATCTGATGGCCTACGGTCGGAGCTTCCGCGGTAGGGTTCGCGATGGACTGGTGCGCCAGGGCCAGGAGGCGCTGGAGATCTTCGTGGAATGGGACGAACAGCGTGCCGACCACGCGCCGCATCGCCGAAAGGCCGGCCTGCGCCACAGTGGGCAGGACTGGAAGGGACGATTGGACGGTGAAGATGTGGCTCAGCTCGGCAACCTCTGCGCAGCGCTGGCGGTAGTGACGTTTGAGCCCGGCAGCCATGCGCTGGTCAGCGGCGGTGGCGAGCCCCGCCGTCGCTTTCTGGATTGGGGTTTGTTCCACGTGGAACCTGATTTCCTGTCCTTGTGGCGGCGCTATTCAAGGGCGCTGAAGCAGCGCAATGCCCTGCTCAAGCAGGGCGGCCCGTCGCGGATGCTGGACACCTGGGATCACGAGTTGGCTGAGGCCGGAGAGCCCCTTACCAGCCGGCGTCAGCACTACCTCGAGCGGCTGCAGCAGCGTGCCGTGGCGCTGGCTGCCAGTTTGGCGCCGCAACTCGGCATCCAGGCCCTGGAACTCAGTCCGGGCTGGCGTCGGCATGAGCTTCCCCTGGCAGATGCTCTGCTTCTGGCCCGGGATCGTGACCGCCAGGCCGGGTACACCTCGGTTGGGCCGCACCGGGCGGACTGGAGCGTGGATTTCCACAGCATTCCTGGTCGCGATGCATTGTCACGCGGTCAGGCCAAGCTGACCGCATTGGCGTGCCTGCTGGCGCAGGCCGAGGACTATGCAGAACAGCGCGGCGAATGGCCGGTGATCGCACTGGACGATCTGGCCTCCGAACTGGATCGGACCCACCAGGCGCGGGTATTGGAGCGCCTGCTCACCGGCCCGGCGCAGATCTTCGTCACCGCTACTGAGCCTCCGGCGGCCCTGCAGGAATTGACCCAGATCGCCCGGTTCCACGTGGAACATGCACAGATCGTGGCTGTGCCATAGTGGGCACATCAGGGCCACTCGACCCCGGCTGGTATAATTCGGGTTGGAATCCTTTCATTCTCGGCACATCGCCCCAAGCGGTGCCCGACCTGCGGAGCCTACGGCAAGCGCAATGAGCGACGAACAGAACACCCCGGCAAACAACGGCAATTACGACGCCAACAGCATTACCGCCCTGGAAGGCCTGGAGGCTGTCCGCAAGCGACCCGGCATGTACATCGGTGACGTGCATGACGGCACCGGTCTGCACCACATGGTGTTCGAGGTTGTCGACAACTCGATTGACGAAGCGCTGGCCGGCCACGCCGACCATGTCGCGGTGACGATCCACGCTGACGGCTCGGTCTCGGTGTCCGACAACGGCCGCGGCATTCCGACCGGCAAGCACGAGCAGATGAGCGCCAAGCTCGGTCGCGAGGTCTCCGCCGCCGAGGTGGTGATGACCGTCCTGCATGCAGGCGGCAAGTTCGACGACAACAGCTACAAGGTTTCCGGCGGCCTGCACGGCGTCGGCGTCAGCGTGGTCAACGCGCTGTCGCAGAAGCTGCTGGTGGACGTGTTCCAGAACGGCTCCCACTACCAGCAGGAATTCAGCAACGGCGCAGCCGTGACCCCGCTCGCCAAGCTGGAAGCCACCACCAAGCGTGGCACCACCGTGCGCTTCTGGCCGTCCACCGTCGCCTTCCACGACAACGTGGAATTCCACTACGACATCCTGGCCCGCCGTCTGCGCGAGTTGTCGTTCCTGAACTCCGGCGTCAAGATCGTCCTTGCCGACGAGCGTGGCGACGGCCGTCGCGATGACTTCCACTACGAAGGCGGCATCCGCAGCTTCGTGGAGCATCTGGCCCAGCTGAAGACCCCGCTGCACCCGAATGTCATCTCCGTCACCGGCGAGCACAACGGCATCGTCGTGGAGGTGGCGCTGCAGTGGACCGACTCCTACCAGGAGACGATGTACTGCTTCACCAACAACATCCCGCAGAAGGACGGCGGTACCCACCTCGCCGGTTTCCGCGGTGCGTTGACCCGCGTGCTCAACAACTACATCGAGCAGAACGGCATCGCCAAGCAGGCCAAGATCAACCTGACCGGCGACGACATGCGCGAAGGCATGATCGCGGTGCTGTCGGTGAAGGTGCCGGATCCCAGCTTCTCCAGCCAGACCAAGGAGAAGCTGGTCAGCTCCGACGTGCGTCCGGCGGTGGAAAACGCCTTCGGTGCGCGCCTGGAAGAGTTCCTGCAGGAAAACCCGAACGAAGCCAAGGCGATTGCCGGCAAGATCGTCGACGCCGCGCGTGCACGTGAAGCCGCCCGCAAGGCCCGCGACCTGACCCGCCGCAAGGGCGCGCTGGACATCGCCGGCCTGCCGGGCAAGCTGGCCGACTGCCAGGAAAAGGATCCGGCGCTGTCCGAACTGTTCATCGTCGAGGGTGACTCGGCAGGTGGCTCGGCCAAGCAGGGCCGCAACCGAAAGAACCAGGCGGTGCTGCCGCTGCGCGGCAAGATCCTCAACGTGGAACGCGCGCGCTTCGACCGCATGCTGTCCTCCGACCAGGTCGGTACGCTGATCACCGCGCTGGGCACCGGCATTGGCCGTGACGAGTACAACCCGGACAAGCTGCGTTACCACAAGATCATCATCATGACCGACGCCGACGTCGACGGCGCCCACATCCGCACCCTGCTGCTGACGTTCTTCTACCGTCAGATGCCGGAGCTGATCGAGCGCGGTTACGTCTACATCGGCTTGCCGCCGCTGTACAAGATCAAGCAGGGCAAGCAGGAGCTGTACCTGAAGGATGATCCGGCGCTGGACAGCTACCTGGCCAGCAGTGCGGTGGAAAACGCCGCGCTGGTGCCAGCCACCGGCGAACCGGGCATCGAAGGCCTGGCACTGGAGAAGCTGCTGCTGGCGTACGCCGCCGCGCTCGATTCCATCGAACGCAACGCGCACCGCTATGACCGCAACCTGCTCGAAGCGCTGGTCGATTTCGTGCCGATGGACATGGACAGCCTGCGCAATGCGGGCGAAGGCGAAGGCCTGGATGCGCTGGCCAAGCGACTCAACCAGGGCAGCCTGGGCAGCCCGCGTTTCAGCCTGGAACTGCAGGACGCCAACGAGGAACGCCCCGCCGCTGTGCTGGTGACCCGTCGCCACATGGGCGAGGAGCACATCCAGGTGCTGCCGATGTCGGCGTTCGAGAGTGGCGAACTGCGTGCGATCCACCAGGCCTCCAAGCTGCTGCACGGCCTGGTGCGCGAAGGTGCAACGATTTCCCGCGGCGCCAAGTCGATCGAAGTCGACAGCTTCGCGAAGGCGCAGAACTGGCTGCTCGAGGAGGCCAAGCGCGGCCGCCAGATCCAGCGATTCAAGGGTCTGGGTGAAATGAATCCGGAGCAGTTGTGGGATACCACGGTGAACCCGGAGACCCGTCGCCTGCTGCAGGTGCGCATCGAGGATGCGGTCGCTGCCGACCAGATCTTCAGCACCCTGATGGGCGATGTCGTCGAGCCGCGTCGCGACTTCATCGAAGACAATGCGCTGAAAGTCGCCAACCTGGATATCTGACACAATCGGGACCTGGCCGGTGCGCGGGGAGCTGCACCGGCCTTCGTCCCTTGAACACAGGTACCTGATGTCCGCATCCACCCCGGTCTCCGCCGCCCCGCCCCCGGTTCCGCCGGTGTCTACCCCACCGCGCGCCGTGGCACCGCTGGCAGGCTTCTTCATCGACCTGGGCATCGCCGCCGTTACCCTGGTCGGCCTGAGCATGGTCTCCGGCCTGTTCTGGGGCTTCTACCGTGCAATCGTGGTCAGCCGCGCCAACGCGGAGGCCAATGGCGGACTGACACCTGACGCTGTCGGCGCGGCAGTGGGCCAGCCCGGTGCCCTGGCGCAGATCCTGATGGCCCTGATCGCCACCGGTGGCGCCGCGCTGCTGCTGTACTTCTGGCGACGCCCGGCAAGCGCCGGCGAACGCATGGCGTCGCGACAGGCGTTGCTGCGGCCGTCCACCTGGGGCTGGACCCTGCTGGTGGCCACGCTGATCGTGCTCGGCAGCAACGGCATCGCCTTCCTTTCCAAGCAGTTCGGCATCGAGCCGGTGCCCACCAACGTGGAACTGATGCAGAGCGCGATCGCTCGCTTCCCGCTGTTCCTGGTGCTGTTTGCGGTCGTCCTCGCCCCCGCCTACGAAGAGCTGCTGTTCCGCCGCGTCCTGTTCGGGCGCCTGTGGCAAGCCGGCCGCCCCTGGCTGGGCCTGATCCTCAGCAGCCTGGCGTTCGCCCTGGTCCATGAAGTGCCCGGTGTCAGCAAGAACTCGCTGCTCGGCATGGCGCAGCTGTGGCTGGTGTACGGTGGCATGGGCGCCGCCTTCTGCTGGCTGTACCGCCGCACCGGCACCCTGTGGGCGGCGATTGCCGCGCATGCGCTGAACAACGCGGTTGCGCTCGCCGCGATGGTGTTCCTGGGGTCAACGTAACGCCGTGCCCGCTTGACGAAAGATTAAGCAGGTACGCTACACACTGCGCACATGAACACGGGGGCGGACCCATGAAACAACTGCTGCTGGCTCTAGTCATCACCACCTTGGTCAGTGCCTGTGCAACCACCACCTCGCCAACCGGACGACGGCAGATGGTGGGCGGTGTGTCGCAGGCACAGCTTGACCAGCTCGGTGCGCAGGCGTTTGCCGAGACCAAGCAGAAAGAGAAGATCAGCACCGATGGCCGCCAGAACGGCTACGTGCAGTGCGTGGTCAATGCGCTGGTCGCACAGCTGCCGCCTCAGTACCGTGGGGTACGGTGGGAGACTGCCGTATTCGTCGACAAGGAACCCAACGCCTTTGCCCTGCCCGGCGGCAAAGTGGGCGTGAACACCGGCATCTTCACCGTCGCCAGGAACCAGGACCAGTTGGCTGCAGTGATCGGTCATGAGATCGGCCACGTGATCGCGCGTCACCACGAGGAACGCATTACCCGGCAGATGGGCGCGCAGACCGGCCTGGCCGTGCTGGGCGCGCTGGCCGGTGCCGCCTATGGCGATGGTGCCGCCAATACGGTCAATCAGCTGGGCGGCATGGGCGCGCAGGCGGCCTTCCTGCTGCCCGGCTCGCGGACCCAGGAAAGCGAGGCGGACGTGATCGGCCAGCGGCTGATGGCGCAGGCCGGATTCAACCCGGCCCAGGCCGTGGATCTGTGGCAGAACATGATGGCCGCCAGCGGCGGTCGAAGCCCGCAATGGCTGTCCACCCACCCCGATCCGGCCAACCGGATCCAGGAGCTGCGACGCGACGCGCCGGGCCTGGCGCCGGTCTATCAGCAGGCCCAGGCGGCCGGGCTGCGGCCAAAGTGCGGATGAGTGCGCAGTTCTATGCTGTATTGCAGCACATAAAACGATTTCTCACGCCATCTGTTTCTGATACGTTTGGCGGCTCAGATTTTTCTGACAGTCCGACTTTGCCGCTATCCGGCGGTTCGATCGAGGTGAACGATGATTTTCCGTAACCACAAAGCTGTGCTTTCCGTCCTCGTCGCGACCGCCCTGACCGGCGCCGTGGTCACCGATGCCTTCGCGCAGTCCTCGCGTTCCTCCGACCGTGGCAGCCGCGGCGGCAGCAGCAAGCAGGCCAAGGCCGAACCGCTGTACCCGAATGCGACCCGCCAGGAGCCGACCGCCAAGGCCTCGGCCAAGATGGGCAGCAAGCTGCAGAAAATGATCGACAGCTACAACAAGGAAAAGTTCCCGGAGACGCGCACGCAGGCTGACGCGATCCTGGCTGACAGCGCCTCCAACGAGTACGACAAGTCGCTGGCCGCGCAGCTGGCCTCGCAGGCCGCCTACCAGACCGACGACACCCCGGCCGCCATCGCCTACCTGAAGCAGGTCATCCAGTTCAACGGCCTGGACAACAACGGCCACTTCCAGTCGATGCTGATGCTGGGCCAGCTGCAGCTGCAGGAAGACCAGACTGCCGAAGGCCTGGCCACCCTGGACAAGTACTTCGCCGAGAGCAAGTCGACCAAGCCGGAAGAGCTGATTGCCAAGGGCCAGGCGCTGTACCAGCTGGAGCGCTACCAGGAAGCGATCCCGGTGCTGAAGCAGGCCATCGCGGGCGCTGCCGAGCCGAAGGACAACTGGAACCAGCTGCTGATGGCGGCCCTTTCCGAAGCCGGCCAGACCGGTGAGGCCGTGCAGGCCGCAGAAGCGCTGGCGGCCAAGAACCCGTCGGACAAGAAGGCCCAGCTGAATCTGGCCAACATGTACATGCAGGCTGACCAGATGCCGAAGGCCGCCGCGGTGATGGACAAGCTGCGCAGCAGCGGCCAGCTCACCGAAGAGCGCGAGTACAAGCAGCTGTACTCGATCTATGCCAACACCGAGAACAAGGAAAAGGACGTCATCGCGGTCATCAACGAAGGGTTGCAGAAGGGCATCCTGAAGCCGGATTACCAGGTCTACCTGGCGCTGGCCCAGTCCTACTACTACTCCGACCAGGTGCCGCAGGCGATCGATGCGTGGCAGAAGGCCGCCCCGCTCTCCAAGGACGGTGAGACCTACCTGAACCTGGCACGCGTCCTGCATGCCGAAGGTCGCGTCCCCGAGGCCAAGCAGGCCGCCCAGCAGGCGCTGGCGAAGGGCGTGAAGAACCAGGCTGATGCCAAAAAAATCATCAACCTGAAGTAAGTAGGAATAACGCCTGAATGCCTGCTCAGTTGATGCGCAGGCGCTCAGGATTGGTATAAGCTTGGAGGTTCCTGCGGTGTCATGCACCGCTGATCAGGGATCCCGCCCCCGGGATTCCGGCCCCACTATTGAGCTCTTGGCGCATGACGGAACAACTAGTCGTTCACCGGTACGAACAACCCGATGACAAGGGGCTGAGCTGGCCTCGCATCGTCGGCATCGCGTTTGTAATTGCCCTGCATCTGGCCGCCTTCATGATGCTCCTGATTCCCGCCGTGGCTCCCAAGGCCGTCGCGGAGAAGGAGCGCAACGTCATGGTGACCATCGTCGACGCGCCGCCGCCGCCCCCACCGCCGCCGCCGCCGCCGCCGCCGCAGGATACTCCGCCACCGCCGGTGAAGAATCTGTCGCCGCCGAAGCCGTCGCCCGTACCGCCGCCGCCGCAGGCGCCGGTTGTCGACGTGCCGGAGCCGCGCCCGAACGATATCGTCACCCCGCCGTCGCCTCCGGCGCCGCCGGCACCGCCGACCTCGATCGAGGCCAGCGTGGACATCTCGTCGAAGGCCATGAATCCGCCGCGCTACCCGCCGGCAGCCTTCCGCGCAGGTATCCAGGGCGAAGTGATCCTGATCATTGATGTCGATGCCAGCGGCAACGTCACCAATGTCACGGTGGAAAAGTCCAGCCGTAACCGCGACCTGGACCGTGCTGCGATGGAAGCGGCTCGCAAGTGGCGCTTCAACGCCGCTGAAGCAGGCGGTAAGAAGACGGCAGGTCGCGTTCGCGTCCCGGTCAACTTTGCGCTGAACTGATGCGCCTGGGTGGCCGCCTGGCCACCCCCGCTCCCGGTTCGATTGTTTAGCTTAGCTACACCCTTTATCACCACACACAACAAAGGTAAGCGTCATGCTGCAGGAAATTTTCATCGCCGCTGCTGCCGGGGGCAATCCGTCCAACGCCCTGTCGCAGATGGGCTTCGAGCACCTGATCCACGAAATGACCACCAAGCCGGGTGATTTCGCGGTTTCCTGGGTCGTGCTGCTGACCCTGATCGCCATGTCGGCCATGTCCTGGTACTGGACCGTCATCAACATCTTCCGTGCCACCCGCCTGAAGAGCGCCGCCGATCGCGTCGTCAGCCTGTTCTGGGACACCCCGAACGCGCAGGACGCCATCCGTGCGATGGAAGAGCAGCCGGCTTCGGAGCCGTTCTCGAAGATCGCACTGGACGCTGCCCAGGCAGCCGCCCACCACCAGCGCGCTGAAGGCGGTGCTACCGGCGGCGTCGGTGAGAACCTGAGCCGTTCGGAGTTCGTCGACCGCGCTCTGCGTCAGGCCGTCACCCGCGAAAGCAACAAGCTGCAGTCGGGCATGACCCTGCTGGCCACCGTCGGCGCGACCGCTCCGTTCGTCGGTCTGCTGGGTACCGTGTGGGGCATCTACGGCGCGCTGATCAAGATCGGTGCCACCGGCTCCGCTTCGATCGACGCCGTTGCCGGCCCGGTGGGTGAAGCGCTGATCATGACCGCGATCGGTCTGTTCGTCGCAATCCCGGCCGTGTTCGCCTTCAACTTCTTCAGCAAGATCAACAGCGCGACCATCAGCAAGTTCGATACCTTCGCGCACGACCTGCACGACTTCTTCGCTACCGGTTCGCGCGTCCGCTAATTGCGGCGCGCGTCACCCAGCGACGAAGTAAGTAGTCACCAAGATCTAGACGGAGCCCGTTATGGCTTTCAGTAGTGGTAACAGCGGCGGCCCCATGGCCGACATCAACGTTACGCCCCTCGTGGACGTGATGCTGGTGCTGCTGATCATCTTCATCATCACGGCGCCCCTGATGTCCCACAAGGTCAAGGTGGATCTGCCGGAAGCCAACCTGATCCAGAAGCCGGAAGATGCTGAAAAGCGTCCGAACCCGATCACGCTGGCAGTCAAGGAAGACGGCTCGATCTACTGGAACGACGAAGAAATCAACAAGCAGACTCTCGAGTCCCGCTTGGCGACCGCCGCACAGCAGACCCCGCAGCCGCCGCTGAACCTGCGTGGTGACCGCACCACCAAGATGCGCGTCATCAACGACCTGACCAAGGTCGCGCAGGAACAGGGCATGCTGGACGTCGGCTTCGTTGCGACCAAAGAAAAGGGGCAATAAGCCATGGCATTCAGTAGTGGTGGTGGCAAGGGCCCCATGGCAGACATCAACGTCACGCCCCTCGTGGACGTGATGCTGGTTCTGCTGATCATCTTCATCGTGACCGCGCCGATCATGACGTACCCGATCGCCGTGGACCTGCCGCAGCGCGTGCTCAACCCACCGCCGCAGCTGGTCGAACCGCCGCCGCCGATCGAACTGAAGATCGACGCCAGCAACCAGGTCTCGTGGAACAACAGCCCGATCAATACCAGCGAGCTGCAGCAGCGGATGGAGCAGGAGGTCCAGCGTGACCCGACCAACCAGCCGGAACTGCGCATCGACGCCAGCCCGGATTCCGAGTACGACGTGATGGCCAAGGTTCTGGCCGCCGCGAAGAACGCTCAGATGAAGAAGATCGGTTTTGTGCAGCAGTAAACGCGACACCGCAACACAACAGTCATGACGCGACTGCAGACGCCCCTGGAGACAGGGGCGTTTTTTTTGTCCTCGTCCTGGCACATGGGATGGGGTCAGAACGCCTTTCCTTCGGAAAAGGGATCTGACCCCATCCGGCAGCATGCGCCGCTATGATCGGCGCATGCTTGCCCTCTTCGATTCCCTGCGCCATTGGCTCGACGGTATCGCCCACCTCGGCACGATCCTGGCGGTGGCTTACCTGCTGTACCTGTTCGCGCTGGCGGGCTGGATCATGCTGCAGAAGCGCGAGCCGGTGGCCACGCTGAGCTGGATCCTTTCGTTGGCACTGCTCCCCTATCTCGGGCTCTTCATCTACTACCTGCTGGGCCCGCAGAAGGTGAAGCGGCAACGGCTGCGTCGTGGCCGTGCACGCTCGGGCATGGAGCACTACAGCGATGTCTGCCCGCCCGATTCGGACTGCACCGAACTGGCCAAGGTTGCCCAGGCCACGACCGGACTGGCCCCAAGCAGTGCCACCGAAGTGACCTGGCTGGTGGACGGTGCGGCGACCTACGCGGCCTTGCTGGAAGCCGTTGCACAGGCGCACGATCACATCCATCTGGAGTACTACATCTTCAATCCGGATCACGCAGGCACCGCCCTGCGCGATGCCCTGGTCGAGCGCGCACGTGCCGGTGTGCAGGTGCGCCTGCTGCTGGATGCGGTGGGCTCATCCGCCCTGCCCCGCCGTTTCCTGCAGCCCCTGCTCGACGCCGGCGGTGAAGCGATCTGGTTCCACCCACGGCAGCTGCTGAAACCGTTCAAGCGCCCGTGGCTGAACCTGCGCACGCACCGCAAGCTGGTGATTGTCGATGGCCGCCTGGCCTTCACTGGCGGCATCAACATCACCGACGAGGAAGACGAAAGCCGCAGGCCCGACGCTTATCGCGACCTGCACATGCGCATCCGCGGTCATGTGGTGCGCAGTCTGCAGCTGGTGTTCGCCGAGGACTGGCTCTACGCCAGTGGCCAGGAACCCTCGCGCATGGATATCGCCCGCTTGTGGCCGGCCGATATGCCGCTGCGCGGGGATGGCGCGATCAACGCGCAGGTATTGGTGTCCGGCCCGGATTCGGGCTGGGAGACGATCCACCGGCTGCACGTCGCCGCCATCCAGGAAGCGCACGAACGGGTGTGGCTGGTGACGCCCTATTTCGTGCCGGGTGAAGCGGCGCGGATGGCGCTGACTTCGGCCGCGCTGGGCGGCCTGGACGTGCGCCTGCTGGTACCGAAAATGAGCGATTCCTGGTTCGTCACCCAGGCCGCGCGCTCGTACTTCGACGAACTGTTGCATGCCGGCGTGAAGATCTACGAGTACGGCCCGCGCATGCTGCACACCAAGGCGTTCATCGCCGACGACGACGTCTGCATTGTCGGCAGTGCCAACTTCGACCACCGCAGCTTCCGCCTGAACTTCGAGCTGTCGATGATGATCAGCGACCGGGACCGCGTGGCAGCCCTGGCCGAGCTGCTGCAGGGTGAATTCGATCGCGCCACGCGGGTGCATGACCAGGCCGGGCGCTCGCTGTGGCTGCACCGCCTGCCCGAGGCCTTCGCCCGGCTGGCCTCGCCGCTGCTCTGACGCAGCGCTACACTGCGGCGATCATCCGGGGAGCCCGACTATGTACTGGTTGTACCTGCTGCTGGCGCTGGGCTGCTTTGCCTTCGCGCTGAAGACCCCAAGCGCGGGGTTGATGACCCTGTGCCTGCTGGCTGCGCTCGGCTTCCTGCTGGCCTGGGTACGCGGTCGTTACGTGGCCCGTTTCGGCGACCTGCAGCGCGACCCGGCCACCCTGATCGATGCCGAGGAACTGCGCCGCCTGCGCGAGCAGTCCCAGGCGCGCCGCAACGATGACGCCAACGACAACGATCCGTCCCCTCTTTCCAAGTAGTTCCGTTCCATGACCCAGCTCAGCGTCAACGTCAACAAGATCGCCGTCCTGCGCAATTCGCGCGGCGGTGCCGAACCGGACGTGGTGCGCGCCGCCCAGGCCTGCCTGGATGCCGGCGCGCATGGCATCACCGTGCATCCGCGGCCGGACCGCCGCCACATCACCGCCGAGGACGTGCTGGCCCTGTCCACGTTGACCCGCGCGCGTGGCGTGGAATTCAACATCGAGGGCAATCCATTTGCGCCGCCGCGCGAGGGGTACCCGGGGCTGCTGCCGCTGTGCGAACAGACCCGTCCGGCGCAGGCCACCCTGGTGCCCGACGGCGATGGCCAGATCACCTCCGACCACGGTTTCGACTTCGAACGCGACGCCGAGCGCTTGCGCCCGTTGATTGCCCAACTGAAGGCGATGGGCTGCCGGGTCAGCCTGTTCGTGGATGCGGGCAACCCGTCGCTGGAGCAGGCTGCCGAGGTCGGTGCCGACCGCATCGAGTTGTACACCGGCCCCTACGCAGAGGCGCATGCGGCGGGCGACGCTGCGGCAATGCTCGAACTGTTCGCCACTGCGGCGCGGCGGGCGCAAGCGGTGGGCCTGGGCGTCAACGCCGGCCATGACCTGTCGCAGGACAACCTGCGCGATTTCCTGGGCCACGTGCCGGACGTGCTGGAGGTGTCGATTGGCCACGCGCTGATCGGCGAGGCACTGTATGACGGGCTGGATGCCACCGTGCGGGGCTATCTGGCCCTGCTGTGACCGATGGATGCAGCCGAGCCCATGCTCGGCTCAGCGTTCCGCTGAACCCTTCAGGCGGCTGTCGCAGCCATTGAGACAGCCCCGGCGTACGCTGCCGCAATGGGTATTGCGATCAAGGGCCGAGGTTCCACGTCCCACCTCGCCGGACGCTTCGAAAGCACCGTCAGCGAGGCGGTGGACGACGGCTGGGCGGTCGATGAGAGCGAGGAGTTCCTCGCGCCGCGCCTGCGCACCGAGGTGCGCGCCGAGACCGCGCGCAGCATCATCACCCGCAACACTTCGCCGGACGTCGGCTTCAGCCAGTCGGTGAATCCGTATCGCGGTTGTGAGCATGGGTGTTCCTACTGCTTCGCGCGCCCTTCCCATGCCTATCTGAACCTGTCACCTGGCCTGGACTTCGAGACCAAGCTGTTCGCCAAGACCAATGCGCCTCAGCTGCTGCGCAAGGAACTGTCGAAACCCGGTTACGTGCCGCAGCCGATCGCGCTGGGCATCAACACCGATGCGTATCAGCCGATCGAGCGCAAGTTCAAACTGACCCGCCAGCTGATCGAAGTGATGCTGGAAACCAGGCATCCGTTCTCGCTGATCACCAAGAACGCACTGGTCGAACGCGACATTGATCTGCTCGCGCAGCTGGCGGCGGAGAACCTGGTCAGTGTGCATTTCTCGGTGACCTCGCTGGACCCGCATCTCTCCGCGAAGCTGGAACCGCGCGCATCAGCACCCCATGCACGATTGCGCGCGATGAAGCGCCTGCATGACGCGGGTATCCCGGTGGGCGTGATGGTGGCGCCGGTGATTCCGTGGATCAACGACAGCGAACTTGAAGCGGTGCTGGAGGCTGCGCACGATGCCGGCGCCAGTACCGCGGGCTACGTGCTGCTGCGCCTGCCGCTGGAAGTGGCGCCGCTGTTCCGCGACTGGCTCGATACCCATCATCCCGATCGCGCCGCGCACGTGATGAGTACCATCCAGCAGCTGCGTGGTGGCAAGGACTACGACAGCCAGTTCGGCACCCGCATGCGCGGCCAGGGTGTGTATGCCGATCTGCTGAACAACCGCTTCAAGCTGGCGCGCAAGCGGTTGGGATTCAATGCGCAGAACAGCCATTGGCCGAAGCTGGATTGCAGCCGGTTCCAGAAGCCGTTGCCGCCGAAGAAGGATTCGCCGCAAGGGTCGTTGTTCTGAGGCCATCAGTCGAGCATGGCTCGACTGTACATCAAGGCCGACGAGCAGTTCGGCGTCACCCCCCAAACAACTTCTGCGCACTCTGGAACAGGATCCAGCTGGTGGCGATGAACTTGTCGCCACCCTGTGGCCGATTGCCGCGATGGGTGTGGGTGAACGCCGTCGGCGCAATCAGCAAACTGCCGGTGCGCGGCGCGATCTTCCGCCCCTGGAACAGGAACTCGGTTTCGCCCTCGTCGAAGTCGTCATTGAGGTACAGCGTCCACAGAACATGCCGGTGCAGGGTCTCGGCCTGCGCATCCTTCGGGTACAGCTCGCAGTGCCAGTACGGGTAGCCACCCTCGCCCGCGGCGTACCACTGCAGGTTGATCGCACCCGGACGCAGGCAGGTGCGGGCCAGGTCGGCCAGCTGCTGTTGCGGCATGTCGGGAAAGTCCTCGGCAGACAGGCGTCGCGGTTGGCCATTGCTGTCCTGGATCTGCAACATCAGCGGCGCGATCAATGCCTGTGGATAACGGCGTAGATAAGTCAGCAGGCCGTTGAACACCGCGATCTGCAGCTGCTGATCAACATCCTGCCAGCCGTCCAGGCCACTGATGCGCAGATCCTTGCTGTGCTTGAGTTCGGGGAACACGCCACTGCCCACCGCGCCGGGCAGCAGGCCACGCGTGGCACGCATGCGCTCGACGATGGCCGCGCAGACCTCACTGGGGACGGCGTTGTGGATGACTTCGATGAAATCGACCGGGCCCTGCTCGTGCATGCGTGCATTCCTTCGGCGGCAACGGCTTGATGGTGCCGTTTGCCGCCCGCGGTGTCACCCTGCGGTCATGTCATCGAACTGCCATGACCGCCGTCAGGCGTCGAGCCGTCAGCCCTGCGCTTCGTCGTGCGCGTGGTGGTAACGCACCGCTTCGGCCACTTCCTCGCGCGAACCCAGGAACACCGGCACGCGCTGGTGCAGCTGGTGGGGCTGGATGTCGAGGATGCGCTCGCGGCCGGTCCAGGCGGCGCCGCCGGCCTGTTCGACCAGCAGGCCCATCGGATTGGCTTCGTACATCAGGCGCAGCTTGCCGGCCTTGGACGGATCCTTCTTGTCCCACGGGTAGATGAAGATGCCGCCGCGGGTCAGGATGCGATGCACGTCGGCCACCATGCTGGCGATCCAGCGCATGTTGAAGTTCTTGCCGCGCGCGCCTTCCTTGCCTGCCAGCAGGTCGCTGACGTAGGCCTGCATCGGCGCTTCCCAGTGACGCTGGTTGGACATGTTGATGGCGAACTCCTGGGTGGCCGCCGGAATCTGCATGTTCTCGGTGGTCAGCACGAACTCGCCCTTCTCGCGGTCCAGAGTGAAGGCGTGGGTGCCGTGGCCGACGGTCAGCACCAGCTGGGTGCTGGGCCCGTAGATGCAGTAGCCAGCGGCGATCTGCTTGCTGCCCGGCTGCAGGAAGGCGTCATCGCCTGGCAGCTCGACGTTGGTCGGGCAGCGCAGCACCGAGAAGATGGTGCCGACGGAGACGTTGACGTCGATGTTGGAGCTGCCGTCGAGGGGATCGAACAGCAGCAGGAAATCACCGCGCGGATAGATATCCGGCACCGGCTGGCTATGGTCCATTTCCTCCGAGGCGCAGGCAGCGAGATGGCCGCCCCAGGCATTGGCTTCGAGCAGGATCTCGTTGCTGATCACGTCCAGCTTCTTCTGTGCTTCACCCTGCACGTTGCCGGTACCGGCGTCGCCGAGCACGCCACCGAGGGCGCCCTTGCTGACGGCGATGGAGATACTGGTGCAGGCGCGGGCGACCACGGCGATCAGCTGGCGCAGGTCGGCATTGATGCGGCCGGCGTGCTGTTCCTGGATCAGGAAGCGGGTCAACGAAGTACGGGACATGGTCGGGCAGGTCTCGGCAGCGGGAAAACGCCTATTGTCGCCCGTCTGGCGGGGGCGTGCGTGAGCGCGGGAAGGCGTAATCGTTTCCAGATGCGTTGCGCTCGTGGCGCCTTCCTTCATGGAGGCACAGGGCGAGGTACACCGTGGCCAGGACACGCCGTAAACCCATCCATGGGGGCTCGGTCGGCGCATCCATGCGCCTCACGGTCCTGGCCACGGTGTACCTCGCCCTGCGCTTCAGGGTTCGCCGCGAGCGCGGAGGGTGTGGCAAAGGCAGAGGCAAAGCAGAAGCAAAAACAAAGGCGCCTTTCGGCGCCTTTGTTGTCAAACCACTGGTGCGTTGCTTCAGCCCTTGGCGACGGTGGCCACGGCCTTGGCGACGTATTCCAGGTTGTTCTGGTTCAGCGCGGCCACGCAGATGCGGCCGGTGCCGACGGCGTAGATGCCGAACTCGTCGCGCAGGCGTTCGACCTGCTCACGGCTCAGGCCCGAGTAGGAGAACATGCCGGCCTGTTCGTTGATGAAGCCGAACTGCGGCGCACCGGCAGCGGCCAGCTTTTCGACCAGGCCCTGGCGCAGGGCGTGGATGCGCTCGCGCATCTCGGTCAGCTCCTGCTCCCACATCGCGCGCAGTTCCGGATTGGTCAGCACGCCGGCCACCAGCGCAGCACCGTGGGTGGACGGGCTGGAGTAGATGGTGCGGATCACGCGCTTGACCTGCGACTGCACGGCCTTGGCGTCAGCAGCGGTCGGCGCCACCATCGACAACGCACCCACGCGCTCGCCATACAGCGAGAACGACTTGGAGTACGAGTTGGCGACGATGAAGCTGTCGATGCCGGCTTCGGCGATGATGCGCACGGCGGCGCCATCCTGCTCGATGCCCTTGTCGAAGCCCTGGTAGGCCATGTCGATGAAGGGGAACAGCTGCTTGTCCTTCAGCAGTTGCGCGACCTGCTTCCACTGGCTGACCGTGAGGTCGGCACCGGTGGGGTTGTGGCAGCAGGCGTGCAGCAGCACTACGGTGCCGGCTTCCAGCTTGCCGAGGTCGGCCAGCATGCCGTTGAAGTCGACGCCATGGCTGGCCGGGTCGAAATAGGTGTAATCCAGCACCTCGAAACCGGCCGCGCTGAATACCGCACGGTGGTTCTCCCAGCTCGGGTTGCTCAGCGCCACGGTGGCGTGCGGCAGCAGCTTCTTCAGCACGTCGGCGCCGACGCGCAGCGCACCGCTGCCACCGACGGTCTGTGCGGTGGTGACGCGGCCGGCGGCCAGCAGCGGCGAGTCTTTGCCGAACACCAGCTCTCGCGTGGCCTGCGTGTATGCCGGCAGGCCATCGATCGGCAGGTAGCCCCGCGGTTTGGCGTCAGCGGCAAGCTGCTGCTCGATCTGCTTGACGGCGCGCAGCAGCGGGATGCGGCCGCTCTCGTCGTAGTAGATGCCCACACCCAGGTTGACCTTGGTCGGGCGGCTGTCGGCGTTGTACGCCTCGGTCAGGCCCAGGATCGGGTCGCCTGGGACCAGTTCCACGTTTGCAAAGAAGGACACGGCGGTACTCGTTCGGTAGACGGAAAGGGGGAGGAAGTGCGCTACGCGGTCTGCGGCCTTGCAGCCGGAAACAGCCCATCGTAACAAAGCCTGCCGGGGCTGGCCGCCGCCGTCGTCATCCGTAGCCCCGTACCATGGCGTGCGTTGCCGCCTGATCCATCAACCTGAATCATGAATCCCGCCGCACGCCGCCATTGCCTGCCGTTGTCCATCCTGCTGCTGTCGCCCTGGGCGGCCGTGGCCGGGCCCGCACCGACCGCCCTGCCGAGCGTGCAGGTGCAGGCAGCGCGGGTGCCGGGCATCGACCCGCTCGCGTTGCCGGCCAGCCTGGACACGGTCTGGATCGACGCCGGCCGCGCCGGCGCCGGCGCACAGCTGTCCGAGGCGCTGGCCGGGGTCCCGGGCCTGGTCGCCCGTGACCGCCAGAACTTCGCGCAGGACACCCAGCTGTCGATCCGTGGCTTTGGTGCGCGCTCGACCTTCGGTGTGCGTGGGGTGCGGGTGTTGATCGACGGGGTGCCGGCGACCATGCCCGACGGACAGGGCCAGCTGTCGCATGCCAGCCTGCTCGGTGCCGAACGGATCGACGTGCTGCGCGGGCCGTTCTCGGCGCTGTACGGCAATTCCTCCGGCGGCGTGCTGCAGGTCTGGAGCGCACAGGGCCAGGCCGGCGACCCGTGGCGGCTGCGCGTCAACGCGGGTGCCGACAACACGCTCAGCGTCGGCGCGCAACTGAAGGGTGCCGGCCGTGTTCTGGATTACAACATCGCCGCCAATCACTTCCGCACCGATGGCTGGCGCGACCACAGCCGTGCCCGTCGCGAATCGCTCGCTGCGCGTATCGGTGGCGATCTCGGCGGGGGGCGGCTGGAGCTGCTGCTCAATGCCTTCGATGCCCCCGATGCGCAGGACCCGCTGGGCCTGAGCCGTACCCAGGTGGCGGCCGATCCGCGCCAGGCCACCGCCGTGGCGCACCAGTACAACACCCGTAAATCGGTGCGCCAGCAGCAGGCTGGCCTGCGCTGGACCCGTGAAACCGGGGCGCAGCGTTGGCAGCTGATGGGCTATGCCGGCCAGCGCGCGGTACGCCAGTACCTGCCGATCCCGCCGGCAGCTCAGACCAACAGCCCGTTGCATGCCGGCGGGGTGATCGACCTGGAGGGCGGCTATGGCGGGCTGGACGCGCGCTGGGGCTGGCACGGCGACCTCGCCGGCCGACCGCTGGATCTGGTGGCCGGGTTCAGCGCCGACCGCCAGCGCCAGCATCGCACCGGCTACGAGAACTTCATCGGCAGCGCTTTCGGCGTGCGTGGGCGGCTGCGCAGAGACCAGATCGACACCGTGCAGAACGTCGATCAGTTCGCCCAGGCGTGGTGGCAGTGGAGTCCACGCTGGTCATTGCTGGCTGGCGTGCGTCACAGCGCCGTGCGCTTCGAATCCGACGATCGCTACATCACCGCCCGCAACCCGGACGACAGCGGCCACCGCCGCTACCAGGCCACCACGCCGGTGGCCGGGATCAGCTTCGCGGCCAGCCCGCAGTGGCGGCTGCACGCGGCGGTGGGCCGTGGCTTCGAGACGCCCACCTTCAACGAGCTGGGGTATCGCGCCGACGGGCAGGCGGGACTGGCGCTGGATCTGGCGGCGGCGCGCAGCCGCAGCCTGGAGGTGGGCAGCAAATGGCATGCACAGGACGGAACCCAGCTCGATATCAGCCTGTTCCGCGCAGATACCGACGATGAGTTGGCAGTTGCCAGCAACATCGGCGGACGCAGCACCTATCGCAACATCGGCCGCACCCGCCGCCAGGGCGTGGAACTGCGCTACCGGCAGCCGTTGGCAGAACAGTTGGAACTGCAGGTGGCCTGGACCTGGCTGCAGGCGCAGGTGCGTGCGCCGTACCTGACCTCGAACACCTGGGTTTCCGCTGGCAGCCGCTTGCCCGGCGTACCGCGCCAGCAGGCGTTTGCCCGGCTGCAGTGGACCCCGGCCGACTGGCAGTGGGCGCTGGAGGCCGCCGCCAGCACCGATACCCTGGTCAACGACGTGGCCACGGAGCGGGCGCCGGGCTACGCGTTGCTGAACCTGGAAGCCGGTCGTCTCTGGACACTGCCAGGTGGCGAGCTGCGCGCCTTCGCCCGGCTGGAGAACGTGCTGGACCAGGCCTACATCGGCTCGGTGATCGTCAACGACGGCAACGGGCGCTTCTACGAACCGGGGCCGGGACGGCGAGCCAACGTCGGCCTGCAATGGTCGTGGCGCTGAAAGGGGTAGTGCGGGCCGCTGGCCGGCATCGCGCCGTGCACGACGGCAGGAGGTTGCCGGCCAGCGGCTGGCACTACCCGTAAATCGGGGGTCCTGGCCGGCATCGCGCCGCGCAGGGCGTCAGGGGGTTGCCGGCCAGGGGCCGGCACTACCCGTCAGTCGGGCGCCTTGGCCGGTACGAACGGCGAGGTCGGGTCGCTGGCCGGGAAGGTCTCCTGCAGCGCCTCGTCCTGGTTGTCGCTGGCGCGCTGCTTGCGTTCGCGACGTTTGAGCGGGCTTTCCTGGCCGCCGCGATGGCGGTCGCCGCCATCCTTGCGGTCCTGGGCGGCCTGTTCAGCCTCGTGCTTCACCGGCAGATGGTCGCCACCGTGCTCGGCGTCGTAGAAAGGTGCGCCGGTGCCGCGGTAGTCGGCATTGTCGGCATCGCGCTTGCCGCGCTGTTCACCGGGAATGGGCGGGTGGTTTTCCCGCAACGGGTCTCGGGAATTCTCTCGGCTCATGGTCTGGCTACCTGCGCTCGGGGCTCCCACTACACCGCGCCACAGGTAAAGCCGCCGCGAACCCGGCGTCATGAACATCTCGCTCACCCCCCGGTAACGGCACCGCGCGTATTCCTGCCCACCCGCCCCCGCTGCAGGAGCCGGCCATGCCCCGTCTTGAACGACCCGCACCGTCCGTGTTCAACGCCCTGCTCGATCCGCTCGGCCAGCGCACCGCACAACGCCGCACGCGCCGCCATGAAGATCCGCAGGCGGTGGCGCAGGACTACCTGCAGTACATGCTCAGCGACTACGAAGAGCGTCGCGGGCAGAACCACCGCAACTGGCGCGATCTATGCCCGGTCTATGCCTTCGCATTGACCACCCACGCTGCGGACTGGCCGCGCGGTGACGCCGCGGATACCTGTGAGGAACTGGCCGAACACTGGGAACAGATGCGCGGGCAGTCGCGGTTGAGCTGGTCGCAGGCACGGCCGGTGGTGGAAGACGCCTGGCGCGCGCTGGATCATATTCCTGCGGCGGCGGTGAGGCCGCTGCTGCAGTAGTGCCGGCCGCTGGCCGGCAACCTCAGGAAACTTCAGGCCGCGAGCTCTGCCGGCCCGCAGCCGGCACTGCCGTTCTCCGTAGAACCCACGTGCACGGTATCGACACGGGTGGTTTACACCGCCCATCCGAAGCTGGATGCCCCGCCCCGCCAAAGGTACGCCCATGGCCCGCCCGATCTGGACCGGCACGCTGTCGTTTGGCCTGCTCAACGTGCCGGTGTCGCTGATGTCAGGCGAACGCAAGGTCGATCTGCAGTTCCGCATGCTCGACTCCCGCGACCGCAAGCCGATCCGCTTCGAGCGAGTCAACGCCGATACCGGCGAGGAAGTGCCATGGAAGGACATCGTCAAAGCCTATGAGTACGACAAGGGCAGCTATGTCGTGCTGGAGGAAGGCGATATCCGGTCTGCGGCACCGGAAAGCCACGAAGCGGTGGAGGTGGAATCGTTCGTGGACGCCGCGCAGATCGACCCGCGCTACTTCGAGAAACCCTACCTGCTGGTGCCCGGCAAGAAGGCCGAAAAGGGCTACGTGCTGCTGCGCGAGACATTGCGCAGTACCGGCAAGGTGGGCATCGCCCGGGTGGTGGTGCGTACCCGCGAATACCTGTGCGCGGTGATGCCGCATGCGGACGCGCTGGTGCTGATGATCCTGCGCTATCCGCAGGAACTGGTGGATCCCGAAGATTACAAGCTGCCCACCGGAAAGCTCGCCGATTACCGCATCAGCAGCAAGGAAACGGCGATGGCCGAGCAGTTGATCGAGTCGATGTCCGGTGATTGGGATCCGTCGCAGTACCACGACGAATTCCGCGAGCGCCTGCAGCAGGTGCTGAACAAGCGCATCAAGTCCAAGGGCGGTACCACCCGGGTGGAGGATGAGCCTGTATCGCGCGAGGATTCCACCACCAACGTGGTCGATTTCATGGCGCTGCTGCAGAAGAGCCTGGACGCGAACAAGCGTACGCCGGCGAAGAAGATGGCAACGCGGAAAGCAGCCACCAAGCCGACGGTAAAGAAGGCCGCAAAGAAGGCAACGAAGAAGGCCGCAAAGAGAACCGCTGCACGGCGCAAGGCAGGTTGAGCCATGTCGTTGCACCAGTACCGGCGAAAGCGCCGACTTGGCGGTGGCTTCGGGCAGACACCGGAACCTGACGACACGCCCGCACACGGCAACCCGAAGCGGCGGCCGATCTTTGTCACACAGCTGCACCATGCCACTTCGCGGCACTATGACTTCCGCCTTGAGATGGATGGTGTGCTGAAAAGCTGGGCGGTGCCGAAGGGTCCTTCGCTTCGCGCTGGTGACAAGCGGCTGGCCGTGGAAGTGGAAGACCATCCGCTGTCCTACGCCGGTTTCGAAGGAGATATTCCCGAAGGCCACTACGGCGCTGGCCACGTGGAGGTCTTCGATCACGGCACATGGGCCTGCGAAGGCGATCCACTGCAGGCACTGGCAGCGGGAAAGATCGACTTCGTGCTGCATGGGCAACGCCTGGCTGGCGGCTGGAAGCTGGTGCGCACAGCGATGAAGGGACGCCAGGTACAGTGGTTGTTGATCAAACGCGACGACGAGGAAGCGCGTGATGCCGAAGCAGATGATCTGCTCCAATCCCCCATGCCGAAACGCACATCCGCAGTGAGCAAGCGCACGGTGGGCAAGTCAACGCGCGCCGCACCGGCTGCACGATCGGCGACCCGCAAGGCCGATGCGCGTTGGCATGCGCGAGCGCTGAACCTGGATGGCGCGCGTGACACGCCCTACCCGCGTGCTTTCAAGCCACAGTTGACCGATCATCGCGACAGTGCACCGGACGGCGAGCGCTGGTTGCATGAGATCAAGTGGGATGGCTATCGCCTGCTGGCCGATCTGCACGAAGGCAAGGTGACTCTGCGCTCCCGCAACGGCCTGGATTGGACCGGTGATTTCCCCGAGGTGGTACAGGCCGTGCAGGCACTGCCGGTGCGGGATGCGCGCCTGGACGGTGAGCTGGTGGTGCTGGACCGGGATGGACGCAGCGACTTCGCCGCGCTGCAGCGCGTGATCGACGGGAGTTCGAAGCAACCGTTGCGCTACATCGTTTTCGATCTGCCGGGTGTGGCCGGCGTGGACATCAGTCGTTCACCGCTGCTGGAGCGCAAGGCGCTGCTGAAGGATCTCATCGGTCCCACGCCCGGAACCCTGGCCTTCAGCGAGCACGTGATCGACCATGGCCCGCAGGTATTCGATGCCAGCGGCAAGGCGGGATTCGAAGGCATCGTCAGCAAGCAGGTGGATGCGCCCTACGTGAACACCCGTGCACGCAGCTGGGTGAAGGTGAAGCACGAAGACACCGACGAGTTCGCGATTGTCGGCTACACGGCACCGAAGGGCTCCCGGGTGGGGTTCGGCTCGCTGCTGCTGGCGACGCCGGACAAGGGCGCCTTGCGCTATGTGGGCCGCGTTGGCACCGGCTTCGACGACGAAAGCCTGCGCGCGCTGCACAAGGCGCTGCAGCCGTTGGCGGTGAAGACGCCTGTGCTGCAGCTGCCGGCGCACGTGCCGTTCCGCGCCGCGAGCGTGCGCTGGGTGAAGCCGGTGACGGTGGCGGAGGTGGCATTCCGTGGCTGGGGCAAGGAAGGCCTGCTGCGCCAGGCCAGTTTCAAGCGGCTGCGCAGCGACAAGCAGAAGGAGGACCTGGGAGTGGCCGTCTCGAGTGCTGAAGCCGGGGGCGAGGTCCAGATCACCCATCCAGAGCGGGTGGTGTTCCCAAGGCAGAAGCTCAGCAAGGGCGACGTGGCGGACTACTACCAGCGCGTGGCGCGCTGGATCCTGCCCGAAATTGTCGGGCGGCCCTTGTCACTGCTGCGCTGCCCGGATGGCGTGGGCAAGGCCTGCTTCTTCCAGAAGCACCATGGCCCCGGCCTGGGCGATGCCGTGCACGCGGTGCCCCTTCAGCAGAAGAGCGGCCGCGAGGACTACGTCTACATCGACGATGTGCGGGGCCTGCTGCAACTGGTGCAGATGAACACCCTGGAGCTGCATCCGTGGGGCGCGACCGTGGCCGATCCCGAGCACCCGGATCGCTTGGTGTTCGATCTCGATCCCGGTGAAGGGGTGGGTTGGGCAGAGGTGAAAGCTGCTGCGCGTGATGTCCGTGACCGCCTGCAGGAAGTCGGCCTGAAGAGTTTCGTGCGGCTGTCCGGTGGCAAGGGCGTGCACGTGGTGGTGCCGCTGCGGCCCAAGGCCGACTGGGAACAGGCCAAGGCGTTCTGTGAGGCGTTCGCCCGGGCGATGGCGGAGCGGGCGCCCGACCGCTACGTGGCGACAATGAGCAAGGCCAAGCGTGGCGGCGTCATTTTCATCGACTGGCTGCGCAATACGCGGGGTGCCACCAGTGTGTGCTCGTGGTCGTTGCGTGCGCGCGATTCCGCCGGTGTGGCAGTACCGCTGCGCTGGGATGAACTGGCTCGTATCAGTGCCGCCGACGCATTTCCCATGGGCAAAGCGCTGGCGAAGGCGCAACGCCTGAAGAGTGACCCATGGCAGGGCATCGCGCAGTTGAAGCAGACGCTGCCGTCGCTGAAGCGGTAGTGCCGGCCGCTGGCCG
>NZ_JAXBQL020000005.1:84243-163091 GCF_047520565.2 Stenotrophomonas sp. FR012
AACGGCAGGATGGCCGAGGTTGCCGGCCAGCGGCCGGCACTACCTGCATGCGCTCAGCGCGGATCGCGCGAGGCGCGACGGCCGAACCACCAGCCGGCCAGCAGTTGCAACGGCAGCGACGCCAGCAGTGAAATGACGAACCAGAACGGGAAATCCGCACCCGCCGTCCACATGGCGTAGCCACAGCCCAGCGCGACCAGCGACCAGATCGAGAAGCCGTGCGATCGCGGCCAGCAGGGCGCGTAATAGGTGGCAAAGGAAACCCCGGCGATGCCACCGAGCACGCTGAAGGTGAGATCCCAGCCCAGCTGCACGCTGTTGTTGTCCGGCGACAGGCCCAGCAACGGTGGCAGCCAGCTGGCGACGCTGCTGACCAGCGCAAGCGACAGCACACCGCCGATCAGGGCAACGAGGGACAGCAACAGGGTCTTGAGCACGCCAGGCATGCGCGCATTGTACGGCTGCGGCGGAGAACCCGGCATGCCGGCCAGCGGCCGGCACTACCGAAATGTGTGTGGATCCGATCCGATGAATCGGCATGGCCGCCGCGTCCGTGGGAGAGGGGGACGGAGCGACGGCGGCCATGCACAGGCGGTCAGGCGGCGAAGTCGAGCACCACGCGGCCTTCGATGGTGCCCGCATGCATGCGCGCGAACACGTCGTTGATGTTTTCCAGGCGGTCGGTGCTGACCGTGGCCGCGACCTTGCCCTCGGCGGCGAACTGCAGCGATTCCTGCAGGTCCAGGCGGGTACCGACGATCGAGCCGCGCACGGTAATGCCGTTGAGCACCATGCCGAAGATGTCCAGCGGGAAGTTGCCGGGCGGCAGGCCATTGAGCGAGACAGTGCCGCCACGGCGCACCATGCCCAGTGCCTGCTCGAACGCCTTCGGCGATACCGCGGTGACCAGCGCACCGTGGGCGCCGCCGATTTCCTTCCTGAGGAACGCGGCCGGGTCGGTGGTGCGCGCGTTGACGGTGACCTGCGCGCCCAGCTGGCGGGCCAGTGCCAGCTTGGCGTCGTCCACGTCCACTGCGGCCACGTTCAGGCCCATCGCACGGGCGTACTGCACGGCCATGTGGCCCAGGCCACCGATGCCGGAAATCGCCACCCAGTCACCGGGCTTGGTGTCGGTGACCTTCAGGCCCTTGTAGACGGTCACGCCGGCGCACAGCACCGGCGCGATCTCGACGAAGCCCACCTCCTTCGGAAGCAGGCCGACATAGTTGGCATCGGCCAGTGCGTACTCGGCGAAGCCGCCGTTGACCGAGTAGCCGGTATTGCGCTGCGTCTCGCACAGCGTTTCCCAGCCACCCAGGCAGTGTTCGCAATGACCACACGCCGAGTACAACCAGGGGATGCCGACCCTGTCGCCTTCCTTGACGTGCCCTACCCCGCCTCCCACGGCCACGACGTGCCCCACGCCCTCGTGGCCGGGGATGAACGGCGGGTTCGGTTTCACCGGCCAGTCGCCCTCGGCGGCGTGCAGGTCGGTATGGCAGACGCCACAAGCCTCGATCCTGACCAGCACCTCGCCCGCCCCCGGGCGCGGTACCACGACTTCCTCGATGACCAGTGGCTTGCCGAACTCACGGACGACGGCGGCCTTCATGGTTCTGTTCATGCATGCTTCTCCGTAGTGCGCTTGCAGACAGGATGGCGCCGGCCCCATGCCTGCGCCTTGATCCCGATCAATCCATCAGAAGAAGCCGAGCTTCTTCGGCGAATAGCTGACCAGCAGGTTCTTGGTCTGCTGGTAGTGGTCGAGCATCATCCGGTGGTTCTCGCGGCCGATGCCCGACTGCTTGTAGCCACCGAATGCGGCGTGCGCCGGGTAGGCGTGATAGCAGTTGGTCCACACGCGCCCGGCCTGGATGGCACGGCCCATGCGGTAGAGGCGCGCGGCGTCCCGGCTCCACACGCCGGCACCCAGGCCGTACAGCGTGTCGTTGGCGATCTGCAGAGCTTCTTCCTCGGTCTTGAAGGTGGTCACCGCTACCACCGGCCCGAAGATCTCCTCCTGGAAGATGCGCATGCGGTTGTGGCCCCTGAATACGGTGGGTTTCACGTAGTAACCACCGGCCAGGTCGCCACCCAGGGTGTTCTGCTCGCCACCGATCAGCACTTCGGCCCCTTCCTGCTTGCCGATGTCGATGTAGGAGAGGATCTTGTCCAGCTGTTCGGCGGAGGCCTGTGCGCCGATCATGGTGTCCGGGTCCAGCGGATCACCCTGCCTGATCGCGGCCACGCGCCTGAGCACCCGTTCCATGAAACGCTCGTAGATGGATTCCTGTACCAGCGCACGCGACGGGCAGGTGCACACTTCGCCCTGGTTCAGCGCGAACAGCACGAAGCCCTCCACGGCCTTGTCGAGGAAATCATCGTCCTCGGCCATCACGTCGGCGAAGAAGATGTTGGGCGACTTGCCGCCCAGTTCCAGCGTCACCGGAATCAGGTTCTGGCTGGCGTACTGCATGATCAGGCGGCCGGTGCTGGTCTCGCCGGTGAAGGCGATCTTGGCGATGCGTGGGCTGCTGGCCAGCGGCTTGCCTGCTTCCAGGCCAAAGCCGTTGACGATGTTGAGCACGCCCGGGGGCAGCAGGTCACCGATGATCTCCATCAGCACCAAGATCGAGGCCGGGGTCTGCTCGGCCGGCTTGAGCACCACGCAGTTGCCGGCGGCGAGCGCCGGGGCCAGCTTCCAGGCCGCCATCAGCAACGGGAAGTTCCACGGGATGATCTGGCCGACCACACCCAGCGGTTCGTGGAAATGATAGGCCACGGTGTCCTTGTCGATCTCCGACAGGCTGCCTTCCTGCGCGCGCACCACGCCTGCGAAATAGCGGAAGTGGTCGACCATCAGCGGGATGTCGGCGTTGAGGGTTTCGCGGATCGGCTTGCCGTTGTCCCAGGTCTCGGCGCGCGCGATCAGTTCCAGGTTCTGCTCGATGCGGTCAGCGATGCGGTTGAGGAGGTTGGCGCGCTCGGCGGTGGAGCGCCTGCCCCAGTCTTCCTTGGCGGCATGGGCCGCATCCAGCGCGGCCTCGATGTCGTCGGCGTTGGAGCGCGCCACCGAGGTGAGCACCCTGCCGGTGATCGGCGTGATGTTGTCGAAGTACTGGCCGCTGCGCGGTGCCACCCACTGGCCACCGATGTAGTTGTCGTAGCGGGGTTTGAACAGCGTGCCGGGACCGGCCGGGTCGGTTGAGGGCGAGGGCGGGATTGAAGCAACGGCATTCATCGGGGGCACTCCTTGGATGGCCCGGACAACCCGGGACCTGCCCGGCTACCGCAACGAGCGTGCCAATCCCGCTGGTGCTGCGGCGCATCACGCGGCGCGGCGGCATCAGTGTTGGCGGTCCCCTGGCGGAATGCCGCAGCGCACCAGTGGACGTCATGGCACTTGAAGGCGGGATGTGCTTTTAATCGAAACAGTGCCCGCAACAGCTGTCGCAGAATGCGACAAGGAGCGAGAGGGTGTCCCAGCCGATTCTTCCCGAGCGCGTCGGCGGCGCGCGCCGTGCCTTCTTCGAGCGCGGTGCAGTGCCGGCTGGCGTGGTACCCGACGCCATCCTGCAGTCGTGGCGGCGCTGCCAGCGCCAGGGCCTATCGGTGGATGCACGGCCCGACGTGGCGCCGGTGCCCGAACCCTCCCTGCGCGAACTGCGCCAGCGCCGCGAGCGCCTATGGCGGCTGGCCCGGCCCGAGCTGGAAGGCCTGGCCGGCTCGCTGGCCAGCAGTGATGGCATCGTGCTGCTCACCGATGAGGAAGGCTGGGTGCTGGATGCCGAGGGCAGCAACAGCTTCCTGGACCGTGCCGGCCAGGTCGCGCTGATGCCCGGCGTGCGCTGGGACGAAGGCACCGTCGGCACCAATGCCATCGGCACCGCCATCGTCGAAGGCCGCGCCCTGCAGGTACGCGGCGGCGAGCATTTCTTCGCCCCGCACGGCATCCTCACCTGCTCGGCCACACCGATCTTCGATCCCTTCGGCCAGCGCGTGGGCGTGCTCGACATTTCCGGTGACGCGCGCCACGCCCATCTGCATGCGCTGGCGCTGGGTCGCCAGGCCGTGGACCAGATCGAGCACCGTTACTTTGCCGACGGACTGGACGACTGCGAACTGCTGCACCTGCATGCCCAGCCGTTGCT
Source organism: Stenotrophomonas sp. FR012 (assembly GCF_047520565.2). NCBI lineage: Bacteria > Pseudomonadati > Pseudomonadota > Gammaproteobacteria > Lysobacterales > Lysobacteraceae > Stenotrophomonas > Stenotrophomonas sp. FR012. The sequence continues at coordinate 88,395 of NZ_JAXBQL020000005.1, forward strand.
GCTGGGCAGCCCGCGCGAAGCGCTGCTCGGCTTCCGCAACGGCCGCCTGGTGGCTGCCAACCGCGTTGGCCTGGGGCTGTTCGGGCTGGACCGGCACGACATCGGCCACGCCTCCTACGAGGCCCTGTTCGACCAGCCACTCGCGCGGCTGCACGACGACGGCATGCTGCTGGACCGGCAGGGACGCGCGCTGTACGGCCACAGTGAAAGCAAGCGCCGCGCACGCGCCGGCAGCGTCGTGCCCGCACGCGCTCCGCGCGTGGTCCCCGTGGCTCCCGTGCCGGCGGCGCCCGGCACGGTGCTGGCCACGCCGGTGCAGCAGCAGTTGCACCGGGCCGTGCGCGTGCTCGATGCCGGCCTGCCGGTGCTGGTGCAGGGGGAGACGGGCACCGGCAAGGAAGTATTCGCACGCGAGCTGCACCGCCGCAGTACGCGCGCCGGCCAGCCGCTGGTGGCGGTGAACTGCGCGGCCCTGCCAGAGGGGCTGATCGAAGCGGAGTTGTTCGGCTACGAGGAAGGGGCCTTCACCGGCGCGCGCCGGCAGGGCAGTACCGGCCTGCTGAGGCAGGCCCAGGGGGGTGTGCTGTTCCTCGATGAGATCGGCGACATGCCGTTGGCCCTGCAGCCGCGACTGCTGCGCGTACTGCAGGAACGCGAACTGTCACCGCTCGGCGGTGGCCGTCCGGTAAAGCTGGACTTCGCCCTCGTCTGCGCCAGCCACCGCGACCTGCAGCAGGCCGTGGCCGACGGACGCTTCCGCGCGGACCTGTACTACCGCATCGCCGATCATGTGGTGCACCTGCCCACCCTGCGCGAACTGGACGAGCGCGGCGCCCTGCTGCAGGCGCTGTGGGCACCGATGGCCCAAGGCCGCGTACTGCAGGCCGAGGTGCTGGAGCTGCTGCAACGGCAGCGCTGGCCGGGCAACCTGCGGCAGCTGCAGGCCTGCCTGCGCACCCTGGTGGCGTTGAGCGACCCCGGCGAGCCGATCACTGCAGCACACCTGCCGGCGGACCTGATGAGCACGCCGCTGTCGCCGCAGGTGACGGCCGCAGACAGCGCCTGCGCTGTCCGCGGTGGGCTGCGCGATATCGCCGAGGAGGTGATGCGTCAGGCCCTGCAGGCCGCCGACGGCAACATCTCCGCGGCGGCCAAGCAGCTGGGCATCAGCCGCAGCACGCTGTACCGGCGCCTGGGCCGGCCCGCCACGCGCTGAGCGCGCGCGACGGTGCCCGGTGCAATGCAGCAGCGGCCTCAGCCGGCCAGCACCGCGGCCTCGCGGGCCAGGCGTTCGATGGCATCCCAGTCGCGGGTCTGCAGCAGCGCCGGGGTGGTCAGCCACGAACCGCCCACGCACAGCACGTTGGGCAGGTGCAGGAACTGTGGTGCGGTCTGCACGCTGATCCCGCCCGTCGGGCAGAAGCGGACATCGGCGAACGGCCCGTGCCAGGCCGACAGCAGCGCGGCGCCGCCAGCCTGCACGGCAGGGAAGAATTTGAACGTATCCAGGCCGTGCTCCAGGCCCAGGATCAATTCCGACCCGGTGGCCACGCCCGGCAGGTAGGGCAGGTCGGCATCGCGGGCGGCTGCATACAGGGCCGGCGTAGCGCCGGGCGACACGGCGAAACGCGCGCCCGCCACCCGGGCCGCCTGCATCTGCGCGGGCGTGAGGACGGTGCCGGCACCGACCACGGCATCGGGTACCGCCTCCCGCATCGCCCTGATGGCGTCCATCGCCTGCGGCGTGCGCAGCGTGACTTCGATTACCGGCAGGCCACCACGGAACAGCGCCTGTGCGACCTGCACGGCCTCCTCCACCGAGCCGGGGGTATACACCGGAATCACCGGTGCCAGTTTCAGCACCGCGCGCACGCGCGGATCAGCGGCGGACATCGAATCGCTCCTCGCCCATCAGGGCCAGCACGTCAGCTTCGCTGACAGGATTGAAATCACCGGGGATGGAATGCTTCAGGGCCCCGGCGGCCAGGCCGAAGCGCACAGTGGCGTCGGCATCAAGGCCGGACAGGATGCCATGCAGGATGCCGGCCGCGAAGGCATCGCCACCGCCGATGCGATCGACGATGCCCTGCAGCTGGCGCACGGGCGCCTGCGCGCGTGTTCCGTCGCGGCCCAGCAACAGTGCACCCATCGCATGGTGGTCGACGCTTATCACCTGCCGCTGCGTGCACGCCATCCACTGCAGCTGTGGAAACGCTGCGAACGCAGCGACGGCGGCGGCCTCGACGCGGGCGACCGGCTCCTGTTGCGTGAACGGCCGGTCCAGCACCACCTCCATGTCACGGTGGTCGGCGAAGACGATGTCGGCCTGGGCGAACAGCTCGTGCAGCACGGCCTGGGCGTCACCACCCCAGCGCTGCCAGAGCCTGGGGCGGAAGTTGCCGTCAAAGGAAACACGAACCCCGGCCTGCCGCGCCGCGCGTGCGGCATCCAGCGTCGCTGCGGCGACCTCCGGCCCCAGTGCCGGGCTGACCCCGGACAGGTGCAGCCAGTGCGCGCCCTGCAGCAACGCCGGCCAGTCATGGTCGCCCGCAGTGCTGCGCGCGAACGCCGAGTCCGCGCGGTCATAGACCACTTCGCTGGCACGCTGGACCGCCCCGGTGGTGAGGAAATACAGCCCCATCCGAGCGCCCGGCACCTCGTGAACGTGGCGGGTGTCCACGCCGTGCCGGCGCAGTTCTGCCAGCGCGTGGGCACCGAGCGGGTTGCCTGCGACCGCGCCGACCATCGAGACCTGGTGTCCCAGCCGGGACAGCGAGACACCCACGTTGGCTTCCGCTCCGCCCACGTGCACCTGCAACTGCGGAGACTGCAGCAGCAGCTCGCGGCCGGGCGCACCCAGGCGCAGCAGCAGCTCCCCGAAACACACGATACGACCCATCTCCGCTCCTTCGTGCTTGCCGCCAGCGTGGGACACTGCGCGGCATGGTTGTGGACCACGTGGGGGTGTGGCGTTGACTAGCGGTGTCATTCTAGACCGAAGTTGCGCTGCGGATGCTCGGTTCGTATGTCGAAACCATTGTCCTGCAAGCGTCTTGGAGACATTGCGGATCTGTTGCGCTGCAAGATGCCCGATTCGAGGCGTGCTGTTAACGTCGGCTTTGACCAGCGGTGTCATTCCGCTGCACAGCTGCGATACCAGACCTTTGGGAGAGGGGAAAGGCATGCAATCTCGGATCCACGGAAAAAAGACACCGGTTACCTTGCTGGCAATGGGCGTGGCGCTGGCCCTGTCCACCACGGCGGCTGCCCAGCAGCAGGCCGCCACCGATCTGGACACGGTTACCGTCACCGGCTACCGCGCCAGCGTTGAAAAGGCGCTGGACATCAAGCGCGGCGAAGCCGGCGTGGTCGACGCCATCGTTGCCGAGGACATCGGCAAGTTCCCCGACCTGAATCTGGCCGAATCACTGCAGCGCATCCCGGGCGTGGTCATCACCCGCGAGGCCGGCGAAGGCCGCAACATCTCCGTGCGCGGCCTGGGCCCGGATTTCACCCGCGTGCGCATCAACGGCATGGAGGCGCTGACCACCGTCGGCGCCGGTGACCAGAGCGGTGGCACCAACCGCGGCCGTGGCTTCGACTTCAATGTGTTCGCCTCGGACCTGTTCTCGCAGCTGCTGGTGCGCAAGACCGCCTCGGCCGACGTTGAAGAAGGCTCGCTGGGTGCCACGGTCGATCTGCGTACCGCGCGGCCGTTCGACTATGAGGGCTTCACCTTCGCCGCCAGTGGCCAGGCCAGCTACAACGCCATGGTCGAGAAGGCCGACCCGCGGGTCGCGGCGCTGGTATCCAATACCTTCGCCGATGGCACCTTCGGCGCCCTGCTTTCGGTGGCCTACTCCGAGCGCCAGGCGCTGGAGGAAGGCTCCAACACCGGGCGCTGGGCCAACGGCCCGAGCAACGGCAATTTCGCGGCCTCTTCGCCGTTCGCCGCAGCGCGTGGTGCCAACGTGTTCCATCCGCGTTTCCCGCGCTACGTGCAGATGGAGCATGAGCAGAAGCGCCTGGGCGTGACCGGCTCGCTGCAGTGGAAACCCGGCGATGCCACTGAAATCTCGCTCGACGCGCTGTACTCGAAGATCGATGCCACCCGCGATGAAAACTACATCGAGGCGATCTCCTTCAGCCGCGGCACCAGCAGCACGCCGCGCCTGGTCGGCAAGCCGGCCATGGTGGTCCGCAACGGCGTGATCGAGAACAACGCCCTGGTCCAGGGCGAGTTCGACAATGTCGACATCCGTTCCGAAAGCCGCCATGACGAATGGAGTACCGAGTTCAAGCAGATCGCACTGAACGGCCAGCATCGCTTCGGAGATGATTTCACCCTGTCCGGCAAGATCGGCATCTCGCGCTCCAGGCATGAGAACCCCGTGCAGACCACGGTGATCATGGACAAGTATGACGTCGATGGTTACAGCTACGACTATCGTGGCAACAACCGCGCGCCGGTCCTCAACTATGGCATCGACCCGACCAACCCCAACGGCTGGGAGCTGGCGGAAATCCGACTGCGGCCGCAGTACGTGGACAATGACTTCGATACCGGCCAGATCGACTTCAACTGGAATCTCGGCCCGGGCTTCCGCCTGAAGGGCGGCGTGCTGGCCAAGGACTACACGTTCAGCACCACCGAGCTGCGCCGTGCCAGCGAGCTGGCCGTACCCGGCTTTGCCGATGGCACGAAGGTCGTGCCGGCGGGCATGACCACGCCCGCAGGGCTGAAGGGCATCAACGGCAGCCCCGCCAGCTGGGTCGTCCCCGACCTCGGGGCGATTGCCGAGCAGTTCGACATCTACAGCAACAGCGGCAGCTTCGCGGTGGCGCCGCGTGCCAACAATGTGCGCAGCGTGGAAGAAAAGGACCGCGGTGCCTACTTGATGGGCGAGTTCTCCACCGAACTGGGCGGCCTGCCCCTGTCGGGCAACGTGGGCGTGCGGTACGTGCGCACCAAGCAGTCCTCCACCGGCCTGTCCACGCTGGCCAACGGCACGGTGCAGACCACGGCCAACCGCACCTATGACGACACCCTGCCCTCGTTCAACCTGGTGGCGGAAGTCACGCCGGACTTCCTGATCCGGCTCGGCGCGGCCAAGGTGATGAGCCGGCCGGGACTGGGCAGCCTGACGCCCGGTGCGACCGTGGCTGTGGCCGGCGGCGCGCGCACCATCTCCAGCGGCAATCCTGACCTGGATCCGATCCGCGCGACCAATGTCGATCTCGGCTTCGAATGGTACTTCGCCGAGGGTGCGATGGCCGGCATCGGCCTGTTCTACAAGGACATCGAGAGCTTCATCCAGACCACCCGCGAAGTGCGTCCCTACAGCGACAGCGGCCTGCCCGCCTCGCTGCTGGAAGGCACCGGAGCCTCGGCCAGCGATGACTTCACCTACAGCAAGCCGGTCAACACGCCCGGTGGCGAACTGCACGGCGTGGAAGTCAACTACACGCAGCCTTTCACCTTCCTGCCCGGCAAGTGGGCCAACCTCGGCATACAGCTGAACTACACCTGGGTGGAATCGAAGATCCAGTACCTCAACTCGGCAGGTCAGCCGGTCATGAAGACCGATCTCACCGGCCTGTCGAAGTCATCGTGGAACGCGACGCTGTTCTACGAAGGGGAGCGGTTTGCCGGCCGCATCTCGGCGACCAACCGCGATGACTACCTGACCCAGGCCCCTGGCCAGGAGACCGGCTTCAATCTGGATGGCTACCACGGCATGACCGGCACCACGGTGTTCGATGCCTCCGTCCGCTACAAGATCAGCGACCAGCTGGAACTGAGCCTGGAAGGCATCAACCTGACCAACGAGGCGTCCGACGAGTGGGTCTACTCGCCGCTGACCGGCCGACTGCCGTTGCAGTACACCGAAACCGGCCGCCAGTTCCTGCTGGGCGTGCGCTACAAGTTCTGAGCAACGCCGGCGGCGCGTGCCGATACGCGCCGCGGTTCGCCATGACCGCTGCTGCGCCGCAAGGTGCCGCTGCGGCGTGGCCTTGCTACGGTCCGGCGGCCCGCCGCCGGCCGTCGCCCGTTGAAAGGAAATGTCTCCATGCCGCACCGCACGACCGTGTTCCGCTGCCTGCTGCTGGCAGTCGCCCTGGCCGCAGGCCCCGCGACGGCCGCCGCCGATGTCCCCACCCTGCTCTTCCATGTGGATGCCAATCACGGCCTGCAGGCCGTGACCGCTCACGGTGAGGCCGTAGCGAACTTTCGCGACAAGGTGGCGGCGGTCGACGACGGCAAGCATGGCAAGGCCATCCAATGGGAAGACGACGGCGTGCTTGCCTGGGATGCGCCGGGCAACATCCTGGCCCAGCGCGGCACGCTGGCCTTCGACTGGCGTTCACGCTACGCGGTGGGTGAAGCGCCGTTCGTGATCTTCCGCGTCGGCTACGCCGACCACAGCAGCTGGGACATGGCCTGGCTGCGCATCGACTGGAACGGGCACGGCTTCGATGCCTTCGTCACCGACGCCAACCTGGCACGCACCCGCGTGTCGTTCCGCATGGATGCACTGCCGCGTCCCGACCAGTGGTTGCACCTGGCCTTCGCCTGGGACGAGGACCAGGGCGTGCGCCTGTTCATCGATGGCCGCGAAGTCGCGCGCGCGCAGGCCACCGGCGATTACGATGCCGCGCTGGACCAGCTTGGCCTGGCCGGTCGGGTGATGGCGCCGTACCAGGTGCAGAGCCGCTACAACTTCCTGCGTGGCAGCGATTTCCAGCACATCCGGGTCTACGACCGCATGCTGGATGTGCCAGCGGTGGCAGCGCTGGCTCGCGGGCGCGAACCGGCCAGCGCCGTGGGGGTTGCCGATAGCACGCGCGCCTGGCGCCACCGCTTCGGCTGGGATGGGGCTGCACCCCCAGCGGTGGCGGCGGGCGGCGCCCGCATCCGCAAGATCGAATTTGCCGACACCCGTGACCTGAAGGCGTGGATGTGGAAGGCCACCGATGGCATCGCCGAAACCACCTGGCCGGGCGTCTACAACCGCTCGTGCCTGCCCGGCCGCAATGACTACTTCCAGCTTCCGGACTGGAACACCTATGTGGAAGGCGGCCAGCACCTGGACCTGACCCTGCCGGCCACCGAAACGGTGAATCGGGTGGAGATCCGTGGTGCGGCCTTCGGCACCCTCTCCCACGGGCCCGACGCCGAACATGCCACCGACGTGCTGGTCACGCGCCCGCGCGGCGTGGTGCGCAGCGTCGACAACATTGCCGCACAGCGCGGCGGCGTGCTGCGCTTCAGCAACGTCGAGCAGGAAACACCGATCCAGGAAATCTGGGCCTACCACGTGAGCGAGGGCGGCGAGCCGGAAGGCACGGTGAAGCAGACTTACATCATCGACAGCCACGCGCTGCCCGACTACACCAACCTGGACGCATTGCGCCGCTACATCGATGGACGTTTCCCGGCCGCCGAACGCAGCACGGTGATGGCGCTGCCGAAGGGCGCCGGTTCCCGCCGCCGGGATGCCGGCACCCTGCCTGCGCATCCGCGGCCCATCGTGCACGTGCTGATCCCTTCCGGGGTGGGCGATGCACCCGCCAACCAGCCGCTGATCCGCAGCTGGGCCTACAGCTGGGAGAACATGCACGACGGCCTGGACGGCGTGGCCATCGACCTTCCTGCGCTCAACCTGCCGCCCACCCACGATGGGCTGATCCCGCTGAACATCCGCATCAAGGATCCGATCTGGCCGGCGCGCGACATGATCGACGTATCGGTGTCGGTGCCACCAGGGCAGAAACGCACGCTGTGGCTGGACCTGCGCGATCGCATCCTCACCCCGGACAGCCTGTGGCTGAGCATCGCCTCGGCCGCACCGGGCTTCGATGCCGATGCCCTCGACGGTGCGCAGGTCCGGCTGGTGTTCAAGCCGCGTGCCGACGCGCTGAGGGAGCACGTGGCCGACCGCTTCAACCAGGTCCGCGACAACTGGGGTTTCCTGGTGGAGGAGCACACCACGTCCAAGCGCCAGCGACTGTACGCGCGCGTGTATGCGGACCTGAGCGACCTGCTGCGGGTGGACCCGGACCATGAACTCGGCCGCCTGTACTGGAACTACATCAGCTACAACAGCCAGGGCCGCCCGCCCTACACGGCGCCTGCCGTGCCCAGGGGCGTGCCGGCGTGGGCATTCAACCAGGTGCAGGACCTGGCGCAGGTGCGGCAGTTCGTCGACTGGTGGATCGATGAACGGCAGGTGGCCTACGGGGATTTCGGCGGTGGCATCTCCGACGATTCCGACCTGACCCAGCAGTGGCCGGGGCTGGCCCTGATGGGTGTGCAGCCGGACCGATTGAACGCCTCGCTGACCGCGCTGTCCGATGCGGTGTACCGCAACGGCATGTTCAGCAACGGCTTGAGCACCATCGAGACCGACGAGCTGCATTCCTATGAGGAAGGCATCAACACCAACAGCGCCATGCTCTACCTCAACTGGGGCGATCCGCTGACGCTGGAACGCCTGATGGAAACGGTGAAGGCCTTCGACGAGCGCATCATCCTGCGCAACCCGCAGGGCCACCTGCTGTTTTCCAGCAACTGGTTCGGTGGCAACAAGGTCTACCGCGAACCGAACTGGCAGTGGCAGAAGCCGTATTCTTTCCCGGTGCTGCACCCGGCGTTCCTGCTGGGCCAGTACAACGCCGATCCCACCGGCCGCGCGCTGGTGATCGGCCTGGCCGATGGCTATCTGGCCCACGCAGGCAAGGACGACAAGGGACGCTTCACCCTGCCCAACGAGATCAACTGGGCCAGCGGTGCCACCCGCGGCGGCGAGTTGAACAACGGCTCCGGCAGCGGTGACACGATGCACACCTTCTGGGCGGCGTGGCGCTGGAGCGGCGATGCGAAGTACCTGCAGGCACTGGACTACCGCGTGGCCCGTGGCGGCCCGGGCGCACTGGCCAACCTGGGCGAGAACGTCGTGGACGTACTGGGCCGGCAACAGGACTGGTACCCGCTGCTGCGCGCCGAGGCCGACGCGGGAAAAACCGGTTTCGCCAGCCTGATGGCGTGGCAGGCCAGCGGCGACAGGTCATACATCGCCGCCCTGCATGCCGACGGCCTGCAGGCGAAAGTGCAGCGCGCATACATGAACACCGAGGGCCACTGGTGGTCCGACCGCGTGGAAGCGCCCAGTGAATTCCTGCAGCGCGCACGCCTGGGTGGCATTGCGCTGAAGCGCAACCAGAGTTGGCCCGGCCATACCGTCAGCTGGCGCTTCGACCGCGAGGGAGCGGCCGAACAGGTCGCCCTGCTGGTGCATGCGCCGTCGCGTGAACGTTTCACCGTTACCAGCTACAACCTGGGCACGCGCACCATCGGCGCCGACATGACCGGCTGGAACGTGGCCAGCGGGACCTGGCGGATACGCAGCGGCGTGGATGCCGATGGCGATGGCCACATCGACGGCACGCCCGCCGAACGCCGCGTGCAGCTGGAAACCAGCGCTTCGGTAGCGCTGCAGTTCCGTCCCGGGCGTACCGAGGTGTTCGAGTTCGAACGCGTGTCCGAGGGAACACCGGTGGAAACACGGCCGGACCTGGGCGTGGGTCGCGGCGACGTACGCATCGACGGCAGCCAGCTGCAGGTGACCGTGCACAGCCTGGGGCATGTCGGCACCGGCGTGGGCGTAGCAATGCTGGAAGACGCGCGCGGTCGCGAGATCGCCCGCACGGACGTGCCGGCGCTGGGGGCACCGAGTGACCTGCAGCCGAAGACCGTGCAGGTCTGGTTGCCATTGCCGGCCGGCGACCGCAGCGGCCTGCGCGTGCGCGTGGCGTTGGCCGACGGTGGCGAGGAAGTGACCCGGCTCAACAACGTGGTCGGCGTGCCACGATGATGCCTGCATTACGCCCGGCTTGATCCGGCGCGGGTCAGGACGCCTCGGTCTCCAGCCGCTTCATCCGGCGCTGGTACCAGCCATCATCCAACGGCTCGAACACCGCGCTGCGTTCCATCACGCCCTCGTAGACGTGCAGCGACACGGCCACGTCTGCGTCGCTGGCGTTGCACAGCGTGTGGTACTCGTGCGGCGGAATCAGGCTGCCGGCGCTACCGCGGTGGCCGTACAGCGTGGGCTGGGCGGCAAAGCGATGACGTTCGCCATCCTGTTCAATCAGCGCATAGGGAGTGACGATCAGTTCGCCCTGCCAGACACCCTCCACGCACCACATGGCATCGTGGTCATGCAGGGGCGTGCCCTGGCCTGGGCCCCAGCACATGGCGATGACGCTGTAGCCCAGGGTCGGGCTGCGGTGCAGTTCACGGCGTGCGTAATGCCCTTCGACCGGGCGCCGCACGCAGGGGGGCAGCTGGATGGACGGATCGACGATGGCCTCGCGCAGCACCCGCTGCAGCGCACCGGTGATGGCCTCCGGCGTACCCAGCATCACCGCGGCATCGATCGCAGCGAACAGCCGCTCCCGGCCGGTGAATGACGGTGGCAAGGACATCGTTCCCATGTCCCGACTCTAGCCGAGAGGGGTTAACAGAATGTTTGCACCGCGGTGTCATCACTGCGTACCGCGCTGCACGAACGGTACTTTCGCGTACAGCGCACGTTCGCCGGCACGAGGATCGTCCACCACGCCGCTCTGGCGATCGAACAGCATGGTCTGCCGCCGGGGCAGCGCGTAGGGTGGCCATTGCGGCATTCCGCGATGATTGGGGTCGCCGTTGCGCGCGAAGGCGATCAGTGCGTCGCTCATTGCCGCCGCCAGCGTATGCGCATCCGCGCCGCCACCAGTGCGTGCGCCGGGCAGGCCGGCGTTGTCGAACACCAGTGGGATGTCCAGCGTGTGGAAGGCGCGCAGCCGGCCTTGCTCCACCGGTGAGCCCCAGTCCAGCTGGTAGGCCCAGGTGGGCGCGGCCCCACTGGGCTGGCGCGCACGCGCTTCCAGTTCCTCCACTGCGCCGCGCCAGGAACGGCCTGCGGTAGTGGCCGCGAAGAACACCTCCGAAGGCGTGTAATGCGGGTACAGGCGCCGGTACTCGGCGATCACCGTCTGCGGCAGCAGATCCACGAACTGCTGGCGTTGCAGCTGTGCCGGCAGCGTGTCCCAGGTCAAGGTGAAGTTGGCCGGATCGTTGCCGAGGAAGGCGCGGGTCTCGTCGCGCGTATTGCCGATCACCATCGGAATGCTGGCCGACTGCCGCGGTGCCTGCGGCCAGAACGGATGCACCGGAAGGGAGACTTCGTCCAGTACCGGCCCGAAGTACAGCGATGTGCTTTCCACCCGCGATGGATCGCGGGCACGGGTGGCTGCAAGCAGATCGGCGGCCGGGAGCCGCAGCAGGGCAGACAGGTCCTTTGCACCCACTGCCTCCATTGCAATGGCGGCGCGCTGTGCGGCGGCACGCGGGCCGGCCGCGGTGACCTGCTGCCCGCTCATCGTCCACGCGCGCTGGAACAGGCCGCGTGCCGCGGGCATCGCCATCAGCGTGGCGATCTTGGCGCCGCCCCCGGACTGGCCGAACACGGTGATGTTTCCAGCGTCACCGCCGAAGATCGCCGCGTGTTCGCGTACCCACTGCAGCGCCTGTACCAGGTCGAGCTGGCCGACATTCCCCGACGCGGCGTAGCGTGCGTCGCCAAGTGCGCCCAGGTACAGGTAACCGAAGGTGTTCAGCCGATGATTGAGGGTCACTACCACCACATCGCCGCGGCGGCACAGCGCACTGCCGTCGTACAGCGGATCGCTGCCGGAGCCGTTGTTGAACCCACCCCCGTGCATGTAGACCAGCACCGGGCGGCGGCCGCCATCCCCCAGTGCGGGGGTCCAGACGTTGAGGAACAGGCAGTCTTCGCTGCCGGGGCCTTCCGCGCCGCCCTGCGGTGCGGCCGCGCCATAGTCCAGTGCGTCGGCGATCCCGTTCCATGCCGCTTCCCGGCGTGGTGGCTGGAAGCGATGGGTGCCGGTATCGGCGCCGTAGCGCATGCCGCGGAATACCAGCACGCCTTGTTCATGCTGGCCGCGCACGCGCCCCCCGCGCACGCGGACGATCGGCAGGCGTTCGTCGCGTGCACCGGGCAACGCCGCTGCCGGCAGTGCCACCAGCGTGGCCGTGGCCAACGCCCAGCGCGCGCTGTCGCGCAGGAAACGGCGGCGCTGCAGATCGTCGGGTGCTCCCGTCATCGGCTGCCCTCCGCACCCTTTCCTGCTGTCAGCCATGCCTGTGCCAGCGCTGGCCACTGCGCCAGGGTGGAGCCGGGCTGCAGGCGCATGCCGAAGCCGTGGCCACCATGGGCGAACACATGCAGTTCGTGCTCGACACCTGCCCTGGCCAGCGCCTGCGCCATCACCTCGCTGTTGTGCACGCTGACCACGCGATCGTCGTTGGCATGGATCAGCATGGTCGGTGGCATGTCCGCGCGCACGTGCTCCTGCACCGAGTACTGGGCCGCCAATGCGGGGTCAGGGTGCTCGCCCAGCAATCGCCCGCGCGAACCGCTGTGCGCATGCGCGCCCATGTCGATGACCGGGTAGACCAGCACCGCCCGTGCCGGGCGCGCGCTCAGCTGATCGATCGCATCGCGTGCGGGATAGACCGGAGCATCGAAGCCGGTGGCCAGCCGCGCAGCCACGTGGCCGCCGGCGGAAAAGCCCATGACCGCCACATTGTCAGCCTCCAGGCCGCGGCGTGCGGCCTGGTCGCGCACGACCCGCAGCGCACGCTGGGCATCGGCCAGCGCCGCCTGGCGGTCCCTGCCCGGCTGCGGCAGGCGGTAGCGAAGCACGAACAGGGTGAAGCCTGCCCGCTGCGCCCAGTCCGGCACCAGCGCGCTGCCCTCCTTGTCGATTACCACCCGCTGGTAGCCGCCGCCCGGAATGACCAGCACCGCCTGCCCGTTCGGACGTGGCGGCGCGTGCACGATCATGTATGGCGCATCGATCCCGTCCACGAACCGGTCCGGATGGGCCGGATCGGGGCTGCGCTCAACCACCCGCGCCTTCCGTGCCGGAGCGCTCTGGCCCGGTACCTGGCCGTCCGGCCACAGCGGCAGGCGTTCGCCCGCCACCTCCCCGGCAAGCCGCTGGCCGTCGCGCAGCGGGACGTCGGCGGCACGTGCCGGGGCAAGCGTCAACAGAACGCACAGGAACAGCACAAGAGGGGGCAAACGCATGGCGGACCGGGCTCCAGCGAAGGGTGGGCAGCGTGCCGCAAGCGCCCCGGAAGCGGGTGTGATGCGCTGCGGCTTGCGCGATGACACCGGTTTACCATATACACCTCCTGCAGACGCTGTCGATGGGCAGTGCAACAACGCAGAGGGAGACCGTTCTTGAGCAACGAACACGGCACACAGGGGCAGAGGCCGGCGCCGGACGGTGCAGCCGCCATCGCCCGCGCCTTCACCGATGCACGCCGCGCAGGCAAGGCCCTGCCCGCGTTCCCCGGAGATATCCCCGGCGATCTGGTGGCTGCCTACCACGTGCAGGACCAGGCCATCGGTCTGTGGAGCGATACGGTGGTCGGCTGGAAGGTGGGTTACATCGCTGCCGAGCGCCGCGACGGTTCCGGCGATGAGCGCCTGCTGGGGCCGATCTTCAAACGTCAGCTCTGGAATGATACCGGTGGAACAAGCGACATCCCGGTCTTCGTCGGGGGCTTCGGCGCAGTGGAAGCAGAGTACGTGCTGGAGCTGTTGGAGGACGCGCCGGCCGGACAGCTGCACTGGTCCCCGGAACAGGCCGAAGCGCTGCCTGCGCGCCTCTACATCGGCGTGGAAGTGGCCAGCAGTCCGCTCGCCACCATCAACGAACTCGGTCCGCGCGTGGTGGTGGCCGACTTTGGCAACAACAATGGCCTGGTGCTGGGCCCGGAGATCGTCGACTGGACCGCACGCGACGAAAACTCGCTGCGTGCCGAGACACTGATCGAAGGTGAGGTGGTCGGCACCGGTGGCGCCACCCGCCTGCCCGGTGGCCTGCGGGCGGCCTATGCCTTTGCGCTGTCCCGTTCGGCCCTGCGTGGCCGGCCGCTGCGCAAGGGCGACCTGATCGCCACCGGCAATGCCACCGGCATCCACGATATCGAGGCAGGACAAACGGCGCTGGTGCGCTTTGCCGGCTTCGGTGACATTGCCTGCCGGGCCGTGCCCGCGGGATGACCGCGGGGCTGCCCTGGTGAACACGCGCGGGAGGGCGCAGATGATCACACGACGTAACTTCCTGGCCGGTGGCGCTGCTGCCCTGGCCACCCCGATGCTCGCCGCCTGTGGCCGCGGGCCGGGCAGCGATATGGCCGGTGGCGCGCTGTTGACCGCCACCGACGTGCATGTGGCCGACTACCCTACCGTCAGCGCGGTGAAGTGGATCGGCGAAACGCTGCAGCGCGAAACCAACGGCCGCCTGCGCCTGCGCCAGTACCACTCCGGCCAGCTGGGCCGCGAATCCGAGGCGATCGACATGGCGCGCTTCGGTGCCATCGATATCACCCGCGTCTATGCCGGTGCGCTGAACAATGCCTTTCCGCTGACCCAGGCGCTGTGCCTGCCCTACGTGTTCACGTCGGTGGCGCACCAGCGTGCCGTGTTGGATGACGGCGTGGCCGAAGCCGTGCTGCGCGGCTTCCAGGGCCGCGGCCTGGTCGGCCTGGCGATCTACGATTCCGGTGCACGCTGCTTCTACAACACCAAGCACCCCATCGTTTCGCCCAAGGACCTGCACGGCCTGAAGCTGCGCGTCGCCTCATCGGACATCTTCATCCAGCTGATGCGCCTGCTCGGCGCCAACCCGACGCCGATGTCGCTGGGCGACACGTTCTCCGGCATGGAAACCCACATGATAGATGGCGCCGAGAACAACATGCGCAGCTTCCATTCCAGCCGCCATTTCGAAGCGGCGCACTACTGGTCGCAGAGCGACCATTCGTACGCGCCGGACGTGTTGCTGATGTCGCGTGCCAGCTTCGAACGCCTGTCGCCTGACGACCGCCAGCTGCTGCTGCAGACCGCGCGCGCATCGGTGAAGGTGATGCGCGAGCAGTGGGATGCGTCGGAGGACGCCGCACGCCGCGCCGTGCTGGCCTATGGGGTGAAAGCCAACGAGGTGGACATGCCCGCCTTCCGCACCGCCGCCCAGCCGCTGCTGCAGCAGTACCTGCAGCAGCCGGAGATCGCCGCGCTGGTCGACCGCATCCGCGCCGCCTGAGGACACTGCCATGACCGAGACGACGACGCCCGCCACCGGGCCTGGCCAGCGCCTGCTGGACCGCATCGCCGACATCGCCATCTACGGCGCCGTTGCTGCCCTGCTGGGGCTGGTGGTGGTGCAGGGCTGGCAGGTGTTCGCGCGCTACGTGATCAACGATTCGCCCAGCTGGACCGAGCCGGTCACGCTGCTGCTGCTGGCCACGGCGATGAGCCTGGGTGCCGCCTGCGGTGTGCACACCAACCGCCACTTCGGCTTCTTCCTGCTGCACGCCTGCATGGGCCCCGGCCTGCGCCGTGCGGTGGACGTGCTGGTGCAGCTGGTTGTGGCGGTGCTGGGAGGCTTCATCGCCTTCTGGTCGGGTGATCTGCTGCTCGACGGCCTGGACATCAAGACCGCCGGCGCCGATCTGCCGCAGAGCATCAACTACCTGCCACTGGCGGTGGGCGGCGGGCTGATGCTGCTGTTCGCGCTGAACCGTGCGTGGAACGCGCTGCAGGCCCGCGCCACCGGCGCCGAAGACGCTGAAGGAGATCGTTGATCCATGGGTATCACCATCCTGTTCTCCGTGTTTGCCGTGTTGCTGCTGCTCGGCGTGCCGGTGGCTTACGCGCTGGCCGCAGCCGCGCTGGCCACCCTGCTCTACCTGGATATTCCCAGCATCGTGCTGGTGCAGCAGATCTCGGCCGGTACCGGCTCGGCCTCGCTGATCGCCATTCCGTTGTTCATCTTCGCGGGCGAGATCATGATGCGCGGCGGCATCTCGGAGCGCCTGATCGCCCTGGCCTCGTCGCTGGTTGGCCGCTTGCGCGGTGGCCTCGGCCAGGTCTCGATCCTGTCCTCGCTGTTCTTCGGTGGCGTGTCCGGCTCGGCCATCGCCGATGTCTCGGCGGTGGGCGGCACGATGATCCCGCAGATGGTCAAGCGCGGCTATGACCGCGACTTCGCGGTGAACGTCAGCATCACCGCCGCGCTGGTGGCGCTGCTGGTGCCGCCGTCGCACAACCTGATCCTGTTCTCGGCCGCTGCTGGCGGGGGCCTGTCCATCGCCGACCTGTTCGCCGCCGGCATTGTCCCCGCGCTGCTGATGACGCTGGCGCTGATGGTCACCGGCTATGCGGTGGCGCGCCGCCGCGGCTATGGCGTGGAGGTCTTTCCCGGCTGGCGCGCCGTGGCCCTGCGCATCGTCTCCGCCCTGCCCGGCCTGGGCTTGGTCGCGCTGATCTTCATCGGCATCCGTGCCGGCATCTTCACCGCGGTGGAAAGCGCAGCCATCGCCGTGGTTTACGCCTTGCTGGTGACCACCGTGCTGTACCGGCAACTGCGCTGGCGCGAGTTCTTCGACACCGTCATCCATGCCGCGCGCAGCACGGGCGTGATCCTGTTCGTGATTGCCACCGCCGCCGTGTTTGGCTGGCTGCTGGCCTACCTGCAGGTGCCCGCGGCCGCCGTCGAGTTCCTGCAGTCGTTCGCGCACAGCCAGTTCATGGTGCTGCTGATGATCGTGGTGATGCTGCTGCTGCTGGGCACCTTCATGGACCTGGCGCCGATGATCCTGATCTGCACGCCGATCTTCCTGCCGGTGGCCCGCGCCTACGGCATCGATCCGATCCACTTCGGCCTGGTGCTGGTGCTCACCGGTGGCCTGGGTCTGGTCACGCCCCCGGTAGGCTCGGTGCTGTTCATCGGCACGGCCATCGGCAAGATCAGCGTGGGCCAGAGCATGCGCACCATCTGGCCGTTCTGGTTCGCCGCGCTCGCCGTGCTGCTGGTCGTGGCCTTCTTCCCCTCACTGTCGCTGTGGCTGCCCGCCGCGCTGCGCGGCTGAGCCACAAGGAGACTGCCATGCGTGCACTGCGTATCGCCGCCACCGCCACTCTGCTCGTGCTGTTGCTGCCGGCACGGCCTGCACCCGCGGCGGAGGCCGCGCGCGCCCCGGCGCAGTGGGCGCGGGGGCTGGAACACCAGCGCCAGGCGGACCGTGGCGATGGCACGTTCCTCAATCCGGTGCTGGCCGGCGACCATCCGGATCCCTCGGTGCTCAAGGACGGAGACGATTACTACCTCACGCTGTCGTCGTTCGACGCCTATCCCGGCCTGCCGATCTGGCACTCGCGCGACCTGGTGAACTGGCAGCCGCTGGGCCATGCGATCACCCGCAACGTGGGGGCGATCTGGGCGCCGGACATCGTCAAGCACCGGGGGCGCTACTTCATCTACTTCCCGGCCCGCACCGGCGAGCGCCGCAGCAACTTCGTGGTCTGGGCCGATGACATCAAGGGCCCGTGGAGCGCGCCGATCGACATCGGCCTGGGCGGCTACATCGATCCCGGCCATGCAGTGGGTGAAGACGGCAAGCGCTACCTGTTCCTCAGTGGCGGTGATTACGTGCAGCTGGCCGACGACGGGTTGAGCGTGGTCGGTACGCCGAAACACGTCTATGACGGCTGGCGCTACCCGCAGGACTGGGACGTTGAGGCCTACGCGCAGGAAGGCCCGAAGATCCACGTCCGCGACGGCTGGTACTACATGACCACGGCAGTGGGTGGCACCGCCGGTCCGCCGACCGGGCACATGGTGATTACGGCGCGCTCGCGTTCGATCCACGGACCATGGCAGAACGCGCCCAACAACCCGATCACGCGCACGCAGTCGGCGGCCGAGCCCTGGTGGTCACGCGGCCACGCGACGGTGATCGAAGGGACCGATGGGCGCTGGTGGATGATGTACCACGGGTACGAGAACGGCTTCTGGACGCTGGGTCGGCAGGCCCTGCTCGAACCGATCGAATGGACCGCTGACGGCTGGTTCCGGGCCAACGGCGGCGACCTCGGCCAGCCACTGCGCAAGCCGGCAGGACAGGCGCTGTCGCCTCATGGCATGGCGCTGTCGGATGATTTCCGCGGCAGCACGCTTGGCCCACAGTGGGCGTTCTTCAACCCGGCGCAGGACGAGTACCGCCGGCTGGGTTTCAGTGGCAACGGCCTGGTCCTGCAGGGCAAGGGCAGCACGCCGCGCGATGCCTCGCCGCTGACCACCATCGCCGGCGACCGGGCCTACCAGTTCGAGGTGGAGATGGAGATCGCCCCCGGTGCCGTGGGTGGCGCGCTGCTGTTCTACAGCGACCGGCTGTACGTGGGCGTGGGCAGCAACGGCGAGTCGTTCATCATGCATCGCTACGGCGAGGAGCGCCCTGCCAGGCCGGCGCCGGGCCGCGGCGGCCGGCTGTGGTTGCGGGTGACCAACAACCGCCACATCGTCACCTTCCACTCCAGCACCGACGGGCACACTTGGCAGAAGTATCCGGTTCAGATGGAAGTGTCCGGATACCATCACAATGTCGCGGGCAGGTTCCTGGCGCTGAAGCCGGCGCTGTATGCGGCCGGCGACGGTGCGGTAACCTTCCGCAACTTCCGCTACCGCGCGCTGGACTGAGCGCGGAGCCGGAATCCCCAGACTTACCGGGTTCAAAACATGTCAGTGCGCAACAAGAACGATGCCGCTACGCCGGCATTGGCGAAGGGCAAGGTAGCCACCATCAACGACATCGCGCGACTGTCGGGTGTATCCAAGAAAACGGTTTCAAGAATCATCAACAACTCGCCACTGGTGCGCAAGGACACTCGCGACAAGGTGGAAGCGCTGATGCGTGAAGTGGGCTATACGCCCGATCCACTGGCCCGCGGGCTGGCGTTCCGCCGCTCCTTCCTGATCGGCATGGTCTACGACAACCCCACCGCGCAGTACATCGTGGACATGCAGTACGGCGCGCTGGATGCATTGCGTGGATCCAGCTTCGAGCTGGTGGTGCATCCCTGTGATAGCCGCAGCCCCGGCTACATCGAAGGCGTGCGTCGCTTCGTGCAGCAGCAGAAGCTGCACGGCGTGATCCTGGTGCCGCGTGCCTCGGAAGACCAGGCGCTGGCGGACATGCTGGATGAGATCGGCTGCCGGTTTACCCGCGTGGCAGCGCTGCCGCTGGACGAAAGCTCGCAGATGGTGGTCACCCATGACCGCGATGGTGCGGCCGAAGCCGCCGACTACCTGCTCTCGCTCGGCCACCGTGACATTGCCCTGGTGACCGGTCCCAGCGCCTACCGTTCGGCCCATGAACGTACCGCCGGCTTCATCGACGCACTGTTGCAACGCGGTATCGAGCTGCCGAAGGACCGCATCATCGAGGCCGGCTACACCTTCGAATCCGGTGTAGCCGCTGCCGAGAAACTGCTGCTGGGCAAGCGCCGCCCGACCGCCATCTTCACCGGCAACGATGAAATGGCTGCCGGTATCTACAAGGTGGCGCTGCGAGCGGGCATCAACATTCCGCGCCAGCTGTCCATCGTCGGCTATGACGACAGCCCGCTGGCCTCGCGCCTGTGGCCCTCGCTGACCTCGGTGCGCCGGCACACGCGCGATACCGGGCGCACCGCCGCGGCGATGCTGATCCAGCCCGAAGGCCAGGCCGCGCTGCCCATTGCCAGCGTGCGGCCGCACCTGATCGTCCGCGATTCCTGCCAGCCGCCGGAGGATTGATCCCCCAGGGATCAATCCTGCAGGTCATGACCTCTGGTCGTAACACGCCCCTGCCCCATCCACCCGATCCACCGCGCCTGCGGGCCATCCGGCATCGTGCGACGCAAAATGACACCGGTTTCCTGTCTGGCTAGAATCGACCGTGAACCGCGCCGGGGCCGACCCGTCGGCCCGCCCCCCGCTCTGGAGACGCCATGTACAGCAAGACCCATTACGCCACCCATCCCGATGCCATCCACGGTGCCAGCAACGACCAGCTGCGTGACCTGTACCTGCTCGATGGCCTGTTCAACGCCGGTGCGGTGACCCTCAAGTACACCCACTACGAGCGCTTCGTGATTGGTGGCGCCGCCCCGGTGGACGCACCGCTTGCGCTGCCGACCCAGACCGAACCCGCTTCGGCCGCAGGCCACCCATTCCTGGAGCGCCGGGAACTGGGCGTGATCAACGTCGGCAGCGGCACCGGTACGGTCACCGTGGATGGCACCGTCTACACGCTGGGTCCGAAGGACGGTCTGTACGTGGCCATGGGCAGCAAGGAGGTCGTATTCGCCTCGCAGGACGCCGCCAACCCCGCCCAGTTCTATCTGGCCTCGACCCCGGCCCATGCCCGCTTCGAAACCAAGCAGCTGTCCATCAAGGACGCCGTTGCACTGGACCGCGGCGCGCTGGAAACCAGCAACGAGCGCACCATCTACCAGTACATCGTGCCAGCCACCTGCCAGTCCTCGCAGCTGCTGCTGGGCCTGACCGTGCTCAAGCCGGGCAGCGTATGGAACACCATGCCGCCGCACCTGCACGACCGTCGCAGCGAGGTCTACTTCTACTTCGACCTGGGCGACAGCGACCGCGTCTACCACTTCATGGGCGAACCGGACGCGCAGCGCCACATCGTGATCCAGAACAACGAAGCGGTCGTGTCGCCGCCGTGGTCGATCCACATGGGTGCCGGTACCAGCAACTACGCCTTCATCTGGGCGATGGGTGGCGAGAACCTGGACTACACCGACATGCACGTGCTGGACATCTGCCAGCTCAAGTAAGCCCGCCTGGCCGCCGCGCACCGTGTGCCGGCGGCCGTAGCGCTGACCCCGCTCGCCCCAATCAAGGAACGCATACGCAATGGCTAATCCCTTCAGCCTGGAAGGCAAGGTCGCTCTGGTAACCGGTGGCAACACCGGTCTGGGCCAGGGCATCGCCGTGGCACTGGCCGCCGCTGGCGCCGACGTCGCCGTGGCCGGCATCGCCCCGCCCACCGACACCATCGAAAAGATCACCGCGCTGGGCCGCCGCTGCCTGGCCATCGAAGCCAACCTGATCAGCATCGAGCCGGTGGCGCGTGTGGTCCGCGAGACCATCGAAGGGCTGGGCGGGTTGGACATCCTGGTCAACAACGCCGGCCTGATCCGACGCGCCGATGCGGTGGACTTCAGCGAGCAGGACTGGGACGACGTGATGAACGTCAACCTCAAGTCCGCGTTCTTCATTTCGCAGGCCGCCGGCCGCCACTTCATCGAACAGGGCCACGGCAAGATCATCAACATCGCTTCGATGCTGTCCTTCCAGGGCGGTATCCGCGTGCCGTCGTACACCGCCAGCAAGAGCGGCATCGCCGGGATCACCCGGCTGCTGGCCAACGAGTGGGCGGGCAAGGGCATCAACATCAATGCCATCGCCCCGGGCTACATGGCTACCGACAATACCGCCCAGCTGCGCGCCGATGAAGCGCGCAACAAGGCGATCCTGGAGCGCATCCCGGCCGGCCGCTGGGGTACGCCGGATGACCTGGCCGGTGCGGCCGTGTTCCTGGCCTCGTCCGCGTCGGATTACATCAACGGTGCCGTGCTGCCGGTCGATGGTGGCTGGCTGGCGCGCTGACGGCAAGGCGACGAACGGTGGGTGCGGACCTTGGTCCGCACCGCTTTCCCAAAGCAGCCGAGCACGGCTCGGCTCTACAAGGGCCTGGTCATGCGCAAGCTGTTGCTGCTGTTGCTGCTGTCGTGCACCACCGCACAGGCGGCGCCCGTGCGGGTCTTCATTGCCGGCGACTCCACTGCGGCCGCATACGGCCCCGAGCGCGCGCCGCAGGCCGGCTGGGGCCAGGCGCTGCAGAGCTACCTGGACCCGGCGCGCTTGGAGGTGCACAACCACGCCAAGGGCGGGCGCAGCACGCGCAGTTTCATCGACGAAGGGCGCCTGGATGCCATCGCCGCCGAGCTGCGCCAAGGCGACGTGCTGCTGATCCAGTTCGGCCACAACGATGCGAAGTTCGAAGACCGCACGCGTTATACCGACCCGGACAGCGACTATCCGCGCCTGCTGATGCGCTACGTACAGGTCGCGCGCGGAAAGGGCGCCACGCCGGTGCTGGTCACGCCGGTGGCGCGGCTGCTGTACGACTTCGGTTCACTGCTGGACACGCATGGCCGCTACACACAGTCGATGAAGGCGCTGGCCGCGCGCGAGCAGATTGCGCTGATCGATCTGAATGATCGCAGCATGCGCTGGATCCGCGCGCTGGGTGAGGAGGGCGCGCGACCCTACTTCCTGTTCGTGCCCGAACAGAACAAGGCCGACGGCACCCATTTCAGCGTGGCCGGCGCCCATGCGGTGGCCTGCCTGGTATTGCGCGAGGCGGTGCCGCTGCTACCCGCGCTGCAGCCGGCGCTGGTGCGGGACATCGACTGCGACGTGATGGATGCAGGGCAGGGCGCCGGTGCGACGGGAGATTCGCAGGTCGTGCACGAAGGCACGATTGCGCGCATGCAGCCCGGCCCGCACGGCGGCGGCGGGCCCACCACCGCGTATCCGTTCTTTGCCGGCGCGGCGGACCTGCCCTTCGTGCTGCGCAAGCGCGTGCTGCACAAGGGCGCGGGTATCGGCCTGCATCCGCAGCACAAGGATGAGATCTACTACATCGTCAGTGGGCAGGGCAGCTACGTGCTGGACGGCAGGCAGTACGACGTGCACGCCGGGCACGCGCTGCTGACCCGCAAGGGCAGCCGCCATGCGCTGCAGCAGGTGGGTGACGAGGACCTGGTGCTGCTGCTGGCGTACCCGCGCTGATCCTGTAGAGCCGAGCCTGCGCTCGGCTGTCTTGCATCCGGTTGATCGCAGCCGAGCATGGGCTCGGCTCTACGGGCTGCTACAGCCGCTCTGCACCGAAGTGCAGCAGGCCCAGCCGGGCAAGGTCTTCCGGGCGTTCGAAATAGGCTTCCTCGAACGCCTCCAGCGCTTGCTGTTCGTCTTCGCTCAGCGCGTCGTACAGGTCAGCCAGTTCTTCGATCGCCGGGTCGTCCTCCAGCCGATCCAGCAGCCCGCGCATGCCGGCCAGGATCGCGTGCGTCTGCACTGCGCCCATCGCCTGCAGCGCGCGCAGCGCCAGCTGGCAGGTCGGGTCGCCCCAGTTGCACAGGAACTGCATGAAGCCGCCGTTGTTGATGTCCGCTTCCATGCGCCACAGCGCTACCAGCTGCTGGTCCTCATCGGACAGCGCATCCAGCGTCCATCCGGCGTCCTTCAGCCGCGCCATCGCCGCGTCGTAGCGGTCTTCCCAGACCTGGTTGGGGATATCGACCACGCCCGCCTCGCGTGCCGGCAGCAGTGCCGGCCAGTTCACGCCCAGGCCATCGGCGGTGGCGACCCACTGCGCGCGTTGCCCGGCATCGGCTTCGAACAGCGCGGGTGCCCAGCGCAGCGGCTGTCGGGTGCGCCGGCCATCGGCCAGGGCCAGCAGGATGAAGTCGTCGTCGAAAGCGACGTCGGTCACGCGCAGGGCGGCAAACACATCGGTCATGCCGTGCAGGATACCCGCAGGCCAGCGCGTCTCACACGTCGCCGCCGTCGGCCCAGCCTTCGCCGGTGCCCTTCTGGAACACGCGGTCATCGCCCTGCACTTCACCGGCCGGCAGATGCGCCTGGTTGGCCAGTGCCGCGTAGATCGGGGTGAAGTCCGGCGAGGTCGCCTGCATGAGCTGTTCGAAGCTGTCGATGACGAAGTAGGTCTTCTGGAAGGTGTCGATGCGGTACTTCGTGCGCATGATGCGCTGCAGGTCGAAGCCGATGCGGTTGGGCGCGGCCGATTCCAGCGAGTACAGCGACTCGCCCTTCGACGACACGATGCCCGCACCGTAGATGCGCAGGCCCTCGGGCGTGTCGATCAGGCCGAACTCCACGGTGTACCAGTACAGGCGGGTCAGGTTCTGCAGCGCATCCGGACCGATCGCATGCGCTTTGACGCCGCCGCGGCCGTACGCCTCCATGTAGTCGGCGAACACCGGGTTCATCAGCAGCGGCACGTGGCCGAACAGATCGTGGAACAGGTCCGGCTCGGCGATGTAGTCGATCTGGTCCGGGCGACGGATCCACCAGGTCACCGGGAAACGGCGGTTGGCCAGATGGTCGAAGAAATCCAGTTCCGGCAACAAGCCTTCGACGCCGACCAGGGTCCACCCGGTGGCCGCGCCCAGTACTTCGTTGAGCTGGTCGAATCGCGGAATCATGTGCGCGTTCATGCCCATCTCGTCCTGCGCATCCAGGAACTCCTGGCAGGCGCGGCCGACCAGCAGCTCGCGCTGGCGCTGGTACAGCGTGCTCCAGGTCGCGTGGTCGTCGGCGCTGTAAGTGTCCCATGGCTGCTCGACGAGCGCGGTGGTATATACCGGCACGTAGCCCTTGTCGGTCTGCTGGTGTTCGACGCGGCGGGGCTGGGCGAGGTCCATGCGGCACTCCTGGATGGGATACCCATGATGCTAGGGCAGGGGACGCGCAACAGGGTTGCAAAAGTTGCGCCGATTGGCCTTGTTGGCGCAATATCCTTGCGTACTCACCATGTTGCGGGGCAACAATGGCCGGAGAAGTCCAGTTCGATCGCACGGATATACGCCTGCTGGCCGAAATCCAGCGGGATGGGCGCGCCACCAACGCCGAGCTGGCGGCGCGGGTGAATCTCTCTCCTTCGGCCTGCCTGCGGCGGTTGCAGCGGCTGGAAAGCGAGGGCGTGATCGTCGGCTATGGCGCGCGGCTGGAGCCACGGCAGCTGCGGCTGGGCCTGCAGGCCTTCGTGCGCGTGCAGCTGGAAAAGCACGACCAGGCCGCCATCGGCCACTTCGTGGACAGCGTGCAGGCGTGGGACGAGGTGGTGGCCTGCCACGCGCTGACGGGTGACATGGACTACCTGCTGCACGTCTACGTGCGCGACCTGGAGCACTTCTCGCGCTTCCTGCTGGATCGGCTGCTCAATGCCGGTGGCGTGGCCGATGCCAATTCCAGCTTCGTGCTGCGCACGGTGAAGGGCTTCCAGGCGTTGCCGCTGTCGCAGCTGGAGTCCTGAGCAACCACCGGGCGGGCCCGGTGGCCTGGCTTCAATGGATCAGCACTTGTCCTTGCGGCCCATCAGCTTGCCCAGGCGCGAGGCTTCCTCGCACTTCGGCGCGGCCACCGGTGCCGGTGCGGCAGCTGCGGCGCGCGCGCGCTGCAGCTGCTGGATCCTGGCGCGGATCTGCGGCATCGCTGCCATCGCAGCCTTTTCGCCTTCCAGGATCGCGGTGCCACGCTGGCTGAAATCGGCGGCACCGATGTCCAGTACCTTCGGGCGGATGACGATGTCGGCGCGCGCCAGTTCCTGCTCGCCCAGGCGCTGGCCCATGATCGAGATGGACTGGTTGACGATGCCCAGCATGTCGGTCGGCGCCTTGCCGCTGGCCTTGCTGGAGATGTCCACGGCGATCACGAAGTCGGCGCCGAGCTGGCGTGCGGCATCCACCGGCACCGGGCTGACCACGCCACCATCGATGTAGTTGCGGCCGCCGATCTTCACCGGCTCGAACACACCGGGAATGCTGCTCGACGCGCGCACTGCCTGGCCGACGTTGCCGCGCACGAAGATTGCGCGCTCGCCGGTTTCGAGCTGGGTGGCGACGGCGGCGAACGGCTTCTTCAGGCGCTCGGCGGGACGGTTGGCGACCTGCTCGTTGACGTAGTCCTGCAGCTTCTGGCCCTGCACCAGGCCACCGGAGAACAGGCGCACATCGCGGATGCTGGCTTCGTCCAGCGCGACGGCCTTGCTCTGCATCTGGAAGGCATCCATGCCGCTGGCATACAGGGCGCCGACCACGCTGCCGGCGCTGGTGCCGGCGACCACGGCTGGCTCGAAGCCGTTGGCCTCCAGCATCTTGATCACGCCGATATGGGCAAAGCCTTTGGCCGCGCCGCCGCCCAGGGCGATGCCGATCTTCACCGGCTTGGCCTGCGGGACCACGGTCGGCGCAGGCGGTGGCGTGGGGCGGACCGGATCGCCACCGCAGCCGGCCAGCAGGCCGATCAGGGCGACGGACAGCAGCATGCGGGGGCGGAACAGGCTCATCGGCAGTGCGCGCGCGGCGCCGGATTCAGGAAAGGGCGCCAGCATACCGAAGCCGCGGCGGGGCGGGCAGGGTGGGAAATATCGCCCATTCATAAAGGTAGTGCCGGCCGCTGGCCGGCAACCATAGGGAAACTGGCAACGGTCCACGGGGCTGCCGGCCAGCGGCCGGCACTACCGGGATGCGCGCCAAGGTCCATGAGGTTGCCGGCCAGCGGCCGGCACGACCGGAGGCGGTCAGAAGCGGTTATCGCCATCCAGCATCCGGCCCAGGCCGCCCAGCACCGAGCCTTCGCCGCGGCCTTGGCCGCCGCCCTGCGGTGCGGCCATCCACATGCGGCCGGCCAGGCGTGAGAACGGCAGCGACTGCAGCCAGACCTTGCCGGGGCCGGTCAACGTGGCCAGGAACACCCCTTCGCCGCCGAACAGCATGCTCTTGATGCCGGCCACCCGACGCACGTCCATGTCCACCGTCGGGTGGTAGGCCACCACGCAGCCGGTATCCACGTCCAGGCGTTCGCCGGCGGCCAGCTCGCGCTCCACCACGCAGCCGCCGGCGTGGATGAACACCCAGCCGTCGCCCTCCAGTTTCTGCATGATGAAACCCTCGCCCCCGAACAGGCCGGTCATGATCTTGCGCTGGAACTGCACGCCGATCTGCACGCCGCGCGCGCCGGCCAGGAAACTGTCCTTCTGGCAGATCAGGCGGCCGCCGTGCTGGTCCAGCTTCATCGCCAGCACCGTCCCAGGGTAGGGCGCAGCGAAGGCGACCTTGCCCTTGCCATGGCCGCTCTGGGTGTAGACGGTGGCGAACAGGCTTTCGCCGGTCAGTACGCGCTTGCCGGCAGCCATCACCTTGCCCATGAAGCCGCCGCCCTGGTCGCCATCGGCGGCGCCGAACACGGTATCCATCTGCACCGTGGCGTCCTTGAACATCAGCGCGCCGGCCTCGGCAATGGCGCTCTCGCCGGGATCAAGCTCGATTTCCACGAACTGCATTTCATGGCCGACGATGCGGAATTCGATGTCGTCGGCGCGGCCGCTGGCGGCGGCGGGGACCGGGGGTGGGGTGTGGGGCATGCCCGGGGCCGCGGATTGCAGTTCAGGCACTTCGGCAATCGAGGTCCATCCGCTCATGCCCTGGCACCAGGCCAGCGCGCGCGGGTTGGCCTGCGCGTAACGGCGCGCGGCCGGGTCATCGAGCGGTCCGATTCGGTCGGCCTGGGCCGAGGCATGGAAGTACCACTGGGTCATTGCGGCGGCTCCGCGGCGCTGGAAAATCCCGAGTCTAGCGAGCGCCCCGGGGGCAGGGCGACGGGGCCATGAACGGCCGGCATTTGCGGGGCAGGTGCTGTATTGCAACAATTATCTGGTAGCGCCGTTTTACCACCCCTCCAAACACAGCCTACCGCCATGTCCCCGACCCGCACTTCCCGTGGCCGCCTTCCGGTCGCGCGCCCTCTCGTTGCCGCTCTTTCCGCCCTGCTGCCGCTGGTAGCAGCCGCCCAGGAAACCCCTGCCGCCAAGGATCCGGTTGCCCTCGACACCCTGCAGGTAACCGCGCAGCGCCGTGTCGAGAACGCCAAGGACGTACCGGTCGCAGTCAGCGCGATCCAGGGCGAGAAGCTGGATGTGCTCGGTTCGGCCGGCGATGACATCCGCTTCCTGGCCGCACGCGTGCCGAGCCTCAACATCGAGTCGTCCTACGGTCGTGCCTTCCCGCGCTTCTACATCCGCGGCCTGGGCAACACCGATTTCGATCTCAATGCCTCGCAGCCGGTGTCGCTGGTATACGACGACGTCGTGCAGGAAAGCCCGCTGCTGAAGGGCTTCCCGCTGTTCGACCTGGCCAACGTGGAAGTGCTGCGTGGCCCGCAGGGCACCCTGTTCGGCCGCAACACGCCGGCCGGCGTGGTCAAGTTCGACTCGGCGCGCCCGTCGCAGGATGCCGATGGCTACCTCCGCGTCGGCTATGGCAGCTACAACAGCTGGAACGTGCAGGGCGCCTACGGCGGCCCGCTGACCGACCGCTGGTCGGCGCGCGTCTCGGCGATCTACCAGCGCCGCGACGACTGGGTCGACAACACCCGTGTGGGCGCGCCCAACAGCGGCTTCGAAGGCTACGACGAAGCCGCCGGCCGCGTGCAGTTCCTGTACGAAGGCGATGACTTCGAAGCGCTGTTCAACCTGCACAAGCGCAAGCTCAACGGCACCGCCCGCCTGTTCCGCGCCAACATCATCCAGAAGGGTGGCAATTCGCTGGTCGAGAACTTCGACCGCGACAAGGTGGCCAACGACGGCGTCAACTTCTCCGACCTGGAGACCTGGGGTGGCAGCGCGCGCCTGCAGTGGAACCTCGGCTCGGTGACCCTGCACTCGATCACCGGCTACGAGACCGCCGAATCGCTCAACCGCGGTGACATCGACGGTGGCTACGGTGCGGCCTTCCTCGGTGCCGGCAACTACGGCCCGGGCCTGATTCCGTTCTCCTCGGAGTCGGCTGATGGCCTGCCGCACCATCGCCAGTGGACGCAGGAATTCCGCGTCGAGTCCAACGAGTGGGGCCGCTTCGACTGGCAGGCCGGCGTCTTCTACTTCGATGAAGACGTGACCATCAACAACTTCAACTACGACTCGCTGGCCCCGGGCAATCCGCAGACCGGCCACGTGGTGCAGAACCAGCGCAACAAGGCCTGGGCAGTGTTCGCCTCGGGTGACTTCGACGTCACCGACCGCTTCAAGCTGCGTGCCGGCGTGCGCTACACCCAGGACAAGAAGGACTTCAGCGCCAGCGTGCTGCAGGCGGTTCCGTTCGGCACCCCGGTCAGTGGCCCGTACCTGGCCAACACCGACGTCAACGACGTCAGCTGGGACCTGAGCGGCGTCTACAAGCTCACCGACGAAATCAACGCCTACGCCCGCGTGGCCAAGGGCTTCCGCGCGCCATCGATCCAGGGCCGCCTGGCCTTTGCGCCGGGTCTGTCGCAGGCCAATTCGGAGAAGGTCATCTCGTACGAGGCCGGCATCAAGGCCGACCTGTTCGAGCGCCGCGCGCGCCTGGGCCTGAGCGTGTTCCGCTACGACGTCGATGGCCAGCAGCTGATCGCCGTGGGCGGCTCCAACAACACCGCCACCCTGCTCAACGCCGACAAGACCATCGGCCAGGGCGTCGAGCTGGACCTGGAGGCCTACCTGGCCGACAACGTCCTGCTGACCTTTGGCAGCAGCTACAACGACACCGAGATCAAGGACAAGAACCTGGCGGTGGCGATCTGCGGCGGCGGCTGCACCATCACCGACCCGACCACGGTGATCAACGGCCAGACCTACGCGCTGGTGAACGGCAACCCGCTGCCGCAGGCGCCGAAGTGGATCCACAACGCGACCCTGCGCGTGGGCTTCCCGCTCAGCGATGGCAGCGAGCTGTACGCCTACACCGACTGGGCCTACCGCAGCGCGGTGAACTTCTTCATCTACGAGTCGCCGGAATTCCGCGGCCGTAGTTCGCTGGAAGGCGGCCTGCGCCTGGGCTACAACTGGGAGTATGGCCAGTACGACGTGGCGGTGTTCGGCCGCAACCTGACCAACCAGACCCGCGTGGTCGGTGCGATCGACTTCAACAACCTGACCGGCTTCCTCAACGAGCCGCGCACCTGGGGCGTGGAGTTCACCGCGAAGTTCTGATGCGGTCGCTGCGGTAGTGCAATGAAGAAGGGCCGGCGCACTGCCGGCCCTTCTGCTTCGCACCCACCGGTAGTGCCGGCCGCTGGCCGGCAATGACCGATCGCGCAGGCGCCTACAGCGCGCTCTGCGGGCGCACCTTCAGTACCGCGTTCTCGGTGGTGCAGTCGCGGCTGGAGTGCAGGCCGGCCGTGCGCGCGGCAGCGATCTCCTTGCGTGCGGCCAGCAGGTCCTTGTTGAACGCGGCGTTGTCGTGCAGGCGGGCCACGGCGGCGGCACCCATGAAGCGGCCTTCGAGGATGTCGCTCTGCCAGTGCACGTTGCATACCAGGCGGCTCTCGCCGTAGTTGCGGCCGCGGGCCTGGATGGCATCGGCGCGGTCCGGCACGATCTCCGACAGGATCAGTGCCCAGGCCCAGCCGATCGAGGTGTGGCCGGATGGATAGGAACCATTCTTGCGCAGGCCATCCTCGTCCTTCGGCGAGCAGGTCGGCTCACCGTTGACCATGAACGGGCGCGGGCGCTGGTAGTGGTTCTTGGCTGCCTTGGTAGCGGCGCTGGCGTCGATCCGGCTGCGCTCCAGCAGTCGATACAGCGCCGGAGTCTTCACCGCATCGACGTCGATGTCGGCGGCGCAGGAGAAGTGGTTTGCACCTTCGGGGAAGCCGAGTTCCGCATCGATGCCGGCCTGGGCGAAACGCGGGCTGCCTCGCAGCGCGCGGGCTTCACGGCTGACCTGTTCGTCCAGGGCGAGGGCGGCCGAACCGGCCACCGGCGGTGCCGGCACCAGATCGAGGCTGGCCGGAACAGCGCTCTTGTCCAGATAGCCCACGGCCTTGGTGGTGATGTTGGCTTCGACGGCGGTCGGCTTGGTGGCCGTGGCAGCACAGCCGGCCAGGGCCACGGCAACGGCGAGGCCGAGCAGCGGGCGGGCAGGGTGGGAAATCAGCGACATGGACGGGCTCCGGAGGAAAAACATCGCGTCATGATCGCAGCCCGTGCGCGGCACCGCAGTGGCCATCGGTCATACGGCCAGACCCGGCATGGTCATCACAGGAGATGAAGAACGTCATCGAAGGGTGCCAGTCTGCTGAATCCGGGCGCAGCGCACGGACTTTCACGCGGCCGCACCGTGAGCATCGGCACATCGGCAGTCACCAGGGGCCGTCCAGTTCCAGCCGGGTCGGGGGGATCCGAAGACAGAGGGAGAGAAGCGATGCGCAGCACCGCAACAGGAAGTACCGTCCTGGCCCTGCTTCTGGGGCTGGCAGCAGCACCGGCGCAGGCCGCCGACGTGGTCGGCGTGGCCTTCGTGCATGGCACCGGCGCGCAGACCAATGCCACCCAGGACTACTGGCAGCCGGCGATCATCGACACCGTGCGCCAGGGCCTGCCGAACAGCAGCAACTATGTGGTCATCAACTGTGACTTCACCCAGTACATGTGGAAACCGGAGGCCGCCGGCTGCCTGGCCAACCAGCTGACCAGTTTCATCGACAGCCGTGGCATCACCCAGCTGGTGGTGATTACCCATTCCAACGGCGGCAACGTGATGCGCTGGATCCTGTCCAATCCGACCTACGACAGCCGCTATCCGAAGATCATCCGCACGGTGCGCAAGGTCAACGCACTGGCACCGTCTTCGGCGGGCACGCCACTGGCCGATGCGGTGCTCAACGGCAATACCTTCGAAACGTCGCTGGGCTGGCTGCTGGGCTACAAGAACGACGCGGTACGCCAGCAGCAGGTGGCCAGCATGGCCACCTACAACGCGCAGAACCTGTACGGCACGGCCGGTCGCCCGGCGCTGCCCAGGCCGTTCCGCGCGGTGGTCGGCAGTGACGTGGAATCGGCGGTGTGGGACAACAACAGCTACTGCGGTGGCTATGCCGCCAACGTCGGCCTGGAGTTCACCCAGAACTGGTTGTCGTCCTGCTCCGATGGCTTCCTGGAGTGCAGCAGCCAGAAGGCGGCCGGCACCACCTGGTTCACCGACAAAGCGCGCACCCAGGGCGCAGAACCGCTCAGCCACAACCAGAGCCGGCGCGAGTGCTTCGGCCTCGGCACCCTGCTGCGCAACGACCTGACCCAGTGAGGGAGATGACCATGACGACCCATTCCACCCTGCTGGCCAGTGCGGTGCTGGCAGTACTGTCCCTTTCCGCCGCGCAGGCCGCGCAGCCTCTGCAGGCGGCCCGCGCGGGCGATCAGGTGCCTGCCGCATTGGTGGCCGCGCCGCTGCCTGCCGATGAAAGCGAACACGCGCCATTGTCGTTTGCCTGGGCGCTGGACCCGGCGCAGCCGCTGCAGGCGGCCACGCCATATGCCTCGGTCAGCCGCAGTTACTGGCAGCAGGTCGATGGCACGCAGCTGCAGCGCGGCCTGGACCTGCCGCTGACGGCGCCCGATGCGGTGATCCAGCTGAGTCCGGCCGCAGGAGCCCGCGCGCTGCCGGCCAATACCCTGCAGGTGCGCGACCCGGCTGGCCGCAGCAGCGTGGCCCGCAGTGTCGATGCGCGCGCGCTTCAGGATGCCGGCATGCCGGTGAGTGATGGCAGCAGCATGCTGCGCACCGGCGCGACCAGTGCCGCCGGTGCGTACACCCTGCAGAGCACGCAGGCGCAGGGCCGCTATGTGGTGCAGGTGCTGGAGCCGAACAGCCCGCTGCGGTTGGAAGTCCAGGCCAACCAAGCGCAGGTGCTGGCCGGTGGCAACGTGCAGCTGCAGGCACGCCTGCTGGAAGACGGCGCCACCACCGCGCAGCTGGCATCGCGTCGTGGCGGCCTGGGGGGTGAAGCCCTGCTGGTCGCACCGGATGGCCGCAGCTGGCCGCAGCGCCTGCTGCGCACCACCGATGGCAGCCTGCGCGCGCAGGTGCGGATCCCGACCGACATCGGCACCGTGCAGGGGCTGTGGGAGCTGCAGGTGTTCGCCCAGGCCGATGGCGTGCTGCGCGATGGCAAGGTGGCCTTCGCGGTGGCACGGCCGACCGCGCGTTTCAGTGGCCAGGCAGCACCGGACCCGTCCAGCCGCCAGGTGGCGCTGCCGCTGCAGGTGGCTGCGGCAGGCCGCTACGAGGCACGCGGCACGCTGTATGCCACGGCCCGCGATGGCCGGATGAAGCCGGTCGCGCAGGCACATGCAGCCGCGTGGTTCGATGGCCCAGGCGCCGGCCAGCTGGTGCTGCCGTTCGGCGAGGCCGCGTTGCCGGCCGGTTTTGGCGCACCGTACGAGCTGCGCGACCTGCAGCTGCAGGACCAGAGCCGGATGGCACCGATCGAGTCGCGCGCGCTGCCGTTGCGGTTCTGAGGTTGCGTGCAGCGGGCCGGGGTCCGGCCCGCTGCTCCTGTGTAGAGGCGAGCCCATGCTCGGCGGCCGTTTGCCGTGATCAGGAGCAGCCGAGCATCGGCTCGGCTCTACAACGGCATGCCGATCACCCCGCGTATGCGGTCAGCCGGCCTTCCTGCTCGCAGACGGTGATCGCGCCGCCGAACACCGCCGACAGCGGTTCGTTGCGCAGCAGCTCGGCGCGGGTGCCGTCGGCCAGCACGCGGCCATCGCGCAGCAGTACCACGCGCTCGATCTCGGGAATGATCTCTTCGATGTGGTGGGTCACCAGCACCAGGGTGATGCCCTGCTGCGCCAGCACCCGCATGGTCGCCACCAGCTGCTCGCGGGCGACCAGGTCCAGCCCGGTGGAGGGTTCGTCCAGCAGCAGTGCCTGCGGCCGGTTGACCAGCGCGCGGGCGATCAGCACGCGGCGGGTCTCGCCAGCGGACAACTCGGCGTAGGCGCGGTCGCGCAGGGACAGGGCGCCGGTCATCGCCAGTGTCTCGCCCACACGTGCGCGCATATCGGCGGTCACTTCGCGGAAGGCCGGCACCACGTAGCTGGCGAAGAAGCCGGACAGCACTGCCTGTTCCACGGTCAGGCCCGGCATGTCGGCCAGATTGCTGCTGAGATCGCCGGTGACGATGCCGAGCTGCGATCGCAGCCGGTCCACCTGCCAGCGGTTCTGCCCCAGCACCCTTACCGCCACGGAGCCGTCGACCTGCGCCAGCGGGTACAGCTCGCGGGTGATCAGCTTGATGAAGGTCGACTTGCCGCAGCCGTTGGGGCCGAGCAGGGCGGTGTGCTGGCCCTGCGCGATGCGCAGGCTGAGCCCGTGCAGCACCTTCACCTGGCCGCGCACCACGGTGGCGCGGTCCAGTTCGATCAAGGGGGGCAGCTCCGCAACGGGCGGGGCGGCAGTCATGGTGCTGGCGCGTGGATCAAGGCTCGACAACTCAGGTCCCCAACTGTGAACGGTGCCACGGATGGCGATGCGATACATCGCCGCAGGGATGCAGTTTGCAACGCAAGCGCCCATCATGTCTGCCATCCCCGCGTCGATCCGGAGAGCTGCCATGTCTGATGCCCTGATGTCCCTGTTGACCGGTGGTGTGCTCGGCCTGGGAGGGTGGGCCATGCTGGCGGTGTTGCTGGTCTTCACCCAGATCACCATCTTCTCGGTAACCCTGTACCTGCACCGCAGCCAGGCCCATCGCGGGGTCGATTTCCATCCGGCGCTGGCGCACGTGTTCCGCTTCTGGCTGTGGCTGACCACGTCGATGATCACCCGCGAGTGGGTGGCCATCCATCGCAAGCACCACGCCAAGGTGGAGACCGAGGACGATCCGCACAGCCCGGTCACCCGCGGCATCGGCAAGGTGTTCTGGCATGGCGTGGAGCTGTACCGCGAAGCGCGCGGCATGCGCGCGGACATCGAGCAGTACGGGCGCGGCACGCCGGACGACGCGATCGAGCGCCACCTGTATACCCCGCACGCCACGCTGGGGCCGGTAGTGCTGCTGGCGATCAACAGTGTGCTGTTCGGCCTGTCCGGCGTGGCGCTGTGGGCGATCCAGATGGCGTGGATCCCGTTCTGGGCGGCGGGCGTAGTCAATGGCCTGGGCCACTGGTGGGGGTACCGCAACTACGAGTCGGCCGATACCTCCACCAATCTCACGCCGTGGGGGTTCTGGATCGGTGGCGAGGAGCTGCACAACAACCACCATGCCTTCCCCAGTTCGGCGCGCTTCGCGATGCGGCGCTGGGAGTTCGATATCGGCTGGAGTGCGATCCGCCTGCTGCAGGCGCTGCGCCTGGCCAGGGTGCTGCGGGTGGCGCCGGCCATGGACGTGCGCCCGAACATCGCCGTGCCCGATGCCGAAACGCTGAAGGCGCTGCTGTCGCACCGCTTCCAGGCGATGACCGATTACCAGCGCAACGTGTTCATGCCGGCCCTGCGCGAGGAGGCCGCGCAGGCCGGGGCCAAGCTGCGCCGCCTGCTGCCACGCCGGTTGCGCCGTGGCCTGGTCAACGATGGCCGCTGGCTGAAGCCGGACAGCCGCGCCCAGCTCAGCGCATGGGTGGCGCAGCGGCCGCGCATCCGCACCCTGGTCGAGTACCGCGGGCGATTGGCTGCGCTGCTGGAAGCCCGTGGCCACGACGCCGCCGAGCGCCTGCATCAGCTGCAGGCGTGGTGCCGCGAGGCCGAGGAAAGCGGTATCGCGGCGTTGCAGGCCTACGCCGCACGCTTGAAGGGCTACAGCCTGGTGGGCGCGTGAGGGCAGGGTACGGGCTTCTGCTGGCGGCGCTGCTGCCGGGTGCGGCGCTGGCCCAGGTCACCGACACCGCCAGCTATCTGCAGCGGATGGACAGCGATGGCGACGGCAGGGTCAGCGAGGCCGAGTACGTACAGTGGATGCTGTATGCCTTCGATCGCATGGACCGCAACGGTGATGGCGTGCTGAGCGCCGACGAGCTGCCCGGCGGCAAGGGCAGGGCAATCAGCCGCGAGCAGCAGCGGCAGGTGATCGTGCAGCGCTTTCACAAGCAGGATGCCAACGGTGATGGCTTCCTGGATGCCCGCGAGCTGTCCGCGCCGCCGCGTTGAGCGGGCGTAGAATCGCCCCATGCCTGAACTGCCCGAAGTCGAAACCACCCGCCGCGGCCTGGCGCCGCACCTGCAGGGCCGCCGTGTGCATGGCGTGATCCTGCGCCGCGCCGATCTGCGCTGGCCGATTCCGCCGGAAGTGGCCGAGCTGCTGCCGGGGCAACGCATCGAGGACATCCGCCGGCGAGCCAAGTACCTGCTGCTGGATACCGCCATCGGCAGCGCCGTACTGCACCTGGGCATGTCCGGCAGCCTGCGCGTGCTGCCCGGTGATACCCCGCTGCGGGCGCATGACCACGTCGACATCAGCCTGGACAACGGCCGCCTGCTGCGCTTCAACGACCCGCGCCGCTTCGGCAGCCTGCTCTGGCAGCCGGCTGGGGAGATCCACCCGCTGCTGCAGGGGCTGGGCCCGGAGCCCCTGGACGACGCGTTCGACGGCGACTACCTGTTCGCCCGCAGCCGGGGCCGCAGCGCGCCGGTGAAGACCTTCCTGATGGACCAGGCGGTGGTGGTGGGCGTGGGCAACATCTACGCCGCCGAGAGCCTGTTCAAGGCCGGCATCAGTCCGTTGCGCGAGGCAGGAAAGATCTCGCGAGAACGCTACCAGCGGCTGGCCGACGCGGTGAAGGAGATCCTGGGCTACGCCATCACCCGCGGCGGCACCACCCTGCGCGATTTCATCAGCCCCGACGGTGCGCCGGGCTACTTCGAGCAGGAGCTGCTGGTGTACGGCCGCGACGGGCTGCCGTGCCCGAACTGCGGGCGCGCGCTGAAGCACGCCACCATCGGCCAGCGCGCCAGCGTCTGGTGCAGCCACTGCCAGCGCTGAGCCGGCGACCAGCGGCAGCTGAACGGGCAGGGCGCGTCTCCGCTGCCCGTTAACGTTTGTCTGCCTATGATGGCCGACCTTCCTCCCTGTGCCTGACGCGCCTGCATGCAACGACGCGACTTCATCCGCAATGCCTCCCTCGCCCTGGCTGCATTCGGCCTTCCGTCCCTGCCCGCGTGCGCGGCCAGCAGGAGCGGCCAGATGGGCCTGCGCCGCCTCGGCCAACCGCAGCCGTTCGACTTCGCCACCCTGAAGGGCCAGGCGCGCGCGCTGGCACAGGCACCCTACAAGAGCCACAAGCGGGTGCTGCCGGGCCGCCTGGAAGGCTTGGACTGGGACCAGTACCAGTCGATTGGCTACCGCCAGGACCATGCGCTGTGGGCCGACCAGCCCGGCAAGTTCCAGGCCAAGTTCTTCCACCTGGGCCTGTACTTCCATTCGCCGGTGCGCATGTTCGACGTGGTCGACGGCAAGGCGCAGGAACTGGCGTATGACGGCGCGGCGTTCAACTACGGCAAGAGCGGCATCAAGGATGGCGAGCTGCCGGCCGATCTGGGCTTCGCCGGGTTCCGCCTGAACACCCGCAAGGACACCGACCGCGACTTCGCCGCCTTCCTGGGCGCCAGCTACTTCCGCGCGGTCGGCAAGGAAGGCCAGTACGGCCAGTCCGCGCGTGGCCTGGCGATCGACACCGGCATGGGCAAGCCGGAGGAATTCCCGGATTTCATCGCCTACTACCTGGAACAGCCGTCGGCTGATTCGGAGACGATCGTGGTCTATGGCCTGCTGGATTCGCCCAGCGTGGCCGGTGCCTATCGCTTCGCGATCACCAACGGTGACGTGCTGCTGATGGACATCGACAGCGCGCTGTACCCGCGCAAGGCGATCGAGCGGTTGGGCATCGCCCCGTGCACCAGCATGTACCAGGTGGGCGAGAACGACCGCCGCATGGGCTGGGACTGGCGCCCGGAGATCCACGATACCGATGGCCTGTCGCTGTGGACCGGTGCCGGCGAATGGATCTGGCGCCCGCTGCTGAACCCGCGCAACCTGCGCTTCAACATGTTCGTGGACCGCAACCCGCGCGGCTTCGGCCTGCTGCAACGCGACCGCAACTTCGACCATTACCAGGACGACGGCGTGTTCTACGAGAAGCGCCCGTGCCTGTGGGTGGAGCCGAAGGGCGAATGGGGCGAGGGCTCGGTGCAGCTGGTGGAGATTCCCACCGTGGACGAGACGTTCGACAACATCGTGGCGTTCTGGAACCCGAAGGAAAAGCCGCAGCCGGGCCAGGAGCTGCTGGTCGGCTACCGCTTGTACTGGGGCGCCGAACCGCCGGCGCGCCCGCCGCTGGCGCACTGCGTGGCCAGCCGCACCGGCCTGGGCGGTGTGGTCGGCAAGAAGCGTGAGTACTTCAGCTGGCGCTTCGCGGTGGACTTCGAAGGTGGCGAACTGGCCAGGCTGATCGACAAGGCCGAGGTCGAAGCGGTGGTGGAAGCCAGCCGTGGCCGGGTCGAGATCGTGTCGGCGCGCCCGCTGCGCGAGATCAACGGCTATCGCGCGATGTTCGACCTGGTGCCGCCGGAAGGCAGTACCGAGCAGATCGACATCCGCCTGTTCCTGCGCAGTGGTGGCAAGACCCTCACCGAGACCTGGCTGTACCAGTACACCCCGCCGCCGGCCGGTGCGCCGGAGCGCACGCTGTACTAAGTGGGGATTGGGTTTGCAGGGCTTGCAGCCCTGCACCTGCAGAGGCCAGAGCCGAAGCAACGGCAGAAGCTGGTTTCCTGTAGGAAGGCGGGGTGGGTCCGGTTGAGGGGGACGGCGCAAGTACGTCCATGTAGCCTCGGTCGCGCCATCCATGGCGCTCACGCCCCCGCAACCGGACCCACCCCGCCTTCGACAGATCTCCGCGATCTGTCGGAACAGCTCATGGGGTCAGATCCGTTTTCCGAAGGAAAACGGATCTGACCCCGGAATTTCATTCGATATCTGACAGATGTGTCGACCAAGGTCGACACCCACCAACAGCTGCGGGATTGTGTCAGAGGTGGGGCGGTGTCGGAGTGCGGGGTGTCAGCCGCATGGATGCGGCTGCCAAGCTTACAGGGACGTACTTGCAGCGTCCCCGCACTCCGACACCGCCCCGCCATTCCACGGAATGCCCGCCGTTGCCGTTGCTTCGGCTTGAAGCAGGTGCAGGGCTGCAAGCCCTGCAAAAGAACACCCCTTACAGCGGCAGGGGCGCCTGCGCCGGATCGATCCGGCCTTCGCCGCGGGTGATCTTCTTGAACTCCGCGCGGCTGACCGACACGTAGCGCTCGTTGCCACCGATCTCCACCTGCGGGCCGTCCTGCACGGCGTGGCCATGCTCGTCCACGCGCACGGTCATCGTCGCCTTCTTGCCGCTGTGGCAGATGGTCTTGATCTCCTGCATCTCGTCGGCCCAGGCCAGCAGGTACTGGCTGCCTTCGAACAGCTCGCCGCGGAAGTCGGTACGCAGGCCGTAGCACAGCACCGGAATGCGCAGCTGGTCGACGACCTCGCTGAGCTGCCAGACCTGGGCGCGGGTCAGGAACTGCGCCTCGTCCACCAGCACGCAGCCCATCGGGCCGTTGGCTGCCAGATCCTGCTCCACCCAGCGCTGCAGGTCGGTATCGCGGTCGAAGGCCATGCCGTCAGCGCGCAGTCCGATCCGCGAGGCAACCACGCCGGCGCCGGCACGATCGTCCAGGCGTGGGGTCAGGATCGCCACCCGCATGCCGCGCTCGCGGTAGTTGTGCGCGCTCTGCAGCAGGGTGGTGGTCTTGCCGGCGTTCATCGCCGAGTAGTAGAAGTAGAGCTTGGCCATCGGCCAATTCTAGTCGCCACCCGGCCCGCCGTCGCGGATCGGCCGTGGCCGGGCGATCACGTGCCGGCTGTCGCGTACCTCGGTGCCAGCAGCGCCGAGGCAACGATGGCCTGGCAGGCGTGGCTCATCGCCCCGATCTGGCCAGCTCCTCGTCCTGCCATTGCCGGTAGGCCACCGGGTCCCAGTAGCGCGCCAACTGGTGCTTTTCCGGTTGCAGCACACGGGCCCCCGCATCGCCACGGCCCTGGCTGCGCATGGCGCCGTTCCAGCCGGCGCGGCTGCCGGTCTGCCGCATGCTGCCGGCCCGCAGTTCACGTTCCAGCCGCGGCGTCGCGGCCGGGTCGCCGAACTCGGCATACAGCGCGCGGCCCTCGCGTACCGCGCGCTCGCGCTCGTCGGCGGACAGCGCCTCCCAGAAGCGTTCGCGCTGTACCACCAGCCACTCGGTGCCGCGCTCGGCCGCCAGGTCCATCCATGCATAGCCCAGGGCGCGGTCGACCGGACCGCCCTGCCCGTTCCAGAGCATGTCGGCCAGCGCTGCCTGTGAGAGCTTGTCGCCGTAGCGCGCGGCATTGCGGAAGTCGTTGCGGGCCTCTTCGTGGCGGCCCCGCTCGCGGGCCTGCATGCCGAGCCCACGGAAGCGCAGGTCCGGATGGTAGACGAGGAACTCGTGCGACTGCAGCACGATCGTTTCATAGGCGTCGGCAGGCGGTGCCGGGCTGGACCCGGCCGCAGGCACGGCCAGCAGGCCCAGCAGGGTAGCCACCAGCGGGCGGGCGATGATGTTCAAGGACATGGACCACGCTCCTGTGTTCCGGAGTCGACTCAATACCTTAGGGCCAGGCGTCATGCAAGTCAGGTCGGCCCGCCGGCACCCCGCTACAATCCTGTCCCCATGCACGGTCTCAATCCCCCCCAAGCCGCCGCCGTCCTGCACATCGAAGGCCCCTTGCTGGTGCTCGCCGGCGCCGGCAGCGGCAAGACGCGGGTGATCGTGGAGAAGATCGCCCACCTGATCGGCAGTGGCCGCTATCCGGCGCGCCGCATCGCGGCGATCACCTTCACCAACAAATCGGCCAAGGAAATGCGCGAGCGCGTGGCCAAGCGCCTGCGCGAGCAGGACGCCGACGAGGTGACCATCTGCACCTTCCATGCGCTGGGCCTGAAGTTCCTGCAGATCGAACATGCCGCCGTGGGCCTGAAGCGCGGCTTCTCGATCTTCGATGCCGATGATGCCGCCGCGCAGATCAAGGACCTGATGCACGGCGCCAAGCCCGATGACATCGAGGACATGAAGAACCTGGTGTCGCGCGCGAAGAACGCCGGGCTGTCGCCCGAGCAGGCGATGGCCGCCGCACGCAGCAACCGCGAGAAGGAAGCGGCCAGCGTCTACGAGCGCTACCAGCTGCGGCTGACCGCGTTCAATGCGGTCGATTTCGATGACCTGATCCGCCTGCCGGTGCAGATCCTGGAAGAGAACCCCGAGATCGCCCTGGCCTGGCGCGAGCGCATCGGCTACCTGCTGGTGGACGAATGCCAGGACACCAACGACGCGCAATACCGCCTGCTCAAGCAGCTGGCTGGTGAGAAGGGCAATTTCACCTGCGTGGGAGACGATGACCAGTCGATCTACGCCTGGCGTGGCGCCAACCCGGAGAACCTGCAGCAGATGGGGCGTGACTACCCCACGCTGGAAATCATCAAGCTGGAGCAGAACTACCGCTGCTCCAACCGCGTGCTGCGTGCAGCCAATGCGCTGATCGCCAACAACCCGCACGAACACCTGAAGAAGCTGTGGAGCGACCAGGCCGACGGTGAGCGCATCCGCGTGTGGGAGTGCCGCAACAGTGAGCACGAAGCGGAAAAGGTCGCCGCCGAAATCGCCTTCGTGGCGCAGTCGCGCAACGTGCCGTGGAGTGATTTCTGCATCCTGTTCCGTGGCAACTTCCAGTCGCGGCCGCTGGAAAAGGCGATGCAGCTGCTGCGCATCCCCTACCACCTGACCGGCGGCACGATGTTCCTGGAACGCCAGGAAGTGAAGGACACGCTGGCCTGGCTGCGGCTGCTGGTGAACCCGGACGATGACACCGCGTTCATGCGGGCGGTGCAGTCGCCCAAGCGCGATGTGGGTGCCGGTACGCTGGCCAGGCTGGCCGAGCTGGCGCAGGAAAAGGACATGCCGATGGCGCATGTGGCCGAGACCATCGGCGCCCTGCAGCAGTTGCCGCCGCGCGCGGCCAACAGCCTGGCGCGCTTCACCGACATCCTGCGCGACCTGCGGGCGCAGATGCGCCAGGTGACGTCCGGCGACATGATCCGCAAGGTGGCCAAGGAATCGGGGTTGCTGAGCGAGCTGCGCCAGCAGGCCAAGGAAGAGGCCAGCTACCAGCGCCGGGCGAACAACATCGAGGAACTGGCGCAGTGGTTCGAGGGCGGCCCGCGCGGTGCCACCGCCGCCGACCTGGCCGGCCAGCTGGCGCTGCTCTCGCGCAGCGACAAGGACGAGGGCGGCAACCAGGTGCGCATGATGACCCTGCACGCTTCCAAGGGCCTGGAGTTCCCGTACGTGTTCATCGTCGGCTGCGAGGACGGCGTGTTGCCGCACCAGGTCAGCCTGGATGAGGGCAACCTGCAGGAAGAACGTCGCCTGCTGTACGTGGGCATCACCCGCGCCAAGATCCAGCTGTGGATGAGTTACAGCAAGCTCACGCGCAAGTTCGGCGAGCATGTGCGGCTGAAGCCGAGCCGGTTCTTCGATGAGATCCCGGCCGAGGAGATCCAGCGCGACGGTGCCGATCCGGTGGCCGATGCAGCGCGGAAGAAGGAACGGGCGAGCGCGGGGTTGGCGGCGATCGAGGCGTTGTTCGACTGATCGGCGAACGGCGCGGCCCCTCGTGGTTGGCGCCGTTCGCAATGCACTCGTGGGGGGCCGGGCGGGTGGGCCGGTCGCGACACGCCGTAAACCCATCCATGGGGGCTCGGCCGCGGCATCCATGCCGCGGACGGTCCCGCCCAGCCCACCCGCCCGGCCCCTGACAGTTTCCGTGCGCGCCAGCCACGGAAAGAAAAAAGAAAATCAAAAGCAGCAGCCGGGGTTGAGGCAGAATCGGGGTTTCGGCTGGAGGTCTGCCTGTGCAACCGATCGAGAGTGAACGTCTGCGCCTGCGTGCGATCGAGCCTGATCGCGATGCGGTGCCGATGCTGGCGCTGTTGAATGATCCGGGCTTCTTGCGTTTCATCGGCGACCGCAACGTACGCAGCGAGGAGCAGGCGCGGGAGTACATCGCGCTGCGGGTGCTGCACAGCTATGCGTTGAACGGGTTCGGCATGTATGCCATCGAGCGCTTGTCCGATGGCGCGTGGCTGGGCAATGCCGGGCTGGTGCGGCGTGATGGCCTGCCGGGGCCGGACATCGGCTATGCGGTGCTCTCGGAATTTGCCGGGCAGGGCTACGCCGGTGAGGCGGCGCGTGCGGTGTTCGCGCATGCACGCGGAGCGCTGAGCTTGCGGGATCTGTATGGCATTACCGATCTGGACAACGTGGTGTCCGGGAAGATCCTGCTGGGCTTGGGCATGCAGGAGCGCGGAGTGATCCAGCTGCCGGGCGTGGACAGCCCGAGCCGGCTGTATGCCACGCCGGGAGCGGCGGAGGTCTGATCCCTGATGATCGTAGGTGCCGGCCGCTGGCCGGCATCCAGGCATCACCGGGTTGCCGGCCAGCGGCCGGCACTACCGGATGTGGACCTCAACCGCGCAGTTCTGCCAGCTGCGCCTGCAGCTCGGCCACGGCCGTTTCCAGCTGGGCCACGCGCTCGGCCAGGCCCGGATCGGCCGCATCGCTGCTGCCACCGCCACTGCTGGCGTACTTGGCCGCCAGCGCGGCACCATCCACTTCACCGCACAGCAGGTGCATGTAGCGGTCTTCGCGCTGGCCGCTGGCGCGCGGCAGCACCACCAGCAGCGCGCGCTGCTGCAGGCGCTCGATGGCGTGGCGGGCTTCGTCGATATCCGCGAACCGGTACAGACGCTCGCTGCGCGACACCAGCTCGCCCAGGGTCTGTGGGCCGCGCAGCAACAG
Source organism: Stenotrophomonas sp. FR012 (assembly GCF_047520565.2). Taxonomy (NCBI): domain Bacteria; kingdom Pseudomonadati; phylum Pseudomonadota; class Gammaproteobacteria; order Lysobacterales; family Lysobacteraceae; genus Stenotrophomonas; species Stenotrophomonas sp. FR012. The sequence continues at coordinate 131,855 of NZ_JAXBQL020000005.1, forward strand.
CAGCGCCAGCAGCACGGTCTGCTGCCGGGTCAGGTCCAGCGCGGCCTGCAGGCGGTGCTCGTAGCGGTCGGCGCGCGAGGAGAAGTGCTGGCGAGCCAGGCCCAGTGCTTCCAGCTGGCGCAGCGCGTGCTGCACGCTGCCGGCGTCGACGTTCATCACCGGCTCCCGGGCGGTCTTCTGGTTGGCGGCCGACTGGGCCGCATTGACCGTCAGCGGGTAGGTGTCCGGTGTGGTTGCCTCCTTCTCCACCAGGCAGCCCAGCAGGCGGGCCTGCACCGCATCGAGCAGGGGGACGTCAGGGGTCTGGGTGGAATCGGTCATGGCGGCCTCCGGAAGAGCAGCGGGTCAACCACCAAGCATAGCCGTCCCAGGGCCGGCTTTGCCGGTAAAATGCGCCGGTATATCTGATTGCCGGTGAATCCATGCGTCGTCCTGTTTCCCTGTCCCTGACCCTGCTCGCCACCGCGGCGCTGGGCCTGTCCGCCTGCAAGCGCGTGGACGCGCCTGCCGCTGAAGCCGCGGCGCCGCAGGCCCCGGCGTCCGCCGCCAAGGCCGATGGCGCGCGTGATGCCACCGCCAACGACAACCTCAACGCCGTGCTGTGGATGCAGCGTGCGCAGGAGTACAGGGCGATCACCGAGCAGACCTACCGCGCCGCCGCCGACCACCTGGACGTGGCGCTGAAGGAAGCCCATTGGGATGCTCTGGTGCCGGAAGAACGCGGCAACGAGGCCAAGGGCCTGAAGCCGGCCGTGGTGCTGGACGTGGACGAGACAGTGCTGGACAACTCGCCCTACCAGGCGCGCCTGGTGCGCGACGGCAAGGAATACGACGAGCTGAGCTGGGACCAGTGGGTGGCCGAAAAGAAGGCCAAGGCGATCCCGGGCGTGGTTGATTTCGCCAAGGCGGCCAACGCCAAGGGCGTGACCCTGCTGTACATCTCCAACCGTGCTGTGCACCTGAAGGACGCGACCCTGGCCAACCTGCGCGAGCAGGGCCTGCCGGTGGCCGATGACAGCGTGTTCCTGGGCCTGGGCACCGTGGTCGAAGGCTGCGAGCAGGCTGGCAGCGAGAAGAACTGCCGCCGCCGCCTGGCCGGGCAGAAGTACCGCGTGCTGATGCAGTTCGGCGACCAGCTGGGTGACTTCGTGGAAGTGACCGCCAACACCAACGAAGGCCGTGACGCCCTGCTGCAGCAGTACCACGACTGGTTCGGCGAGCGCTGGTGGATGCTGCCGAACCCGACCTACGGCGGCTTCGAGCCGGCGCAGTTCAACAACGATTACAGCCAGTCGCGCCAGGCCCGCCACGACGCCAAGCGCGCCGCGCTGGACTACGCACCATGAGCCGCGCACCGCTGCCGCTGCGCGATGACGAGCGCCTGATCTTCGCGCTGGACGTGCCTGACCGCGCGCAGGCGCTGGCGTGGGTCGACCGCCTGGGCGACAGCGTGGCGTTCTACAAGATCGGCATGGAACTGCTCGCCTCCGGCGAGTACTTCCAGGTGCTCGATGAGCTGGCCCGCCGCGACAAGCGCGTGTTCGTCGACCTGAAGTTCTTCGACATTCCGGCCACCGCTGCGGCGGTGATCAAGCGCCTGTCGCAGTGGCCGGTCAGCTACGCCACCATCCATGGTTGGCACCCGGCCATGATGGAGGCGTGCGCGGCCGCCAACAGCGGCGACATGCGCCTGCTGGCAGTGACCGTGCTGACCTCGATGGGGCGCCCCGACCTCGCACAGATGGGCATCGACCGCGAACCGGTGGACGTGGTGGTCGAGCGCGCGCTGGCTGCCCAGGCCGCCGGCATCGATGGCGTGATCGCTTCGGGCCAGGAAGCCGGCCCGATCCGCGCTGCCACCGGCAGCGGATTCTCGATCGTCTGCCCTGGCATCCGCCCCGGTGGCCCGGTCGGCGATGACCAGAAGCGTACCGTTGGCGTAGCGCAGGCCTTTGCCGATGGCGCCGATGCCATCGTGGTCGGTCGCCCGATCCGCCTGGCCGCCGATCCGCAGGCCGCAGCGCGGGCGATCCAGCAGGAAATCGCGTCGGCTCTGGCTGCACGCTGAGCCCACCACCGACGCCGGTCACGCTGGCACCACGAACGCCATCCCGATCCATGCGGGATGGCGTTCGCATTTGTGGGGCTGCATCTGTCGCACGCAGCGCCAGCCACGAGAACTGTGCGCACGTTCGCGCTGCGGGCCTCTCCACTGCTCCCCAATCGATGCACCGGTACGGACCGCGGCCGCACCGGTTCCAACCATCGACAGAGGAGTACAGGGAAATGTATCGCAGCACCTCTTTGTTCATCGGCCTGCTGTTGGCCGCGTCTGCCGTACCCGCCATCGCTGCGCCGCAGCTGCGCGATGCGCCGCGCATCATCGGCGGCGAAGCGGCGCCGGCCGACGAGTACCCGTTCATGGTCAGCATCCAGGGCATCTTCGACGGCGATTCGGACCACGACCGCCACTTCTGCGGGGGCACCCTCATCTCGCCCTCGTGGGTGCTGACGGCCGCGCACTGCATGCAGCGCGAAGCGCCTGGTGGCATCGCCGTTGTCGGCAAGGTCACGACCCTGTCCACCGACGCCGCGCCACGACCGTCCAACGTCAAGGCGATCCACGTCCATCCGGCATTCAACAGCGGCAATTCGCTGGAGCACGACGTCGCCCTGATCCAGCTCAGCGCACCGCTGGACGGCGCACAGCCGGTGGCACTGCGGCTGCGGCCCGACGCCAGCTATCTCAAGCCGGGCCGTGAATTCACGGTGATCGGCTGGGGAGACACCGACATCGGCGATGGCCGGGTCTATCCGACTCAGCTGCAGACCGCGCAGGTGCCGTTCGTTTCCTTCACCGAATGCCAGCAGGCCTACGGCGGTGAACTGTCACGTGGAAAGGTCATCTGCGCCGGCCGCGAGGGCATCGACAGCTGCCAGGGGGATTCCGGAGGCCCCCTGCTGCTGCGCCTGCGTGAAGGCTGGACCCAGTTCGGTGTCGTCAGCTGGGGCGAGGGCTGTGCGCTGGCCGGCTATCCGGGGATTTATGCCCGAATCGCCGAAAAACACGCCGTAGATTTCATCGAAGCGGTTTGGCAACGCGATTGATACAATAAAATCAAATACATACATGGCATTACGTGAAGTGTTGCCTTAACTTGAACGGCAGCGTAGGATCGCCGCCATCCGGTCCTCGGGCCGGACATGTGCCACAACACTGTCCTCCGGCCCCGCGCCGGCTTGAAGAGCCTGTGATCCCCGTGATCCGGGCTCTTTTTTTATCCCGGTGGCGGCGCTGGGGTCAGATCCCTTCTGCCGCAGCAGAGGAGATCTGACCCCCCTCGGCTGGAAACCGTGACGTCCCGGCTTGCCGCTGTCACGTCGCAGGCCGCAAGATGCGGGCCGGTCCGGGGAGTCCGAGTGCATGAGCGTGGCGGTGCGAGGAAAGTCTGCGCGTGGATGGGGGCTGGCGGCCATGCTGCTGCTGGCCGTGGCGGGGTGTCGCGAGTCTGCCAACGATCCGGCCAGGCCGGCGGCCGAGCCGGTGGCTGCAGTACAGGCGATGGCGTTGCGCCTGGCCGAAGATGATCTGGTCGGCTACGCAAAGCTGTCGGTGCCGCCGGGCCAGTACCAGCGCCTGCAGCAGGCGTGGGTGGAGGGCCACAGCCAGTGGCCGCTGACCGAGCTGCCACTGGGCGACCAGCTGCTGCCGATGCTGGCCGCACTGCGCAAGCCCGGTGCCAGCGCCGAACTGCAGCGCAGCTTCGATCGCCAGCTGGCTGGCCAGGCCGGCGCCGTGCGCCAGGCCGCACAGTCGATGGGCAACTTCGGCGTGCAGTACCTGCGCCACCAGAAGGGCTACACGCCCAGCCAGCAGGCCCACTACATCGCCCTGGTCGAGACCCTGGCGGGGTGGGCGCAGGCTGCCCCGATCAGCGACCGCGCACGTGCCCGCAGCACCATCGCCGCGCTGGTCGGCGCCGCCAGCAAGGTCGGCTTCGATGACGAAGCCGGCCTGCAGGCGGCCGGCATGGAAGGCAGCCTGCAGCAGCTGGCGCCGTTCATCCACACCCTCAAGGCGGTGCTCGGCAGTTACGGGCTGGGCGTGGACGACGCGCTGCGCAGCGTGCGCGGCGAGCTGCTCTCGGTAGAGGGCGACAATGCGCTGGTGCGCCTGCACTACGACCTGGCCGGTCGCGAGATGACCCTGCAGCTGCCACTGAGCCGGCGCGAGGGCGACTGGTACCTGACCCGCACCCTGGCCGATACCGATGCGCTGCTGCGCAAGGCCGATGCGGCCCGCGCGGCTGCGTCGCCAGCACCGGCTGAAGCCCCCGCCGAGGGTGGGGAAGCGGCAACACCGCCGGCTAAGCCATAATGGCGCCGATGTCGAAACAGAACCCGCTGCCGTTCCCCGGCGAAGAATCCCAGTCGACGCCCGCCGATACGGTGCCGGCGTCCCCCTCGACCGGTACCGGCCCGAACCCGGTACCGCCGCCCGCGCACGCGCGTCCGGCTGGCCGCCGCCCGCTGTGGGCGCGGTTGCTGGGCCGCCTGATCGAGCCGTGGCTGTCGCTGAAGATCGAGCCGGAAGACCCGGGCCAGTACAACGATGGCCGCCCGGTCATGTACGTGCTGGAAGACTACGGCCTGTCCAACGCGCTGATCCTGGACAAGGCCTGCCGCCAGGCCGGCCTGCCGTCGCCGCTGGTGCCGCTGGCCGGTGATCCGACCGGCCGCAAGCGCGCCTATCTGGCGCTGTCGCGGCGCAGCTCCAGCAACTCGCTGATTCCCGAGCAGCGCGGCGCCAAGACCCACTCCGATTCGCTGGCCAAGGTCCTGCAGGCGCACCGCGTGCGCGATGACCTGGATGTGCACCTGGTGCCGGTGTCGATCTTCGTCGGCCGCGCGCCGGACAAGCAGAGCGGCTGGTTCGCGGTGTTGTTCTCGGAAAACTGGGCGCTGGTGGGCCGCTTCCGCCGCCTGCTGGGGCTGCTGCTGAACGGGCGCAATACCATCGTGCGCTTCGCCCCGCCGATCTCGCTGCGCAGCACCGTCGACGAAGGCCTGGAGCCGGAGCGCACGGTGCGCAAGCTGCAGCGCGTGCTGCGCACCCATTTCCGCCGCATCCGTGAATCGGTGATCGGCCCGGACCTGTCGACCCGGCGCCTGCTGGTGGACCAGGTGCTGGCCGCCGAGCCGGTCCGCGAAGCGATCGCCGCACAGGCCAAGCGCGACAACTCGAAGCCGGCCGATGCCTGGAAGAAGGCGCACGCCTACGCCTGGGAAATCGCTGCGGACTATTCCAGCCCGGTGGTGCGCTCGGCCAGCTTCATGCTCAGCCACGTGTGGAACCGCATCTATGCGGGCGTGCTGGTGCACCACCTGGACAAGTTCAAGGCCGCCGCGCCGGGCCACGAAGTGGTCTACGTGCCCAGCCACCGCAGCCACATGGACTACCTGCTGCTGTCCTACCTGCTGTACGACCGTGGCATCGTGCCGCCGCACATCGTGGCCGGCATCAACCTGAACCTGCCGGTGGTCGGCACCCTGCTGCGCAAGGGCGGTGCTTTCTTCATCCGCCGTTCGATCCGTGGCAATGCGCTGTACTCTGCGGTGCTCAGTGAGTACGTCGCGCAGCTGGTGGCCGGTGGCTATTCGCTGGAGTACTTCGTCGAAGGCGGCCGCTCGCGTACCGGGCGCCTGCTGCAGCCCAAGGGCGGCATGATCTCGATGACGCTGCGTGCATTCCTGCGCCAGCCGCGCAAGCCGGTCCTGTTCCAGCCCATCTACATCGGCTACGAGAAGCTGATGGAGGGCGGCAGCTACCTGGACGAACTGTCCGGCCGGCCGAAGGAAAAGGAGTCGATCTGGTCGCTGCTGTGGGGCATCCCCAAGGTGCTCAAGCAGAACTACGGCCAGGTGGTGGTGAATTTCGGCGAGCCGATCGCGCTGAACGATGTGCTGGCCGAGAAGGCCCCGGAGTGGAAGGGCGAGGCGGTGCCCGAGGACGAGAAGCCGGCCTGGCTGTCGACCACGGTGGATACGCTGGCCGAACGCATCCAGGTACGCATCAACGGCGCTGCCGACGTCAACCCGATCAACCTGCTGGCGCTGGCCCTGCTGTCCACGCCGAAGCACGCGATGGGCGAGGCCGACCTGATCGCGCAGATCGAGCTGTGCAAGACGCTGCTGGTCGAGATGCCGTACTCGGACCGGGTGACGGTGACCCCGCACTCGCCGGAGCGGATCATCGCCCATGCCGAGGAGATCAACGTCCTCACCCGCATCAAGCATCCGCTCGGCGATGTGCTCAGCGTCAGCGGCGACACCGCGGTGCTGCTGAGCTACTTCCGCAACAACGTGGTGCACCTGTTCACCGCATCGTCGTGGGTGGCCTGCTGCTTCCAGAACAACCGCCGCATGAGCCGTACCGGCCTGGTCCAGCTGGGCCGCACGGTGTACCCGTTCCTGCAGGCCGAGCTGTTCCTGCCGTGGAGCGAGGACGAGTTTGCGCAGCGCATTGACCGCACCATCGACGTGTTCGTGCGCGAAGGCCTGCTGCAGAACGTCAACGATGACGACGGCGGCATCCTGGCGCGCAACACCGGGCAGACCGACGAGGTGTTCCGCCTGCGGGCGATCGGCCATTCGCTGCAGCAGGCGTTCGAGCGCTACTACATCGCCATCTCGGTGCTGGTGAAGAACGGCCCGGGCGTGCTCGGTGCGGCCGAGCTGGAAAGCCTGTGCCAGCAGGCCGCGCAGCGCCTGAGCCTGCTCTATGCGCCGGCCGCTCCCGAGTTCTTCGACAAGGCCCTGTTCCGCGGCTTCATCCAGAAGCTGCGCGAACTGCGCCTGGTGTGGCCGGACGAGAACAGCAAGCTGCTGTTCGACGAACGCCTGGATGCCTGGGCCAAGGACGCCAAGTTCATCCTGGGGCGCGAGCTGCGCCACACCATCGAGCGGGTCAGCCCGGAAGCAGCGCGCCCGGACGAGCCTGCGCCGCAGGATTGAAGGTCGCGCCGGACAATGCGGTGGGTGCGGACCTTGGTCCGCACACTTCCACCCGTGCCAACCAAGGTTGGCACCTACCGGAGAGGGAGGCCAACCAAGGTTGGCACCCACCCGGACCCGGCTCAGGCCGGCTCGTCGGGAATCTGCAGGCTTTCCAGCCTGGCGATGCAGTCCTTCAGCTGCAGCTTGCGCCGCTTCAGGCGCTTGGCTTCCAGTTCGTCCTCGCCGTTGGCCGCCATGCGGGTGATCTGTTCATCCAGCAGGCGGTGCTCGGCGCGCAGGGCGGCGAGGTGCTCGACGATCTCGGCGGGGCTGTAGGTATCCACAGCCTCCGAGCATACACAGCGTTGATGACTGCCGGGAGAGGGGAAACCCGATCCCCGGCCGGGGCGGCTCCGAGCCGTTAGAATGGAACCCATGAGTGCCGTGATTTCCCTTCCCGATCCCCAGCCGCGCGCCGCCCGCGATCCACGCGTGGCCGAGCGCGAGCAGCACAAGCTGGCCAAGCGCCTGCGCCGCCAGGTCGGCGAGGCGATTGCCGACTTCGGCATGATCGAGGCCGGCGACAAGGTCATGGTCTGCCTGTCCGGCGGCAAGGACAGCTACACCCTGCTGGACGTACTGCTGCAGCTGCAGAAGAAGGCGCCGGTGCCGTTCGAGCTGGTGGCGGTGAACCTGGACCAGAAGCAGCCGGGCTTCCCCGAGCACATCCTGCCGGAGTACCTGGCAGGGCTGGGCGTGCCGTACCACATCATCGAGCAGGACACCTATTCGGTGGTCAGCCGGGTCATCCCGGAGGGCAAGACGATGTGTTCGCTGTGCTCGCGCCTGCGTCGTGGCGCGCTGTACAACTACGCCGAGACCCACGGTTTCACCAAGATCGCGCTGGGCCACCACCGCGACGACATGGTGGCCACGTTCTTCATGAACCTGTTCCACCATGCCAAGCTGGCGGGCATGCCGCCGAAGCTGCGCAGCGACGACGGCAGGCACGTGGTGATCCGGCCGCTGGCCTACGTGCGCGAGCGCGACATCGTCGACTACGCGCAGGCACGCCAGTTCCCGATCATTCCCTGCAACCTGTGCGGCAGCCAGGAGAACCTGCAGCGCCGCCAGGTCGGCCTGATGCTCAAGCAGTGGGAAAAGGACCATCCGGGCCGCATCGAGCAGATCGCGCGCGCCATGGGTGAAGTCCGGCCCTCGCAGCTGGCCGACACCACCCTGTTCGACTTCATGGCGCTGGGCCGTCGCGACGACACGCCGCTGCCCGACGCCCATGCCTGGCTGGCCGGCTCCCCGGCCGATGCCGACGCAGATCCCGAGACGCCCACCGTTTAAGGTCGGTCGCCCTTCCTCTTCGCCATCCGGAATTCCATGTTCTTTCGCAACCTGACGTTCTTCCGTTTCCCGACCACCACCGATTTTTCCGAAGTCGATACCCTGCTGCCGCACGCCGTGCTCAAGCCTGTTGGCGCGCTGGAAATGAATTCGCGCGGCTTCATTTCGCCGTTCGGCCGCGAGGAGAAGGAACTGCTGTCCCACCGCATCGCCGAACACCTGTGGCTGACCGTGGGCGGCGAGGACAAGATCCTGCCGGCGGCGGTGGTCAACGACCTGCTCGAGCGCAAGCTGGAAGAGATCGAGGAGAAGGAAGGGCGGCGCCCGGGTGGCCGCGAGCGCAAGCGCATGAAGGACGACCTGCTGCATGAACTGCTGCCGCGCGCCTTCGTGAAGTCCTCGCGCAACGACGCCTTCATCGACCTGCAGCACGGCTACGTGGCGGTGGATACCTCCAGCCGCAAGACCGGCGAATACTTCATGTCCGACATCCGCGGGTTGCTCGGCAGCTTCCCGGCGATGCCGCTGAACGCCGAAGTCGCGCCGCGCTCGATCCTGACCGGCTGGATCGCCGGAGAGCCGCTGCCGACCGGGCTGAGCCTGGGCGAAGAGTGCGAGATGAAGGATCCGGTCGAAGGCGGCGCGGTGGTCAAGTGCCAGCACCAGGAACTGCGCTGCGACGAGATTGACAAGCACCTGGACGCCGGCAAGCAGGTGACCAAGCTGGCGCTGATCTTCGAGGACAACCTGTCCTTCGTGATCGGCGACGACCTGATCGTGCGCAAGCTGAAGTTCCTCGACGGCGCCCTGGACCAGCTGGAGCATGCCGACGAAGACGGCCGCCGTGCCGAGTTCGATGCCCGCTTCGCCCTGCAGAGCGCCGAGATCCGCCGCCTGTTCCTGTTGCTGGAAGAAGCGTTCAAGCTCAGCAAGGCTGACTGAACAGGCAGCTCGACGGTCGCCGGTCATCCGGCGGCCCGAAGCAGCGCTATGCTGGGCGCATGAGCCGTCTGCTGCGCCGCCTGATCACGCCGCCCCCGCCCGCCACCGTACAGCGCGACACCGTTCGCCTGCGCCTGGAGGATGCCGAGATCGAGGTGCTGCGCGTGCGCGATCCGCGCGCGCGCCGCATCAAGCTGAGCGTGGACGAGCGTGGCGCGCGGTTGACGTTGCCACCGCGCGCAAGCCTGGTAATGGGCGAGCGCTTCCTGGAACAGCACCGCGACTGGCTGGCGCTGCAGCTGCGGCAGTACCAGGGGCAGGGCCTGCCGGCATCGCTGCAGCCCGGCGAAGACGGCGTGCTGCCATTGCGCGGTGAACTGTTGCCGCTGCGCTGGCAGGAAGGCCGCTACGCGCGGCTGGAGATCGACGGGCACGGTGCCTGCGTGCAGTGGCCGACCCGTGGTGGTGACGCCACCCTGCGCCGCCTGCTGCGCGAGTTCTATGAAGCGCAGACCCGCGCCGACGTCGGCCGCTGGCTGCCGAAGTACCTGCCCACCCTGCCGCGCGCTCCCAGCCGCCTGCGCCTGAAGGTGATGTCCTCGCAGTGGGGCTCGCTGGCCCCCGATGGCAGCATGGCCCTGGACCTGGCCCTGGTGCTGGGTCGTCCGGAAGCGTTCGAGTACGTGCTGGTGCACGAACTCTGCCACCTGATCCAGCCGAATCATTCGGCCGCGTTCTGGCATGAAGTCGAACAACGTTTCCCTGCCTGGCGCGAACAGCGCGACTACTTCCAGCTGGAAGGTCGGCGCCTGAAAGCCATGCTACGCCAGCTGCTGTAGAGCCGAGCCCACACTCGGCTGCCGTTGAATGCAGCCGAGCATGGGCTCGGCTCTACACAAGCGCGCGCAGCGCGCGACCCGCTCCTGCTCTTCTTTCTTTCTTCCGTGGTGGGCACACCGGAATCTGTCCGTGGCCGGGCGTGGTGGGTTGCGCAGGGGCGTGAGCCGCATGGATGCGGCGACCGAGCTTACAGGGACGTACTTGCAGCGACCCCTGCGCAATCCACCCCGCCTGGCCGAGCACGGCTTCTGGTTTGAACGACCGACCACGAGGGGCGCAGCCGTTGGCCGAAACCCTCACCCCGCCCGCAATGCCGCCGCGGCCGCCCAGCGTGCCGCCACCCGCGGCGCGGTGAGGCACACCGCCTGGTCGGTCACCGTCGTCACCGCGCGCTCCAGCAGCTGGATATCGGCCTCGTGCTGGCGTGCCACATGCGGGTCCTCGAAGAAGATCGCGCGCTGGCAGCGCCCCTCCAGCACACGGTCGGCAATCTGCGCATCGCCGCCCATCGGGCCACTCTGGTAGCGCGTCACCCACGGCGTATCGCTGGGCCAGCCGCGGCTCCAGGCCAGCTCGTTCAAGCGCTGGCCGGTGGTGCCGGTCGCCACGCGCTCGCCGAACCGTGCCAGCACATCGAAGTGCTCGTCAGCGAAGGCCAGCATCGCCGGCTTCATCGCGTCGTGCGCGATCAGCGCCAGCGTCTGGTGCTGGAAGGCATGCAGATCGTCGGCACCGGCATCAGCAGCCAGCCCGGCGTGGATGCGCTCCACCTCGATCCAGTCACGCGCAGTGGCCACGGTTGAAATGAACGGCTTGCCGTGGATCACGCACTGCCGCTTGAGCGCGGTTGCCTCCGGAAACACCGAGGAAGGATCGACCGGGTCGATCAGGTAGATCGCACCGTCCAGGGTGCGATCCGGCCCCATGCCAACCACTTCGGCCACCAGTTTCATCAGGCCACCCTCGCGCCCGTAGGGGTAGCGGTGCAGGCCGCCGTAGCCGGCCAGGAAGCCCTGCCGTTCGATCGCATCGTGGGTGCGCCCGACCGCGTGCAGCGATACGCCCAGTTCACGCAGCCCGGCCTCGCTGGCACGCAGCCAGCGGAACAGCGCGGCGCGCGCATCGTGGTGATGGAGACGGTTGGCGGCCAGGCCGATACGCATCGAGCGCTCCGTAGGGACGGGTAGAAACGGCAGTGTATGTCGGCATTCGCCGATAGGGATGTTTTTCCAATTTTTCTCATTGTCGCGGAAGCGCGCCTCGCTAGCGTGGCTGGCAGCGGTACCGCTGCGCGGCCGTGGTTCCTGCCCGCGAAATGAGGATGTCTACCGTGAATGTCGCCGGCCGCCGCGCCGTCGCCGCTGTCATGGCATCGCTGTTGCTGCCCGGCATCGCTGCTGCGTCCGGCTGTGCGAGTCCACTGCAGGTGGCATGGCGTTCCGATCGGCCGCCGCTGTCATACAACGCGCAGGGCGACCTTGCGGGGTTGGCTGCGGATTACCTGCCGCTGCTGGGCCCGCAGGCGGTGCAGCATGCGCGGCCGTTGCCCGCAGCGGTGCTCACCGATGACCCGCTGCCGGCTGGCACCCAGGTGCTGCTGGGCTGGCCGCGCGCACAGCTGCCGACCGGCTGGGTGGCCAGCAGCCCCTACCTGGAAGTGCCACAGGTGATCGTGCGGCGCGAGGGTGCAGCGCCAGTGCTGGGGTTGGAGGGACTGCGTGGCCGCAGCGTGGCCAGCCCGGACCGGCTGCCGCTGGACGCATTGCTGGCCGAACAGGCCCCGGGTGCGCAGCTGCTGGCACCGGCGCCGCTGGACCACGCGCTGTCACTGCTGCGCGCCGGGCTGGTCGATGCCGTGGTGGCCAATCTCGCCGAAGTCGAAGCCGCGCTTCGCGCCGTGCCGGGTGACCCTCTGGTGATCGCAGCACCCGCTGGCTTCGGCGATGCACTGGTGCTGGCCGCTGTACCGGCCTGTGCCGCGGTGGTCGCTGCCTTCGACCGGGAGCTGCAGCGGGAGGGCGATGCGCGTCGGGCATCGGTTCGCAGTGCCTGGCTGCCGGAACTGCCACGTGCGCGTCCCGCCGGTTCGGCACTGCGCTGGCTGGTGCCGGTGTCGCTGATCCTGCTCGCGCTGATACTCCTGCATGCCTTCGGCTACTGGCGCGTGCATCGCGAGAGCGTGCGTCGCCGGGTGCTGGAGCAGCGCTTGCATGAAGTCACCGCGAACCTGCCGGCGGTGGTCTACCAGGCGCGCCGTTCGGCAACCGGCCACTACAGCCTGGCGCAGATCGCCGGCGACGTGCAGGCGCTGTTCGGCGTAGCCGTGGAGACTGAGCGGATCGACCATCTGCAGCTGCTGGCGGCCGTGCATGCCGGTGACCGCAGCCGGGTGATGGCGAGCATCGAAGCGGCCGCGCTCGTGCGCGGTCCGATCGACGTCACCTTCCGCACCCGGTCGGCACAGGGCTGGCGCTGGGTCCGATCACAGGGACGACCGTTGCCGTGCGATGACAGCAGCGTGGAGTGGAGCGGCTACTGGATGGACGTCAGCGAAGCCCAGGCGCGTGCAACGGCGTTGGCCGAGGCGCGCCGCGCGGCCGAGCAGGCGGCACTGGCCAAGGGCCATTTCCTGGCGACCATGAGCCACGAGATCCGCACGCCGATGAGCACCCTGCTGGGCATGCTGGAGCGGCTGGCTGGCACGGACCTGGATGCGGGCCAGCGGCAGGTGCTGACCACCGTCGGTGACGCTGCGCAGATGCTGCGGCAGATCCTCGACGATGTGCTGCACAGCCAGCGCCTGCAACCGGCGCCCCTGCAGCTGCGTCCGACCGATCTGGCGGCGCTGGTGGGCGCGGTGCAGCAGCTGTTGATGCCCGTCGCGGCCAGCCGCGGGCTGCACCTGTGCAGCGAGATCGACCCGACGTTGCAGCCCTGGTCGCTGGCTGACGGGCTGCGCCTGCGGCAGGTCCTGTTCAACCTGGCCGGCAATGCGCTCAAGTTCACCCTGCAGGGAAGCGTGGTGTTGCAGGTCCGCGTGCTGCAGCAGCGCGACGGCGGCCAGCGACTGCGCCTGCAGGTGACCGATACGGGCGTGGGCATCAGCGTGGAGCGGCAACAGGCGGTGTTTGCCGCCTACGAGCAGGCCGAGGCGTCGACCACGCGCCGTTTCGGCGGCAGTGGCCTGGGGCTGTCGATCTGCCGCGAGCTGGCGACGTCGATGGGCGGGCGTCTGCACCTGCGCAGCGTGCCCGGCAAGGGCACCACCGTGTGGCTGGAGCTGGACCTGGCGGCCTGTGCGGCCCCCGCTGCGTGCCCGGCGACGGCACGGCCCGCGCAACGACCGTTGCCGCCGGCGCGGGTGCTGGTGGCCGAGGATCATCCGACCAACCTGCAGTTGCTGGCACAACGTCTGTGCGAGCTGGGACTGCAGGTGCACGCCTGCAGCGACGGCCTGCAGGCATGGGAGGCCTGGCAGGCGCAACCGTTCGACCTGGTCATCACCGACTGCCACATGCCGCACATGGATGGCTTCGCGCTGGCCCGGGCGATCCGGAGCGACGCCTGCGCCACCCGTGCGCGGGTCCCGATCATTGCGCTGACTGCCAGCGTGCTGGAGCGCACCCGTGAGGCCTGCCGTGATGCGGGCATCGACCATTTCCTGGCCAAGCCGCTGGAGGTGCACGAACTGCGCGCGCTGCTGGAAGTGCTGCTGTTGCCGGACTCAGTGTGCCAGTAGGCGGACGATGCTGGCAGCGGCGTCGCGGCCTTCGGCCACCGCGGTTACCACGAGATCGGCACCACGCACCGCGTCGCCACCGGCGAACAGGCGTGGATGCGCGGTCTGGAACGGCAGGCGGTCCTTGCCACCGGCGAGGATGCGGCCATTGGGCTGGCCTTCCACCCCCAGTTCCGCCAGCCACGCCGGCACGCTCGGCGAGAAGCCGAAGGCGATGATCACCACGTCTGCTTCCAGCAGCGACTCACTGCCTTCGATCGGCACCGCGTTCTGGCGGCCATTGGCATCGGGCTCGCCCAGCCGGGTCTCGACCACGGTCACGCCGATCACCTCGTCGTCGGCGCCGGCTTCGATCGACAGCGGCTGCCGGTTGAACAGGAAGCGCACCCCTTCCTCGCGTGCATTGGCGACTTCGCGCGCGCTGCCGGGCATGTTGGCTTCGTCGCGGCGATAGGCGCAGGTGACCTTGGCCGCGCCCAGCCGCACCGCACTGCGCACGCAGTCCATGCCGGTATCGCCACCGCCCAGAACCACCACGCGCTTGCCGTTGAGGTCGGGCAGGGCGATGGTGTCTTCCCAGCCGGCGATCGGCCGGCCCTTCGGATCATCGCCGCCGACGATGCGGCTGTTCTGCACCAGGAACGGCAGCGCCGGCAGCACGCCCTTCAGGTCCTGGCCGACCAGGCCACCATCGGTATAGCGGTAGGCGCCGGTGCCGATGAACACCGCATCGTGGCTGTCCAGCAACTGCTGCACGCTGACATCACGGCCGATCTCCACGCCGAGGCGGAACTGCACGCCCATGCCTTCCAGTACGTCACGGCGGCGATGGATCACGTCCTTGTCCAGCTTGAAGCTGGGAATGCCGAACTGCAGCAGGCCACCGATCTGCTCGTAGCGGTCGTAGACCACGGCGGCAATGCCGGCGCGTGCCAGGCGGTCGGCACAGGCCAGCCCGGCCGGGCCGGCACCAATCACCGCCACACTGTGGCCGGTCGGCTGCACCGCGCCCAGGTCCGGGCGCCAGCCACTGGCCAGTGCGGTATCGACGATGTACTTCTCCACCGCGCCGATGGTGACCGCGCCGAATTCCTCCAGCGTGCAGCTGCCTTCGCACAGCCGATCCTGCGGGCAGACCCGGCCGCACACTTCCGGCAGCGGATTGGTGCTGTGGCACAGCGTGGCGGCCTCGTGGATGCGGTTCTCCTGCACCAGCTGCAGCCACTGCGGAATGGCGTTGTGCACCGGGCACTTCCAGCTGCAGTACGGGTTGCCGCAGTCCAGGCAGCGGCCCGCCTGGTACTGGGCGTCTTCCTTGCCGAACTTGCCGTACAGCTCGCCCCAGTCGCCGGACGTGCGCAGTTCCACCGGGATGCGCTGCGGCATGGTGCGGGGCAGGTCGAGGAACTGGAAGGCGTGCTTGCGGCTCATGGCGGACTCTGTGGTGTTTTACGGATGCCGGCCAGCGGCCGGCACTACGTGATCCTGGGTTGCCGGCCAGCGGCCGGCACTACGTGATCCTGGGATGCCGGCCAGCGGCCGGCACTACCGTTATGCGGCGCGTCGCAGGGTTTCGGTCAGCGACTCGATGCTGGCGGCCTTGGGTTTGACCAGCCAGAACTTGCCGATGTAGTCGCGGAACTCGTCCAGGATCTGCTGTGCCCAGATGCTGCCGGTCAGCTCGCGGTGGCGGCCGATCAGGCGGTGCAGGTGCTGGCGGTAGTTCTCGAAGCCTTCGGCGGAGACGCGATGGATGTCGATCAGCTCGTGGTTGTAGCGGTCGACGAAATCGCGGTCCACGTCCAGCACGTAAGCCAGGCCACCGGTGAAGCCGGCGCCGAAGTTCAGCCCGACCTTGCCCAGCACCAGCACCACGCCATCGGTCATGTACTCGCAGCAGTGGTCACCGGCACCTTCCACCACTGCCAGCGCGCCCGAATTGCGCACCGCGAAACGCTCGCCGGCGCGGCCCGCGGCGAACAGCTCGCCACCGGTAGCGCCATACAGGCAGGTATTGCCGATGATGGCGGTGCTGCGTGCCTCGAAGCGGGCGCCACGCGGCGGACGCACCACCAGCCGGCCGCCGGCCATGCCCTTGCCGACGTAGTCGTTGGCCTCGCCTTCCACTTCCAGGTGCAGGCCGCCGACGTTGAAGGCGCCGAAGCTCTGCCCGGCACTGCCGCGGAAGCGCAGTTCCAGCGGTGCTTCGGCCATGCCCTGGTTGCCGTGCGCGCGCGCCACCGCGCCGGCCAGGCGGGTGCCGATGCTGCGGTCCGTGTTGTGGATCAGGAAGCGATGCTCGCCACCGCGCTTGTGCTCGATGGCCGGGGCCAGCAGGCCATCCATCTGCGTGGCCAGGCTGTCCGGCGATTCGTACAGGCGCTGCGCGGCGCAGTGGCTGCCTTCGTAGCGGGCATCGGCCAGCAGCCGCGACAGGTCCACGCGCACGCCGTCGCGCGGTGCGGCGTCGATCTGCCGCAGCAGGTCGGTACGGCCCACGATTTCTTCCAGCGAACGCGCGCCCAGGTACGACAGCCAGCCGCGCACTTCCTCGGCCAGCAGCCGGAAGAAGTTCTCCACGCGTTCGGGCTGGCCGGTGAAGTGGTTCTCGCGCAGGCGCTCGTCCTGGGTGGCCACGCCGGTGGCGCAGTTGTTGAGGTGGCAGATGCGCAGGTACTTGCAGCCCAGCACGATCATCGGCGCGGTGCCGAAACCGAAGCTGTCCGCACCCAGCAGCGCGGCCTTGACCACGTCCAGGCCGGTCTTCAGGCCGCCATCGGTCTGCAGCAGGGTGCGCCCGCGCAGGTCGTTGGCCAGCAGCGCCTGGTGCGCTTCGGCCACGCCCAGTTCCCACGGCACGCCGGCATAGCGGATCGAGCTGACCGGCGACGCACCGGTGCCGCCGTCATGGCCGGAGATGGTGATCAGGTCCGCACCGGCCTTGACCACGCCTGCGGCAATCGTGCCGACGCCGGCATGGCTGACCAGCTTCACCGACACCAGCGCGGTCGGGTTGACCTGCTTGAGGTCGTAGATCAGCTGCGCCAGGTCTTCGATCGAATAGATGTCGTGGTGCGGTGGCGGCGAGATCAGGCCGATGCCCGGGCGCGCATAGCGCAGGCGTGCGATCAGTTCGTTGACCTTGTGCCCCGGCAGCTGGCCGCCCTCGCCGGGCTTGGCGCCCTGCGCGACCTTGATCTGCAGCACCTCGGCATTGACCAGGTATTCGGCGGTGACGCCGAAGCGGCCCGAGGCCACCTGCTTGATCTTGCTGCGCTTCGCGGTGCCATAGCGTGCGGGATCCTCGCCGCCTTCGCCGGAATTGCTGCGGCCGCCGAGGCGGTTCATGGCGATGGCCAGTGCCTCGTGCGCTTCCGGCGACAGGGCGCCGAGGCTGATCGCTGCAGTATCGAAGCGCGGGAACAGGGCGCTGGCCGGGGCGACCTCGTCCAGCGGCACCGGCATTGCGGCCGGCACCAGTTCCAGCAGGTCGCGCAGCGCCGATGGCGGGCGCGCGTGCACCGCATCGCAGTACTGCTGCCACGCACGCGGGTCACCGCTGCGCGCGGCGCGCTGCAGGGTGGTGACCACGTCGGGGTTGTACATGTGGTACTCGCCGCCGTGCACGTACTTCAGCAGGCCGCCCACGTCCACGCCCTGCTGCGCATCCCAGGCCTGCGCGCACAGCTCGTGCGCGTCGGCATCCAGGCGTGCGAAGCCGGCGCCGCCGATGCGCGAGGCGGTGTCCGGGAAGCACATGTCCACAACCTCGGGTTCCAGGCCGATGATCTCGAACAGCTGCGCGCCGCGATAGCTGGCCACCGTACAGATGCCCATCTTCGAGATGATCTTCGACAGGCCCTTGTAGATGCCCTTGCGGTAGCGGCGGCCGATCTGCGACTGCTCGCCGCCCTTGCTGAGCTTGAGGATGCCGCGTCGGCCCAGGTCGAACAGGGTCTGGTAGGCCAGGTACGGATACACCGCGGTGGCACCGAAGCCGAGCAGGCAGGCCATGTGGTGCGGGTCGCGCGCGGTGCCGGTTTCGACGATCAGATTGACGTCGCAGCGCAGCCCCAGCCGCGAGAGGTGGTGGTGGATGGCGCTGGTGGCCAGCAGCGCATGCACCATCGGCCGACCGGCCACCGGGTAGCGGTCGGACAGCAGCAGCATCACCATGCCCTCGCGCGCGGCCTGCTCGGCCTCGGCACAGATGCGCTCGATGCCGGCACGCAGGCCCTCGTCTTCGCTGTAGGACAGGTCGAGCAGGCGGTTGGCCTGCACGTACTGGTCCATCTTCAGCAGCTGGCGCAGCTTGCGCTGGCTCAGCACCGGCGAGTTGAGGATGACGTGGTTCACCGTCTCCGGGCCGGCATGGAAGATGTTGGTCTCCTTGCCGAGCTGGGTGGACAGGGACATCGCGCAGTCTTCGCGCAGCGGATCGATCGGCGGGTTGGTGACCTGCGCGAAGGCCTGGCGGAAATAGTCGTACAGCGGACGGCTGCGCTGGCTCAGCACCGCCATCGGTGTGTCGTCGCCCATCGAGCCGGTGGCTTCCTGCTCGGTCTCGGCCAGTGGCCGCAGCACCTGTTCCACTTCCTCGCTGCTGAGCTGGTAGAGCTTGTGATAGCTGCGCAGGGTGGCTTCGTCGAACGGTTCTTCCACCAGCGACGGGTCGATCAGTTCGGTCTGCAGGTAGGTCACGCCCTGCTGCAGCCACTGCTTGTACGGCGCGCGACCGCGGTTGATGCGGTCCACCGCGTCCGAATCGAGCAGGTCGCCGCGCTTGAGGTCGATGGCCACCATTTCGCCGGGGCCGAGCTTGCCCTTGCGCACCACGCGCTCGGTCGGCACTTCCCACACGCCGGCTTCGGAGGCGACCAGGAAGTGGCGGTCGGCGGTGAGCATCCAGCGCGCCGGGCGCAGGCCGTTGCGGTCCAATGTACAAACCGCATAGCGGCTGTCGCAGGCGACGATGCCGGCCGGGCCGTCCCACGGCTCGCTGTTGAGGCCGTGGAATTCGTAGAAGGCTGCCAGGTCGGGGTCCTTGAACTCCAGCGACTGGGTGGCCGGCGGCACCAGGATGCGCAGCGCCTGGATCAGCTCCATGCCACCGGCAACCATCAGCTCCAGCATGTTGTCCAGGCTCTGCGAATCCGAACCGTGCATGGAGATCACCGGATCGAATTCGGCGATGTCGAAGCGTGACGTCTTCCACACCTTGCTGCGCGCCTGCGCCCAGCGACGGTTGCCTTCGATGGTGTTGATCTCGCCGTTGTGGGCGAGCATCCGGAACGGGTGCGCCAGCGGCCAGCGCGGCAGCGTGTTGGTGGAGAAGCGCTGGTGGAACACGATCGCGCTGGAGGCCAGTTCGCGGCGTTGCAGGTCGGGGAAGAAGCGGCTGAGCTTGTCCGGCAGCACCATGCCCTTGTAGCTGATCGCATCCGGGGTGAGGGTGGTGACGTAGAAGTCGGCATGGTCGCGCAGCTGCTGTTCGCTGCGGCGACGGGCCAGGAACAGCGCCAGCGCGAAGCCGGCATCATCCTGGCCGACGCCGGCATCGACGAACACCTGCTCGATGCGTGGCAGGGTGTCGCGCGCCAGCTGGCCGCAGACGCTGTCGTCGGTGGGTACCTCGCGCCAGCCGGCGACCTTGCAGCCGACCGCTTCGACCTGCGCCTGCAGCTGCGTGCGGCAGGCGTGTGCAGCCTCGGCATCGTGCGGCAGGAACACCAGGCCGGCAGCGAAGCGTGCGGCGACGGCGATGCCGGCTTCACTGGCCAGCAGTTTCAGGAACGCATCGGGGCGGCGCAGCAGCAGGCCGCAGCCATCGCCGGTCAGGCCATCAGCGGCGACGCCGCCACGGTGGGTCATGCGCGAAAGCGCGGCGATGGCGGTATCAACCAACAGGCGCGAAGGTTGATCGTCGAGCTGGGCGACCATGCCAAATCCACAGGCATCGCGCTCGGAGCGCGGGTCGTAAAGCCCTTGGCGGTTGCGGGGGGCCATCTCTACCTCGATGCGTATAGGGTTGGCGGCGACACTCGTCCCCGCTCATTCCCTGGAGCGCATCGTGAGGCCACCGGATGCCTCGACTAGATCACAGGTTGCTGCAGCGCCGCAATACACGGTTGCAGGTGCAACAGAACGCGCCGGCATCCCGTGCCGGCGCGCGGTCGGGCTCAGCCGCAGCGCACGCCGCTGACCAGGCCCTTGTCGTCCACTTCGATGTTCAGGCGGTCGCCGAGGAACTCCATGGTGGCGACGTCATTGGGCTTCATGACGCGCAGCTGGTGGGCACCGGCATCTTCCTGCGCCTGCTTGCCCAGCGCGTCGGCGTAGGCCTGGCCGACCAGGCTCTGCACCTGGCTGGCATCGCAGGTGCCGACCGGCGGTGCCTCGGTGGCCTTGCCGGTTTCGTCGGCCGGTGCCTTGGCGGCTTCGGCCGCCTGCTGGGCATGGGCAGTGGCCGAATCCTGTTCATCCAGCGCCGGAGCCTGGCAGGCGGTTAGGGCCAGCACGGCCGGCAGCAGCAGGGCGGAGAGCGAACGGGCGCGAATCGGGAACGACATCATGACTCCGGAAGGGATTGTGAAAGCCCGAGCATAGCGGCGAACCGACCCTCACGTGTTTGTCTTCTGTTATCGACAGGTTCGCGGCATCGCGACGGCGACACTGCGGTCATGCCAACCTCCTCTACCCCCGAACGACAGGCCGCGCGCGCGGCCGGCCTGCGCTATGTCGATGACACCCAGCCAGGCATCAGCCGGCGTCGCGCCGGCAAGGGCTTCAGTTACCGCGATGCCGATGGCCACGCGGTTCGCGATGCCGCCACCCTGCAGCGCATCCGTGCGCTGGCGATTCCACCTGCGTATACCGCCGTGTGGATCTGCGCCCACGCCAATGGCCACCTGCAGGCCACCGGCCGCGATGCGCGTGGACGCAAGCAGTATCGCTACCATGCCGATTGGGCGAAGGAGCGCGATGCCGGAAAGTTCGACCGCATCATCGCCTTTGGCGAGGCGTTGCCCACGCTGCGGCGGCGGCTGTCGCGCGATCTGAAGCAGCCCGGCTTCCCGCGCGACAAGGTGCTTGCGGTGGTGGTGGCCCTGCTGGCCGACACCCTGATGCGGGTGGGCAACGAAAGCTATGCACAGGAAAACAAATCCTACGGGCTGACAACGCTGCGCAACCGCCACCTGGACCTGCTGCGCGGTGGTCGCGTGCGCATGCGCTTCCGGGGCAAATCCGGGCAGTTGCACGAGGTGGTGGTGGGCGATCGGCGGCTGGGCACGCTGGTACGCGGCATCCAGCAGCTGCCCGGGCAGGCGCTGTTCCAGTACCGCGACGACGAAGGCGCGCTGCAGCCGGTGGATTCCGGCGCGGTGAACGACTACCTGCGCGAGGTGATGGGCGAAGACTTCACCGCCAAGGACTTCCGCACCTGGGGCGGCACGCTGGCGGCGGTACAGGCATTGGCCGCCACCGAACTGCCGGAACCGGCCAGCCAGCGCGCGCTGGCCAAGGCGCAGCGTGAAGTGGTCTGCCAAGTGGCGGCACGGCTGGGCAACACGCCGGCCGTGTGCCGCAAGGCCTACATCGACCCGTGCGTGTTTGCCGGCTGGGAGCGCGGTGAGCTGGCCTCGCTGGCCGGCCTGCGAGGCCCGCGGCAGTGGGAGCAGGCCACGCTGAAAGTGCTGCGCCGGGCGCGGCGGCTCAGTCGCAGTCGTCAGCCGCAGTAGATCGCAACGATGTTGTTGGTCCGGCCCTTCTCGATGGTCAGGCGGTCGCCGCCTTCGCTGGCCGGCGGCACCCTCGGGCCGTCGTGGCGCAGGACCCGCACGTGCAGGCTGTCGCTGTCCACGCGTGCGCGGGCCACAGTGGCGTCCGAGGCGGCCAGGCCCACCGCGCCGCGCACCCTGTCGCTATGGCACTGGCCGGAAATCACACCGTCGATCGGCTGCACCTGGGCCATCGGTGTGCTGCTGCAGGCGGCAAGGGCAAAGCAGGCGGCGGCGGTGGCGATGGCATGTTTCATGGAGGCACTCCTGGTGTGATTGCGTGCAGGGTGCGACGTCAGACGTGGTGGCGGAATGAATGCCGTGCACATCGTGGACACGGCGCGCTCACCGCCGCCAACAGCGTGGGTGGAGACACTGCAGGAGCGGCATGGGCCGCCCCCCGGTAGTGCCGGCCGCTGGCCGGCAGCCCCTTTCCCTCCCGAGGAGACCTGCATGGCCACCACCAGGAAGACCCCCGCCCGCCGTAAGGCATCGCCGAAAGTGCGCAAAGGCAGCACCCCGACCAAGACGGTCGCCGACCCTGATCGCCCGCGCGTGGTGAAGACCGCAACCCGCAAGGCAGCCGCCAGTGATCCACGGGCGGCACGCGTCGCTGCACGGCAGCGGCGCCTGCAGGACCAGGAGAAGGCCAAGGACGCCCGCGCGGCCAAGAAGGCAACGAAGAAGACCGCCACCCAGGCCGGCGCACGCCGGCAGCCGGAGGCGATGCCGGCACAGCAGCTGGCCAAGCCCGGGCACGAGCACGAACTGGAGCTGGCGCCCCGTTTCCTTGCGCCCGACTACAAGGGCAGCGGCAAGCTGCAGGGCATGCGTGCGATCGTCACCGGTGGCGACTCCGGCATTGGCCGTGCGGTGGCAGTGTTGTTCGCGCGCGAAGGTGCGGATGTGGCGGTACTGCACCTGGACGAGGCCGAAGACGCGGACATCACCCGCCAGCACGTGGAACGCGAAGGCGGCCGCTGCGTGGTGATCGCTGGCGATGTGCGCGATCCGCGTTTCTGCAACAAGGCCGTCAAGCAGGTGGCCAAGGCGTTCGGCGGCATCGACATCCTGGTCAACAACGCCGCGTTCCAACTGCACTGCGAGCGCCTGGAAGATCTGGAGGATGCGCACCTGCAGGAAACCCTGCAGACCAACATCGGCGGTTACATCCAGATGGCGCGTGCGGTACTGCCGCATCTGGGCGAAGGCGCCAGCATCATCAACACCGGCTCGGAAACGGGGATCTTCGGCAGCAAGGCGCTGATCGACTACTCGGCCACCAAGGGCGCGATCCATGCGTTCACCAAGGCGCTGGCCAGCCAGCTGCTGCCGCGCGGCATCCGGGTCAACTGCGTGGCGCCGGGGCCGGTGTGGACGCCGCTGAACCCCGCCGACAAGCAGGCCGAAGACGTGGCGGAGTTCGGCAAGGACAGCGACATGGGCCGGCCCGCACAGCCCGAGGAACTGTCGCCGGCGTATGTGTTCCTGGCCTCTCCGGCCTGTGCCAGTTACATCAGTGGGGCGATCCTGCCGGTGATGGGTGGGCCACGCGGGTAGGGGGAACCTGTTCGGGTCCACCCAAGACGGGATCGCCAACCCAATATTCTCACGTGAGGCTAGTGTCATTGCCTGCCTACTAAGTGCCAGGCGATTTGCAACTTTCCTCATGGATGTGAATGCAAATTCAAGCACATCGTTGACCTGCGGCGTGAATGCGGAGTCCTGAACTGCCGCCGTGTTGGTTGTATTCGTTAAAGAAGATGGTCCCTTCATCAAGGATAAGGAGCATTCCATGAAAGAGATTTCTGCAGATCAGATCGATAGCATCTCAGGAGGATGGCTGCCTTGGGCCGCTGTGGCCGCGTTTGTCTACTACGAACGAAATGAAATCGCGGACTTTGTAGGCGGCGTCTTGGACGGGTTCAATGGAACCAGCTATATGGAGCCAAAGTAAATGAGGGGATTTCGAGAGCTACATTGCGATGAAATCGGAGAAATTTCAGGTGGAGATTGGCAGACTTGGAACTGGGGAAGGATGGTGGGTTCAGCTCTAGGTAGTGCTTGGGGCGCGATGAAGGAGTACGCGGCCTCTCCCGATTCTTCCACTGACGTCATAGTCTAGTTGCTTCCTATTACCTTGGATGCCGGGTGCTTCTACCCGGCATCTTCCATTTTTCGTCGTGGAGCCATTTGTGCAATCAGATGATTCAAAAGGTGGAGGTGAGCGGGGCAATTTCTATGTTTTCAGAGTCAAAAGGCGGGACGCTCATGTTCTTGGTGCGATTGCATTGCTGTGGTTCCTTTGGAGTCAAGGTGGCGAAATTTACATCCTATTCTCAAAGTTCTTTGAAAGCATTTTGCAGCGGGCGTCCGCTTAGTCTGGAGATCCACCGCAATTGAGAACGCAATCGATGAAGTATTTTCACGACTAGGAGGGCGACGCATGGACGCCCCTATACAGTCTGAGGTGGCTGAGTGTGGTCTTGCATGCTTGGCCATGGTCGCGGCGCACCATGGCAACAAGGCCGGGCTTCGGGAACTTCGTCGCCGGTATCCGCTCTCGCTCAAAGGCGCTACGCTGGCTCACATCATTGACGTTGGGGCAAAGCTTGGCTTTCGTTGTCGCCCGTTGAGCTTGGACATGGAGCATCTGAGCCAGCTGCAACTGCCCTGCATCGCGCATTGGGACCTTAATCACTTCGTGGTGATTGAGAAGCTCCATCGAAGCAGCGTCACTGTCCTGGACCCGGCATTTGGCAAGCGCAAGCTATCCTTCGAAGAGGTCTCGCGGCACTTTACGGGCATCGCTCTTGAGCTCCATCCAACCGCAGAGTTCCAGGTCACGCCGCCTCCAGCCGCAGTCTCGCTGAAGCAATTGACCGGAAAGATCGAAGGGCTATGGCGATCCCTCGGCTTGCTGCTGATGTTGTCAGTTGCTCTCCAAATATTCGTGCTGATAGCGCCATTCTTCATGCAATGGACAGTTGATCAGGCACTAGTCGCTTCCGATAGAGACCTTCTGACTGTACTTGGCCTCGGCTTTGGTCTGGCACTTGTACTGCAGGTATGCATCGGACAGATTCGCGGCAGAGCGGTGATTTATCTGTCGAATCGGTTGAGCCTGCAGTGGACCGGCAACGTCTTTCGACATCTCATGCACTTGCCCTTGGATTACTTTGAGAAGCGCCATCTGGGTGACGTCACCTCGCGCATGGGGAGTGTTCAGGCCATTCAGCGAACGCTGACGACAAGTTTTGTTGAAGCGCTGATCGACGGTCTCATGATGACAGTGACGCTTGGCATGATGTTGCTGTACAGCTGGAAGCTCGCTCTCGTCACCCTAATCGCCGTCGCCCTGTATGCCGTCGCGCGCGCGTTAGCATTTAATCCTCTTCGGCGCGGAACCGAGGCGCAGTTGCTCGCGGGGGCAAAACAGCAGAGTCATCTGCTTGAGTCAATCCGCGGAGTTCAGTCAGTGAAGGTCGCGGGCCGCGAGTCGATTCGCCAAGCTGGCTACTTCAACCTTTTGAACGATGCCATCAACCGAGACATTTGGCTTTCGAAGTTTGGCCTGGGTTTCAGTGGCGCAAGCCAATTTGTGTTTGGTCTGGAACGCATCGCGGTCATCTGGATTGGAGCGCTTCTCGCAATGGAGAGCGTGTTCTCAGTGGGTATGCTGATCGCTTACCTTGCCTACAAGGATCAGTTCTCACAGCGCGTGGGCGCCTTGATCGACAAGTGGGTGGAACTCCGCATGCTTCGCTTACATGGTGAGCGGCTTTCTGACATTGTTCTCACGGAGCCGGAGAGCCCTTCTTTAAGGTCAGGTGGTCTGCCCCCTGATGATCTGCGTATCGAGGCCGATGGACTTGGCTTTCGCTATGCTCCTGGTGAGCCGTGGGTACTCAGGAACTGTAGCCTGGTGATTGAGCCCGGCGAATCGGTGGCCATCATCGGTCCCTCGGGTTGCGGAAAGACAACATTACTGAAGATTCTGCTTGGCCTTCTGCAACCCTCCGAAGGCGAGGTTCGAGTCGGGGGCGTGCCGCTTTCCAAGCTCGACATGGATGCCTATCGCCGAGTGATCGGAGCTGTAATGCAGGATGATCAGCTCTTCGCGGGAAGTGTGAGTGAAAATATTGCCTTCGAGGATCAGGACTGGGACGAAGATCGAGTGCGTGAGGCAGCTCGCCTAGCTGCAGTCCACGACGATATCTCTGCGATGCCAATGGGGTATAACAGCCTGATCGGAGACATGGGAACCTCCTTGTCGGGAGGCCAAAGGCAGGGGGTAATCCTTGCTAGAGCCTTGTATCGGAAGCCTCGTTTTCTCTTTCTTGACGAGGCAACCAGCCATCTGGACGTGGATCGAGAGAGGCTTGTCAGCAACGCGGTGCGGAAGCTTGACCTCACCCGAGTGATCATTGCTCATCGTCCCGAGACGATCGCTAGTGCCGACCGAGTCCTCGTTATGCATGCGGGGACGATTGCTCCGGAACTGAAGCGAAGCCCTTCGGGTCCTTTGGCGAACGGAGAACAGCGTGAAAAGGTCACTGTTTCATGAGCGATTTGTTCCGAAAGGAGGCAGTGGACGCACAGCGGCGCAGCTGGCTCGGGGCGATATCTCTCGCGCAACCTGTTCGATTCTGGATTCTGGGGCTCTTCGCAGCGATAGCTGCCTCGACAATTGTCAGCTTCCTGTACCTGGGCGAGTACTCGCGCAGATCGCGGGTACTGGGTGAACTTGTGCCAGATCTCGGGCTGTCCACAGTCGTCGCTCCCTCTGCAGGTGTCGTGTCAAGGTTGAATGTGGAAGAGGGCGACCATGTTCGTGTTCAAGATGGACTGCTGACAGTGAATGTTCCAAGAGTCACGTCCTCCGGTCGCGATTCTGTGTCTACCTTGCTCGATGCCCAGAGGAGCCGAATTGCAAGCGTAAGCGCGATCAGCGAGTTTCAGGACAGACAGTTTGCAGCCCAGCAGGACGGCGCCAAAGCGCAGCGCAGCGCGATGTTGCAAGAGCTAGCCCAGATTGAGTCTGAGATCCAGACACGCGGCGAGCAGGTAAGGATCGGGCGCGAAACCGTAGCTCGCTATAGAAGCGTGGAGGATCAGCGTTATGTGAGTCTCGTTCAGATCAACCAGCAAGAGCAATCGACACTTGAGATGGTGAACGCACAGCAGGCGCTCCAACGCCAAGCGACGTCAATTCGTAGGAGTCTGGCTGAACTGGAGCAGCGCCTTGCGGAGATTCCTCAGCAGAGGCTGTCGACTAAGGCCGCGTCTGAGCGGGACTTGGCGGCACTGAGCCAGGAAACTATTCGGATGGAGGCCGATGGCGAACTCCTTCTTCGGGCTCCCGTAGCCGGACTTGTCGCGAACCGGTTGGTCGAGGCCGGACAGGCCGTACAGCCAGGTCAGGCGATTCTTAGCTTGCTACCCGAAGGGTCCGAGCTAAGAGCGCAGTTGCTTGTCCCGAGTTCCGCGATAGGCTTCGTGAAAGTGGGTGATCGAGTTTTGCTGAGGTACCAAGCATATCCCTACCAAAAGTTCGGTACTCATGAGGGCACCGTAATTCGCATCTCCAGAAGCGCAATGATGAAAAGTAAGGAGAGCAACGATCCAAATCAGTCCCTGTATCGTGTCTTCGTTTCGCTGGACCACCAGGATGTTCTGGCATATGGGAACCGCGAGCCACTGCGTCCAGGTATGCAGCTTGAAGCAGATATTATGGGAGAGCGCCGAAAGCTCTATGAGTGGTTACTCGAGCCGCTCTACTCTGTCACGGGAAAATTTACGAGATAGTTGATGATGCGCACATCGCGGACACGGTGCGCTCATTGCCGCCAACATGGATGGAGATACTCCAGGAGCGGCATGCGCTACCCCTCGCAGTGTTGCCGCTGCCTGCCGCGTCTGAGCGCTGTTTCAGCAGTCGCATAGAAGTCGGCAATGCGCGGAATGAACTGCTGCGGATTGGCACCGACTAGATTGGTCAGCACCACTACCGCCACGCCGCGCTCGGGATAGACCACGAAGGCCGAGCGCGCACCGCCGATGCCGGCCACCTGAAGGTCGGGCGATGCGCGTAGTACCGCCCAGCCACCCGCCCACGGGCCGGCACGGCCATCCGCCAGGCGCTCTGCGCTCCAAATCCGCCGCAGGGCCGTCTCCGGTAACAGCCGGCCTTCGGTCAGCGCGACCAGCCAGCCCACAGGCTCGGCGGCATGTCGTAGAACCAGTGCGACAGGCGCGGCGGCATGTCGGCCGCATCGGTGGCGCGCGGCGCCAGGCTGTACATCGTTGCCACATCCGGAATCAGGTCATAGCTGTCGCCAAAGGTGGTGCGGGCCATGCGTGCACCACTGAACTGGCCGGTGGCAACGAAGCGTTCGTAGGACATGCCGGATTGCCGCGCGATGATCCGCGACAGCAGCACGTAGTTGGTCTGGTTGTAGGCAAAGCGCTGACCGGGTGCCGCTTCGAGCGGTCGCGCGCTGACCGCCGTCCATGCCTGCGCTTCGGAGCCCCCGCCCAGCAGGCCGTTGGCATCGAGGATGTCCGGCAGTCCCGAGGTGTGTGCCAGCAACTGACGCACGCGCACCTCCCTCCATGTGGCCGGGAGATCATCCAGGTAACGTGAGGCGGGCGCGTCCAGATCCAGTTGCCCCTGTTGTGCCAGCTGTGCGGCAGCCACGCCGGTAAACGCCTTGGTGGCCGAATTGAGCGGGAAGCGGGTGTCCCGCGAGGCAAGCACGCCGTTCTCGACGTTGGCCAGGCCGTAGGCTTCGGAGAGCACGATCTGCCCGTCCTTGACCACCGCGACCTGCAGCCCGGGGATGCGCTGCTCCAGCATGATCTGGCGGATCAGGCGGCGGGTCTGGTCGTTGGCCTGGTCCTGGCTGGCAGAGACGGCGGCGAAGGGCAGGGCACTGATGAGCATGAGCACGACTCGGAGCGTTGGGCGGAACATGCGGAATTCCAGCGGGCGTTGCGAATCGGATGCAGACAGCGCGTCGAAGGTTTAAGCGCTCGGTGCCCTACCGTTCGTCGGCCCGTGACTTCCGGGGGGTTGACTACAGCTGTCGTCAAGCTGACAGTGGCGACACGTGTAGTCAAGGGAGTGGTGTCATGCGCGGCAAGACCATCGGGGACCAGGAACTGGCCCTGCTGCAGTACATCGATGAACATGCGCCGGCCAGTGTCGGCGAGGTCGCCAGTGGCTACGGCGAGGCCCGCGGGCTGGCCCGCTCCACTGTGCTGACGATGATGGAGCGCCTGCGGGCGAAGGGGTATCTTCAGCGCCGGCAACAGGACGGCATCTACCGCTACCAGGCCACCCGCGGCCCGCAGAGCGTGCTGCAGGGCGCGGTGGCGCAGTTTGTCGACAACACCCTGCAGGGCTCGGTGTCGCCGTTCGTGGCCTATCTGTCGCAGCGGCAGAAGGTCAGCGACAACGAACTGGCCGAACTGGAAGCGCTGGTCGCCCAACTCCAATCGCGTCGCCACGAGGGCTGAGCCATGGACACCACGATGCTGATCCCGATGCTGGAACGGCTGGGCTGGACCAGCCTGCAGACCGTGCTGCTGGTAGCCCTGGTATATGGCGTGTGCCGCGCGCTGCCGTCACTGTCGGCGGCGACCCGCTGCCGCCTGTGGTGGCTGGTATCGCTGCAGGCCGTGCTTGGCCTGTTCTGGAGCCAGCCGCTGCAGCTGGCCTGGCTGCCCGCACCGCAGGCGGTGGCGATGACCGCAACCGATGCGGCTGCCGACGTGGTCTATCCGCTGGCCCCGGAAGCCTCGGCGCAGCTGCTGGCGACGATGCCGATGCCTGCAGCAGACACGCCAGCAGTGGCGTGGTGGGCCATCGCACTGGCCGGCCTGTGGATGTCCGGCGTGCTGTTGACGGCCCTGCGCACCTTCGGTGAGTGGCGTCGCTGTCGCGCGCTGCTGGCAGCGGCCTATCCCTGCG
Organism: Stenotrophomonas sp. FR012; assembly: GCF_047520565.2. Taxonomy (NCBI): domain Bacteria; kingdom Pseudomonadati; phylum Pseudomonadota; class Gammaproteobacteria; order Lysobacterales; family Lysobacteraceae; genus Stenotrophomonas; species Stenotrophomonas sp. FR012. The sequence goes on from NZ_JAXBQL020000005.1 coordinate 161,481, forward strand.
AGGACCAGGCGTTGGTGCAGGCCCTGCAGTTGGCTTCCGATGCACATGGTGTGCGGCCTGCGCCGCGGTTGTGGATGAGCACGCAGGTGGACGCACCGCAGCTGGTCGGTCCGTTCCGCCCGGTGCTGCTGTTGCCGGCGGGCGAGAACGCCCTGCAGGGCGACGCGCTCGACCTGGCCCTGACCCACGAACTGCAGCACCTGCAGCGGCGGGACCTGCAGTGGGGCCTGCTGCCTGCGCTGGCCCAGCACCTGTTCTTCTTCCATCCGCTGCTGCGCCTGTCGGTGCGTGAATATGCACAAGCGCGCGAAGAAGCGGTGGACGCAGCGGTGGTGGGCCAGCACGCTGCCAGCCGCCAGGCCTATGGCCGTCTGTTGCTGCAGCTGGGGGTGGCACCGCAGCCGCACCTGGGCGTGGCCAGTGCCGCACCGGATGCCACCAGCCTCAAGCGTCGCCTGCTCTCGCTGCAGCCGCGCCGGGCCTGCCCCCGCATCCTGGCGATGGCGCTGACTGCTGTGGTGGTGGTGGTGGGCGTGGCGCCGATGCGACTGGTCGCAGCGCCGGTGCCGCCGGCACCGCCCGCGCCACCGGCGGCACCCAAGGTCGTGGCGCCAGCACCGCCGAAGGCTCCCAAGGCTCCGGCCGCACCGCCATCCGCCGCGGGCGTGCCGGCGGCCCCGGCCGCGCCTGCAGCACCGGCCACGCCGGCCGAACCCGCTGACGCGACCGGGCCCGACGATGCCGATGTGGCCGATGTCGACGATGCCACGGGCATGGCCGAAGACGATGAAGGCACGACGTCGGCCGCCACCTCCATCACCACCTACGGTCGCCTCGACCTGGGCAGGTCGCCCCGGGAGGCCTTCGTTCTGGTTGATGGTGATTCGACCTTCGCCAACGGCGGCATGGACGACGTGACGGTGGCCCGCAGGCAGCTCGGCAAGGGCCCGGCGTTGTGGTTCCGCCAGGGTCACAAGCGCTACGTGGTGCGTGACCCGATGCTGATCCAGACCTTGCAGCGTGCCTACAGCGGTGCCGTAGAGCTGGGCCGCCAGCAGAGCGAACTGGGCCGGCAGCAAAGCGTGCTGGGTCGCCAGCAGGGTGAACTCGGCAGGCAGATGGGCGAAATGGGCCGCCTGCAGGGCGAGGAATCGCGCCGCATCGCACTGGCCGCCGCCGAGGTAGCGCGTAGCGCGATGGCCGCCCACGACATCAACCGTGAGGCGGCTGCGGAAGCGGCGAAGGCGGCGCGGGGCGCGACCTACGATGTGGCCGTTGCCCGCGAGGCGGCACGTGAGGCCGCCGCACAGACACGTCGTGCGATGCAGGACGTGGACAACGAAACCGCGCGCGCCAGCGACACCCGCGAGATGCAGCGCCTGGCCAGCCAGCAGTCTGAACTGGCCAGCCGCCAGGCTGCGCTGGGCAGCCAGCAGGCCGCGTTGGGCGAGCGCCAGGCACGCGTGCATGCGCAGGCATCGCAGCAGGCGCAGCAGGTGATCGCACGCGCCCTGGCCAGTGGCAAGGCCGAGCGACTCTGATCGGTAGTGCCGCCCGCTGGCCAGGGCGCGTGCGATCACCTGCTGCGCCTGCTGCGATGCCTGCGCATGC
>NZ_JAXBQL020000005.1:163101-182628 GCF_047520565.2 Stenotrophomonas sp. FR012
GCTGGCCGGCACCCCACATTGCCGGCCAGCGGCCGGCACTGCCCTGGGCCGATCAACCGCAGCTGGCGCGTTCGATGCGGTTCTGCGCATCCACCTGCACGGTCACGCGGTCCTGGCGGAAGTCCATGGTCACCGCCATGCCCGGCTTGACCACCCGTGCACCGCGCGCGCCGCTGGCGGCCACCAGCTTCTTGATGGTGGCTTCGTCAGCCGTCTTGCCGGTGAAGGCCTCGAGCGTCTCCGGCTTGCATTCGTGCGCGGCGTCGGCCACGGGTGCTGGCGCTGGCGCGGCATCGAGGGCGGTGCTGCCGCCGGCGTGGCTGCAGGCGGCCAGTGGCAGGATGGCAAGCAGGGCAAGCGGATTGAGGCGCATCGTCGGGCTCCAGGCGTGGATGGTGGTGGCAGTGTCACCGCTGCCACCGTCAGGGCATGTCAACGCGGCCCCGTGTGTCATTACCGCCCGACCAGCGCCAGTGTCTCGCGCTCGCGCTGTTCCTCGCGCACCAGCCGCTGCAGCAGCAGGGCCAGGGTCACCACGTCCTGGTGGTTGTGGTCGGCCACCCGGCGCAGGTTCACCGCATCGCCGCCGCGCAGGAAGCGCAGCCATGCACCGGGTGCTTCCGAGCCGGGCAGGTCGTCCTCGCGCACCACGCGCAGCAGCTGGCGTTCGATGGTGGACAGCTTGCAGTTCTCCCAGCTGCCGCGATAGCGACGGCGCGTGGGGTAGAGCAGGTCGACATGGTCCAGTGCGGTGATCGGGTCCGGCTGCCGGGCCAGCCGGTAGCGCGCCTTCAGCAGCGGCGCATCGTAGCTGCGGCCGTTGTAGCTGCAGAACACGGTGGACGGTTGGAGCCAGCGGGCAAAGGTGGCCAGCATCGCGTCCTCGGCGGCCATGGTGGCCATCAGCAACTGGCGGATGCGCAGGCCCTCGCCACGCTGCGGGCACACATGCCAATCGGCCGCGCCGATCATGAAGGCACGGGTGCCGGTGCCGCCGGCCAGGCCGGTGGTCTCGGTGTCGAAGAACAGCAGATCGCGTGCAGCCACGTGCTGGTCTTCGCGCTTGGCGAAGGCCAGCGACAGCGGGGCAGTTGGGATCGGCTGAGGTTGCAGCGATTCGATCAGGAACAGACCCGGCGCGATTTCCTCGCCCGGCAGCTGGCGATCCTGTGCGCTGGCACGTGCCGGCGTGGCGCCGCTCCGCGAGCGCATGCCGAGCAGGCGATGCAGGCTGCCCACTTCCGGCCGCCGCAGTTGGGCCGGTGTGTGTGCCGATGTGGCCGCCGCAGCACCCGTGGGCTTGTGGCGGATCTCCTGCTCGACCCAGGCGAACACCGAACGCTCGGCCGGTGGTTGCCGCGCATCGTTGGCGGCTACCGGGGCCGGCGCCGGAGGGGGCGGCTCGGACGCCACTGGCGTGACTGCTTTCGGGTCGCCGGCCTGCTTCCGCAGCAGGCGCAGCTTGTCCAGGCTCAGGCTCACGGTGCCAGCAGCTCCATCGGGTCGCGCGCGGACGCCACCACGTCGGGCACGTGCCGGCAGGCCTCGGCGTCGAACAGGTCGAGCACGCGCAATGCCAGCGCACGTGGCGAGGTTTCATCCTCTTCCTGTGCAGCCAGCACCGGGCCGACGCAGGCCGGGCAGCCGGCCTTGCAGTCGCAGCGTTGCACCAGTTCACGCGCGCGCTGCACCAGCTCCGCCTGACGCTGCCACAACGGCTCGCTGAGGCCAACGCCACCGGGGAAGTTGTCATACAGATACACAGTGGGCACGAATTCCTGCAGCAGTTCGACCACGCCAGGATCACCCTCGCTGCCGCGCAACTGGCCACGGCCGCTCTGGTCGGCGATCGCAAACCAGGAACCATCGCCGTTGCCGACCGACTTCTGCAGGTCGCGCGCATCGGCCATCACCGCCACGGTGGCGACGATGTGCAGCGCATACGCCGCACCGAGGAAGCCATCGAGCGCATCCTGCCTGCTGGCGAAGGCGCGCAGCAGCAGTGCCTGCGGCAGCTGCCACCACACTGCGGTGGTGTGCAGTTCCTGGTCGGGCAGGTTCACCGGACCGTAGCCGATGTTTTCGTGGGTGTAGTAGCGGATCTTCTTGTAGCCGGCCACGCGCCGCACCACGTGCACTTCGCCATGGTGCGAATCACCGCGCCCGGCCACGCCACCATCGAAGCGGTCCAGCACCTTGAGCTTGGTGAAGTCGATGCTGTCGGTGTAGTAATCCACATGCGTACGGGTGACGTAGGCCTTGCGGCCCTCCCAGTCGAGCGTCTCCACCTGGTAGGGCGTGGACTGCACCATGTGGATGGCGCCTTCATACAGCGTGAGCGCAGCGGCGGAGTAATCGACCTCGGCGATGATCTGCTGGCGGCCGTCGCTGCGGTCGACCACCACGAAGTTGCCATCGGCCACCGCGCGCAGGCTGACCGCGTTGGCCGGATAACTGTCGGCGATCCATTCCCAGCGCTCGCCTTCGCGGTGGATGACTTCGGTTTCGGCCAGCGCTTCCAGGAACACTTCCGGGTCGATCGGGCCGAAGCCATCGCCGACCCGGAACGGCAGTTCAAAGGCCGCGCAGCGAATGTGGTCGAACAGGATCAGCGGCTGGTCCGGCGCAATGCGCGCATGTTCGGGCGAGGCTTCGGCGAAGAAGTCCGGGTGCCGCACCACGTACTGGTCCAGCGGCTGCGAACTGGCCACCATCACACCGAGTGCGGGTTGCTGGCGGCGACCGGCACGGCCGAAACGCTGCCAGGTGGCGGCCACGCTGCCGGGGTAGCCATTGAGGATGACCACGTCCAGGCTGCCGATGTCCACGCCCAGTTCCAGCGCCGAGGTGCTGACGATGCCGTCGATGTTGCCGGCTCGCATCGCACGCTCGGTCTCGCGGCGTTCGGTCGGCAGATAACCGCCGCGGTAGGCGCGGATGCGGGGCGGCTTGCGCGGGTCGTGGTCAAAGATGTCCTTCAGGTACTTGGTCAGCACCTCGACCATCAAGCGGGTCTGCGCGAACACCAGGGTCTTCAGCCCGGACTTGATCGCGATGCGCGCGATGCGGTTGCTCTGCGAGCGCGCCGAGGCACGCAGGCCCAGGTCGGGGTTGATCACCGGCGGGTTCCACAGCAGCACCTGCTTCGGCCCGGTGGGCGCGCCGGATTCGGTGACGGCGGTGACCGGTGCCTCGATCAACGCCTCGGCATGCGCCTGCGGGTTGCCGATGGTGGCCGAGCACAGGATGAACTGCGGCTGCACGCCATAGAACGCGCAGATGCGCTTGAGCCGGCGCAGCACGTTGGTGACGTGGCTGCCGAACACGCCGCGATAGGTGTGCACCTCGTCGATGACGATGTAGCGCAGGTTCTCGAAGAACTGTGCCCACTTGGTGTGATGCGGCAGGATGGCCTGGTGCAGCATGTCCGGGTTGGACACCACGATGTCGCCATGCAGGCGGATCGCCTGGCGCGCATCGCCGGGGGTGTCGCCGTCGAAGGTGAAGGCCTTGACGCCGAGATCGCCGGCACGATTGAGTTCCAGCAGCTCGGCCACCTGGTCCTGGGCCAGTGCCTTGGTCGGGAACAGGTACAGCGCCTTGGCCTTGTCCTGCATGGCCGCGCTGACCACCGGCAGGGTGTAGCACAGCGACTTGCCGCTGGCGGTGGGGGTGACGATGGCCACGTGCTCGCCGCGCTGGCTGGCCTCCCAGGCTTCGGCCTGGTGGCTGTAGAGCTGCTCGATGCCGCGTGCCTTCAGTGCAGCGGCCAGCGCCGGTGATACCGAGTCGGGAACGGGCGCGTAGCGGCCTTCACGGCCGGGAATGGCGAAGCTGCCGGTGATGCGGTCCTGGTAGCGGCGCTGCAGGCGCGCGCTGAGCAGGGCGCCGTCGCGGGCGGGCAGGCCATCGCGGGTGGCGAGCTTCTGCTCGGCATCGGCGGTGCGCTTGGCGAGTTCGTAGGCCATGGAAGAGGAAGCGGGGACGGATTGCGAGGGGTCACATGGCACCACATCCATGTCTCAGGATGTGAGACACCAGCATAGGAACGAGTGAACCGTTCAGTGCCACGGGGCGGGACGCTGCGCGATGTCCGCGTCAAGCGCGCGGCGCCGGAGCAGGAACTGCACGGTGCAGACCACGATCTGCACCGCGTGCCAGCCCGATGCCAGCACTGCGAGCACCCCCCAGCCATAGGCAGCCGCCCATGCAGGATCCGGACGGAGCGGTGGCATTCCGCCAGTGCCGAACACCAGCACGCACAGGAGCAGGCCCAGCCATGCCAGATGCCACGACCCTCCTGTGGGCGGATAGCGCCGTCGGTCGCTGGCGAGGCACCATGCTGTCCCTGCGCCCAACACCCATCCATCACAGGCGCGCACCTCCAGCACCATCGAGCGCCCGCGGGAGAATGCCGCAGCGTGCTCCCATTCCGCTGGAAGCTGCACACGCCGGTCATTGCCGAGCAACCACACCCGGGATGTCTGGGCAGTGCGTTGGTAGGCGCGCAGGCGTCCGCGAACCTGCAGCACGCGCTGAGCCGTCGCGGGGCTGTTGCGGCGAGGGAGTGCCAGCCAGGCCGCCAGCCCGGCGATGGCGAGCAACGGCATGGCCAGCAGCCCTGGGGCGCCAGCGGCGGCCCATGACGCCAGTGCGGCAATCACCAGCGGGGAAGGGCGCAGGCCGGGTCCCCGTCGCATCGAAACTTCTTCGGGGGTCTCCAGGCGCTCGCCACAGACGCGGCTGGTGGCTGCAGCTGGCCGTGCAGCAGCGATAGTGAAGCCGTTGAGACATACCACCACGGCCGCGCGTTTGCCCAACACCACTTCGGCTTCATTGTCTTCCGCGAGGTAGGGCCACGCCTGCTTTGGCACCAGTGCGGGAACGCCACCCAGCAGGCCGTCACCGACCGGGAAGCTGTTCCGGCACGCACCGCCGGTGAATGCTCCACGCAGCCGCTTTATCTGGTCGTCATGGTCGCAGCCGGCCAATGCGCGCAACGGTGCCAGTGCCCTGTGTTCGTCCGCGCCCAGCGTACGCAGCGTGCTGCTCCGGCGCAGCGAAGCCATGCCTGCGTGGACACGTGATGTCCATTCGGCAACGGCCGCGATGACCATCAGGGGCACGATTGCCAAACCAACCAGTACTGCTGCGCGCGACATCAGCAGGCGACCGGCTGCCGTGGCGGGATTGTGGAGGGAGCTGTCATGAGGGAGCGCCGTACCGGGAGAACGGCAGGATGCCGTCCCCGTCCCCCGGGGGGGAATGAAGTTCATTGCAAACTTCGGTGTCCCGGCCGCGCAGCGATGATGCGCGACACAGCCTGAATGCCCCCGCCGTTGCCAACGAAATCTGAAGCCGGCATCCGTATGCTTGGGCGCTGGACGCAACCAACAGGGTGGATGGCTGTGGCACGACGTGGAACGCAGGGAGCACTCCTGGCCGGCATGCTGCTGGCCGGCATCGCACAGGCGCAGCAGGCCGCGCCGGTGGCGGTGCCCGATCCTGCACCCGTTCCCCCTGCAGATGCGCCGCCCGCCCCCACCGCACCGATCTCCACCACCTTGCCGCAGGACAACGTCACCACCCTCGGCGAAGTGCGTGCGCTCAAGCCCGATGACGAGCCGCTGGACCTGTACCGCTTCAAGAACCCGGTGAAGTTCGGCGATAACCGCTTCAGCCGCGACTGGAGCGAACCGCCATCGCCGGAGCAGGTCAGCATGGGCGGTGGCTACATCATGATGGGCGTGGTCAAGGGTGTGCTGGCGGCAGCCAAAGGCATCAACAAACTTACCGGCGGGCCGGACCAGATCCAGGCGGCCGTGGCGCGGCCACCGCCAGAGCTCAGTGCTGAACAGCAGCAGCGCGCGCTGCGGTTCTCACAGGAGCAGGATGCCGGCGACACAGTGCCAGTAAAGTAGGCCGGTATATCCTGCGGGCTCCCCCACCGGTAATGCTGTCATGTCCCTGCGTTCATTCTGCCTGCTGGCCGCGTTGCTGCCGGCCTCCGCCTTCGCGTCCGATATCGCCGATGGCGGCGCCTGCCGCAACGGCGCATTCCCCTCCGAGCAGAGCGGGTTCGCGCTGGCGCGCGTGGTCGACGCCCCGCGCCTGTACCTGCTCGGCGACATGGATGGCTGCCCCGCCAAGGGCGAACCGGCCTGCCGCCAGCGCAGCTATGTGGTCAACGGCGATACGGTGGTGACCGGTCGCGACCTGGGCCGTTACCGCTGCGCGTTCTTCCCGAACAAGGTGGGCGGCAGCGCCGGCTGGGTCGACCGCAGCAGGCTGCAACCGTTGCCGGTGGCAGTGCCCACGCTGCAGGACTGGACGGGCCACTGGAAAGATGGCGACAACGGCCTGCGCATCACCGTGCAGGGTGGACAACTGCATGTGGATGGCGACGCTTACTGGCCCTCGGCCAACCCCACGCCGGAACAGCGCCCGTATGGGCCGAACCTGGGCCAGGTGGAAGCGCGTGCCATGCCGCAGGGTGCCGATGTCGAGTTCGTCGAGGACACGTGCCGGGTGCGTGTGCACTCGCTGGGTGAGGTGCTGATCGTGGCCGACAACAGCGAATGCGGTGGCATGAACGTGCGCTTCAATGGCGTGTATCGGCGCGCGGGGAAACGTTGAAGGACGCATGAGGGTGGGGCTGGTAGATCCACGCCATGCGTGGATGCCGTTCGCGATCCGATCGGTGGGGTCAGAACCCTTTCGCTGGCGAAAGGGTTCTGACCCCAGGATCAGCGCCGTCGCTCCAGCCACCACAGCAGCGATGCGCACAGCACGAACGCCAGCCACCACGGCCAGCGCGATCCCGGCACGGGTTGCATCAGCGACGCGGTTGCCGGGGAGCTGCCCGCCAGCGCCTGCGTGGTTGCATCGATCATTGCCTGCTGATGCAGCGCGGGCGCGTCCTTCGGGTCGAATGCATAGCGCCAGAGGGTAGCGTCGCCGTGCTGCAGGCGCTGCCAGCCCGCCTCGCGCGGCCACCAGCCCGCGCAGCGCAGGTCTGACGTCGCGCCATCGACGATCAGCGGCGTGCCTTCGCCGCGTGCGTTGAAGGCCAGCAGCGGCGCCTGCACGCCGCATAGCGCCTGCCGTTCGCCCGCCCAGCTGATCGGCTGTGGCGACCACAACGCCTCAGCGCTGCCCTGCGCCCGCGCCAGCGTGGCAACCACGCCGCTCCACAGTTCGCCGTGGCGGTCATCGCGGCCGGCAAGTACCCAGCGCCAGCTGTCGGTGATGGGCAGCAGGCCGATGCGGCCTTTGCCGGTAGCGCGCCAGCCACCGACAGCCTTGCCAATGCGATCGTGCAGCAGCGCGTTGCTGCCAGGTACCTGCAGCGCCAGTGCTTCCAGTGTGGGCAGCGCGGCGTCGTGCGAACTGCGGTCTGCCTCTTCGCCGTAGCCGGTCGGCAGCGTACCCGCGGCGAGCGGGCCACGTCGTGCGGCGAGGACCGCGCTCTCGCCGTCGCCGGGAAGTTCGAGGACCTGGCTGCTGCCATCACCCCGCAGCGGCAGGCCCAGATCGTGCAGGCGTTGGCGCGCGCTGGCCGAAGGGGCGCCCGCACTGCGTACCAGCACGCCCAGTCCTTCGCGCAGCGCCTGCCGCACAGCGGCCAGCTGGGCGGCATTCAATGCCGCCAGGCTGCGCTCGTCCAGCAGCAGCAGATCGCTGCGCGCCAGCGACGCCGCGTCCAGCGGCAAGGCCCCGTCGCCAACGCTCAGGCCGGCCCCGGTATCGGCCTGCACCTGCACGCGGATGCCGGCATCGGCTGCCCAGCGGCGCAGGTACTTCAGTTCGGGGCCCGGCGCGCTGGCACGCACCTGCAGGCGCAACGGCGCCGCCGGCAGGGTCTGCTGCGGCACCGGTGCGCTGTCCACCACATGGCCGTCGGCATCGAGCAGGCGCAGCTGGAATACGCTGCGGCCTTCGGCGCGGGTGATGCCACTCAACTGAACGTGGCCGTCTTCGGCAACATCCGCGCGATCGACCACGCTGCCGGCCGGGTCGAGCAGTTCCGCCTTTGCCCTGGCAACGCCACGCGCCTGTGCCTGTACCTCGAAGCGTGCGCCGGGCGCGGCGTCGGCCGGTGGCTGCAAGGCGACCCAGCCGCGCGGCGGTGCTGTCGGCTGCCAACGTACGTCGCGTGGCAGTACTGCGTCGCGGTCACGCGCGGCCAGGCCCGCACCGACCAGCGTCAGCGTGGAGGCTGGATGCTGGCGCAGCGCGGTGGCCAGGTCGGGTACGCGCTGTGCGCCGGGCACATCGGCAGCTTCGGGCAACAGCAACAGTGGGCCTTCGCTGGCCGGGAGTGCGCCAGCCCGGTCGGCATCGATTCCCAGCACGACCAACCCGCCTGCGGGCTGCTGGCGATTGAGGGGTACGAGGCAGACATACAGCAGCATGGCAGCGGCGATCTGCAGCGCAATGCCGATCCAGCGGCGACCTCGGTGCGCTGTGCTTCCACGCAACTGGCGCACGCTGGCGATGACCACGACCACAGCAAGTGCCAGCGCAATCCACAGGTTCGGGCTGGAGGGGGTCATGGCTGCGCCTCCAGCGCATCGAGGTAGCGCTGGCCCATCGCATCGGCCGCACTGCGCCGCATCGCCTGTGGCAGTGGACGTTGCAGTGCCCGCCACAGCTGTGCGCGCAGGCGCAGGCGGCAGTCGTGGCAACCGGGCTCGATGCGCAGCTGCTCGATGGCGGCGGCCAGATCCAGTGCATCGGGCAGGTAGGCGGCATTGTGCTGCTGCCAGGCAGCGAGTGCATTGAGGTCGGGCACGCTGGTGTCATCACCGAGGCGCTGCCAGGCTTCAACGATGGCCCGGTCGGGCGGGGTTCGGGCGGCCAACGGCAGTTCACGACTGGCCAGTCCGGCGCGATCACCGCCGAGGCGACGGCCTTCATCGATCGGTGGTAGCTCTGGCCCGACCCGCGCCAGATAGATGCGTTCGGCCTGCTGCACCTGCTTGATGAAACCCAGCGCCTTGTAGGCAAACGGCAACGCCTGCTCTGGCCGGCCCTGGCGCAGCTCGCCTTCGGCCGACCACATCTGGTCCAGCGCGGCCTTCAGCGTGGCCCGGGTCTGCGGGTCGAGCAGGGTCGCGGCCTCGGCATGGTCATGGGTGTGGCCGTATTCGGAGAGCACATCGGTGGCGCTGCCGAACACCGGTGGCGAATCGGCATTGGACGCCTTGCCGCCGTGATCGTGGCCATGCTCATCGTGTGCCCCGGCCTCGGTGCCATGGTCGTGCTCGTGCTCGGTGTCGTGGCTGCCTGCAGCTGGCGCATCGCTGGTGGGCAGGTCGCTGGTCGGCGGCGGCTTCGGTGCGCCTTCGCTTTCCTCACCCAGGAACTGGCCGTAGCGCAGGCGCAGGATGCGCTGGTCGACACCGATCGCATCGCTGCGCTTCACGAAGTCCTCGGCAGTGAGGCTGCGTCGCTGCCGGATCAGCGCTTCGGCATCGATGATGATCTGCCGCTGGCTGCGGAAGTAGGCCGGCAGCGTCTTCTTGATGCGGCCTTCCAGTTCGGCACCGAGTGCAACCTCGGCGCTGGGCAGGCGCAGGATCACGCTGCTGCTGCGCCCAGCCTGCGGTGTTGGCGCGTGGTTGTCGCGTACTTCCAGCTGGGCGATGACATCGCTGCCGGGCTGCGCGCCCAGCGCAGCCAGGTCGAGGGTGTACGCGAAACGCCGTGCAGTCGCTTCGCCGCTGCCGGTGAGGCCGACACTGCGGCGAACGAAGGTGATGTTCTCGCCGCTGCCCTGGGTAATGGTGATCGACAGCGTTGCCTGCGTGGCCACGGCGTAGTCATCGCTGGCTTCGAAGCGCAACGACCACTGGCGTTGCCCGGGCGTGCCCAGCACCAGGGTCGCGGCGGGCTCCAGCACGCGCACGCTGGGCGCACGATCAGCGACCACATCCAGGCGATGCAGGTGGGTTTGGGCCAGTGCAGGTTCGCTCACCACGCGGTACAGCACAGGCACGCGCGCCACATCCTGCGCCAGCCACTGCCCATCCTGCTCGCTCAGCGGCAGCCGGCGGCCGTCGTGGAACTGAAGCCATGCCTTGTCCGGCGCGCGATCGAAGCGCAACGACCACGACAGCCGGCTGTCCGCGGCGACCTTGGCATCCAACGCGTTCTGGGTGCGCGTGGCTTGGCCGGTATAGGCCGGCGCGTCGATCCGCAGGCGGGTGGACTGAAGGTGCAGCGGGCCGGCGGCAGCCATGCTGACAGGCGCCGATGTGCGCGCCGGCGCGGAGCCGGGGCCGGAACGTGGCCAGCCGAATGCCAGCGCAGTGATCGCCAGGCCTGCGACCCAGCTCAGGGCCAACGCCCTGCGCGGCCAGCGCGGACGCAGGTCCGGTGTCGCGCGCTCCAGCGTGGCCAGCACATGCGCGCGCTGGCGCTGCTGCAGCGGATTGAGCGTTGCCATATCGGCGAACAGCAGGTCGGCACTGTCCTCGCTGGCACCGCCGGCATCGAGCTGACGCTGCACCCACTGTGGGTCCAGCTGGCGGGCACGTGCCGTGGCGAGCGCTGCGCAGGCGAGCACGCTGACCGTGCCGACCACGCAGGCGATATCGAAGCCCGCCAGGCGCAGCGCCAGCGTCGTCGCGGCCAGCGCCCACGGCAGGCCCAGCAGCAGGGTAACGAGTGCACGGCGACGGCGTGCGCGTTGCCAGGCGTACTGCAGGGTGTTCATGCGGCCCCCCTGCGCCGGCGACTGCTGGCCACCCAGCGCTCCAGCGCGAACAGCACCACGATGACCAGCAGCAACCACGTGGTTGGCTCACGCGCTGGGGGCGCTATGGCGGGCAGTGCGGCCCGGCGTGGTGCCTGGTCCTGTGCATCGCCGAGGCGCGGTGACGCTGGCGGTTGCAGGGCCAGCAGCAGGGCACGCGGCAACTGCGGGTCGCGCAGCGCAGCGTTGCCTGAGGCATCCCAGTCGCCGGGTAGTGACAGCAGGACGCCGTGGCCGATGCGCTGCTGCCACAGCAGTGGTGTGCCATCGGCGTTGCGCAGCAGGATGCCGGCGCCGCGAGCAGGCTTGCCGGCGCTCACTGCACGACCGCCGTCGCGCAGCCACGCCTGCCAGCTCGCCGGCAGTGCATCGCTGCGGCTCCATACGCCGATCTCGCCGCGTTCGGGCAGGGCATCGGCCGACAGAGGAGCGAGCGGCGCCTGCATGCCCCACGCGCGCTGCAGTGCGTTCACCCAGTGCTGGGCGGCGGCCGGCGCATCGCTGTGCACGCGTAGACGCGGCATCGTCGCGGCACTCGGTTGCGGAGTGGCCGGTATCGGTTGCGGCCGCCACTGCACTTCGCGCGACAGCTGCAGGCGGGCGCCATCCAGACCGGGCAGGGGATCGGGAACGTGCACGGTCAACGCGGTGCCCGTGGGCAGCTGTGCGTCCAGCTCGCGCAGCAGGCTGGGCAGCGATGCGCTGGACGCAGGTGGTGCGTGATCGATAGCGGGGAAGCCGGGTGCCAGCCAGTGCCAGTTGCCCGCTTCGGCACTCCCGCGCAGTGCGGCGGCGTCCAATCCGGGAGCCACTACCGTCCACGCGGTGGGGATGGGAGCGGGGCCGGTCAATGCAGGGCGTGCCAGCAGCAAGGCCAATGCAGCCAGCAGCAACAGGCGCACCAGCAGCAACGGCCAGTCATCGAAGCGGATGCGCTGGCGCGGGCGGATCTGTGCACGCAGCCAGCGCAGCGCGGCGAAATCCAGCGGCGTGTACGGATGGCGCCGGGCCAGATGGATCAGCAGCGGCAGCAACCACGCAGCGAGCGCGGCCAGGCCCAACGGGAACAGCAGGGTCATGCACCGCCCCCACGACCGAACAGCACCTGCAGTGGATGATCCAGCGGCTGGTCGAGCCAGCCGGTGGCACTGGCGATGCCGCTGGCCTGCAGGCGCGACTGCAATGCGTTGCGTGCGTCGGCGAAGCGCTGCAGGTAATCGGCGCGGATCGCCGCGCCATCGCCCAGCAGTTCCTCGCCCGTTTCCGGATCGCGGAAGCGATGGCCGGCGTCGAACGGGAAATCGCGCTCGTCGGCGGTGAGGATCTGCAGCAGTGCCACTTCACGGCGTGCGCTGGCCAGTTGCTCCAGCAGCACGATGCAGGCCGCGTCGAAGCCATCACCCATCGCCAGCAGCAGGTCGCCCGGACGCACACGCTCCCACAGCGGGCGCAGGCGATCGGCCACGGGCCAGCCGCCGCGTGCCTGAAGGGCATGCAGTTGCAGATGCACGCGGTCACGCTGGCGTGCGCCGTTCGCTGCGGGCACCAACTGCAGTCCATCGCCATTGATCGCCAGCAGGCCGAAACGGTCGCCCTGCTGCAGCGCCAGTTCCACCACGCAGGCGGCCACGCCGCGCATGTGATCCAGGCGCGTGCGCTGCGGTGCCGCGCGATCGGCCTGGCCGGCCGAGGCGGTGGCATCGAGCAGCAGCCAGACCGTGATCGGGCTTTCGCGTTCGGATTCGCGCACGAAGAAGCGGTCCGAACGCGCATACAACTTCCAGTCGATCTGGCGCAGCTCGTCGCCCGGTTCGTAGGCCCGGTACTGGGCGAACTCGAGGCCGGCACCGCGGCTGCGGCTGGCGTGCTGGCCGATGCCACTGGCGCCGCTGGCCAGGCGCGGCCGCAGCCGCAGCAGGCGCAGGCGCGCACGCAGTTCCGGAGGCAAGGTCAGCGGGGTACCGGCGTTCACGCGTGGCTCAACCCGGGAACGGCACGGCCTGCAGCAGGGCGGCGACCACGTCGTCGGCACGCTTCTGCTCGGCCTCGGCGGCGAACGACAGCAGCAGGCGATGGCGCATCACCGGTGCGGCCAGTGCCTGCACGTCCTCGCGGGTGGCGGCGAAGCGGCCCTGCAGCAGTGCGCGCGCTTTTGCCGCGAGCACCAGCGACTGGCCGGCGCGCGGACCGGCGCCCCACTTCACCCATTGGTTGATCGCCGCCGGGGCGCCTTCGCCTGGCCGGCTGGCGCGCACCAGGCGGGTGATCCAGGCCAGCACGTCGGGGCTGACATGCACCTGCCGCACAGCCGCCTGCAGGGCGATCACCGCCTCGGCATCCATCACTTTCGGCACCGCGTCGGTGGCACCGCCGGTGGTCTGTTCCAGGATCCGCCGCTCCTCGTCTTCGCTGGGGTAATCCACCAGCACGTGCAGCAGGAAGCGGTCCAGCTGTGCCTCTGGCAGCGGGTACGTGCCGGCCTGCTCGATCGGGTTCTGCGTGGCCAGCACGAAGAACGGAGCGGGCAGCGCGTAGGTGGTTCCGGCGTAGCTGACGGTGCGTTCCTGCATTGCCTCCAGCAGTGCGGCCTGGGTCTTGGGCGGGGTGCGGTTGAGTTCGTCGGCCAGCAGCAGGTGGGTGAAGATCGGGCCCTGCTGGAAGCGGAAATGGCGATGGCCGGTGCCATGGTCTTCCTCCAGCAGCTCGGTGCCGAGGATGTCACTGGGCATCAGGTCGGGGGTGAACTGCACGCGCCGGAACTGCAGTTCCAATGCCTGGCCGAGCGAGCGTACCAGCAGGGTCTTGCCGAGCCCGGGCGCACCTTCCAGCAGGCAGTGGCCGCCGGCCAGCAGGCCGATCAGCAGCTGCTCGACCACGGTGTGCTGGCCCACCACCGCGCGTGCGAGCGCGGCGCGCAGTTCATCCAGGCGCGGCAGCAGGGAATCGAGGTCGGAGGAATTCATGGGCGTGCAGGTCCTGTCAATTGTTCAACGCGTACATCACGATGTTGACGCCAAAGCGGGTGTTGTCTTCGGCCAGGAAGCGCTTGTTGCGCCAGTCGTAGTCCCACTCGCAGCCATAGTCCTTGTTGCTGTAGAGCAGGCCCAGCCGACCATCGACCTCGATGCCCTTCAGATAGTCGTGCGCCAGGTCGTCGCCCCAGCCGTTGAGTTCGAAGCTGGTGGCGGGCGGACCGTCCGGGAAGCGGAAGAAACTGCGGTACAGCGCGTGGCTGTTGGGCAGTTTCTGCAATGCCTTCGGACCGAACAGGCGGCCCATCTGTGCCTCGAACGAGGTGGCGAACAGCCCGTCGATGTCATGGTTGCAGTCATCGACGAAGACGAAGCCGCCATTTCGCACGTAGCGCACGAAGTTCTGCCGTTCGGCGGCGTTGAACTCCACCAGCGTGTGCCCGGCCAGGTAGCAGAACGGCGCTTCCAGCATGCGCGGGTCGGCCAGGGCCACCACGTGTTCCTGCGGGTCCACGCGCAGCGATGTGTAGTCGATCAGCGAGGTGATCAGGTTGGATGGCATGCGCGCGTCCACGTCCCAGTCACCGGAGTCGTACTGCAGGCGGGTGAACCAGAAGTCATAGCGCGAACTGCGCGGGCCTGCCTGTGCCCAGGCCGGCAGCGCCGCCGCCGAAGCGGCAGCGGCCAACCAGCGCAGGCAGGCCCGGCGATCCATCAGACCGCGTCGGACAGCGAGGTGAAGGTGAAATCGCGCAGCTTCATCGGCGGGATCATCATCACGTAGCTGGATTCATCACCGGCCACCCGCACCGGCTTGCCCAGCTCTTCGATGTTGTTGAGCATGATCACCGGCGACTCGTTGAAGCGGAAGTTCTTCACCGGGTACTTGATCTGGCCGTTCTCGATGTAGAAGGTGCCGTCGCGGGTCAGGCCGGTCAGCAGCACGGTCTGCGGATCGACCATGCGGATGTACCAGGTACGCGTGACCAGGATGCCCTTCTGGGTGCCGCGCACCAGCTCGGCGGTGCTCTTGTCGCCACCGCTCATCAGCAGGTTGCCCGGCGAGGCCTTGGCGGTCTTGCCCTGCTTCTGCGCCCAGAAGCGCGAGTAGTCCAGATTGGCGATCCTGCCGTTCTCGATGATGGCCATGCGTTCGCGCGGCAGCCCTTCGTTGTCCCACGGCAGCACCGGTGCATTCGGATGCCACGGGTCGGCGATCATGGTCACGCGCGGATCGTAGACCTGCTCGCCCAGCTTGTTGCCGCCGCCCTTCTTCGACAGGAAGCTGCGGCCTTCATCGGCCGAGCGTGCACTGAAGAAATTCATCATGAAGCTGATCAGGCCTGCCGCTGCGGCCGGCTCCAGGATGACCGTGTACTTGCCCGGTTCCAGTGCCTTGGCTTCGGCCGATTCGGTGGCCTTGCGCATGGCGATGCGGATGTCCTGGTCAGCCTTGAAGTCCGCCGCGTCCTTCAGGTTGCGGCCGACCCAGCCCGAACCGCGGCCATCTTCGGTGCGCACAGTGCAGGTGTAATCGAAGTTGGTGGTGCGCTGGTAAGCGAAGTTGCCGTTGCTGTTGGCGGTGGCCTGGAAGCCCTGGCCGTCCTCCAGGAAGCCGGCGGCGACCAGGCCGTGGCCGCGGCACGGGGCGATCGAATCGGCAGCAACCTTGGCACGGAAGGCCGGATCGATCGCGGCGGTGGATTCGCTGAAGGTCGGGCTGGCGCGGTAGCTCTGCTTGCCGATGGCCGGCATGAACTCCGGGTTCTCCGGTGCCAGGCGGGCCAGGTCTTCGGCACGGCGTACCACACGTTCCAGCGCGGCGTCGTCGAACTCGTTGATCGAGGCAGTGCCGACGCGCTTGCCGAAGGCGACGGTGACCGCCAGCTCGGTGTTGTCGACGATGCCACTGGTGGAGACATTGTTCAGCGCGAAACGGATGTTGCCGCTGATCGCGCCGGCCAGCACGGCGGTGCACTCGTCGGCCTTGGACAGGGCGATGACCTTGTCGAGGATGGCCTTGGCCTGGGCTTCGGTGAAGATACTCATGGTGTAAGGGCTCCTGACCGGTCAGCCGAGGCTGCGTGCGGTGTTGATGACGTTGATGCCGTTGAAGCGCGCGGTCGACGAACCGTGCGAGACTGCCGAGACCTGTCCCGGCTGGCCCTTGCCGTCGAAGAACGAACCGCCCAGGCGGTAGTCACGCTCGTCGGCCACGGCGGTACAGGCGTTCCAGAACTCCGGCGTGCGGATCTGGTAGGCCACGTCTTCCAGCATGCGGGTGATCTGGCCGTTCTTGATCTCGTAGAACAGCTGGCCGCCGAACTGCGCGTTGTAGCGCTGCTGGTCGATCGAGAACGAACCGTCACCGATGATGTAGATGCCGTTCTCCACGTCCTTGATCAGGTCCGGCACGCTCAGCGGCTTCTTGCCCGGTGCCATCGACACGTTGGCCATGCGCTGGAACTGCACGCTGGACCACGAGTCGGCATAGCAGCAGCCGTCGGACTCGGTCTTGCCGAGGATGTGGGCCTGGTCGCGGATGGTCTGGTAGTCCACCAGCTTGCCGTTGCTGATCAGGTCCCAGCGCTTGCACTTCACGCCTTCGTCGTCGTATGCCACTGCGCCGAGGCTGCCTGGCTGGGTCTTGTCGGCGAAGATGTTGACCAGCTCGCTGCCATACTGGAAACGCTGTTCGCGCTTGTCCAGGGTGGCGAAGCTGGTGCCGGCGTAGTTGGCCTCGTAGCCGAGCACGCGGTCCAGTTCCAGCGGGTGGCCAATCGACTCGTGGATGGTCAGCCAGGTGTGCGACGGGTCGAGCACCAGGTCGTACTTGCCCGGCTTCACCGACGGCGCCTTCAGCTTTTCCTGCGCCTGCCGGGCGGCGGCGATGGCGTCTTCCTTCATGTCGTAGGAAGAACTGTAGTTGACCACGCCATTCGGGCTGACCACCTTGCCCGCGGCGGCGCCGTCCAGGTATTCGTAGCCCAGGCCCATCGGCGAGGACAGGCCCGATCGGGTGCGGAACTTGCCGCTGCTCTTGTCGATGGCGGTGACCGTCATCGGCGCCCAGATGCGGTGCACGTCCTGGTCGATGTAGGAGCCATCGGTGGAGGCGAAGTACTTCTGCTCGTTGACCAGGAACAGCATCGAGTTGACGAAGCTGGCACCGGCGCCCATTGCGGCGGCGTTGACGTCCAGCAGCAGGCCGACCTTGTCCTTGATCGGCACCTCCATCGCATTCTTGCGGATCGGCGTGCGCCAGCTCACCTCACCCACGCCCGGCGCCTTGGCCAGCTGCACCGGCGCGGTCTGCACGCCGGCATTGGCCTTGGCGATCGCGGCCGCCTGCTGCGCCGCCTTGGCCACGTCGGCGGTGCCCAGCGCATTGGTGGCGGCAAAGCCCCACGCACCATTGACGATCACGCGGATGCCCACGCCGGTGGACTCGGTGTTCACCACGTTCTGCACTTTGTCTTCGCGGGTGATCACGAACTGCCGCAGGTAGCGGCCGATGCGCACGTCGCAGTAGGTGGCACCGGCCTGGCGGGCGGCAGCCAGCGCCGCATCGGCCAGGCGCTTCTTCAGCCCCAGGTCCAGCGTGCTCTGCAGCTGCTCGGCGGCGATCACCTTGCCGAAGAAGGAGGGCACGATCAGCCCGCCCGCGGTAAGCCCGGTCAGGGCCAGGAAGTCACGTCTTTGCAAGGCTGCTCTCCATATCGAAGGATGGGTGGCTCAAGCGCCGAGACTGCGCGCGGTGTTGATGATGTTGATGCCGTTGAAGCGGGTGGTGGACGAACCGTGCGAGACCGCCGAGACCTGGCCAGGCTGGCCCTTGCCGTCGAAGAACGAACCGCCCAGGCGGAAGTCGCGTTCATCGCAGATGGCCGTGCAGGCATTCCAGAATTCCGGCGTGCGGATCTGGTAGGCCGCATCCTCTACCATGCCGGCGATCTTTCCGTCCTTGATCTGGTAGTACAGCTGGCCGCCGAACTGCGCGTTGTAGCGCTGCTGGTCGATCGAATACGAACCGCGGCCGTGGATGTAGATGCCGTTCTCCACGTCCTTGATCATGTCCGCGACGCTGAGCGGTTGCTTGCCCGGCGCCAGCGAGACATTGGCCATGCGCTGGAACTGCACGCTGGACCAGGAATCGGCATAGCTGCAGCCATGCGATGCATCGCGGCCGAGGATGTGGGCTTCATCGCGGGTGGCCTGGTAGTCGACCAGGATGCCGTCGCGCACCAGGTCCCAGCGCTGGGTCTTGACGCCCTCGTCGTCGTAGCCGACCGCACCGAGGCTGCCCGGCTGGGTCTTGTCGGCGAAGAAGGTGACGATGTCGCTGCCCCAGCGGAAACCGGCATCTCGCTTGTCCAGCGTGGCGAAGCTGGTTCCGGCGTAGTTGGCTTCGTAGCCGAGCACGCGGTCCAGCTCCAGCGGGTGGCCGACGTTCTCGTGAATGGTCAGGAACAGGTTGGACGGGTCCAGCACCAGGTCATACTTGCCGGGCTTCACCGACGGCGCCTTCAGTTTCTCGCGCGCGTGGCGGGCGGCCGCAATGGCGTCCTCGACCGGGTCATAGGAATCGCGGTAGGCGGTGATGCCGCCGGGCAGGTGCACCTTGCCGCGCGCATCGCCATCGAGGAACTCGTAGCCCATGCCCATCGGCGAGGACAGGCCGGCGCGGGTGCGGAACCTGCCGCTGGCCTTGTCGATGGCGGTGGCGGTGAACGGCAGCCAGATGCGATGGATGTCCTGGTCGATGAACGAGCCGTCGCTGGACGCAAAGTACTTCTGCTCGTTGACCAGGAACAGGGTGGAATTGATGTAGTCGGCGCCCGCATTCAGCGCGGCGGCATTGAGTGCCAGCAGCAGCTCGACCTTGTCCTGGATCGGCACCGCCATCGCGTTCCTGCGGACGGGGGTCTGCCAGCGTACTTCACCGACGGACGGCGTGGGTGCCAGTTGCACCGGGCGGGTCTGGATGCTGGCGTTGGCGCGGGCGATTGCCGCCGCCTGCTCGACTGCCGCGCGCACGGCGGCCTCGGTCTGCTGATGGGTTGCAGCAAAGCCCCAGGCACCGTTGACGATCACCCGCATGCCCACGCCGGACGATTCTCGGTTGGTCACATTGCCGACCTGGTGCTCGCGGGTGATGACCGACTGGTTGAGGTAGCGGCCGATGCGCACATCGCAGTAGCTGGCCTTGGCCGTGCGTGCGGTGGCCAGCGCGACCTCGGCCAAGCGCCGGCGCTGGGCGGTATCGACCGGCGCCAGCAGCTGCTCGGCGGCGATGGCACGGGAATGCGGCAGCAGCAGGCCGGCCAGGCCCAGGCCGGAAAAAGCCAGGAACTCACGTCGTTGCACAGCGTTTCTCTCTCTCGCTTGCGGTCGGCAACGCGCCGGACCGATCACGTCCACTCCTCGACTTTCGCCAGCGCGGCGCAACCGGGCAAGTGACTGCAGTCATGGTTGGGGAGGGTTTCGGCAGGGCTTGCAGCCCTGCACCTGCTCAATGCAACGGCAACGGCCAAAGCCAGAGCCAGAGCCAAAGCCAAAGCCAGAGCGGCATTCCGTGGGTGGGCGGGGCGGTGTCGGATTGCGGGGACGCCGTGAATCCGTCCATGGAGGCTTGGCAGCCGCATCCATGCGGCTGACACCCCGCAATCCGACACCGCCCCATCTCTGACAGATTCCTGCGGCTGTTGGTAGGTGTCGACCTTGGTCGACACGATTTTTCTGTCAGATATCGAAATGAATCCGGGGTCAGATCCGTTTTCCTGCGGAAAACGGATC
>NZ_JAXBQL020000005.1:182638-253757 GCF_047520565.2 Stenotrophomonas sp. FR012
CTGCGGGCTTGGCTGCGGCATGGATGCCGCGGCCAAGCCCCCAAGGACGGGTTTACGGCGTCCCCCGCAACCGGACCAACCCTGCCATCCCACGGAATGCCAGCTTTTGACGTTGCTCTGGCTCTGGCTCTGGCTCCGGCGGGTGCAGGGCTGCAAGCCCTGCAGACACCCCCTCGTGCACAATGGGGCCGACCCCGCCTGGACACCGTCCTGATGTCGAGCAAGCCGTATTCAGAAGCCTGCGAGCGCAACCGCGAACCCATCGCCACCGCACTCGACCCGTGGATGGGCGACCGCCATCGGGTGCTGGAGATCGGCAGTGGTACCGGCCAGCACGCAGCCTTCTTCGCCGAGCGCTGGCCGTGGCTGCGCTGGCAGCCCAGCGACCATCCGGACCATCTGCCCGGCATCGAAGCCTGGCGTGCGGAGGCCGCGCTGCTGAACCTGCTGCCGCCGGTGGCGCTGCAGGTGGAGCTGCCACCGGCAACGGGCCTGGACCTTCCAGAAAGCAGCACGTTCGACGCCGCATTCAGCGCCAACACGCTGCACATCATGGGCTGGGAGTACGTGCAGGTGCTGTTCGGCGCGCTGCCGCCACTGTTGCGTCACGGTGCGCTGCTGGCGATCTACGGTCCGTTCAACTATGGCGGCCGCTATACCAGTGACAGCAATGCGCAGTTCGATGCCTGGCTGAAGGCGCGCGACCCGCGCAGCGGTATCCGTGACAGCGAAGCGGTGCAGGCGCTGGCGGCCGACAACGGGTTTACCCGGTTGGGTGACGTGGCGATGCCGGCCAATAACCGGCTATTGCTGTGGCGGTTGGGGTGAACCACCGGCAGTGCCGGCCGTTGGCCGGCAACCGATTGCCAGGAAGATGCCGGCCAGCGGCCGGCACCACCTTCAGGCCACCTGCACGATATGCAGCGCCTTCGGATTGCGCCACTGCGCCAGCAGGGCCGCTTCGCGCGCCTTGGCCTGCTCGAAATGCGCTTCCTTGACATGGCCGAAGCCGCGGATGTGCTCGGGAATGCTGGCAATCTCCACCGCCAGCGACAGACGGTCATCCTCCAGCCCGTCCAGCAGCATCTGCACCGTCGCCTCGTAATCAGCAATCAGCTTGCGCTCCATGCGGCGCTCCTCGGTGCGTCCGAACACATCGAAGCGGCCGCCACGCAGGAACTTCAGCTTCGCCAACAGACCGAAGACCTTGAACATCCACGGGCCGTATTCCTTCTTCAACAGCCGTCCCTGCTCGTCCTTCTTCGCGAACAGCGGCGGTGCCAGATGGAAGCGCAGCTGGTAGTCGCCCTCGAACTGCTGCTGCAGGCGGCGCTGGAAGTCACCGCTGGTGTACAGGCGCGCCACTTCGTACTCGTCCTTGTAGGCCATCAGCTTGAACAGGTACCGCGCCACGGTCTCGGTCAGCGCAGTGGAACCGCCGATGCGGTCGGCTTCGGTGGCGCGTACGCGCGCTACCAGGTCACGGTAGCGCTTGGCGTAGGCGGCATCCTGGTACTCGACCAGGAACGCGGCGCGGCGCTCGATCATTTCATCCAGCGAGCGCGACAGGCGGGCGTCGTCCAGCGGCAGGAACGCCACTTCGCCACCGTGCGAGGGCAGGCCACGCAGTTCGCGTTCGTCGCCGGTGTTGCGCGGTGCCGCAGTGGCACCCCATTCATTGCCCTCCCACTCGCCTGGCGGCAGCGGATGCAGCGGGCCGGGGGTGGATTCGGTATCGGTATGGCGGTTGCGCACCAGGCCGGCCGCCTGCTGCACGGCCTGCGGATCGACCACGGCCAGGCGGCCCCAGGCGAAGGCCTGCTGGTTCATCGCCACGGCGGCGCCATTGAGCTCGATGGCGCGCATCAGTGAATCGAACGAGAGCGGCACCAGGCCCTGCTGCCAGGCGTAGCCGAGGATGAACAGGTTGGCGGCAATGGCGTCGCCCAGCAGCGCGGTGGCCAGCTGGGTGGCATCGAGCAGCAGCGGCTCCTGGCCGCCCAGTGCCACGCGCACGCCGGCGATGATGTCGGCGGCGGGGAACTGCATGTCCGGGCGGGTGGTGAAGGTGCCCGGCATCGCTTCGTAGGTGTTCAGCACCACCTGCGAACGGCCGGCACGCACCTTCGACAGTGCCCAGTAGTCATTGACCACCACCATGTCGCAGCCCAGCACCAGGTCGGCCTCGCCAGCGGCGATACGCACGGCATGGATGTCTTCAGGGCGACGGGCAATGCGGATATGCGTGGTCACCGCGCCGCCCTTCTGCGCCAGGCCGGTCTGGTCGAGCACGGTTGCACCCTTGCCTTCCAGGTGGCCGGCCATGCCCAGCAGCGCACCGATGGTCACCACGCCGGTACCGCCGACGCCGGTGATCAGGATGTTCCAGGGCTGTTCCAGGCTGTCGCGGAGGGTCGGCGCCGGCAGGTTGTCCAGCAGCGTGGACGCATCGCGCTTGCTGCCCTTGCGCGGCTGGCCACCGTGCACGGTGACGAAGCTGGGGCAGAAGCCGTTCACGCAGGAATAGTCCTTGTTGCAGTTGGACTGGTCGATCTCGCGCTTGCGCCCGAACTCGGTTTCCTTCGGCAGCACCGACACGCAGAAGCTCTTCTTGCCGCAGTCACCGCAGCCTTCGCAGACCAGCGAGTTGATCATCACCCGCTTCTGCGGGTCTTCCAGCTTGCCGCGCTTGCGGCGGCGACGCTTCTCGGTGGCGCAGGTCTGTTCGTAGATCAGGATCGAAACACCCTTCACTTCGCGCAGGCGCTTCTGCACTTCGTCCAGCTCGCTGCGGTCATGGAACTCGACGTCGCTGGGGAAGTGCTCGCGCTGGCCGGTCCACTTGCCGATGTTGTCCGACAGCACCACGATGGTGTGGATGCCTTCGGCACGCATCTGTCGTGCGATGTCCGGCACGCTCAGCGGACCGTCCACCGGCTGGCCGCCGGTCATCGCCACCGCATCGTTGTAGAGGATCTTGTAGGTGATGTTGACGCCGGCGGCGACCGCCTGGCGGATCGCCAGCGAGCCGCTGTGGAAGTAGGTGCCGTCGCCCAGGTTCTGGAACACGTGCGGGGTATCGGTGAACGGCGCCTGCCCGGCCCAGGTCACGCCTTCGCCGCCCATGTGGGTGAAGGTGTCGGTGCTGCGGTCCATCCAGGTCACCATGTAATGGCAACCGATGCCGGCCAGCGCACGCGAGCCTTCCGGCACGTTGGTGGAGGTGTTGTGCGGACAGCCCGAGCAGTAATGCGGCACGCGCGGGAAGCTGGCGCGCGGCAACGCAAGCTCGGCTTCCTTCTCCTGCATCCACTGCAGCCGCTGCTCGATCGATGCGTTGTTGAAGAACTTCTGGATGCGGCGGCCGATCACGCCGGCGATGGTGGCCGGGGTCAGCTCGCCGGTCGACGGCAGGATCCATTCGCCGCTCTCGTCGTACTTGCCGACGATGGACGGGCGCTGGCCCCAGCTGGCCGGCCAGTTGAAGAACTGTTCCTTCATCTGGCGCTCGATGAAGGCACGCTTCTCCTCCACCACGATGATGTCTTCCAGGCCCTGCGCGAAGCGCGCGATGCCCTGCGGCTCCAGCGGCCAGGTCATGCCGACCTTGTACACGCGGATGCCGATGTCGGCGCAGGCGGCTTCGTCCAGGCCCAGGTATTCCAGCGCCTGCAGCACGTCCAGGTAGCTCTTGCCGGTGGTGACGATGCCCAGCCGCGCGCGCGGCGCGTCCATCACCACCTTGTCGATGCCGTTGGCGCGGGCGAACGCCTGTGCGGCCTTCACCGCATAGCGGTGCAGGCGCATTTCCTGGTCCAGCGGCGGGTCCGGCCAGCGGATGTTGAGCCCGCCGGTCGGCATCTCGAAGTCTTCCGGCAGCACGATGCGGCGCGCCATCGGGTCGACCTCGACCGAGGCCGACGATTCGACTGTCTCGGCGATCGTCTTGAAGCCGACCCAGCGCCCGGTATAGCGGCTCATCGCCCAGCCCAGCAGGCCCATGTCGAGGATGTCCTGCACACCGGCCGGATTCAGTACCGGCATCATCGCGCTGACGAACTCGTCCTCGCTGCCATGCGGCAGGGTTGAACTGCGGCAGGCATGGTCATCGGCGGCCAGTGCCAGCACCCCGCCGTAGCGCGAGGTGCCGGCGGCATTGGCGTGCTTGAACACGTCGCCGCAGCGGTCCACGCCCGGGCCCTTGCCGTACCACATGCCGAACACGCCCTGCACGTTGGCGCCGGGGAACAGGTTGGTCTGCTGGGTGCCCCACACCATGGTGGCGCCCAGGTCCTCGTTCAGGCCGGGGGTGAACTTCACCTTGGCCGCGTCGAGGTGTTTGCGTGCGCGCCACAGCTCCAGGTCGAAGCCGCCCAGCGGGCTGCCGCGGTAGCCGCTGACGAAGCCGGCGCTGTCGATGCCTTCGTGTGCGTCGCGCAGCCGCTGCATCAGCGGCAGCTTCACCAGCGCCTGCACGCCACTCAGATAGATCCGCCCCTCGTTGCGGGTGTACTTGTGGTCGAGCGTGTAGTCACGGTCGATCAGGTCGGTGGAGGAGGGCGACGTGAGTTGCGCGGTACTGGTCATGGCTGGCCCGGTCAGGATCGGCTGGCACCGGCCGCGTGCAGGCACGCGGCGGGAAAGGCGCGAATTGTAGCAGCGAGGTCCGGCCGCCCCGGCACTCGCGCCGGCGGCCATGCTGGGGTTAGGATCGGGGAGAGAGAGAGAGGGGGCTGCGGTTGCGGCCTGGGGAGAAGGGATGTCAGTTGCAGGAAAGATCCTGGGCAGCATGTTGCTGGTCTCGGGAACGGCCCCGGTGTGGGCCGCGCCGGCGGTGCCGGCACCACAGGAGTTCTACTTCGACAGCGATGCGGCCGCCGTGCCCATGATCGTGGTCCAGTCCGACGGGGATGCGCTGGTGGCGCAGCTGCTCAAGCAGCGCGAGCGCGGCCGGCGGACCGTGGAGGCCACCGTGCAGCTGGCGTCGGTGGCCATTGCCCAGGGCCGTACCGAACTGGGTGAACAGCTGTATCGCGAAGCGCTGAAGGATGCCCCGGTGCAGGGCAGCCTGGGCCGTGGCGTGCGCTGGAACTACGGCTGGGACCTGCTGCGTCAGGGCCAGCCCGAAGCCGCCCTGGAGCAATGGCAGGCCGCTGCCGGTGGTTCGCTGAGCAAGCCGGGCTGGTTGCCACCGACCTATGCGCTGGCGCTGTGGCGGGCCGGGCAGAAGCAGGAGGCGGTGCAGTGGTATGCCGCCGCAGTGCGTACCGAGCCGACGCAATGGAGCGACAGCAGCCGCTATGCGCAGTTGCTGCCGTTGTGGCGCGACGACGAGCGTGCCTCGCTGGCCGAAGTGCAGCAGGCCTGGGCGGCCGCGCCGCCGGCCTGGCCCTGAGGGAGGGGGTTGCGCCGGGTTGCACCCGGCACCCGCAGAGGCAACAGCCGAAGCAACAGCAACAGCGGGCAATCCGCGGGATGGCGGGGTGGTGTGGGTTGGCAGGACACGCCGTAAACCCCGCTCCGCGGCCCGGCCCAGCCGCTGGAGGCTGGGCGTTCGGGCGCTTGCGAAGCAGTGCTTCGCAAGCAAAGCGCCCTCACCCATGGGGGCTCGATGGCGCCATCCATGGCGCCATCGGTCCTGCAGCCCCAGACCGCGTCGACCCCGACAGGTTATCGGCGGCGGTGGGTAGATCCACGCCATGCGTGGATGAATCCGCATCGGAATCAACTATTCGATATCTGATCGAAATGCAGCCGAGCGTGGGCTCGGCTCTACAGAAAGCGGCCAGCCGACCGGCTTTTGCTTTTGATCATCTTTTTTCTTCTCCGTGGCGGACGCCCCCGGAAACTGTCAGGGGGCGGGTGGGTAGGCTGCGCAGGGGCGTGAGCCGCATGGATGCGGCGACCGAGCTTACAGGGACGTACTTGCAGCGCCCCCTGCGCAGCCTACCCACCCGGCCAACCACGACTGTCGCTTTGAGCGACCAACCACGAGGGGCTGCGCCGTTCGCGGGAAACCTCAATCGTCCGCGGAAACCGTCCGCCCCGACGCCCACGCGCGCAAGGCCTCGACCTGCTCGGCCATCAGCACCGACAGCGGCCTCGTCGCGCGGATCTCGTTCATCAGCAGCTCGGTGTCCAGCGGCCGGCCTTCGGCGTGCGCTGCGTACAGTCCGGCCACGATCGCCTGCTCGATCTCCGCGCCGGAGAAACCATTCGCCGCGGCCGCCAACGCCGGCAGTGCAAAGTCGTCCCCATTGAGCTGGCGTCGCCCCAGATGCAGCCGCAGCAGTTCCACGCGCACTTCGGGGGTGGGCAGGTCGACGAAGAAGATCTCGTCGAAACGGCCCTTGCGCAGCAGCTCGGCCGGCAGTTCGTGCACCTGGTTGGCGGTGGCGACGATGAAGACCGGCGCCTTGCGTTCGGCCATCCAGGTCAGCAGGTAGCCGAGCACGCGGCGCGATACGCCACCGTCCTCGCCACCACTGGCCAGGCCCTTCTCGATCTCGTCCATCCACAACACGCAGGGCGCCAGCTGCTCGGCCGAGGCCAGCGCCTGGCGCAGGTTGGCCTCGGTCTCGCCGTGGTACTTGTTGTACAGCGCACCCACGTCCAGGCGCAGCAGCGGTACACCGAAGCCGGCGGCGGTGGCCTTGGCCAGCATCGATTTGCCGCAGCCCTGCACGCCCAGCAGCAACATGCCGCGCGGCGGGTCCAGGCCGGCCGGTGCCGAGCCGGCGATGAAGGCCACCCGGCGCTGGCTGATCCAGCGCTTGAGCCGGTTGGCGCCGGCCACGTCGCCGAAGCGTGCGCTGTCGTGCTCGAAGAACAGGTGGCCGCTGCGGTTGAGCAGCTCGAACTTAAGCCGTGCCAGCTGCGGCAGGTCGTCGTCGCGCAGCGCGCCATCGGCGTAGATCAGCTGGCGGGCAATGCGGCGGGCATCGACCAGGCTCAGGCCCTGCAGGTTCTTCAGGATCTTCTTCACCGCCTCGCTGTCGACCTCGACGCGGCGGCCGCCGTGTTCGCGCGCATAGGCGTCGGCCTCCTCGCGCAGCATCTTCAGCAGGGCGTTGGCATCGGGCAGGCGCGGGTTGAAGCGCACCGCCAGTGCTTCCAGCTCGGCCGGCAGCTCGACCTTGGCGCCGATCAGCACCAGCACGTGCGGTTCGCTGTGGCGGCGCTGGATCAGGTCGCGCAGTGCGCGCTGGTGGCTGGCATAGCCCAGGTAGGGGTGGAAATCGAGCAGCAGGTAGACACCGCGCTGATCAGCCTGGCGGATCATCTGCAGCGCGGCGCTGGCATCGGGCGGGCCGACCGGCGGATCCTCGCGGTCCAGGTCGATGCGGCGCAGGCCCTCGGTGATGGACCAGCGGTGCAGGGCCCGCCACACGTGCATAAGCGTCTGCCGGAACAGTTCAACGATGCGCCCCTCATCCTGGGTCTCGATCACGATCAGGGGGGTATTGGCGCGGATCAGTGCGCTCAGGTCCTGCAGTTCGCTCATGCCGGTTCGATCCTTCGGGGGCGCCACGATAGCAAAGGCGATGGCCACGGGTTCAGCACGGCGCTACCTCCCGTCACCACCGCCGGTGTACGCTCGGGGCACGTACCCGGAAGCGAGGCTGGCATGAAGACGATCCTGGTGGCCGGTTCCAAGGGCGGGGTGGGCAAGACCACCGTCGCCACCCACCTGGCCGCGTACGCGGCATTGCAGGGCAAGGCCACGGTGATCGCCGATGCCGACCCGCAGGGCTCCAGCACCCGCTGGGCACAACGGCGTGCCGGGCTGGAAAGCGCGGTGCTCCCCATCGATGTGTATCGGAAGAAGCAGTGGGCGCAGAAGCTGCCCGACGGTACCGATACCGTCATCATTGATGCACCCGCCGGTGCGCTGGCCGACGATATCCCCCATTTCCTGGACGCGGCCGACGCCGTGGTGGTGCCGGTGCTGCCCTCGGCGCTGGATATCGAAGCCATCGTCGGCTTCCTCAACAGCCTGGCCCAGAACCCGCGCGTGCACAGCCGCAAGCTGCCGGTAGGGCTGGTCCTCAACCGCACCAAACCCTGGACCCAGACCTCGCAGCAGGCATTGCAGATGCTGGCCGAATGGCCGTACCCGGTGGTCGCGCAGCTGCGTGACAGCCAGAGCTACGTGGTCATGACCGGCCTGGGCCGCAGCCTGTTCGACTATCGCTCCGCCCAGGTGCGCGAACACCAGGCGGACTGGGAACCGCTGCTGTCCTGGCTCAAGCTTTGATGCCTGCCTCACTTCTCCTGCTGCATCCTCTTCTCCATGGAAACCCGCGATGCGTGAACTGATCCTGCTGCGCCATGCCCATGCCGAACCCGCCGTTTCCGGCCAGGCCGACCTCGACCGGCCGCTGTCGCCGGTGGGGCTGGCCGAAGCTGAAGCCGCCGGCAAGTGGTTGAAGGAAAACAACCTGCTGCCGGACTGCGTGCTGTGCTCGCCGTCGCGACGTACCCGTGAGACCCTGGAAGCGGTGATGACGGCCATCGGCTATGTCGAGAAGCGCCTGGAAGACCGGATCTACGAAGCCACCCCGGGCACCCTGGCGGCGCTGGTGGACGAACGTCGCGACCTGGACCGGGTGCTGATCGTGGGCCACAACCCGGGCCTGGAGCAGCTGGTGGCCCTGATGACCGACGGCACCAGCAGCGACTACCGGGGCATGCCGCCGGGCGGCGTGGCCGTCCTCGGCTTCCCGCGCGAGGTCTCGATCGAGCCGGGCGTGGCCAGCCTGAACGCGTTCTGGTGGCCGTGATCCGATGAGCCAGGCGCGGCGCAGCCGCTTCCTGCTGCCCGCGTTGCTGGCGCTTGGCCCGGCCTGGGCCGCTGTGCCCCCACCAACCCCGTTGCCGCCGGTGTCCGCCGAAGCGCCGCGGGTACTGCGCCTGGATACCCAGCGCTCGCGGATCGGTTTCGAGGTGCGGACCCGTTTCGGCCAGCGCATCGAAGGCGTATTCCCGCACTTCGAGGGGCGCATCGAGATCCTGTCCGACGGGCGCCACCAGGTGCACCTGAAGATGTTCACCCGTTCGGTGGAGATCCCTGGCAAGGCGCGCTACACCGGCTGGATGCGCGGCGAAGAGTTCTTCGATGCAGGGCGCCATCCGGTGGTCGAGTTCGACTCGCTGCCATACTGGCCGGAGACGGTGGAACAGGGGGGCGACATCAACGGCCGGCTGACCCTGCGCGGCGTCAGCCATCCCGAGTCGCTGCGGGTCGAGAAGGCGGAGTGCGCCCGACCCGGCTATGATTGCGATGTCGTCAGCCGCGGTACCGTGCAGCGAGGCCGGTATGGAATGGACAGCTGGCAGCTAGCCCTGAGTGACCGAGTGACCTTCGTATTGCGTGCGCGCCTGAGCGAGGCGCCGAAACCGTGAACCTCCTGCTGCGTTTACTGGCGCTGGCAACGGTGTTGCTGGGCAGCGGTTGTGCATCGCTTTCGCATGCCGAGCGCGACCGCGCCGAAGCGATCGCCGTGCAGGCGCGCTCGACCGTGGTCGGCTGCCAGCGCGCCGACCGCTGCGCGCAGGACTCACCGCTGCGTGCGCTGGCCGGCCGGGCGTTCACCGAATCCACCCCGGAACAGCCGCGCCACTACGCCACCCTGCTCGACGAGGGCGAAGGTGCGCTGGTGGCGCGCCTGAACCTGCTGCGCAGCGCCACCCGCAGCATCGACCTGCAGACCTACATCTTCGACAAGGACGACAGCGCCCGGCTGGTCATCGACGAGCTGCTGGCTGCATCGCGGCGCGGGGTGAAGGTGCGCGTGCTGATCGATCAGCTCTCGGCGATCTCCGACCTGCAGATCCTCGGCGCGCTGTCCGGCGCGCACCAGAACTTCCAGCTGCGGGTCTACAACCCGACCTTCGGCAAGGCCCGGCTGAACTACTTCGACTATGCCGGCAGCGTGCTGTGCTGCTTCCGCCGCTTCAACCAGCGCATGCACAACAAGCTGCTGGTGATCGACGATGCGATCGGCGTGGTCGGTGGCCGCAACTACCAGGACGACTATTACGACTGGGACCGCGAGTACAACTTCCGCGACCGCGACGTGCTGATCGCCGGCCCGGAGGCGCGGGCGATGGCCGCCAACTTCGATGCCTTCTGGCATGCCAGGCGCAGCGTGCCGGCCGAGCGCCTTAACGATGTCGGCCGCACCCTGCTGCGCGAGGGCGTGCCGACCCTGCCGCCGGCCAGCTTCCGCCGCCCCGAGCGGGTGCAGCGGGTCAGTGCCGAAGCCAATGACATGGACTTCGTCAGCCGTTCCTTCGTCGATACCGCCTTGCCGGTGGCCTCGGTGCGCTATGTCGCCGACCTGCCGCGCAAGCACCGGCGCGAGAAGGCCGATGCGCCACTGGCGGGCCAGCACGTGACCGAGCCGCAGCTGGATGCGCTGATCGCCGGCGCGCAGGAGGAGGTGATCCTGCAGACGCCGTACCTGGTGTTGTCCAAGCCGGCGCAGAAGCTGTTCCGCGAGCTGCGCAAGCGCCCGCAGCCGCCGCGGGTGGTGGTGTCCAGCAACAGCCTGGCGGCCACCGACAACCCGATCGTGTATGCGCTGTCGTACAAGTACAAGCGGCGCAACATGCGCGAACTGGGCTTCAACATCTTCGAATACAAGCCGTTCCCGCTGGATGCACCGGTCGACTACCGCAACCTGTTGCCTGATCCGATGGCCGCGCCCGGAGGTGACGACGACGGCGGGCGCAATCCGCTGATTGGCGGCAGCGCCGCGGGCAGCAATGCCGGCGACAGCCGCGATCGCGATGAGCATCCGGCACCCACCGGCAAGCAGGGGCCGGTGAACCACCCGCGCACCGGCAGTGCCTACCAGAACGCGCGCGAGCGCCGCCGCGCGGCCGGCAGCGAGGTCGAGACCCGCCTGCTGCGCACCGAGACCCGGCCCTCCTTCCTGGGCAGCAAGGCGGTCAACAAGCCGTTGCCGGTCACCCGCAAGGGCGCGCGCATGGGCCTGCATGCCAAGTCGCTGGTGGTCGACCGCCGCATCGGCGTGGTCGGCACCCACAACTTCGATCCGCGCAGCGAGAACTACAACACCGAAGGTGCGGTGATCATCGACGACCCGGCCTTCGCCGAGCAGCTGGCCGAGAGCATCCTGCGCGATACCCACCCGCAGAACTCGTGGACGGTGGCGCCGCGGGCCAAGCCGCCGGTGCTGTCCGGGCTCAACTACAGCGTCGGCAAGGCCTCCGAGGCACTGCCGATCCTCGACTTCTGGCCGTGGCGCTATGCCACCGACTACGAGTTCAAGCCCGGCCCGGACTGCCCG
This sequence comes from Stenotrophomonas sp. FR012, assembly GCF_047520565.2. NCBI lineage: Bacteria > Pseudomonadati > Pseudomonadota > Gammaproteobacteria > Lysobacterales > Lysobacteraceae > Stenotrophomonas > Stenotrophomonas sp. FR012. The sequence continues at coordinate 193,957 of NZ_JAXBQL020000005.1, forward strand.
CAGCCGCTGCCCCGGCAGGACCCGGACTTCCACCGCTGCTATGTCGCCGTGGGCGATTTCCCCGAGGTCAATGTCGGCCCGAAATGGCTGCTGGTCCGAATGCTGACCGCATTCGGCGCCGGCCTCGTTCCCATCCTCTGAAGGTGCCCGCATGACCCTGGTGTTCCGCGAAGCCGTTTCCCTCGAGCAGCTCAACACGCTCAGCCGCAACACCGTGATCGAGTCGCTGGGCATCGTCTTCAGCGCGGCCGGCGACGATTGGCTGCAGGCCACCATGCCGGTGGACGAGCGCACCCGCCAGCCCTACGGCATCCTGCATGGCGGCGCGTCGGTGGTGCTGGCCGAGACCCTGGGCAGCAGCGCCGGCAACCTGTGCGTGGATACGGCCAAACAGATCTGCGTAGGGCTGGAGATCAACGCCAACCATGTACGCGCCGTGCGCTCGGGCACCGTGACCGGCACCGCTCGTGCACTGCACGTCGGCCGCAGCACCCAGCTGTGGGAGATCCGCATCGAGGACGAGCAGGGCCGCCTGGTGTGCATCTCGCGGCTGACCCTGGCGGTGGTGGCGGCCGGCCACGGCTGAGTCCCGGACGGCCGGTGACGGCAGCGGAACCCAGCGTTCCCCGCCGATTGCCCCGGTCGATGGGTGTTATGGCCTAAATCGGCTGGCAGCGATGACGGCCCTCCGGTATCGTGCGCGGATGACTTCCCCCACTCCGGCCCCCCGCGGCGGCGTGGCGCGTGTGTGCCGTTACCTGTACCGCGTACCGCTGCTGTTGGTCCACATCATCGTGTTCCTGCCGCTCATCCTGATCGGCATGCTTCGGCCGTGGGGCGAACTGCGCGTGGGCGAGACGACCCTGGGGGCCAAAGTGGTCAACTGGTGGCAGGGCGGGCTGATGTGGATCTTCGGCTTCCGCCTGGTGCAGATCGGCACGCCGCTGCCCGGCGCCGTGCTGTTCGTCGCCAACCACGTCAGCTGGGTCGACATCTGCATCCTGCACAGCCAGCGCATGATGGGCTTCGTCGCCAAGCGCGAGATCGCCAGCTGGCCGCTGGTCGGCTGGCTGGCCGCGCGTGGCCAGACCATCTTCCACCAGCGCGGCAACACCGAATCGCTCGGTGGCGTGATGCAGGTGATGGCTGACCGCCTGCGCGAAGGCAAGGCGGTGGGCGTGTTCCCGGAAGGGCGCACCCGCGGCGGCCACGAAGTAGGCCCGTTCCATGCCCGCATCTTCCAGGCTGCGGTTGAAACCGGCGTGCCGGTGCAGCCGGTGGCACTGGTGTACGGGCTCAAGGGCGATGCGCAGACCATTGTCGCGTTCGGCCCCGGCGAGAGTTTCTTCGCCAATTTCCTGCGCCTGCTCGGTGAGCCGGCGCGGCGTGCAGAAGTGCACTTCCTGACACCGATCGGTGCGCAGGACCTGGAAGGCCGTCGGCGCATCGCGGAGACGTCGCGCGCGCGCATCGTGGCGGCCATGAGCACCGAGTGAGGGTGCGGTGGCCCTGATCCCGCCACCCGTCCTGGACGCCGGCACGCCGACGCTGCACGCGGCTGACTACCAGCCCCCGCGCTGGCTGCGCAATCCGCACCTGCAGTCGATGCTCAGCTCCAGCCGCATGCGCCTGCAGCGCGGCCTGCTGCTGCTGGCCGCGACCGGTGCGATCAGCGAAGAACTGATCCTCGACGGCGGTGATGGCGTGCGCCTGCAAGGCTGGCACAGCCACATCGAAGGCCGCGAACCCAAAGGCATGGCCCTGCTGCTGCACGGCTGGGAAGGCAGCGCCGAATCCAGCTACATGCGCATGGCGGCCGCGCGCATGCTCGAACAGGGCTTCGACGTGGTGCGGCTGAATTTCCGCGACCACGGCAATACCCATCATCTCAACCCTGGCATCTTCCACTCCAACCTGATCGACGAAGTGGTGCATGCCGCGGGCGATATCGCCCAGCGCTGGCCGCAGTTGCCGCTGGTGGCCGCCGGTTACTCGCTGGGCGGCAACTTCGTGCTGCGCCTGGCCCTGCGCGCGCCAGCGGCCGGCGTGCCGCTGCTGCGCGTGGCCTCGGTATGCCCGGTGTTGGACCCGGCGCTGACCATGGAGAGCATCGAGAACGGCCCGGCGATGTACGACTGGTACTTCCGCCGCAAGTGGGCCGGTTCGCTGCGGCGCAAGCGCGACCTGTTCCCCGAACTGAGCGACTGCGACGACCGCGTACTGAAACTGGACATCCGCGCGCTGACCGCCTGGCTGGTCGAGCGCCACACCAGTTTCGGTTCGTTGCAGGCCTATTTCGATGGCTACTCGATTGCCGGTGATCGCCTGTCCACGTTGCAGGTGCCGGCCGACATCCTGATGGCGCAGGACGACCCGGTGATCCCCTACGCGACCTTCAGCGACTGGCAGCTGCCGCACCAGGCGCATCTGGAAACCGCCAGCTGGGGCGGACACTGTGGCTTCCTGGAAAACTGGCGCGGTGACGGCTTCTCCGAGCGCTGGGTGGCGCAGCGCCTGCAGCGCGTGCTGCAAGGCTGAACCGGCACGGGCGCGCAGGCCGCTACAATGCGGGTTTGCCCTTGAACCGGACCGCCATGCAAGACCAGATCATCCAAGCGTTGCGCCAGAACGAGGCCGACCGGGCCGTGCAGCTGGCCCAGGCGTGGACCCGTGATGAACCCGGCCAGGCCGAGGCCCACCGCTGGCTGGCGCTTGCGCTGCAGCAGCAGGGCAAGGCCGAGGACGCGATGGAGGCCCTGCAGCAGGCGCTGCAGCTGGCCCCGGACAACGCCCAGCTGCACCTGCAGCACGCCGGCCTGCTGCTGGCCCTGCGCCAGTTCGACGGCGCAGGCGAAGCACTGACGCGCACCACCGGGCTGGACCCGAACGCATTCGCCGCGTACCTGATGCAGGCCCACCTGGCGATCGGTCGCAACGATTTCGATGAAGCGCAGCGCCTGTCCACGCTGGCCTCGCGTGTCGAACCGGACCACCCGGAGCTGCTGACCATCGATGGCATGATCGCGCTGCGCCGCGATGATGCCGATCGCGCGCTGACGCTGCTGTCGGCCGCCAACCAGGCCCTGCCCAACGACATCCGCGTGCTTTACGCACTGGGCTTCGCCTACCTGGGCAAGAACATGCTGGCCTTCGCCGAGCAGGCGTTCCGGCGCGTGCTGGAACTGAACCCGACCATCGCCTCATTGCATGGCCTGGTGGTGCAGCTGGCCATGCGCCAGGGCAACCTGGAAGCTGCGGCAGAGGCGATGCAGATCGCGCTGCAGCAGGAAGGCCTGGATACGCCTTCGATGCGCCGCCTGGCCGGCGAACTGGCACTGCGCAGCGGCCAGCCGCTGCAGGCGCTGGAGCACCTGCTGCCGTTGCTGGAATCGCTGCCTGATGACCGCGACGTGCTGCAGCTGCTGCTGATGTCCTGGCAGCGCCTGGGCCGCGAAGACGAGGCCCGCGCCCGCCTGGATGCAGCCCTGGAGCAGCACCCGCAGCTGCACGACCTGTGGCTGGCACGCCTGGCGGTGGAGGAGGTCGGCAGTGCCACCGCCGCCGCCACGGTCGAGCGCTGGATGGACGCGATGCCGGGCCACCTGCCGGCGCTGGAAGCGCGCCTGCGGCTGCACGACATGGTGGGCGAACACGCCCAGGCCGAAGCGATCGCCGAGCGCATCGTCAGCCTCGAACCGGGCCGCGTCAGCGGCGAAACCCGCCTGGTCGAAGGCCTGCTGCAGCGCGATCCGGCCGCTGCGGTCGCCCGCGTGCAGGCGCTGATCGGCATGGCGCCGGAAGGCCACCGTGCCGACCTGCGCACCTGGCTGGGCGAGATCCAGGATCGCGCCGGGCAGCACGAAGACGCGCTGCAGACCTGGCTGGCCCTGCAGGCCGACCAGGCCCCGCAGCGCCTGCCGCTGCCGCCGCAGGCCAAGGCACCGCCGAGCTGGCCGGACAAGGGCGAGATCGACGGTGATGCCACTTCCGCGCCGATCTTCCTGTGGGGTGCGCCGGGGTCGGGCGTGGAGCGCGTGGCGACCGGCCTGGCTGCGGCCAGCCCGGTGCTGCGCAGCGACCGCTATACCTCCAACGCACCCGACGACGCGTTCCAGAACTACCACACGCTGCAGGACCTCGCTTCGGGCGTGCTGACGCCGGAGCGGCTGGTGCAGCGCTGGCGCGAACAGCTGCCGTCGCGCGGCGTGCAGGACGACGCGATCATCGACTGGCTGCTGTGGTGGGACAACGCGCTGCTGTGGGCGCTGCGCCCGCAGTTGCCGCAGGGCCGCCTGCTGGTGGTGCTGCGCGACCCGCGCGACATGCTGCTGGACTGGGTGGCCTATGGTGCCGCCGCGCCGCTGGCGATGACCTCGCTGGCCGAAGCCAGCGAATGGCTGGCGCGCGCGCTGGCCCAGGTCGCCGCTTTGCACGAGGACGATCTGTACCCGCAGGTGCTGCTGCGCATCGACCAGATCGGCAACGATCCGCAGGCGATGGCCGAACTGCTGGGCCGACTGTTTGAGCGGCCGATGCCGCCGGCCGCGCAGCTGGGCGCGCCGCGCTTCCCGCCGGGCCACTGGCGCAACTACCGCGACGTGATGAGCGCCGCCTTCGCCAAGCTCACCCCGATCGCGGTGCGCCTGGGTTACCCGGAAGAGTGAGGACACGCCGATGCAACTGAGCAGCCACAGCCTGACCAACGGTGCACCGATCGACCGCGAATTCGCCGCAGGCGATGCCGCGGGCTTCGCACCGGACCGCAATCCGCACCTGGCCTGGAGCGATGTGCCGGAGGGCACCCGTTCGTTCCTGCTGGTATGCGTCGATCCGGACGTGCCGACCGTGCCGGAGACGGTCGGCCGCACCGACATGAGCGTGCCGCGCGACCAGCCCCGCTGTGATTTCGTGCACTGGGTGATGGCCGATATTCCGGCTTCGGTGCGCGAGATTGCCGCAGGCAGCTGCAGCGACGGCTTCGTGGTGAAGGGCAAGACCACGCCGGCCGGGCCGGCCGGCAGCCGCCAGGGCCTGAACGACTTCACCGGCTGGTTCGCCGGCAACCCGGACATGGCCGGTGACTACCTGGGCTACGACGGCCCCTATCCGCCGTTCAACGACGAGCGCGTGCACCGCTACTTCTTCCGCGTGTTCGCGCTGGACGTGGCATCGCTGCAGCTGCCGGAACGCTTTACCGCCGCCGACGCCTACCGGACCATGCACGGCCACGTGCTGGCCGAAGCGGCACTGCACGGCACCTACACGTTGAATCCGGCGCTGGGCTGAGGCGGCATAACGGGTCGTGCCGGCCGCTGGCCGGCAACGCCCGTGTGCTGCTGCATTCGCCCGTGGCAGCCGGCCAGCGGCCGGCTCTACCGCTGACGAAGACGGGCGACCCTGCGGCCGCCCTTTTCATTCGTCCGTACCGGCTACCGGCGCGAACACCAGCACATCGCCGTGCGCATTGCGCAGCAGCAGGCGGCCACGCTCATCCAGCGCAAGCGTCATCTCTGCGCGTGCATTCACCAGCGTGCCGGCGACACGTTCCTGTTCGGCCACCTCGGCCCGCATGCAAGCGGCTGTGGTGATGATGCCGCCCTCAAGAACCAGCCGGTCACCTTGCAGGTGATAGGTGCTGCTTGACTGGTTGCACAGGTTCAACTCGCTCATGTAGCCGGGTTGGAAGCGCAGCGTGTAGGGCGGTCGACCGCGCACGAACAACGCATCAATGCGCCGGCCCTGCGCGTCGGTGGCGCGCGCGAGTTGCCACGGATGTGCCTCGAGCTGCCCGGTGGTGGGCGTGCTGGCAGCGGCCACATCCGTAGACATGGCCAGCAGCGCGGCAATGATGAGGGCGGGGACGTGCTTCATGCCGATCTCCCTGATGCATGCGGGTAGTGCCGGCCGTTGGCCGGCAACATCCGTGTGTTGGCGGTGCTCCGCAAGGCAGCCGGCCAGCGGCCGGCTCTACCCACCACGAAGAAGGGCGACCTCGCGGCCGCCCTCCTGTGGTTTTACTTCTTCTCGATGGCCGACTCGACCACCATGTCCAGCACGTAGGCCTGCGACGGCGCATCGGCCGGTGGGTTCTTCACTTCGTAGCGCTTCACGCGCACTACGTTGCGCACGCCGTCTTCGTGGGTGTAGCCCTCGATGTTGCCGTAGAGGTTCTCGAACTTGCCCGGCTCACCCTGCTTCAGGCCCTTGTCGTCGAACTTCACTTCGCGCACCTGCAGGCACTGGTAGTCCGGGATCAGCGGGTGCGAGCACTTCTCGGTCTTCGCGGCCACTTCCAGGAACACGGTTTCGCCGGCGCCGCCGTAGCGGGTTTCAGCGGTCGGTTCCGGGTTGAACACCAGCACGTCGCCCTTGGCGTTGGTCAGGGTCAGCTTGCCATCGGCATCCTGCTCGGCCTTCAGTTCGCCCTGCAGGCGGCTCGACACGGCTTCGTCCAGCGCCATCAGCGCCTTGTCGGTGCAGGCCATCATGGTCGAGGCCATCGCACTGACCGTCAGCTTGCCGTCGGCCAGGGTGTAGCCGCCGCCCATGCGGTTGCAGGTGTTGCTGACCGACAGGCGGCCATCAGCGAAGTCCAGGGTGACCGGCTTGTCTTCGCGGGCGAACAGCGCGTCGATGCGCTTGCCGTCGGCGCCGGTGGCCTGCTGCAGCAGCCAGTGCTGGCTCTGCAGGCGCTGCGCATCCAGGTGCGCCAGCGTCTGCTGGTCCGCTGCCTTTGTCGCGGCCGGGGCCACGTCGTCGCCGCCATTGCCGGCCGGGGCCGGGGTCTGGCTGCAGGCGGCCATCAGGGCCAGCGGGAGGAGCAGGGTGAGCTTGCGGTTCATGGTGATTCTCCTTGGGGAACCGTGGGGGAAACGGGGTGGGGCCGGCCATGGGGTTACCGTGCCCCAGTGCTGTTCAGCTGCCGGAGGGCAACCACAGCAGCAGCGCCGCGCCCAGCGCGATGCGGTAGAGGGCGAAGGCCGTGAACCGGTGCGACTTGATGTAGCCCATCAGCCACTTCACTACGACGAAGCCGGTGATGGCCGCGGCAAGGAAGGCCACGCCCACCTCGGTCCAGTTCTCGCTGCCCAGCTGCCCGTCCCTGGCCAGTTCCAGGAAGGTGTAGGCGCTGGCGGCGAACATGGTGGGAATGCCGACCAGGAACACGAACTCGGCGGCAGCGGCGCGGCGGCTCAGGCCCAGCAGCATGGCCAGGAAGATCGCCGAGGCCGAGCGCGAGGTACCGGGGAACACGCCCGCCACCACCTGCGCCAAGCCGACGCCGATCGCCACGGTCCAGGTCACCTGGTCGCGGTCGGGCAGGCGCGCGGTGTAGGCCTCCACCAGCAGCATCCAGACGCCACCGATGATCAGTGCCCAGGCCACCGGGCTGACCGTCTCCGGCAGCGACCAGCCGGCCTTGCGCACCACCAGGCCGACCACGGCGGTGACCAGGAACGCGGCGCCCAGCTTGAACACGTACTCACGGTTCTCGCGTTGGTTCAAGCCGGTGGCCAGCTGCAGCAGGCGCTGGCGGAACACCAGCACCACGGCCACGATCGCGCCAGCCTGGATGACGATGTTGAAGAAGTCCGAGCGGGCACCCAGCCAGTGCTGGGCGATGAGCAGGTGGCCGGTGCTGGAGATCGGCAGGAATTCGGTCAAGCCTTCGAGGATGCCCAGCAGCAGGGCGGAGAGCAGGTCGGACATGGACGGTGCGGGCACGGGCGGCGGAAGGAAGGAGGTCGAGAGGATAGACGATCCCTGCTGCACCAAACGGGTGCGTCTGATGGCGGGTGCACCGGTTTGGTGCGCACCGTTCTGCACCGGCGCGGAGCAGCCATATTGAAATCAACAACTTGCGGGAATCAAAAAGTTGGCACGGTCATTGCTGTACCTCAGCAGGCATTCATCCCCATCCGAGGTCGTACCGATGTCCGTGGAAAACGTTGAGAAGCTGATCAAGGACAACCAGATCGAGTTCGTCGATCTGCGTTTCGTGGACATGCGTGGCGTCGAGCAGCACGTCACCTTCCCGGTCAGCATCGTCGAACCGTCGCTGTTCGAAGAAGGCAAGATGTTCGACGGCAGCTCGATCGCCGGCTGGAAGGGCATCAACGAATCGGACATGGTGCTGCTGCCGGACCCGTCCAGCGCGTACGTCGATCCGTTCTACGCCGATCCGACCATCGTGATCAGCTGCGACATCCTCGATCCGGCCACCATGCAGGCCTATGGCCGCTGCCCGCGCGGCATCGCCAAGCGTGCCGAGGCCTACCTGAAGTCCTCCGGCATCGCCGAAACCGCGTTTTTCGGCCCGGAGCCGGAGTTCTTCATCTTCGACTCGGTCCGTTTCGCCAACGAAATGGGCAACACCTTCTTCAAGGTCGACTCGGAAGAAGCGGCGTGGAACAGCGGCGCCAAGTATGACGGCGCCAACAGCGGCTACCGTCCGGGCGTGAAGGGCGGCTACTTCCCCGTCCCGCCGACCGACACCCTGCACGACCTGCGCGCGGAAATGTGCAAGACCCTGGAACAGGTCGGCATCGAAGTGGAAGTGCAGCACCACGAAGTGGCCACTGCGGGCCAATGCGAGATCGGCACCAAGTTCAGCACCCTGGTGCAGAAGGCCGACGAGCTGCTGCGCATGAAGTACGTCATCAAGAACGTCGCGCACCGCAACGGCAAGACCGTCACCTTCATGCCCAAGCCGATCGTCGGCGACAACGGCAGCGGCATGCATGTGCACCAGTCGCTGTCCAAGGGCGGCACCAACCTGTTCTCCGGTGACGGCTACGGTGGCCTGAGCCAGCTGGCGCTGTGGTACATCGGCGGCATCTTCAAGCACGCCAAGGCCATCAATGCCTTCGCCAATTCGGGCACCAACAGCTACAAGCGCCTGGTGCCGGGCTTCGAGGCCCCGGTGATGCTGGCTTATTCGGCCCGCAACCGTTCGGCGTCGTGCCGCATTCCGTGGGTCTCCAACCCGAAGGCGCGCCGCATCGAAATGCGCTTCCCGGATCCGATCCAGTCCGGCTACCTGACCTTCACCGCGCTGATGATGGCCGGTCTGGACGGCATCAAGAACCAGATCGACCCGGGTGCACCGAGCGACAAGGACCTGTACGACCTGCCGCCGGAAGAAGAGAAGCTGATCCCGCAGGTCTGCTCCTCGCTGGACCAGGCGCTGGAAGCACTGGACAAGGACCGCGAGTTCCTCAAGGCCGGCGGCGTGATGAGCGATGACTTCATCGACGGCTACATCGCGCTGAAGATGCAGGAAGTGACCAAGTTCCGCGCGGCCACCCACCCGCTGGAATACCAGCTGTACTACGCCAGCTGACCGGGCGCGATGGCGGTGGGTCCCCCCTCCCACCCGCCGCCATCGCTTCCGTTCTCGCGGCTGGGGAGCCGCAAGGCGGGCGCAGGCCCGCCGTTGTAGAGCGGGTCGCTGGCCCGCTGCAGTACAGCGGACTGCCGGTCCGCTGAAACAGGGGCAAGAGAGACCGGATACGCGACCAGGGCCGCCCTCCCTCCCGCGTCGGTCGTGCAAGGAGAGAGGCACGGCCGTCCCGGCCCTGTACGTGTCCGGTGCAACAGCCACGGTCATCACCTGATGACCCGTGGTTGCCCGATGCCAACGCGCGCTGGCGCGCTGGCCCCATCCACCCTCGGGACATGCGCATGAAACTGATCTCCGCCATCATCCGACCGTTCAAGCTCGACGAGGTCCGCGAGGCCCTGTCCGATGCAGGCGTGTCGGGCATCACCGTGACCGAAGTGAAAGGTTTCGGTCGCCAGAAGGGCCACACCGAGCTGTATCGCGGCGCCGAGTACGTCGTCGATTTCCTGCCCAAGATCAAGATCGAAACGGTGGTCACCGACGAGCGTGCCGACGCGGTGATCGAAGCGATCCAGTCGTCGGCAGGCACCGGCAAGATCGGTGACGGCAAGATCTTCGTCACCGCCGTTGAACAGGTCATCCGCATCCGCACCGGCGAAATCGGTGCCGACGCGCTGTAACCCCCTTCCGGAGATTCCCCCCATGAAGATGCGCCTTCTCACCGGGTGGCAAGCCCGGTTCCACCTGGTGTGCCTGCTGATGCTGCTCAGCGCGCTGGCCGCCGGCGCCTGGCCTAGCAGCGCCCACGCCCAGGCCCAGGTCTCGCCGTTGCCCAGCGAAAGCGTGGCGGTCGAGCCGTTGCACGATCCGGCCGCCAGCGCCGCTGCGCCGGCCGTGGCCGAAGCGGCCGCCGCCTATGATCGTGGCGACGTCGCCTGGATGCTTACCTCCACGTTGCTGGTGCTGCTGATGGTGGTGCCCGGTCTGGCCCTGTTCTACGGCGGGCTGGTGCGTTCGAAGAATGTGCTGTCGGTGCTCAGCCAGATCCTGGTGGTGTTCTCGCTGGTGCTGCTGCTGTGGGTGGCCTACGGCTACAGCGCGGTGTTCAGTGCGGGCAATCCATTCTTCGGTTCGTTCACCGAATTCGCCTTCCTCAAGGGCTTCACGCCCGACTCGGTGGGCAACACGCCGATCAAGGGCCTGCCGGACTACCTGTTCGTCGCCTTCCAGTCGACCTTCGCCGGCATCACCACCGCGCTGATCGTCGGAGCCTTTGCCGAGCGCATCAAGTTCCGTGCGGTACTGCTGTTCTCGGCACTGTGGTTCACCCTCAGCTACATCCCGATGGCACACATCGTCTGGGGTGGCGGTTACCTGGGTGAACTGGGCGCGATCGACTTCGCCGGTGGCACCGTGGTCCATATCAACGCGGGCGTGGCCGGCCTGGTCGGCGCGTGGTTCGTCGGCAAGCGCCTGGGCTACGGCCAGACCGCGCTGAAGCCGCACAACGTACCGTTTACCTACATCGGCGCCATGCTGCTGTGGGTGGGCTGGTTCGGCTTCAATGCTGGTTCCGCCGCCGCCGCCGATACGGTGGCCTCGCTGGCCTTCCTCAACACCGTGCTGGCCACCGCTGCCGCGGTGCTCGGCTGGACGCTGGTGGAAGCGATCGGCAAGGGCAAGCCGTCGGCACTGGGCGCGGCCTCGGGTGCGGTGGCCGGCCTGGTCGGCATCACCCCGGCCTGCGGCACGGTCGGCCCGCTTGGCGCGATCGTGATCGGCTTCGTCGCCGGCGTGGTCTGCGTGTGGGGGGTGACCGGCCTCAAGCGCCTGCTCAAAGTGGACGACACGGCCGACGTGTTCGGTGTGCATGGTGTCGGCGGCATCGTCGGCGCGATTCTCACCGGCGTGTTCAGTGCACAGTCGCTGGGCGGTACCAAGGCCGATCTGGATATCGCCCATCAGGTGTGGGTGCAGGTGGTCAGCGTCGGCCTGACCGTGGCGTGGTCGGCGGTGATGACCGCGGTCATCCTGCTGGTGGTCAAGGTCGTGGTCGGTCTGCGCGTGACCGAAGAGGCTGAACGCACCGGCCTGGATGTGACTTCGCACGGCGAGTCTGCCTACGAGGCCTGAGGCATGACGGGCGGCCCTGCGGGGCCGCCTTTTGCGTTTGGTCGGTGCCAGGCTTGCCTGGCACTGCTCCTGCTCTGGTGGGTGCCGACCGTTGGTCGGCACGGCCGGAGTGGCGCATCCACGCATGGCGTGGATCTACCGCATCCTCTCTGGTGGGTGCCAAGCTTGGTTGGCACGGCGGCATGCATCATCGGGCCTGATCGCGCACAATCGGGCCATGCACCCGATCCGCACGTCCCTGATGCTCTCGGCCTGCCTGCTGGTGGCCGCCTGCGCCTCCACGCCGCAGGAAACCCGCAACCCGCTCGCCACCTGGGTGCCGTCACCCAACCAGAACGCGCGCACGCCGGTCATCATCGTCATCCACCACACCGAGCAGAAGTCGGTGCAGCAGAGCCTGCATACGTTGCGCACCGCCAACAGCGGTGGACCGGTCAGTGCGCACTACCTGATCGGCGCCGATGGCCATCGTTACCAGCTGGTCGCCGATGAGCGCCGTGCCTGGCACGCCGGGGCCGGGCGCTGGGGCACCATCACCGATCTCAATTCGGCCTCGATCGGCATCGAACTCGACAACGATGGCCGCAGCCCGTTCAGTGCGGCACAGATCGAATCGCTGATCGTGCTGCTGCGCGACCTCACCACGCGCCTGAACATCCCGCCGCGCCAGGTGATCGGCCATGCCGACCTGGCGCCGACGCGCAAGCAGGATCCGAGCCGCTTCTTCCCATGGCAGCAGCTGGCCGAGGCCGGCTTCGGCGTGTGGCCGCGCGCGGCCGATGGTGCCGCACCGGAAGGCTTCGATGGGTGGAATGCGCTGGCCCGCTTCGGTTATCCGCTCGACAACCGCGAAGCCACCGTCGCCGCCTTCCACCGCCGCTTCCGTGGCCGCGACGACCTGCCGAAGACGCTGGATGCCGAGGACGCCCGCATCCTGCATTCGTTGCTGCTGCAGATGCCGTGACCCCGCGCATGAACGCTTGACCCCGCGCTGGGTTGCCGCCCAGCGGCCGGCACTCCACCATGGCGGCATGATCGATTCCGCTACCTTCTTCAAGCGCATGCACTGGACCCTGTTGGCAGCGGTGGTGCTCGCAGGCTGCTCCACCACCGCTCCGCGCGCAGGCTCCGAAGCGCCCACGCCGACCTCGCCGCCGGCGGCCACTTACGCCAAGGTCGACTGGAAAGCCCTGCCCGCAGTCTCCGATGCTGATCTGCAGGCCGGCTTCGTGGCTTGGCGCAGCAGCTGCGCCCGCCTGAAGAACGACGCTGTCTGGGCCAAACCCTGCGCCACCGCCGCCGCGGTGTCAGACAAGGACCCGGCCGCGATCCGCCAGTTCCTGCAGCGCGACCTCGATGCCTACGCGCTACGTGCCGGTGGCCATCAGGCCGACGGGCTGATTACCGGCTACTACGAGCCGATCTACCCCGGCAGTCTTACCCGTACCGATAAGGCCACGGTGCCGGTGTACGGCACGCCGGATGATCTGGTGGTGGTGCAGCTGGAGAGCCTCTACCCGGAACTGAAGGGCAAGCGCCTGCGCGGGCGCGTCGAAGGCAAAGTACTCAAGCCCTATGACGACGCCGGCACCATCGCGGCCAAGGGCGCCAAGGCGCCGGTGCTGGCCTGGCTGACCGACCCCATGGACCTGCAGCTGCTGCAGATCCAGGGGTCTGGCCGCGTGCGCCTGGCCGATGGCAAGCAGGTGCGGCTGGCCTACGCGGAACAGAACGGCCACCCCTACCGTGCGATCGGCCGTTGGCTGGTGGACCAGGGCCAGCTGAAGAAGGAAGACGTCACCATGGACGCCATCCGCGCCTGGGCCCGGGCCCATCCCGCGCGCGTACCGGAACTGCTGCGCAGTAACCCCAGCTACGTGTTCTTCGTGCGCAACCCGGACAGCCCGGAGGGGCCACGGGGTTCACTGAACGTGCCGCTCACTGCGGGCTACAGCGTGGCGGTGGACCGCACCGTGGTGCCGCTGGGCAGCCTGCTGTGGCTTTCCACCACGCGCCCGGACGGCAGTCCGGTGGTGCGCCCGGTGGCCGCGCAGGACACCGGCGGCGCCATCGCCGGCGAAGTGCGCGCCGACCTGTACTGGGGCAGCGGCGATGCCGCCGGCAAGCTGGCTGGCGACATGAAGCAGAAGGGCAACATCTGGATGCTGTGGCCGAAGGGCGTGCCCCTGCCCAACTGAACCGGCAAGGGTTGGATCCCTTCCAAAGGAAAGGGCTCTGACCCCGGATGCCTGATAATGGCGCCATTCCGCAATTTCCGGCCGCGCCTGCGGCCAGGGCTCCTGCAATGACCTACGCAAAGCACACCGCAAAATCCGGCGCGAAATCGGCCGCAAAGAAGTACTACAAGCACTGGGCCGAATCGGGCCTGGGCAAGGGCAATGTGCTGATGGAAGCGCGCGGCGAGAAGATCGTGCGGCAGGTGGAAATCTACGGGACCAAGATGGTCTGGGCCGACGAGCATGCCCACAGCGACGACCGCTTCCTGCTGGCCGACCAGCCAGTGTCGTTCCTGGATTTCGACGAGGACGACGAAATTTCCGCGCGTGAATTCGAAGCCGCCTGGAAGAAGGCACGGGAAGCCACCGGCTACCCGGTGTAATCCCCCCGGCACCCGCCCTTGTAACGCCGAGCCTTGCTCGACGCCGCAAAAATCGGGCGCGTGAAATGTTATATGATTACATTTCACCGTATCCGCCCCTTCCCATGAAGACTCCTACCCTGGTGGCCGCCCTCGCGGCCGCACCGTTCGCCCCTGAAGCCTTCGCACAGTCGGCCGACGCCGCGCTCACTCTCGGCAAGGTGCAGGTGCACCAGCACGGCGAAGGCCAGCTCAGTGCGCATCAGGTACTGACCTCGGTGGATGTCCTGGGTGCAGACCAGATCGAAAACCGCAACGTCTCGCACAGCTGGGAACTGCTCGGGCAGATGCCCGGCATCCAGCTCACCGAAACCCGGCAGGGCGCCGAATCGGGCAAGGTCAGCTTCCGCGCCTTCAACGGTGAGGGCTACCTCAATGCCATCAAGACGCTGATCGATGGCATCCCCAGCAACGTCAACAGCGGCAACCAGCGCTTCATCGACATGCTGTTCCCGCTGGATATCAGCTACATCGAAGTGGTGCGCGGTACCAACGACCCGCGCTACGGCCTCCACAACATCGGCGGCAACGTGAACTTCGGTACGCGCCAGGGGGGCAGCTACACCGATGCGCGCCTGGCCTACGGCAGCTACAACACCCGTGATGCGCAGGTGGCGATTGGCCGCGAAGCCGATGGCTTCGCGCAGAACTATTTCGTCGGCACCCAGGCCAGCGACGGCTACCGCGACCACGACACCTCGAAGAAATATTCGCTGGGCGGCAAGTGGTTCTACGGCTCGCTGGACGACGGCCTGCGCGTGGGCCTGACCGCCCGTGCGTACCACCACGAAGCCGACGAACCCGGCTTCATGACCGCCGACGAGCTGCGCACGCACCGCCGTGGCAGCGAGCTGCGCAACGGCAACGATGGTGATGACCGCGACATGCGCCAGCTTGCCGCGCACTTGGACATGAAACTGTCCGACGCACTCACCCTTGGCACGCGGCTGTACTACAACCGCTACGAAGACGACCGCCGCGTGACCTTCAGCGACCTGCCCACCGGCAACCTGCCGCGCCAGCGCCGCGTGTGGGACGAGCGGCAGCATGGCCTGCTCAGCACGCTCACCTGGCAGGCCAGCCCCGCGCTTACTGTCGAGGGCGGCCTGAACTACGAGCAGCAGGACAACGGCTACCTCCGCGAGCGCTACGCCTACGCCGAACCCACTGATTTCAGCCAGCCGCCGGCGCGGGTGCAGAACAACGATCGCCACAGCTTCGACAACTGGGGCGCCTACGTGCAGGCCGTCTACCAGCCCGTCGAGGCCTGGAAGATCGTGCCGGCCTATCGTATCGATCGCTTCAGTGGCAGCACGCACCTGATGAACGGCGTCAGCGGCCGCCTGCAGGACTACGGCAGCATCGGCCAGCCCAAGCTGAGCGTCATCCACAGCCTGGGCCAGACCACCCATGTCTACGCGAACTGGGGTCGCACCTTCCAGGTACTGACCGGCTCCACCGCACCGGCCTACCTCACCCCAGGGCAGGCACCGATGCAGCCGTCCACCAACACCGGCTTGGAGCTGGGCCTGAAATTCCAGCCGTTTGCCGGCAGCCAGGCACGCCTGGCGGTGTGGCAGCAGGACGCGGAAAACGAGGTGTCCAACATGCCGGCCACCGGCACCACGGTCACCCTGGGCAAGACCCGCCGGCGCGGCGTGGATGCGCAGCTGAGCCTGCAGCTGGGCGAAGACTGGACGGTGTGGGCGTCGCACGCCTACCAGGAAGCGAAGATCACCCGCGACGACCGCGATGCCAGCATTTCACTGCAGGGCCGCGAAGTGGCCGCCACCCCGCGCCATATCAGCAACCTGGGCGTGGATTACCGCGCCTGTGATGCGCTGCGGTTGGGCCTGCAGGCACGTGCACAGGGCGATTACTACCTGGAAGAACGCAACGTGGCCGGCAAGTTCGGTGGTTTCGCCGTGCTCGACCTCAGTGCTGCCTATCAGCTCACCCCGCGTTTCAGCGTGGACCTGCAGCTGAAGAACGTGACCGGCCGCGAGTACGCCTACGCCTGGTACGACAGCTTCTTCTGGGACAGCGCCCGCCCGATGTTCTCGCCGGCGCCGGGCCGCAGCGTGTTCGTCGGCCTGAACATGAAGCTGTAATCGGCCACGCACCCGGTAGTGGTCGAGCCTGCTCGACCTGCGGCAGGGGTCAGAGCCCTTTCCAGGCGGAAAGGGATCCGACCCCGGACCCCGCAGCGCATGCGGTCAGATCCCTTTCCGCGAGGAAAGGGCTCTGACCCCGAACCCCGCGTTTTGCACTACATTGGTGCAATGTCCGACCCCTCTCCCCCGCCGTCCCTCGATGCCCTGGGCACGCCGCTGGCCTGGGCCGGGGCCGATGGCTGCATCGCCGGCTGCAATCCGGCGTTCGCCCGCTGGCTGGGCGTCAGCGCCCGGCGACTGCTGGGTCGCCCATTGGCCGCGCTGGAAGTGCAGGGCGAGGCACTGGCCCATTTCCTGGCCCGCGATGAGCGCGACAGCCTGCGCCTGAACCGGCTGGCGCTGGCGGTGCCCGGCGAAGCGCCGCGCTTCGCCGAGGGCTGGATGAGCCGCCGCGACGATGGTGGCTGGCTGCTGGAGGCGCATCCGGTCGATGAATTCCCCGGGCTGGACCCGACCCAGGCCCTGCCCAGCGCGCTCAGCGCGGCGCTGAAGGGCTTGGCCCACGAGCTGCGCAACCCGCTGGCCGGGTTGAAGGGTGCGGCCCAGCTGCTGGCCCGGCGCGCCGCACAGCGCGAGGCCAGCGAACGCGAGCTGATCGAGCTGATCGGCTCGGAGATCGAACGTCTCAACGGCCTGCTCGACCAGCTGCTGTCGCCGGCCCCGGCCGCACCGCACGCCGAACTGAACATCCATGCCGCGCTCGAACGCGTGCTGCGCCTGGCCGAGAACGAGGCCGGCTGGGCGGTACGCCTGCAGCGTGACTACGACCCCAGCATTCCCGAATTCCATGGCGATGCCGACCGCCTCACCCAGGCGGTGTGGAACCTGGTGCGCAACGCAATCCAGGCCGGTGCCGGCAGCATCACCCTGCGCACCCGCGTGGAGCATGGCGTGCGCATCGCCGAGCAGCTGCACACGCTGGCGTTGCGCCTGGAGATCGCCGACGACGGCCGTGGCGTACCGGAGGAACTGGCCGAACACCTGTTCCTGCCCTTGGTGAGTGGCCGCGCCGAAGGCACCGGGCTGGGTCTGGCGCTGGCCCAGCAGGTGGCGCGCGAGCATCGCGGCACGCTGACCTACCGCTCGCGCCCGGGCCATACCGTGTTCACCCTGCTGTTGCCGATCGGCAACGGCGCCGCCCCGGCCGAGGAGGCCCCGCGCGATGTCTGAGTCCCCCACCACCGCGCAGCGCATCTGGGTGGTCGATGACGATCGTGCCGTGCGCTTCGTGCTGTGCACCGCGCTGCGCGAGGCGGGCTACCAGGTTGTCGATTTCGACAGCGCTGCGGCTGCCCTGCAGGCCCTGGGCGAAGGCGCGCCGCCGGCGCTGCTGTTCACCGATGTGCGCATGCCTGGCGACGATGGCCTGGTGCTGCTGGACAAGCTCAAGGCCGCGTTGCCGCAGCTGCCGGTGGTGGTGATGTCGGCCTATACCGATGTCGCCAGCACGGCCGGTGCGTTCCGCGGTGGCGCGCATGAATTCCTGTCCAAGCCGTTCGATCTGGACGATGCGGTGGCACTGGCGCAGCGGGTGTTGCCGGCCGTTGCACCGGCACTCGCGGCACCCGCACCTGCGGCGGAAGCGCATAGCGACCAGCCGCCGCAACTGGTGGGTGATACGCCGCCGATGCGCGCGCTGTTCCGCGCCATCGGTCGCCTGGCGCAGGCACCGCTGGCGGTGCTGATCACCGGCGAGACCGGCACCGGCAAGGAGCTGGTGGCCAATGCGCTGCATCGCGAATCACCGCGCGCGCTGGGTCCGTTCGTCGCGCTCAATACCGCTGCAATCCCGTCCGAGCTGCTGGAAAGCGAGTTGTTCGGCCACGAGGCCGGTGCCTTCACCGGTGCGCAGCGCCGCCACATCGGCCGCTTCGAGCAGGCCAACGGTGGCACGCTGTTCCTGGATGAGATCGGCGACATGCCGTTGCCGCTGCAGACCCGCCTGCTGCGTGTGCTGGCGCAGGGTGAGTTCTTCCGCGTCGGTGGCCGCGAGCTGATCCGCGTCGACGTGCGCGTGGTGGCCGCCACCCACCAGGATCTGGAGGGACTGGTCGCGCAGGGGAAGTTCCGCGCAGATCTGCTGCACCGCCTGGACGTGGTGCGCCTGCAGCTGCCGCCACTGCGCGAGCGCCGCGAGGACATCGCACAGCTGGCCAGCACCTTCCTGGCCGCCGCCGCACGCAGGCTGGACACGCCACCGAAGCGCCTCACCGCCGCGGCGCTGCAGGCGCTGCGCGAACACGACTGGCCCGGCAACGTGCGCGAGCTGGAGAACGTGTGCTGGCGGATGGCCGCGCTGGCCGCCGCCGACACCATCGGCGTGGCCGATGTCGATACCGCGCTGAACCGCGCGCGCGGGCGCCGCAGCAGTACCAGCGCAGCCGATCCGGGGCAGTGGGAAGCGCTGCTGGCCGAATGGGCGCGCCGTCAGCTGGCCGAAGGCGTGGAAGGGCTGCACGCGCAGGTGCGCGAGCGGGTCGACCATGCCCTGCTGGAGGCCGCGCTGCAGATCACCCACGGCCGCCGCGCCGAAGCCGCTGCCCGTCTCGGCCTCGGCCGCAATACCCTTACCCGCAAGCTGGGCGCCGGGCGCCGTCGCGGGGGCCATTGAACGGTCCCTGCACGCGATCCTCGCACCGGCTTGCCGAACCGTTGATCGTTCATGGACGATGCAATGCTTAGTGTCACCTGCAAGGAGTCTTCGATGCGTCTGTCCTTTGCCATCCTGCCGTTGTCCGCCGCCGTGCTGCTGTCTGCCTGTGGCAGTGCACCGAAGAAGGCCGAACCCACGCCGCCACCGCCGACCGTGGTCAGTGCTGCGAAGCAGGGCGAGGCCAATCTCGCGCCGGCCTCGGCCAGCATCGTCAGTGGCCGCATCGCGCTGATGGTGGAGCCCGGTGGCATCCACATCACCGGCCTGGTCGGTGGCCTGCAGCCGATGCAGCAGGCCGGCTTCCACATCCATGAGCGCGGCGACTGCAGTGCGGTGGATGCCAGCAGTGCCGGCAATCACTTCAATCCCGGTGGCGCTGCGCATGGCCGCGCCGGCACCGGCAAGCACCACCTGGGCGACATGGACAATCTGCGTGCCGATGCCCAGGGCCGCGCCAACGTCGATATCCACGTCAAGGGGGTTACCCTTGGCGGAGGCGCCGCCACCGATATCGCCGGACGCGCACTGGTCGTGCATGCCAACGCCGACGACTATCGCAGCCAGCCCGCCGGCAATGCCGGCGTCCGCATCGCCTGTGGCGTGATCCGGGTCGTCCGCTGATCACTGCAGGCATCATCGAGGGAGAGATTCCAATGCGTCTGATCCACACTTCGCTGTTTGCGGCCATCGCCGCGCTGGGCCTGGCGGCCTGCAACCAGCAGCCCGCCGCGCCGCAGACTGAAACCCCGCCGGCCGCGCCGGCCGACGGCGCCACCACCGAGCCGGCTGCAGCCCCGGCACCGGCGGCGGCACCGACGGGCGATGCTTCGGCAACGGCCGAACTGGCACCGACCCAGGGCAACGAGACCAAGGGCAGCGTCACCTTCAAGGTGGTTGATGGCAAGGTCCACGTGACCGGCCAGATCACCGGCCTGAAGCCGGGCAGCGAACATGGCTTCCACATCCACGAGAAGGGCGACTGCAGCGCGCCGGACGGCATGAGCGTCGGCGGCCACTTCAACCCGGGCAAGCAGGATCACGGCAACGTCGCCACCGATCCGCACCACGGCGGCGACATGCCCAACATCAAGGCCGACGACAAGGGCGTGGCCACTATCGACGGTCCGGTCTCCAGCAACGTCAACATCGGCAAGGGTGATGACTTCGACATCATCGGCCGCGGCCTGATCGTCCACGCCGACGCGGACGACTACAAGACCCAGCCGACCGGCAACGCCGGCGCGCGCCTGGCCTGTGCGGTGATCCAGAAGGCCCCGTAAGAAACAAAGAACGCCGGCACAAGCCGGCGTTTTTCCTGATGGGTAGTGCCGGCCGCTGGCCGGCAATCACAGATCCGGAGGGTGCCGGCCAGCGGCCGGCACTACCCACATATCACCCGGATCAGCGCGCCAGCAGTTCGCGCGCGTCCTGCCCGGCCTCGCAGTGCACGAACAGTACCGGCACTCCATGTGCTTCCAGCACCGCGGCCATCTGTCGCTGGCGCATCAGGAACTGCTCGTAGATGCCCTTCAGGCGATCGCAGTCGTTCTTGCTGTGGCTGTAGTGCGCGCACCAACCGGCCGGGTCGAACAGCGCCATGCGTGCTTCGCCATGCGTATAGCGCAGCAGCGGCTCGGGCGCGGCATTGAGCCACTCGTCCTCGCCCGGCGCCATGATCGCGGTCTCGATCAGCGGCCACAGTGCGGCCAGGCCCTGGTTGTCGTACTGCATCGACATCATCGCGGCCAGGTCGTTCACGGTGAAATAGCGCGCGTGCTCGATGCGGGCACCGAAGGTGTTCTGCGCCATCAGCGCGGTGTCGGCGTGCGCCATGCCGTTGGCCAGCAAGGTTTCTTCCAGCGCATCGGCGACCGCGCTGGTGGTGGCCACGTCGCTGCCGGTCAGCAGGAACGGCACCACGCGCAGGCCACCGCCCACCAGCGTGGCATCGGCCTGGAACGGCAGTGGCACGTCACCTTCGGCATCGGTACCGAAGGCCAGCAGGCGCGGGCCCTGGTTGCGGCCCGGGGCACGCATCTGCAGTTCTTCCAGGCGGCGATGGATCGGCCAGCCCGGACGCAGCACTTCGGCCGGGTCGAAATGCGCGGCGGCGAACACCAGGTCCAGCTCGGCCACCTGTGGCACCAGCTTGGCCAGGTCACGGCCGACGCGTTCGGCCAGTTCACCGGCCTGTTCAGCGCTGAGCACCGCCTGGCGGGGGATTTCGCCGCCGGCCAGTTCCAGGGCCAGCACGCCAAGGGCATTCATCGCGGGGTCGGGTTTGCTCATGGTTCCACGGTTGGCCCATCACAGGGCGGCAGCTACACTTGGCTCCATTATGCCTGCTCCGTCGTGCAGGCCATGTTGCAGACACCCTCATCCATGCCAGGTATCTCCATGCCCAACGCTCGTCCCGTCGCCATCCTCGGTGGCGTCCGCATTCCGTTCTGCCGCCAGAACACCGCGTATTCGGATGTCGGCAACCTCGGCATGTCGGTCCGTACGCTGGGTGCGC
This sequence comes from Stenotrophomonas sp. FR012, assembly GCF_047520565.2. NCBI lineage: Bacteria > Pseudomonadati > Pseudomonadota > Gammaproteobacteria > Lysobacterales > Lysobacteraceae > Stenotrophomonas > Stenotrophomonas sp. FR012. The sequence goes on from NZ_JAXBQL020000005.1 coordinate 215,434, forward strand.
TGGTCGAACGGTTCGGCCTGCATGGTCAGCAGCTGGGTGAAGTGGCAATGGGTGCAGTGATCAAGCACTCCAGCGACTGGAACCTGGGCCGCGAAGCCACGCTGTCGTCCGGCCTGTCGCCGCTGACCCCGGGCATCACCCTGCAGCGTGCCTGCGGTACCTCGCTGGACAGCATCATCACCGTGGCCAACAAGATCGCGCTGGGCCAGATCGAATCGGGCATCGGCGGTGGTTCGGACACCACCTCCGACGTGCCGATCGTCTACGGCAAGAAACTGCGTGCACGCCTGTTGGCGGCCAACCGCGCCAAGAGCACCGGCGACAAGATCCGTGCGCTCACCGCCGGCTTCAAGTTCTCCGAGCTCAAGCCCGAGTTCCCGGGCGTGGCCGAGCCGCGCACCGGCAAGAGCATGGGCGACCACTGCGAGGACATGGCGAAGGAGTGGAACATCTCGCGCGACTCGCAGGATGAGTGGGCGGTGTCGTCGCACAAGAAGCTGGCTGCCGCCTACGAGCGTGGCTTCTTCAACGACCTGATCGCACCGTTCCGTGGCGTCGAGCGCGACAACATCCTGCGCCCGGACACCTCGCTGGAAAAGCTGGCCACGCTGAAGCCGGCGTTCGACAAGGTTTCAGGGCGTGGCACGCTCACTGCCGCCAACTCCACCCCGCTGACCGACGGTGCCGCTGCGGTACTGCTGGCCAGCGAAGAGTGGGCACGCGCGCATGGCCATGAACCCCAGGCTTACCTGCGTGACGCGCACGTGGCCGCGGTGGACTTCGTGCACGGCGAAGGCCTGCTGATGGCACCGACCATCGCGGTGCCGGAGATGCTCAAGCGCAACGGCCTGACCCTGCAGGACTTCGACATCTACGAGATCCACGAAGCCTTTGCCGCACAGGTGTTGTGCACCCTGCGTGCGTGGGAGAGCGAGGACTACTGCCGCAACCGCCTGGGCCTGGACGCGCCGCTGGGCCGCATCGACCCGGACAAGATCAACCTGCTGGGCTCGTCGCTGGCCACCGGCCACCCGTTCGCCGCTACCGGCGCACGCGTGATCGCCACGGCAGCCAAGCAGCTGGCCGAACGCGGCGGTGGCCGCGCACTGGTGTCGATCTGCACCGCTGGCGGCATGGGCGTGGTGGCGATCGTCGAACGCTGATCGCATCCATCGGTGGGTGCCGACCGTTGGTCGGCACGATCCGGCCGGCACTCCTGGAACTGAAAACGCCGCCCATCGGGCGGCGTTTTTTTTGTTCGGATTGTTGCTCTGGTGGGTGCCAAATTCACCGGTGGATGCCGGCCAGCGGCCGGCACTACCCATCAGGGCAACCGCGGGTTGCCGAATTCGTCGCGCTCTTCGTTGGCGTCATACACCGGCGGCTGTGCAACGATGGGCTGCTCCTCCACCGTGGCGCGCAGCGGCGTCTCGGTGCCACGCACCAGTTCCACGCTGTCCTCGCCGCGCTGCAGGCGCAGCGCATTGGCCAGGCACTGTGCGGCCAGCGCGTGTTCGCCACGTTGCGCGAACACTTCACCCAGCGCTTCCCACGCCGGTGCACCGGCGCCAGCGGCAATGGCCTCGTGCAGGAACGCATCGGCGGCATCCCACTGCTGCTGGCCCAGGGCCACGCGGCCCTGCGCCAGGCGCAGCGCGGCCGAGCCGTCATGCACGTTGCGCCAGCGCGCCAGATTGGCCTGGCGGGTGGCCAGGCGCTCGGCGGGCAGGCGGCCATACAGCGCCACCAGATCGTCATTCCAACGCTGGTCCAGTGCCTGTTCCAGCGCCAGCAGCGCCGGCTCATCCCAGTCCAGCGCCACCGCACGGCTGGCATAGGCGCCCACTACGTCCGGGGTGGGGCGCAGTGCCTTCGGCGTGGCCTCCCACTGTGCGGCCAGCGCGTTGACGTCGGCCGCTTCCAGTAGCGCCTGTGCGGCCAGGCGTGCTTCCAGTTCGCTGTTCGCGTCGGCCGGCAGCACCTTGCTCTGGCGCAGCGCACCCAGCTGGCCATACGCTTCGTGGGCGCGGCCGGCCTGTGCCAGCGCTTCGGTACGCAGCCACAGGCCGCGCGGCGGCAGCGGCTGGATCGCCGCTACGTCCAGCGCATTGATCGCATCGACCGGCAGATCGCGCGCCAGCAGCTGTTCGGCGCGCAGCAGCGCCTGCAGGGTGGCGTCGCTTTCACCCAGGCGCTGCAGCAGCGCCTCTCCGGCGGGGCCGTCGGCGCGTGCCTGCGCGCTGCGCACGGCGGTGGCCAGTGCCACCGCGCTCACTTCCGGGTCCCTGGCGGCGCCGTCCAGCAGCTTCTCCGCACGCTGCCACTGGCCATGCTCGTAGGCCTGCAGGCCGTCGATCAGGCGCACCCGGCCCTGCTTGCGGCGGTAGCGGCCCCAGGCACGGAACGGTGCAGCGATCAGGCTCCACAGCAGCCACAGCACCAGCACCGTGATCACCGCCAGCAGCGCTACCTTCGGCAGGTTGCTGTGATAGTCGTAGCCGCCGTAGCGCAGGGTCACTTCGCCGAAGCGGTTCAGGTCATCGGCGCCGAGCCATTGCGCGGCAACCACGCCGATGGCCACGGCCAGCAACAGCACGACCAGGGATTGCAGGGGTTTCATGCGGGCTTACCTCCGGTCGGTCTGGGTGCGCAGTTGTTGCAGGGTGCTGCCAAGGACAGCGTCGTTGGCCTGCAGCGGCAGTTCGCGCAAGGCCTTCAGTTCAGCACGTTGTGCGCGCAGGGCCGGTGAATCCGGCCAGCGCCGCTGTGCCCACTGCTCCACGCGGTCCAATGCGGTGTTGCGGCCCGCGCTGTCGCCGCGCTCGATCGCGGCACGCGCCAAGGTCAGTTCCAGCTGCAGGGCATCGTCGGCGTTGCGCTGTTCGGCGGCAGTCAGTGGGCCGTTCTGGCGGCTCGGGGTGATGTCCACGAACGGTGCCAGCGTGGCCTGCCACCAGGGCTTGGCGGTGCTGCTGCCGGTCGTGCCGGTGATCTGCGAGGGCAGGCCCTGCAGCGCCCGGGCCACAGCATCCAGACGCTGCAGCGACTGCACGCGCGGGCCACTGCCGAGCGCATCCAGTGCCTCGCGCTCCTGCACCAGCGCCTGGCGCAGGTTCAGGCCGTCGGCGTCGGGCAGATCGGCCAGCGCGGTGGCGGCCTGTGCATACAGGCGGCGTGCGCCGTCCACGTCGTCGGCGTAGTTCAGACGCTGCGCAGCCTGGGTCAGCAGCAGCTCGGCCTCGTCGCGCTGCACCGCCTGGCGGCCCTGGTTGGCGCTGTCGGCCAGCTTGGCCAGGTTCTCTTCCAGCAAAGCGCTGCGCTGCGAGAGTCCCAGCATCTCGTCGCGCAGCACGCGGTTGGTGGTCGCCGCGTCCTGCAGGCGCTGGCTGGTCGCACGCTGGTCACGGCGCAGCGCATCCAGCGTGGCCTCCAGGCCCTTCAGCTGTACGGCGGTGGTCTGTGCCTGCGCTGCCTGTTCGTTCTGTTGCTGCTGCCAGACGTACCAGCCGGCATAGCCGCCCGCGCCGAGCACGACCACGGCGGCCAGCGGCAGCAGCCAGCGCACGGGTCGATGGGGCGGGGATGGCGGAGTATCGTTCATCGGGCTTCCTTGTCGGCAACGTCGCCGGTCGGGGGCCGGCAGGCCGCGTTGTGCACAGCATCACCGTTGCCGACGACAGCGGCAAGCGTGACCCACGTCCCTGTTCAGGTCGCTGCCGGGACGGTGAGCGTGGCGTGTGCGGCCGCCACCAGCTGCGCAGCGGTGGGGCCGGCGCTGCGTGTGATGCGCTGCAGGCCGAGCGCCTGCGCCTGTTCGCCGAGGCGGTCACTGGCAACCACCACGCGGGCAGACGCCCGCAGGCGCTGCTGCCCGGCCGGCGGAAGCTGTTGCCAGAAATGCTGCAGCGCTTCGCCACTGCTCACGGCCAGTACCCACGGCTGTGCTGAATGCGCCAATCGCGCCAGCGTTCGCGGGGGCAGTCGCAGCAGGCGACGCTTGTAGACGTCGGCACGTTCGATCGTGGCGCCCGCCGCCTGCAGCTGCGCGGCAATCAGGCCACGCCCGGCGGGCGCGGTCACCAGTCCGATGCGCAGGCCCTGTACGTCGGCCAGCACCGGCAGCGCCAGCAGGCCTTCACTGTCCATCCGCTGCGGCGCGTGCACCTCGGTGATGCCATGTGCCTGCAATGCGCGCGCAGTGCCTTCGCCCACGGTCAGCCACGGGCTGCGCTGCACGCCGGCCAGCGGCAGCAGGGACGCGGCTGCGGCAACGGCGGCCGGGCTGGTGAACACCACCCGGTCGCAGTTCAGCGCGCGTTGCAGCTGGCGCACCACAGCCGTGCCCTGCAGGCGCTGCAGGCGCCAGGGCGCCAGGGCCAGGACATTCCCGCCCAGCCCGGCAACGGCGCGGCGCAGCGCCACGTTCTGGCCCCGCGGGCGCAGCGAGATCAGGGTCCAGCGCGGGCCGGAACGGGTGGCGCCAGTGGGTATCGTATGGTCGACCATTGCCTGCATTATGCGGGCCCTTCGTTGTCGTGGTCGCTGCTCCGATGTCCGTTGATGCCCTGACTTCCTCGTTGGCCGCCCTGCAGGACGTGCTGGACTGCATGCCGGCGGTCCGCGCCATGCAGATCCAGCTCGACGGCTATGCCGATGGCGTGCTGCGCATCACCGCGCCGCTGGCGGCCAACGTCAACGACAAGGGCAACGCCTTCGGCGGCAGCCTGGCCTCGGTGCTGACCCTGTCCGGCTGGGCGCTGGTCAGCCTGCGCCTGCGCCTGGCCGGCCACGATGCCGAGGTCTATGTGGCCGACAGCAACCTGCGCTATCTGGCGCCGGTCTATGAGGACCTGCACGCCCACGCCGAAGCGGCCGAAGCCACCGGCTGGGACGCCTTCCTGAATACCTTCCGGCAGCGCCGCAAGGCCCGCATCAGCATCATCGCCACCCAGCCCGGTGCCGATGGCAAGCCCGCCGCCGAATTCAGCGGTCGCTTTGTTGCCTTCGCCAAAGGGTAGGATGGCAGGCTGACGTTCTGGGGAAACCACCGATGCGCCGCCTCATCCAGTTCCTGATGTATTCCCTGCTGCTGGTCAGCGCCGTGGCCTCGGCCGACGACCTCAGCCGCAAGCAGCGCAAGCTGCTGGAAGAGACCCAGGTCGCGTATGGCGCGACCATCCGCTGGGGCAGCATGGACGATGCCATCGGCTACCTCGACCCCAAGCTGCGCAAGGAAAAGCCGCCGACCGAGTTCGAGCTCAACCGATACGCGCAGCTGCGCGTGTCGTCCTATCGCGAGCGCAGCAGCGCCTCGCTGGACGGTGGCCTGGTCGAGCGCCGGGTCGAAATCGGGGTGATCAACCAGAACACCCAGGCCGAGCGCACCGTGGTCGTGGTCGAGCGCTGGCGCTGGGATCCGGAGGCCAAGCGCTGGTGGCAGACCGCCGGCCTGCCGGACCTGTGGAAGGGGCAGTGACGGGCCGCGTCCGGCTTGTGCGACAATCGGCGCCCGCTTAATCGACCCGTGACCTGAGTGAATTACGAAGAGTTGCTGGCCTTTGCAGGCCGAAACCCGATGCTGTCCGCGGCCCTGGTCGGCCTGACCGTGGCCATCATCGTCACCGAGATCCGCCGCCTGTTCCGGGGCTTCAAGGGCATCAAGCCCGCCGAACTGACCCAGCTGATGAACGCGGGCGGCACGGTGGTGGTCGACCTGTCGGCCAGCGGTGACTTCGAAAAGGGCCACATTGCCGGCAGCCGCAATGCCCAGGCCAGTGCCTTCGGCCCGGAAAACAAGCTGGTGGCCAATGCCAAGCAGTCGCCGGTGGTGCTGGTGTGCCGCAGCGGCAACGCTTCGGAAACCGCCGCCAAGGCGCTGAAGAAGGCCGGTTTCGAGAAGGTCTACGTGCTCGATGGCGGCATTCCCGCCTGGCAGCAGGCCGAACTGCCGCTGGTCAAGGGCCGCAACTGATTGCCGCAGGTGGCGGATCCGGCCTTGTCTGGGCCTGGTCCCGCCCCCATCGCAGTAGTTCGACCATCGTTTTCATTGCATTCACCTGGAGTTACTGGAAATGTCCGAAGAGATCACCAACGGCGCCGCTGCGCCGGTCGATGCCGCTACCGGCCCCGCTTTCACCGTCGAGAAGATCTACGTCAAGGACGTCTCCTTCGAGTCGCCGAACGCGCCGACCATCTTCAATGACCAGGTGCAGCCGGAGCTGCAGCTGAACCTGAACCAGCAGGTGCAGCGCCTGGGTGAGAACGCCTTCGAAGTCGTGCTGGCCGTGACCCTGACCTGCCAGGCCGGTGAGCGCACCGCCTACGTGGCCGAAGTGAAGCAGGCCGGCGTGTTCGGCCTGGTCGGCCTGGACCCGCAGTCGATCGACGTGCTGCTCGGCACCCAGTGCCCGAACATCCTGTTCCCGTACGTGCGCCAGCTGATCAGCGACCTGATCCAGGCCGGCGGCTTCCCGCCGTTCTTCCTGCAGCCGATCAACTTCGAAGGCCTGTACGCAGAAACCCTGCGCCAGCGCCAGGAGCAGGGCGACGCACCGTCGCTGGCTGACTCCGAGCCGGCCGGCAACGCCTGATTCCTGCCGCGACGTCACGGATGAGCACTCCCGCTGACAAGATCGCCGTGCTCGGCGCCGGTTCCTGGGGAACCGCGCTGGCCAGCCTGCTCGCACGGCACGGTCACCCGACCGTGCTGTGGGGGCGCGACGCGGCCGTGGTCGAGGCCATCGACCAGCGCCACGAGAACCCGCGCTACCTGCCGGGCATCCCGCTGCCGGACAGCCTGCGTGCCACCACCGATCTGGCGTCGGCGGTGCAGGGCGCGGCCTGGATCCTGGTGGTGACGCCGTCGCACGCGTTCGGCGAGACCGTGCGTGCGCTGGCGCCGCTGCGACCGGCCGGTGCCGGCGTGGCCTGGGCCACCAAGGGCTTCGAACCCGGTTCGGGCCGTTTCCTGCATGAAGTGGCGCGCGAAGTGCTGGGTGAGGATGTGCCGCTGGCCGTCGTCACCGGGCCGTCGTTCGCCAAGGAAGTCACCCAGGGCTTGCCGACCGCGATCACCGTGCACGGCGACGTGCCCGAGTTCGCGCAGACGGTGGCCGAGGCGATGCATGGCCCGGCGTTCCGCGCCTACACCGGCGACGACATGGTCGGTGCCGAGCTGGGCGGCGCGATGAAGAACGTGCTGGCGGTGGCCACCGGCGTGGCCGATGGCATGCAGTTGGGCCTCAACGCCCGTGCCGGCCTGATCACCCGTGGTCTGAACGAGATGCTGCGCCTGGCCGCTGCGATCGGCGCCAAGCCGGAAACGCTGATGGGCCTGGCCGGCCTGGGCGATCTGGTGCTGACCTGCACCGGCGACCTGTCGCGCAACCGCCGCCTGGGCCTGGCCCTGGGCCGCGGCCAGACGCTGCAGGATGCCGTGCGCGAGATCGGCCAGGTGGTCGAGTCGGTGCAGACCGCCGACGAAGTGATGCGACAGGCACGCCGCCATGGCATCGACCTGCCGATCTCCGACGGTGTGCGTGCCGTGCTGCATGGCGAGCAGACCCCCGAAGAAGGCTTGCGCGCACTGCTGGCGCGGGAACAGAAACCGGAGTATCCGGACACGCTGTTCAAGTGAATCGAAAAACCCCGGCCAGGTGCCGGGGTTTTTTCTTGTGCGCCTCATCCACGCATGGCGTGGATCCAGGACGGAACCCGCTTCTGGTAGCGGCCAACCTTGGTTGGCGCCCAGTAGCGCCGGGCCATGCCCTGCGGAATCCCTCACCGCGCCCGCGGCGGCGCGTTGCTGTTGTCCATGTCCGAAAAGATCAGCCAAGGCCCATCACGCTCACGCTTCAGCGTGAGCGTGAACTTGCCGGTATCGCCCACGTTGTTGCCGTAGCTGTACGCACCGACGATGTAACCCGTGTTCCCTTCCACCGCATACGCCAAGGCACGCAACCGCAACGGACTGCCGCCCTGTCCGGCATATGCAGCCTCGATCGCAGTGCGCCCGCGCACGGGTGGCTGGTTGCTCTGCAGCACAAAGCCATCCTCGGCGAAGAGCGCAGCCAGTGCCCTGGCATCACCCCCGCGCCACGCCTGCTCGTAGTTGCGCAGCACACGGTCCAGCGGTGCGGGCAGGGCTGCGTCCGGGAGAGGCTGCGCAGGCTCCGCGCCTTCTGCATCGTGGACATTTGCCGGCGATGCCATCAGCAGGGCACTGCAGAAGATCATGGCGAGTGGTGTACGGCGCATGCGTCCGGCTCCAGGCGATGACGGGAAGCTGCGAACGCATCCTGGCGCGCCGCTGGTTAGAATCACGCGGCCGCCGATTCGGTGGATGCAGCGCAGATCAGACAAGGACACGCGATGAAGACGCGAATCACAGGGATGGCGATGATGGCCGCGCTGCTGGCAGCCTGCGGACAGGCACCGGAGAAGACTGGCGAGGCCGCGCCTGCTGCGGCGCCAGCACCAACCACCGAAGCTCTGGCCGCCACGGCCACGGTGGTCGAGAAGGAACCGTCCATCGAAGACAGCGTGGATCCCGCGGTGTGGGACAACGAAGGTGAACCGGAAGACCCCAGTGCCGGCGGCGAACAGACCTGTGCGGACAATCCGCTGGCGACCCACTTCTTCACCCTGGTCGGCGGCAGTACCGTGGACGACTGCGGCCGCAAGGACCCGAAGGTGCTGGCGGCCTTCAACAGCCTGATGAAGGGTACTTCGGCAGCCGAATCCAGCGACAAGGAGATTCCCTCGCTGCGCCAACGCCTGTTGAGCGGACCCAGTGGGCCCGGCGAGCTGCTGGTGCTGCATGGCGAGCCATGGTGGTTCTACACCGCTTGCCAGGCCCACGACTGCCCCGGCACCGCCTTGGCGATGCTGTATTCGCCGACGGAAGCGAAGATGGTCGGCCGTCTTACCGCGCGCTGCCGTGTGTGGTGGCTGGGCGAGCCGACGGCGGAACAGCGTGTGCAGATCGAACAGCGCCAGCCACTGCAGGATGCCGCGCTGAAGGAAGACAGCGCGCTTTGCGAGTGATGTGGCGCGCGCCGCAGCGCCGGGCCGTGCCCGGCGTTGCAGTGAGCGTTGTTCCCCGTGTCACCCTTCCGGGCGCATGCGTGCGCTGACCTGTGCGGTCAGCGACAGACTGGCCATCATCAGGCCCTCCATCACGCGGTCGCCCACGTACTCCTCGTCGGGACCGTTCTGGCGCACGCGCTCGGCAGCCAGCAGCATTTCCAGCGCCACGCGCAGGCCGGTCAATGCGCAATCCGCGTCGGCCAGCGCCATGCGGCGGCCCGGCATCTGATGACGTTCGGGCCAGGGTTGGCCGTCGGCGGCGGCGCCCTTGCCGATGCGGTCGAGGGTGGCGATGAAACCGAGAGGATCCTGCTGGTGCGGTGCTTCCGAAGGCGCGTCCGCGTTGGCGGGCACGTATTGCGTGCGTAGTCGGGAGGATTCGGGTGTGCTCATGGCAATGCTCCGTGCAGGACAGACGGCAGCCGCCACGCAAAGGTGGCGGGCGGAGACGTGGCTCGAAAACCGGGCGCTTGTTGAAACCGGCAGGCACAGGGCCTCCACGCTCCGCCCGCCATAGCCGGCAGACGGATTGCCCGCCGGCGCCACGAGGGGTGACGCCGGCGGGCAAGCGTTGTTAAACAAGCGCACGGGTTTTCGAAGCCCGGCCATCCTTTTTCGATGGCACGTCATCTGTACGCGTGCTGCTGCGCGGTGCCAATCAGAACAGTTGCATTCAACGCTTGATCAAAGACGCTTTTGGCATTTTTGCACGCTGTTAAGCTGTCGCAGACGCAGGCGCCGCAACGGCCGTAGCGGCATGGGGAATATGCGACATGGGTCGAAGTTGATGACGTGGCGTACGGGCACCCCACCAAGTCGATGACGACAGTGCGGGGCGAAGAACGCAATTCGACTCCCACACACTTTGATCTGTCAGTGCTCTTCGCGTCTCTCGTACCAGGCTTGTGTACGGTTCACGATCCGCACCACGGACAGCATGACCGGTACCTCGATCAGCACACCCACCACGGTGGCCAGCGCCGCTCCCGAGTGCACGCCGAACAGTCCCACCGCTGTGGCCACAGCCAGTTCGAAGAAGTTGCTCGCACCAATCAGCGCTGACGGGCCGGCCACGCAATGCGCCACGCCCAGACGGCGGTTCAGAAGGTAGGCCAGGCCCGAAGTGAAATAGACCTGGATCAGGATCGGCACCGCAATCAGCGCGATCACCAGCGGTTGCTTCACGATCTGCTGGCCCTGGAACCCGAACAGCAGCACCAGCGTCAGCAGCAGCGCGGACAGGGACAGCGGGCCCAGCCGTCGAAGCGCGCGCTGCAGGCCCGCCTCGCCGCTGCGCGAAAGGATCCAGTGCCGCAGCACGGCGGCCACCAGCACGGGCACCACAATGTAGAGACCCACCGACAACAGCAGCGTGTCCCAGGGCACAGTGATCGCCGACAGGCCCAGCAACAGCGCAACCACCGGTGCGTATGCGACCACCATGATCGCGTCGTTCAAGGCCACCTGGCTCAGGGTGAAGTTGGCATCACCGCGGCACAGGTTGCTCCACACGAACACCATGGCGGTGCAGGGCGCGGCCGCCAGCAGGATCAGCCCGGCGATGTAGCTGTCGATCTGTGCTGCGGGCAGCCAGTCCGCGAAGGCATGGCGCAGGAACAGCCAGCCCAGCAGCGCCATCGAGAACGGCTTCACGGCCCAGTTGATGAACAGTGTCACGCCGATGCCCTTCCAGTGCTGCTGCAACTGGCGCATCGCAGTGAAGTCGACCTTCAGCAGCATCGGGATGATCATCAGCCAGATCAGCACCGCAACCGGCAGGTTGACCTTGGCCACTTCGGCGGAGGCCAGCGCCGCGAAAGCACCGGGCAGGACGTGGCCCAGCAGCGTGCCCATCGCAATGCACAGCGCAACCCACAGCGTCAGGTGTCGCTCGAACAGGCTCATGGCAGTGGCACCGTCACTGCGCGCCGTCGGTCGGCAGCAACTGGCCGATCCGGTCCAGCGCGTGCTGCAGCGTTTCGCGTTCGGACCACGCCGATTCGGGCAGTGCGAGCAGCGCACGCAGGCGCGTTTTCACGATGGCATGGGCCAAAGCGAAGGCTGCGGCCTTGTCGGCATCGCTGCCTGCCACGGCGGCGGGATCGGGCAGGCCCCAGTGGCTGCGGATGAAGTCACCGAACACCACAGGGCAGGCTTCGGCAGCGGCCGCGTCACACACGGTGATCACCAGGTCCATCGGGGCTGCGTCCACGAACTCATTCCACGACTTGCTGCGCAGCCCTTCAATGGGCATTCCTTCGGCCTGCAACTGGGCGAGCGCGAAGGGATTGATCTGGCCAGTGGGCTGGCTGCCCGCACTGAATGCGCTGAAGTGATCGCCGCCCCAGGCGCGCAGGGTGGCTTCAGCCAGCACGCTGCGCGCGCTGTTGCCGGTGCAGAGGAACAAGACATTGCGGGTCATGTGGCTTCCGTGGTCAGTGAGTGGCTTGGACATGCACAGCGCGCTGGCCGGGCAGAGACTAGTGAACTCGGCAGAGCTGCGGATCGCCTCGGCTATCTGCGCGCGATCGCATCCGGCATAGCCGTGCCGCGCGAACCATGGGCCTGCCGACGTCGTCAGCAGCACCAGTTCCCAGACCTGCATGCGGCGGGCCATGTCCTCGGCCGCTGACAGCAACGCGCGCCCAAGGCCGGTATTGCGTTGGTCGTCGGACACCACCAGCGAGCGAAGCAGGGCCGACGCGCCGAAGATCTGCAATCCAACGGCACCCACGGGAACACCTTCGAGGTCTGCGACGAGAAACGCCACCTCGCTGCTTTCCAGATCGGCCACGGGCAACTGCGCCCGCTGCAGAAGGTCCCGGATGTAGGACAGGTCGTCGCGTGTGCCGGTACGAATCATCGGATCGGGTTTCATCTCAGCACCTGCATGCCGGTTCGTTCACCGTGCACCGCTCATCCGGGGAGCCCGCGCAGCAGTTGTGCGTCAGGTACTGGACCAAGCCGTTCATCGCATCGAAGTTGGCGCGGTAGCAGACGTGGCGGCCTTGGCTTTCGCTCTCCACCAGCCCGGCCTGCACCAGCTCCTTCAGGTGGAAGCTGAGCGTGGCTGGGGGTACCTGCAGGGCCGTGGCGATGTCGCCCGCCATGCGCCCTGCCGGGCCCGCCTCCACCAGCAGTCGGAAGGCAGCCAGGCGGGTGGCATGGCCGAGGGCGGTCAGGGCGGTGATTGCATTAGATGTTTCCATATTTCTAGAATAGTCGAATGAATGAGCCAATCACAAGCCTGGACCTGCCCAACCTGCTGGAATCGTCATTGCCCCAGCCCAATCATCACCAGCTCGCCGCGGCAGATCTGGGGCCGCCACGCATTCTCCTGCTCTACGGCTCGCTGCGGCCCCAGTCGTTCAGCCGCAAGCTTGCGCTGGAAGCCGAGCGGCTGCTGCGCCACCTGGGGTGCGAAACCCGGGTGTTCGATCCGCATGCGCTGCCGATGCTGGACAGCGTGGACAGGAATCACCCCGAAGTGCAGCGACTGCGCGAATGGTCACAGTGGTCGGAAGGGCAGGTCTGGGTCAGCCCCGAGCGGCATGGCACGGTCACCGGCGTGTTCAAGAACCAGATCGACTGGTTGCCGCTGGAAGATGGCAGCGTGCGGCCCACGCAGGGCAGGACGCTGGCGGTGATGCAGGTGAGCGGCGGCTCGCAGTCGTTCAATACCGTCAACACGTTGCGCGTGCTCGGCCGCTGGATGCGCATGCTGACCATCCCCAACCAGTCGTCGGTGGCCAAGGCCTGGCAGGAATTCGATGACGACGGCCGGATGAAACCCTCGCCGTACTACGATCGCGTGGTGGACGTGATGGAAGAACTGGTGAAGTTCACGCTGCTGACGCGGGGCCGGTCGGACTACCTGGTGGACCGCTACAGCGAGCGGAAGGGCGACGCGCACGCCGCGGCCTTGGCGCGGGCTGCAGGGGCGACGGCTTCCTGAGTTCCAGCACGCGCGCTACCTGCTCGCGCGCTGCGCGCCCTTGCTGTTCTCGTCCTTTGCATCGCCACGGCTCTGCGCGAACGCCGGGAACGTCTTCGCGATCGAATCCTTGTCCGGCAGGATGTAGAACACACCGCCCTTCTGGAACGTGGATTGCACGATCTGTTCGTAGAAGCCGGGCGAGACGTTGATGCAGCCGTGGGTGACGCGGTTGTCGTCCGGCGTCGGCGTCGCCAGTCGTTCGGCGCGCTTTTCCTTCGGGCTGCCCGGCGGCAGCGGATGCATCGACACGGCGGAATCGTAGTCCACCCACAGCACGCGCCCGGCATCGTCGGAGGGGCCATAGGCACCAATGAAGCGGCCCGCAGGCGTGGTGCGGTCGTGGCCGGGAATCGCGCTCAGGGCAAGCTTGGCGACGCCGGGTGCGGAATGATCGCCGATGGCCGAACCGAACAGTGCCGGCGCGGCGCCGCGCAGCTTGCCGTCGCCGCCGAAGACCAGGACCTGCGCGGCGGCCTTGTCCATGATCGCGAACGGATAACCCTGATTGTCCTTGCTGGCGACCACCCAGCCGGCCAGCTCGATCACTGTTTCGGAGACGCTCTGGTCGGGCGGAAGTTCATCAACGGCGGCCGCCGGTGGTGCGGGTGCGTCCTTGTCCCTGGCGTTGGCTACGCCGCTGCATGCAACGGCCAGTGCCACGGCCAGAGTGGCGTGCAGGGCGCGGCGTGCAGGGGAGGAGGAGGTACGAATGGGACGGCTCCTGGCAATGCAGATCTGAGGTGGAAGGACGCCAGTGGCCGGCGAGGGCCACTGGTTCCCGATACACAGGTGGATCAATTCAAACAGTGAGGGAGCGATCAGCCGCGCGGCTTGCGTCCGACGGGTGCCCTTTCAAGCTGCTGCACGCGGCCTTCGATCTGGTCCAGGCGCTGGTTGGCCTGCTGTGCCGACTGGTTGGCGGACTCGGCACTCTGTGCAGCGCCCTGCACCTTTACATCGAGCTGATCGAGGCGCGAGTTGATGGTTGCGAACTCGTCCTTGTAGGTGGCACAAGCGCCAAGGCTCACGGTGGCGATGAGCGCTACAGCAAGTGCGCGGGCCGTCTTCATGTGTTGCGGGTTCAGGTTCATTGCACTCCCTCCTTCGTCTGGGGAAGCTGGAATATAGCGGCGTTTGTTCCCCACGCTGACAAGCGCTTTCAGCTGAAGTTGGAAGACGTGGAAGGGTTGTGAAATATGTTCGTCAGCGAAGCTTAACGAGTGAGATCAGGCGAGCTGATGTGCGCAGAGGCGACGGCCTTGCGGTTGCTCGAATCGCCCAATTCATCAGCCTGAAGACGGCCTCATTCTTTCCCGTTTTCCACTGGCCCACACGCCGGGCGCCATTCACTTGCGGCGAACAATGCCGGCGCACTTTCCGGGCGCACCTCCAGCAGCGTGGCGACGGCACCGGCTTTGTCATCGGTGCGGGCAACGTAGTCAGCGGCAATGCGGTAGCCGATCCAGTAGCCAAGATCGCCGCGGCGCGTTTCGTCGCCCGCTCCGTTGTAGAGCCATTGCGACAGATCAGTACCGGCGCTGTCCCGGGCGAACTGGCGTTCCAGGGCGCATTCGCGGCCCTGCGTCCAACGACGCAGATGCGCGTTGGCCGGTTGCCCCGAGATCAGTTCGCCCACGTACTCGGCGCCTCCTTCCAGCAGCGTCTGATAGAGCAGGGTCGGTTGCGCAACGTCTGCGGCTGCGCCCGGCTGCTGGATGTGTACATACTCATGGGCGATCAGGTGCACGAAACGGTCGCTCACATCGGCCTGCATCCAGTCGGCGTTGCACAGTGCTTCCAGTCCGATCACCACGCCGTCGGGCGTGGTGACACCGCCGCTGTTGCCCCGACCCACCAGCACGGTGACCGGCGGAAAACGTGCGGAAGGAAGCAGGGTACCCAACCGATCGAGTGCCTTGGCAACCCGCTCGCGGATCTCCGGCAGCGCCCTCGCACAGCTACGCGCTTTGGCAAACAGCGCAGGTTTGTGCTGGATCGCATCTGCAAGACGATCCATCGCGCCGATACGGCTGTCAGTGAAGCTGCGTAGTGCATCCGTACCCGCATGCAGATAGCCGCGCTGCAGATCGTCGGCACTCGGCTTGCCTCCGCTTGCATCCAGCACGTTGAAGAAGCGCGTGACATCGTCGGTCTGAATCACGATGCGCCCGGAAGGGCGGGTACGCTCGGCTGCGTTGGCTACCTGCAACATCATCGGCAGGGCGAAGAGCAGCAACGCCCGCACTGTGCGTCGGGCATGCAGCGGAAACAGCAGTGACGGGATGGCTACGTGCGGCATGAGGAGTTCCCTGAACGCCAGCCTTATTTATACACCAGTCAGTTCAATATTCAGGGTCGATTAGACCCCCTAACGGATAATTCACACCTGTCGACCGCCTCCTCTCTCTCCCCCTCCCGGGAGGCGGCCGACGAAACCAAAATTATTAAAGGTGTGTCCCGATGAACAAGAATTCGCTGCTCGCCCTGGGTCTTCTGGCTGCCCTGCCGTTCGCTGCATCGGCAACCGATGGCCTGTCGTACAACTACGTTGAAGGCGGCTATGTGAACACCGATGCCAAGGGCGGCGACGCCGATGGCTGGAAGGTGAAGGGTTCCGTGGCGGTGCACCCGAACTTCCACATCTTCGGCGACTACAGCGCGCAGGAGACCGACACGTTCAAGAATGACGTCGACCAGTGGCGCATCGGTGCCGGCTACAACTACGGCATCGCACCGAACACCGACCTGGTGGCCCGTGTCGCCTACCAGAAGTTCGACATGAAGCACGGCCTGGACTTCAACGGCTACTCGACCGAAGTCGGCGTGCGGACCGCGTTCAACCCGTACGTGGAAGGCTACGTGATGGCCGGCTACGAGGACTACACCAAGAAGCACGGCATCAACCCGGACGGCGAGTTCTACGGCCGCGTCGGCGCCACCGCCAAGTTCAACCAGAACTGGGGCCTGAGTGGCGAAGTGAAGCTGGCCAAGGCCGGCGACCGCGAGTGGTTCGTGGGCCCGCGCTTCACCTGGTAACAAACGCCCGTCGTTAGAGCGTGTTGTGCTGGCGTGTGACTCTCTCTCTCTCCCACACGCCAACCGAAGCCCGGCCTCGCGCCGGGCTTCTTCTTTCTTGTGCATCCGGAGAGTGCAGGGCCGCAGCAGTTCCATGTAGCGCAGGAATGCACGGTGCTGCGCGCAGGACGGAACGAGAACCGCTCCGTCCCGGGCCAGGCGGTTCGGCTATGATCCCGGCACGTCGCCATTGACGATGCACCCGCCTCAAGCCAGCAGGAACTGCCGTGAATTCCCAGCCCCCACCGATCACCGCCCTCAATCACACGCTCGACAACGAGCCGCAGCAGATCACGGCGCCACTCACCCATTCGGCGGCGTTCCTGGTGCTGAAGATGAAGGACGACGTGGCGTCGATCGCCAAGGCGCGCGAGGTGCTGGCCAGTACCGACGATCTGATCAAGAACACCGCCATCCGCGAGATCGAGCGCACCTTCACCTGCAACGTGGCCATTGGCCATCGCGTGTGGCAGCCGCTGGTAGGGTCCACGCCGCCACGCGAGCTGAAGCCGTTCCGCGAGATCAAGGGCGCGACCCACACCGCTGTGTCCACGCCCGGTGACCTGCTGTACCACATCCGCGCACGCACCATGGACCTGATCGTGGCGTTCGAGCGCAACCTGCTGATGGCCTTCGGTGATGCGGTCGAGGCGGTCGATGACGTGGCCGGCTTCCGCTACTTCGATGGCCGCGACCTGCTCGACTTCGTCGACGGCACCGCCAACCCGGAAGGACTGTCGCTGCCGGAAGCCACCATTGTTGGCGATGAAGACCCGGAGCATGCCGGCGGCAGCTACGTGGTGGTGCAGAAGTACCTGCACAACCTCGATGCCTGGCGCGCGCAGAAGACCGAGGCGCAGGAGGCGATCATCGGCCGCACCAAGCACGACAACATCGAGCTGGATGATGCGCCGGCCGATGCGCAGAAATCGCACAAGACGCTGTGCACCATCGAAGACGCTGACGGCGAGCACGAGATCCTGCGTGACAACATGCCGTTCGCCAACCCGGGCCGTGGCGAGTACGGCACCTACTTCATCGGCTACACGCGCCGCCTGTGGGTGATCGAGAAGATGCTCGAGCGCATGTTCATCGGCAATCCCGCGCCGCTGCACGACCGCATCCTCGACTTCTCCACCGCCACCACCGGCGTGACCTTCTTCGCGCCGTCGCGCAAGGTGCTGGCCGACCTGGGCGAGTGATCGCGCCGGGCCATCACGGCCCGCCATCTGCCTGTCATCTATGGCGCCGACCATGGCGCGCTGGATGGGAGTGCAGGAGGCTGGCGATGGTCATGGCAGGGAACAGGACCGGCGTACGCCGCTGGTGGCGGCCACTTGCCGCGTTGTTCGGGGCATTGGCACTGGGGAGTGCCAGCGTTTCCGCGCAGGAGGCTCCCGCACACTGGATGGCCTACGCCACCGCCGTGGGTGGCCAACTGCAGCAGCGCCTGCAGCAGGAGCAGGACCCGCAGGCGCAGCGCGTGCTGGAATGGCTGCAGGCACATCCGGACACACCGACGCCGCTACCGGTAAGCCTGTGGATCGCCGCGGACGGCCGCATTTCGAAACTGGAATTCGACAGCCTGGGTGATGCCCAGGTCGATGCCGACCTGCGCGCGACGCTGCAGGCTGCGCCGTTGCAGGCGGCCCCACCGGCCGACATGCGCCAGCCGCTGCGTCTGGCCCTGAGCCCGTAGATCCACGCCATGCGTGGATGGCGCGCCGATTGCCCGCAACAGCCACGCATGGCGTGGCTCTACTGCGTTGCGACCTGCGGCTCGCGCGCGGCCGCGCTCCATGCGCGCAGGCCGAACACGGCCAGGCCGAGGAAGAACACGTACAGCGCGGCAGTTACGTGCAGCGACTTGAACAGGTACGCACCCACATAGACCACGTCCACGGCGATCCATACCCACCAGCAGGCGACGTGGCGGCGCGCCTGCCACCACTGGCCGACCAGGCTCAGTGCGGTCAGCATCGCGTCCAGCCACGGCAGCGCGGCATCGGTGAAGGTGTGCATGGCCGCACCCAGCGCCACGCCACCGCACAGGCCGAAGGCCAGGTCGCGCAGCAGCTTGCCTCGCGCCAGTGGCACGATGCGGATGCTGCCCTCATCGGCGGCGTGCTGGCGCCAGTTGAGCCAGCCGTAGACCAGGAAGCCACCGAAGGCGACCTGCAGCAGGGTGTCCGAGTACAGCTTGGCCTCGGCGAACACCAGGCCATACAGCGTGACCGACAGCAGGCCCACCGGCCATGCAGACAACCGGCGCCGGGCCATCAGCCAGACGCCGAGCACGCTGCACAGCGCGGCGGTCCACTCGAGCACGACGCCGTTCACAGCGCGAACGTCACCGACAGGCGCGCCTGTCGCGGTGCGCCGGGGAACAGGTAGTAGTCACCGCCGCTGCTGCCGGTGTCACGCCAGTAGAAGCGGTTGAACACGTTGTCCACCGACAGGTTCCAGGTCACCGCACGCTCGTGCAGCCGGTGCTGGAAACGCAGGCCGGCATCGAATACCGAATAGTCCGGTGCGCGCACGCCGCCGTCGGCACGTGCCACGTTGGCACCGGCATAGCGCCAGCCGCCGGTCACGTCCAGGCCCCGCACGAACGGCAGCGCGTAGGCCACGTGCACGCTGGCGCGTACCTTCGGCACGTTCACCAGCTGATGGCCTTCATAGGCTGGCGTGCCGGTGTCGCGCGCACGCGCCTGCAGCACGCTGGCGCTGGCCACGATCTGCAATGCATCCGTCAGCTGACCGTTGGCGGTCAGCTCCAGCCCGGTGTGGGTCTGCGTGCCTTCCTCGACGAAGGTGTAGCCCACGTCGCTGTTGTCCGGCTTGGCGTACTGGTACGGCTGCGAAATGCGGAACACGGCTGCGCCCAGCGCCAGCGCCTCGACCGGCACGTACTTCAGGCCCACTTCCAGCTGCCGCGACTGCACCGACGGCAGGAAGGTATCGGCATTGCTGGTCCAGAACGGCGCTTCCTGGCCCAGCGAAATGCCGCGCACGTAACTGGCGTAGGCGTTGAGCTGGTCGGTGGCTTTCCACACCACGGCGGTCTGTGGCAGGAAACGCGACAAGCGACTGTGGCGTTGCGGGGTGCCGCGCTTGTCATAGGCGCGCTCGTCCAGGCGGACGAAGCGTCCACCGGCCAGCCACTGCCAGTCGTCACCGAAGCTCATCCGGTCCAGCGCGAGGAACGCGGTCTGGCGGCTGTCCAGGCGTCGTGCGGATGGGCCCGGCATCTTCGGCGATGGCGCGAACACCGGCACCGGTGCGTCGTGGATGTTGCTGGTGCCGACGTACTCGTTGACGCTCGGGCGCCTGTCCACGGTGCGGCGGAAGTAGTCGGCACCGAGGGTCAGCTGGTGGCCGACGCTGCCGGTCTCGAAGCGGCCACGCAGTTCGGCACGGGCCTGCTGGTTGCGGCGGGTGTCGTCCGGGCTGCGGTAGTCGTAGACGTCATAGTCGCCGTTCGGCGCGAAATAATTGCCCGGCACGCTGCCGTCGGCGCACTGCGTGGCGTAGTAGCAGCCGTAGGCGAAGGCGACGTTGTCATCGATCACCGAGCGGCTATGGCCCACCGAGACGCGCGACTGCCAGGCCTCATTGAAGTCGTAGGTGTGCAGCGCGGTGATGTTGGTGCTGGCGATATCCACCGGGCGCTGCCACGGCTGGTAGCCGAGCAGATGCTCGCGGTCGACACCGCGCGGCAGGTCACGCGCACCCAGCAGCTGGTAGCCGGACACCGAGCGCTGCGAGCTGGTCTGGTAGTTGGCATCCACTTCCAGCTTGCCGCGCTCGCCGATCAGCCAGTCGGCGGCCAGCGAGTAGAAGTTGCGGCGGCCATCGGCGTGCTCGACGTAGGAATTGCTGGAATCCCATGCGGCATTCAGGCGCAGGCCGAAGCGCGGGGTGATCCAGTGGCCGACATCGACGGCGACGTAGCGCGAGCCTTCCGAATCGGTACCGAGCGTGGCGGTGCGCACTTCGGCCGGGCGCTTGCCGATGTAGTTGATGATCCCGCCCGGCGCCATCACCCCTGCCGCCAGCCCGGCTTCACCCTTGAGGATCTCCACCGACTGCACGTTCTCCAGCGCCAGACGCTGTTCGCCGACGATGGACAGGCCGTTGAAGCGGTAGCCGGTGGCGGCGTCCAGGGCGAAGCCGCGGATGGCGATGTTCTGGTAGTAGCCCACCGGCGCGTAGGCATCACCCAGCGAGGCGTCGTTGCTGGCCAGCTCGGACAGCGAACGTAGCTGGCGGCGGTCGAGATAGTCGCGCTCGAGCACGTTCACCGACGCCGGCGTGTCCTTCCACGAACCGCCACCGAAGGCGTTCACGCGCGAGGTATCGGCCTTCGGCTTGCCGGCCTGCACGCGCACCGCCGCCAGTTCGGTCGGCGAGCGCTCGGCGCCGGTGGCAGCCGCATCGGGGGACGCTTCGGCCTCGCTGGCGTGCAGCGGCAGCGCGGCGCAGAGGGCGAGGGAGAGCAGGGTGGGGCGCAGGCAGCGGTTCATTCGGTTCGTCTTCGGACAACAAGGGAGACGAAGCGACGGCGCGCAGGTGCACCGGCCCATGACGGGGGTGTGGCTGCGGCTCAAAGCTCCCTACGCCGGTGCAAACCGGATCAGGTTCCAAGGGACTCTCTCAGCCTGGCAGATCCAGGCACCCCCGCTTCAGGTGACCATTTCACTACAAATGGTACGGATTTGCGAGCGCCACTCAGGGTCAGATCCCCTTCCTGCGGAATGGGATCTGACCCCAACGCTGCGTCAACCGGATCACGCGGCGGCGTGCAGGGCCTGCAGCAGTGCCTGCCCCGGGGCGGTATGGAACCACGCCGGATGGCCGAGCATGAAGGGCTGCCACGCCACATCGGCATTGGCGGTCGAGCCGGTGACGCCCTCGAAATACTCCACTTCGGACAGTGCGAAGTCGAAATGCACCATCGGCAGCAGGTCGGCCAGCAGGTGCACGCGTGCCGCCGACAGCGGCAGCACCTGGCGGTAGCCATCGAGCAACGCCAGCGCGATATCGATGCGCACCGCCTCCATGCCGCGCTCCAGCTCCAGCCATGCCACGGCGTTGCGCTCGACTGCGGTAGCCAGGTCGAACAGTGCACTGGTGGGCGAGGCCAGGCCGAAATCCAGCACGGTGCTGACCTGCCCGTCGCGCCACAGCAGGTTGGAGACATGCCAGTCGTTGTGCGCCCACAGCCGTGGTTCGTCGCGCAGGCGCTCGGCCAGTCCCGTGTGCCACGGCAGCACGTCACGCCGCAGCTGTGCTTCCCACGGAATGCGCGCGAGGTAGCGGGCCAGGCCGGGGCGCGCGTGCAGACCTGCCTTGATTGCGGCGATCGGATCGTCGGCGCGGATCAGGTCGTCGCGCGCCACCAGCAGATGGGTGCTGCGCTGGGGCGCGTGGTAGCTGGCTGCGGCGCGGTGCAGCTGTGCGAGTGCGCGTCCGGCTTCACGGGCCTGCGCGACATCGGTCAGCAGCGACCACGACACCGCGTCGCGGTACAGGTCATCGCCTGCGCCGACGTCGTGCAGTTCAAACGTCCAGTCATCGTGTTCGACCGCGGTGTGACCATCGGTCGCTGCCAGCACCTGCGTCACCGGCACGCCAGCAGCGTCGAGATGGGCGATGAAGCGGTGTTCTTCTTCCAGGCAGGCCGCGTTGCGCACGCTGTGGTGATGGCGCTTGATGAATACCGCGCCGCGCGTGCCATCGACGATGGCGGCAGCCGACAGCGGTCGCGGGCTGTGCCAGCGCGGTTGGCTGCCGCTGTCCAGCTGCGGATAGCACTGTCGCAACCACGCGATGTCCGCCGCGCTGATCGGTGGCCAGTCGGCAGCGACCTCGTCGTTGTTGAGGCCCTGCACGCGGTGGGAGGAAGACGTCATGCCGCAGCCCGAGAGGGGAAAGTCACATCCAAGGCTGCGCATTCAACGCCATGCGCGCGGCCAACGCAAACGGGCGGGTCATCGACCCGCCCGTCTCTGCCATCGGCAGGGTAACGCCGCTGTGCCGCTTACCAGCCGCGATGGCGACCGCGGTCGTGGTAGTAGCGGTTGTCGTAGTAACGCTCGCGCTGCCAGCGGCGGTCGTCGCCACGATCGTAGTAACCGCTGCGGTAGTAGCCACGATCGTAGCGGCGGTCGTAACGGTTGTCGTAGTAGCGATTGTCGTAATAACGACGGTCGCGGCGGTCGGAGGTGGTCAGATTGCCGATCGCGCCGCCGGCCACGGCACCACCGACGGTGGCGGCAGGATCACCGTTGGAGAGCAGGTTGCCGGCCACGCCACCGACCACGGCGCCGACCAGGGTGCGCTTGTCCTTCCTCGACATCGCGCTGGCATCGCTGACCATGGCGACACCGGCAACCAGTGCCAGAGCCATCGCCAGACCACGGAAGCTGAGTGTGGAAGTACTGAGCATGTTCGTTCTCCTGTGAGGTGCATGCCACGCTGGGCAGGGAGGGCGCGGGGCGCCCCGGCTGCCGTGATGTCCACGCTGGCGTTCCAACATTGCCGGAACATTGCCTGGTGCACCGAGCGGCTTGCGCATTCATCTAGCGGCAGGCGGCATGAAGCAAGGCTGAAAGCGGCTGCGGCCGCTCAGCTGGCGGAAAGGAAAAGGGCCGCGGAGGTGGCCCCTCCCTTCTCTGCCAAGGCGTTGGCATGTCCGACGCCCATCGCTTTCTGGGCCTGCCGCGCCTGCTCCTGCGGGGTCTCCTGCTGCGGCTGCAGCACGTCAGGCGCGCTCTGCACCGAACCGCTGCGAAGCGCCAGGCTCTGCCCGCTGGCGGCCGGACATGCGCCGGTCGATTCCTTCGACCTCGCATTGTTGCCGGTGCGATTATGTGAATCGCGTCTCAGATTTTCCCGTCACGCAGATAGTCGAACAATTCGGCATCGCCCTTCAGCCCCAGCTTGAGCATCGCATCGCCTTTCTGCCGGCTGATGGTGCTGACGCTCTTGCGCAGCAGCAGCGAAATCTCCTTTACCGTCATGCCGGTGCCGAGCAAGCGCAGCACCTCCACCTCGCGCGGGGACAGCGGCTTGCCGTCGCCCTCGCGCATGCGCCAGCTGCCGGCCGCTTCCACCCGCTCGCGCAGGCTGCGGCTGATGTAGGGCTGGCCGCGGTAGACCGACTGGATGGCCTGTGGCAGTTCGTCCATCGACGAACTCTTGTCGACCAGGCCGAGCACGCCGCTGTCGAGTACCATGCGCAGGATCGCCAGGTTGCTGGAGACGCTGAGCATCAGCACCGGCAGGTCGGGATGGCGGCGGCGGATCATGCCGATCATGGCGAAGCCGTCGGCCTGCGGGCTGCCCGGCATGGAGTAGTCGGTGACCAGCAGGTCACAGGGCTGGCTGGCGAGCAGGGTCATCAGCGCCTGCGCGCTGTCGGCCTCGCCGACCACGCGGCCGACGCCGCTCGACTCGATGACGGCGCGGGTACCGATACGGACCACGGGGTGATCGTCTGCGATGATGATGCGCAAGCTCATGCTCTAGTATGGCCATCGGGCACGCCGGACCGAGACCATCGCGGTCCCTGGCAGGATTCTAGGAGATCGACGCAGATGCGTAGGTGGGCTGTTCGCGGGCTGCTCCTGCTGCTGGCGGTGCTGGCGCTGCCCGTGGCCCAGGCACAGCCGGCCCCTGGCCTGCTGCCGCTCAGCCCGTTGCAGCGCGAATACCTGGTGGCGCATCCGACCATCGTTGTCGGGCAGTATGACAGCGGCTGGCCGCCCTTCGAGTCCCTCCGTGATGGCAAGCAGGTCGGGCTGGGACCGGACTACCTGTCGCATCTTGCTCGCCAGCTCGGTGTGAAGGTCGAGGCGCGCCGCTATCCGGACTGGACATCCGTGCTGGATGCGGCATGTCGTGGCGAGATCGACGTGGTGATGAATGTCGGCCTCAGTGCCGACCGCACCCGCTGCATGGTCTATACCGCAGCCTACAGTGAGGCGCCGCTCGCTCTGGTGGGCCGGCCCGATGACCTGCGTGCCTCCGACATGCCGGACCTGGATGGGCTGAGGGTGGTGATCGAACAGGACTTCCTGACCGGTCCGCAGGTGCGCGCCCGATTCCCGCGTGCCCGCCAGCTTGTCGCAAACGACACGTTGAGCGCATTGCAGATGGTCATAGACGACAAAGCGGACGTCTACATCGGCAATGCCTTCGTCGCCACCGAGCTGATTGCCAGCCGGCGCCTGCAGGGCGTGGCGCTGTTGCGGCCGAGCGACCTGCCCCCCGAACGGTTGCACTTCGGCATTGCCAACAGCAAGCAACCCCTGGCCGAAGCCCTGGACCTGGCGCTGGCCGCGACCAGCCAGGCCCAGCGCGATGCCCTCGCACAACGCTGGTTGTCACCGCCGCACTGGTCGGCATCGGCGCAGCTGGCGCTGAGCCAGGCCGAGAAGCGTGTGCTGGAGCAGCCGCTGATGATCGGTTTCGCGCCGAATGCCGCGCCCCTGTCGTTCACCGGCGAGGATGGCCGGCCCAGTGGCCTGGCCAGCGAGTACCTGCAGCGCCTGATGCAGGCCGGCGCCAACCTGAAGGTCGAGAACAGCCACGACTGGTACGAGGTGCGTGAGAAGGCCCGCCGCGGTGAACTGCAGGCGGTGATGGGCATACCCGTTGATTCGCGCTACCTGGGCCCGGACTGGGTGTTCAGCCAGCCCTTCATCAGCGTGCCGAACGTGATTGTGGTCAGGAGCGATGGCGAATCGCTGCTGGGCCTGGCCGACCTGCAGGGCAAGCGCGTGCTGCTGTCCGACCCGGAGCGCGTGCGTGGCTATGTGCAGCAACAGGCGCCGCAGGCCCGGATCATTGCTGCGCGGAGTGCCGAGCAGGCGCTGCAGCGCCTGCTTGAGGGTGAAGCCGATGCCTATGTGGGCAACCTTGCCGTGGTCGATCACCTGCTGCGCAGCCGTTTCCCGGGGCGGATGCAGGTCGCGGCTCCGGCCGGTTTCAACGACCAGCTGGCGCTGGCGGTGGATCGCCGCCATGCGGCCCTGGCCACGACCTTCGATCGCCTGCTGCTGCAGATGACCCCACGCAAGCGCGAGGCGTTGCGCAGCGCCTGGCTGGCGGTGGAGTACCGCAATGGGGTCGACTGGAGCAATCTGCTGCGGTGGGGCGTGCCCGTGCTGATGGTGCTGCTGACCGCACTGCTGGTGCATGGCGTGGGCCATTGGCGGCTGCGCCGTGAGGTGGCAGGACGCCGCCAGCTGGAGCAGCGCCTGGCCGAGGTGACCGACAACCTGCCGGCGGTGGTCTACCAGGCCCGTCGCGATGCCGATGGCACGCTGAGCTTCCCGTTCATCGCCGGCGACCTGCCTGCGTTGTTCGGTATCACCCGTCAGCAGGCCGAACAGGATGCGAGGGTGTTGCTGGAACGCGTCGAGCAGGAGGACCGCGCGCGCATCCTGCATTCCATCGAGCAGGCCGCGCACCAGTTCGCGCCGTTGATCCTGGAGTTTCGCCTGCGCAGCGACGGGGAAGGCGTGCGCTGGGTGCGCAGCCAGGCCCATCCCTACGCCGCCGAAGACGGCGCGGTGATCTGGAGCGGGTACTGGGTGGATGTAAGCGAGGCGCGGATGCAGGCCGATGCACTGGCGGCGGCGAAGGCGGACGCCGAGCAGGCCGCTGAGGCCAAATCGCGTTTCCTGGCCACGATGAGCCACGAGATCCGTACGCCGATGAGCGGCGTGCTGGGCATGCTGGAGGTGCTGGCACACTCACCGCTGGACAGCGAGCAGCAGCGCATCCTCGGCGTGATCGAGGATTCGGCGCAGATGCTGCGGCAGATCCTCGACGACATCCTCGATTACTCGCGGCTGGAAGCGGGTGCACTGCGCCTGGAGCCGGTACCGCAACCGCTGCGGCCGCTGCTGGAAAGCGTGTGCCGGTTGATGTCGGCGCAGGCCAGTGCACGCGGGCTGGAGCTGCATGTGCAGATCGACCCTCAGCTGGCGGCAGCGCACGAAGTGGATGGCGTGCGCCTGCGCCAGATCGTGTTCAACCTGCTCAGCAATGCCATCAAGTTCACTGCGCGCGGCGAAGTGCGGCTGCAGCTGGAGGTACTGGGCCCGACCGCCGACGACGGCAGCCAGCCGCTGTGCCTGAGCGTCACCGACACCGGCATCGGAATCGCACCGGAACAGCTGCAGCACCTGTTTGCGCCGTTCACCCAGGCCGGTGCCTACATCCAGCGCGACCATGGTGGTACCGGCCTCGGCCTGAGCATCTGCCAGCGCCTGGTGCAGATGATGGGCGGCGAGCTGGAGCTGCACAGCACGCTGGGCGAGGGCACCCGCGCCGAGGTGCGGCTGGCGCTGGTGGAGGCAGGCAGGGGTGACGTTGAAGCGCTGGTTGCGGAGCAGGAGCAGGCGGCGCTGCTGCCGCCGGCGTTGCGCGAGGCACGCGTGCTGGTGATCGAGGACCACCCGACCAACCAGGCGATGATGGCGTGGCGGCTGCAGCAGCTGGGCGTACCCCATGTGCTACTGGGCGATGGCCAGCAGGCACTGGACCGCTTGTCATCGGAGGCCTTCGACCTGGTCATTACCGACTGCCGCATGCCGGTACTCGACGGCTTCGGTTTCACCCGCCTGTTGCGCGAGCGCGAGGGCCGTACCGGCCAGCCGCGGCTGACGGTGCTGGCGCTGACCGCCAGCGTGCTGGACGACGATGCGCGCCGCTGCCGCGAGGCCGGCATGGACGAGGTGCTGGCCAAGCCGCTGTCGCTGGCCACGCTGCGCACCGCGCTGCTGCGCTGGCTGCCGCAGGCACAGGGCCAGTCGTTCGATGCGCCCGTGCAGGAGACTGTCGCCGACGACGCTGAAGTGTTGCCTGATCTGGCCACCCTGCAGCAGCGCTATGGCTCGCGTGCCGTGGCCGAGCAGCTGCGCGACAGCCTGTTGCAGGCCAGTGAAAGTGATCTGGCGGCGGTGCAGCGCGCCGTGCGGGCCGGTGACCGCGAGACTGCGGCGCTCCACCTGCATCGCCAGGCGGGCGGTCTGGGGGCGATCGGGGCAAGCGCACTGGCCGGGCAGGCCAACGCGCTGGTCGAGCGCCTGCAGGATGCGACCGAGGCCGATCCGGCACCGGTATTCGCCGCTGTAACGGCGTTCGTGGCAAGGCTGCAGCATCAGCTGCAGCGACTGGCTCACTGAGCCGACTGCTGTTGCAGGTAGGCGATCACCAGCGCGCGGCGTTCGGCGCTGGGAAAGGCGTTGTACATGCGCGTGCCGGGCACCACGTGGGTGGGCGACTGCAGGAACGCGTCCAGGGTCTGCGCGCTCCAGGTGATGTCGGCGCGGCGCATGCCGTCGGAATAGCCGTAATCGGGCAGGCTGCCGGCGCGACGGCCGATCACGCCGTGCAGGTTGGGGCCGAAGCGGTGGATGCCGCCAGGCTGCACGGTGTGGCAGCCGGCGCACAGTTCGAACGCGCGCTGCATGGCCTGCTGGCGGGCCTGTTCGGGCGTCGCCGGCGCCGCAGGCGGGCGCTGGCAGGCCGTGGCAAGCAGGGCCACGGCAACGGTGGTGAGCAGGCGGGAGGCACGCATGGGCGGGCAGGATAGCGGTGCGGTGGAGCGGCCGGGCTGCGACACGCGGTCGCAGCCCGGGGCGATCACATGCCCGAGTAGTTCGGGCCGCCGCCGCCCTGCGGGGTCACCCAGACGATGTTCTGGGTCGGATCCTTGATGTCGCAGGTCTTGCAGTGCACGCAGTTCTGCGCGTTGATCTGCAGGCGCGCGTCGCCGGCGTCGCCGACGAACTCGTACACGCCGGCCGGGCAGTAACGGGCTTCGGGACCGGCGTACTCGGCCAGGTTCACCTTCACCGGAATGCTCGGATCCTTCAGCGTCAGGTGGCTGGGCTGGTTCTCGTCGTGGTTGGTGCTGCTCAGGAACACCGAGCTGAGACGATCGAAGGTCAGCACGCCATCGGGCTTGGGGTAGGCGATGCGGGTGTGCTGCGACGCCGGCTCCAGGCAGGCGTGGTCCGGCTGGGTGCGGTGCAGGGTCCACGGCGGGTTGCGCACGCCCAGCTTCGGCAGCAGCCACTGCTCCACGCCGGTCATCAGCGTGGCAACGGTCTGGCCCTTCTTGAACCACTGCTTGAAGTTCTTGGCCTGCTGCAGTTCGGTGAACAGCCAGCTGGCTTCAAACGCCTTCGGGTAGGCGCTCAGTTCATCGTGCTGGCGATCGGCGGCCAGCGCGTCGAACGCGGCGTCGGCGCACAGCATGCCGGTCTTGATCGCGGCATGGCTGCCCTTGATGCGGCTGGCGTTGAGGTAGCCGGCCTCGCAGCCGACCAGCGCCCCCCCGGGGAACACCGTCTTCGGCAGCGACAGCAGGCCGCCGGCGGTGATCGCACGGGCGCCGTAACCGATGCGGGTGCCGCCCTCCAGGTGCTTGCGGATGGAGGGATGGGTCTTGAAACGCTGGAACTCCTCGAACGGGCTCAGCCACGGGTTCTTGTAGTCCAGGCCGACCACGTAACCAATGGCGACCTTGCCGCCGTCGGCGTGGTACAGGAACGCGCCGCCGTAGGTGTCGCCGTCCAGCGGCCAGCCAGCCGCATGCACCACCAGGCCCGGCTCATGCCTGGCCGGGTCGATCTGCCACAGCTCCTTGATGCCGATGCCGTAGGCCTGCGGGTCCTTGCCTTCGTCCAGTTTGTAGCGGGCGATCAGCTGGCGACCGAGGTGGCCGCGCGCACCTTCGGCGAAGATCGTGTACTTGGCGTGCAGCGCCATCCCACGCTCGAAGGCCGGACCGATGCTGCCGTCCTTCTCGATGCCCATGTCGCCGGTGGCCACGCCGATCACCTCGCCGTTGTCGCCGTACAGCACTTCTGCAGCGGCGAAGCCCGGGAAGATCGCAACCTCCAGCGCCTCGGCCTGCTGCGCCAGCCAGCGGGTTACTTCGCCCAGGCTGATGATGTAGTTGCCTTCGTTGTGGAAGCACTCCGGCAGCAGCGCGTTGGGGGTGCTGCGCGCGCCGGTCTCGCTGAGGAACAGGAATTCGTCGCGGGTGACCTTCTGCTTCAGCGGTGCGCCGCGCTCGGCCCAGTCCGGGAACAGCTCGGTCAGCGCGCGCGGATCCATCACCGCGCCGGACAGCACGTGCGCGCCCGGTTCGGAACCCTTCTCCAGCACGCACACCGACAGCTCGCGGCCGGCTTCGAGCGCGCGCTGGCGCAGGCGGATCGCGGTGGCCAGGCCGGCGGGGCCGGCGCCGACGATCACCACGTCGAACTCCATTACTTCACGCGGGGGCAGGGCGTTGGCTTCAGCGCTCATCGATTGCATGACTCGTGGGTAGGGCCGGCATCGGGGCCACCGGCGGTGCCTGGGAATCGCGCGTGCGGCCACGGGCGAAACGGTTGTTTGAATGTGTCAGGGTACCGGGCCGCGCGTGATCGAGCTAGATCGGCGATGTTCACCTCATGATTGCTGCGGTGCAGCGTAGCTGTGCATCTCTGGTGGGTGGCGACCTTGGTCGGCACGCTCTGCCCGGATGACCGACAATGGCCGGGTCCTGACTGCGTGTGAGTGCCATGGCTTTGCATCCGTACGATCTGTTCGATGTCCGTTCCCTGCTCAACGAGGAAGAGCGCGCAGTGCAGGAGAGCGTCGCCCGCTTCACCAACGAGCGCGTGCTGCCGATCATCGGCGATGCCTTCGACCAGGCCCGCTTCCCCGATGAACTGGTGCCTGAGATCGCCTCGTTGGGCCTGCTGGGCGCGACCCTGCCGACCGAGTACGGCGGCGGTGGTCTCGGCGCGGTCAGCTATGGCCTGATCTGCCAGGAGCTGGAGCGCGGCGATTCGGGCCTGCGCAGCTTCGTTTCGGTGCAGAGCTCGCTGTGCATGTATCCCATCTACGCGTACGGCAGCGAGGAACAGCGCCAGCAGTGGCTGCCGGCGATGGCACGCGGCGAACTGATCGGCTGCTTCGGCCTGACCGAGGCGCACGGTGGGTCCGACCCGGCCAGCATGAAGACCCGCGCGGTGCGCGACGGCAGCGACTGGCGCATCAGCGGCAGCAAGATGTGGATCACCAGCGGCCCGGTGGCCGACCTGGCCATCGTCTGGGCGCAGACCGAGGACGGCATCCAGGGCTTCGTGCTGGAAAAGGGCATGGCCGGCTTCACGACGCAGGAGATCAAGCACAAGATGAGCCTGCGCGCGTCGCTGACCGGCGCGCTGTTCTTCGATGACGTGCGCGTGCCCGACAGCCATCGCCTGCCGAACGTGAAGGGCCTGAAGGGGCCGCTGGGCTGCCTGACCCAGGCCCGTTACGGCATCAGCTGGGGGCCGATCGGTGCGGCGATTGCCTGCCTGGATGAAGCACTTGGCTATGCCAAGGAGCGCGTGCTGTTCGGTCGCCCGCTGGCCGCCACGCAGAGCGCGCAGATCAAGCTGGCCGAGATGGCCCGCCGGATCACCACCGCGCAGTTGCTGGCGCTGCAGCTGGGCCGGCTGAAGGAAGCCGGCCAGCTGCAACCGCAGCAGGTCAGCCTGGCCAAATGGAACAACTGCCGCATGGCGATCGACATCGCCCGCGAGTGTCGCGATCTGCTGGGTGGGGCTGGGATCACCACCGAGCACGTGGCGATCCGGCACGCGCTGAACCTGGAATCGGTGATCACCTATGAAGGCACCGAGACCGTGCACCAGCTGGTGATCGGCCGCGAACTGACCGGCATCAACGCGTTCTGAGTGCACCGGTAGTGCCGGCCGCTGGCCGGCATTGCCAGGTAGGGTGCACGCGCCCCGGGCAACGCAAGGGCGCCGACTCCTGATTGATCCAGGCGGAAGGCATCCACGGATGGCGTGGATCTACCGCGCGGCAGTTGGGTCCGCCTTGAAGCGAGCCGAGCACCACAGGACCGACGGGGGCGAAGAGGCGCGGGTGTCTGAGCGCAGCGAGTTCCGCGCCGTTCCCCGGCGGGCCGAGGAGCGCAGGGTACCGGTGCGCAGCACCGGCTCGCAGACGGCGGCGCGTTTCTTTTGGTTACTTTTCTTTCCGCGCGGAAAGAAAAGTAACGCCCATGAACGCATGCGCCCGCCACAGCAACAATCAGGCAGAAGAGAGATGCGTGGCGCTACGCGCCACCGGCAAACCCATGCTGCCGCCACGCCTCGTACATCACCACCGCAACGGTGTTGGAAAGATTGAGGCTGCGGTTGTCCGGCCGCATCGGCAGGCGCAGGCGGCGGCCGTCGGGCAGGGCATCGAGCACCTCCTGCGGTAGGCCACGGCTTTCCGGGCCAAACAGGAACGCATCACCGTCTTCAAAGGCCACGCTGTCGTAGCGCACGCTGGCGCGGGTACTGAGTGCGAACAACCGATTCGGTGCGATCCGCGCCAGCGCGGTGTCCAGGTCGGGGTGGACCTGCAGGCGCGAGTACTCGTGGTAGTCCAGGCCGGCGCGCTTGAGCTGCTTGTCTTCCAGTGCGAAGCCGAGTGGCTCGACCAGGTGCAGCTGCGCGCCGGTGTTGGCGCAGAGCCGGATCACATTGCCCGTGTTGGGCGGGATTTCCGGTTGGAACAGGATCACGTGGAACTGGGGCGCGGCATTCATCGGCGCAGTGTACCTGCGACGACCGCCGCCTTTACGGCGCACGCCCTGCACGGGGCAGGGCGGCACCGGTTACGGGCGCAGCAGGACCTGGGCGGTTTCGGTGGCCAGGGCCTGCAGGTCGGCAGCGCTCGGACGCACCTGCAGGGCCGGCAGGTTGACGATGACCGAGTTGGCGACGTTGGTGGCAGCGGCAGCCAGGGTGGCGGCGTAGCGCTGGGCTTCCAGTTCGGCGGCCAGGGCGACGCGCTGTTCCAGGCTCGGGCGCACTTCCACCGAGGCCAGGGTGGTGATCGGCATCGCGGCGGCGACTGGGGCGGCGACGTAGCCGTTGCGCTCAGCCAGCTGGTCGGCGCTGGGGCGCACTTCCACGGTGGCCAGGGTCGGGATGCCGCTGGCCTGTTCCCAGGCCTGCTGGGCCAGCTGGTCGGCGGCAGGGCGAACCTGGACGGTGGACAGGGTCTTGATCGATTCGGAGGCCTGCACCGACGAAACAACCGCGGTGCCGGCGATCAGGGCGATGGCGATGGCAATGGTCTTGGCGTTCATGACGGGGCCTGTTTAGTGTTGGTGAGCAGTGGTGTGGTAGTAAGGTAGTACACCAGTTCTGGACATGCAAGAGAAATTTTCGATTTCCTGCATTTGTTCATTCTTCAGTCAGCTTTTGTCTGAAGCCCTTCTTGGCGCAGGAAGTACCAAGCAATCCGCGTGCCAATTTTTAGTTATTGATTTGCAAGGCTTTTATGTGGTCCCGAAAGTGTCCGCTGGGCGGACACCTGTCCATTCGATAAGCCGCGGACACTGTCCGGACGCCTTCAGCCGGCGTCTGTGACGTTTTCAAGAGCGCCCCTGGGCGTCGGGCTGGATGGCCATCTGGGCAAACACCCCCAGTGACTGGCGACCGATTCCGGCCGCCGCGCGCGCAGGCTAGGATCGGGGTTCACCTTCGTGACCAAGGATCCGGATATGTCTCTCGCCCTTCGCCCGCGCGCTGCACTGCTGGCCGTCGCCCTCAGCACCGCCCTGGGCACGCTCGCGCCCACCCATGCGCTCGCCGCCAAGCCGGCGGCACCGGCCAAGGTCGATATCCCGTACGAGCAGTTCACCCTGCCCAACGGCCTGCGCGTGATCGTGCATACCGATCGCAAGGCGCCGATCGTTGCGGTCAACGTCTGGTACCACGTGGGCAGCAAGGACGAGCCGGCTGGCCGTACCGGCTTTGCGCACCTGTTCGAACACCTGATGTTCCAGGGCAGCGAAAACCACGACGGCGAATTCTTCGAACCGTTCAAGCAGGTGGGTGCCACCAACCAGAACGGCACCACCAACACCGATCGCACCAACTATTTCGAAAACGTGCCGACCACCGCGCTGGACATGGCACTGTGGATGGAATCGGACCGCATGGGCCATCTGGTCGGTGCGATCGACCAGGCCGCGCTGGACGAGCAGCGTGGCGTGGTGCAGAACGAGAAGCGCCAGGGCGAGAACCAGCCCTACGGCCAGGCCTGGGACCAGCTCAACAAGGCGCTGTACCCGGTGGGCCACCCGTACCACCACGGCGTGATCGGGTCGATGAACGATCTGAACGCGGCGTCCCTGGATGACGTGAAGACCTGGTTCCGCACCTGGTACGGCCCGAACAATGCGGTGCTGGTGCTGGCCGGCGACATCGACCTGGCCACCGCCAAGGAAAAGGTCGCCAGGTACTTCGGCAGCATCCCGGCCGGCCCGACCATGGCGCAGCCGGCGGTGAACGTGGCCAAGCGTAGTGCCGACACGCGCGAGACGATGACCGACAAGGTGCCGCAGGCGCGCATCTACCGCGCCTGGAACGTGCCGCAGGTCGGCACCACCGAGGTCGATCAGCTGCAGTTGTTCGCGCAGGTGCTCGGCGGTGCGAAGTCTTCGCGCCTGAGCCAGCGCCTGCAGCACCAGGACAAGCTGGTGGACAGCATCGCGTCGGGCCTGTCGACCTCGCAGTTGGGCTCGAACTTCGTGATCATGGCGACGGTCAAGCAGGGCCAGGACCCGGCCAAGGTCGAGAAGATCATCGACGAGGAACTGGACCGGCTGATCAAGCAGGGCCCGACCGCGGCCGAACTGGAGCGCGCCAAGACCGGTGCACGCGCCGGTTTCATCCGCGGCATCGAGCGCATCGGTGGCTTCGGCGGCAAGGCCGACGCACTGGCCGAGTGCGCGGTGTTCACCGGCGACCCGGGTTGCTTCCGCACCTCGCTGGCCAACATCGAGAAGGCCAGCGCTGCTGATCTGAGCCGGCTGGGCGCGCAGTGGCTGGACAAGGGCAGTCACACCCTGGTGATCGCACCGGGTGAGCGCGTGGCGCTGAAGGAAGACCCGAGCCAGGCGCCGAAGCCGTTCACCGTGCCGGCAGTGGATCCCAAGTACAGCACCCTGCCGGAGCAGGTCGACCGCAAGGCGGGCGTGCCGCAGACCCGCGAGTTCCCGCAGCTGAAGTTCCCGGCGCTGCAGCGTGCCACGCTGAAGAACGGCACCCAGGTGATCCTGGCCGAACGCCACGAGATTCCGGTGGTGCAGTTCAGCTACCAGTTCCCGGGCGGCTTCAGTGCCGACCAGGGCCGCAAGCCGGGCACCGCCAACTTCACCATGAGCCTGATGACCGAAGGCGCCGGCAAGCTGGGCTCGCTGGCCTTCGCCGATGCCGCCGACGCACTGGGCGCCAGCCTGGATGCTTCGGCCGGCCTGGATTCGATGAGCGTGGACCTGTCGGCACTGAAGGAAAACCTGGCACCGTCGCTGGCGCTGTACCGCGACCTGCTGCGCGAACCGCGCTTCGAGCAGGGCGAGATCGACCGGGTCAAGGCGAGCTGGATCGCTGGCATCCAGCAGGAGAAGGTGAACCCGGGTGCGGTGGCGATGCGCGTGCTGCCCCCGCTGCTGTATGGCAAGGGCCACCCGTATGCCATTCCGTTTACCGGTAGCGGTGACGAGGCGGCGATCAACGGCCTGACCCGCGAGGACCTGGTCGACTTCCACCACGACTGGCTGCGCCCGCAGAACGGCACCCTGATCGTGGTCGGCGACACCACCCTGGCCGAGATCGTGCCGCTGCTGGACAAGCAGCTGGGCGACTGGAAGGCCAGTGGCGAGGCCCCGCAGGTGAAGGCGGCCACCGACGTTGCGCTGCCGAAGGGCCCGCGCGTGTTCCTGATCGACCAGCCGGGCGCGGTACAGGCCAACCTGTTCGCCGGCCAGGTGGTGGCACCTTCCAGCGCCACCAGTTCGACCCGCTTCGACATCGCCAACGGCGTGATCGGCGGCGACTTCACCTCGCGCCTGAACATGAACCTGCGCGAGGACAAGCACTGGTCGTACGGTGCGCGCAGCAGCGCGGTCAATTCGGTGGGCCAGCGCCCGTGGATGGCCAGCGCGCCGGTGCAGATCGACAAGACCGGCCCGGCACTGGCGGAAATGCGCAAGGAAATCGCCGCGTTCGCCGATGGCAGCAAGCCGGCCACCGCTGCCGAGGTCAACCGCATCCGCAACATCCAGACCCTGAGCCTGCCCGGTGCCTACGAGACCGCCAGTGCGGTGGCGTCGACCATCGGTTCGATCGTGCAGTTCAAGCGCCCGGACGACTACGTGCTGCGGCGCAAGGCCGAGATCGAAGCGATGACTCCGGCGCAGGTGCAGCAGGCCGCCGCCGAGATCAAGCCGCAGGCCCTGACCTGGGTGGTGGTGGGTGACCTCAAGCAGACCGAAGCGGCCGTGCGCGCGCTGAACCTGGGCGAGGTGACGGTGATCGACGCCGAAGGCAACCCGGTCAAGAAATAAGGGATGTGCCTGCCCGCCCCCGGCGGGCAGGCCTCCCCAGGTAGTGCCGGCCGCTGGCCGGCAACCCCGTCATGCATCCGAGGTCAGAGCCCCCTGCGGGGGATCCGACCCCTCTGCCGATCTGGGGTCGGATCCCCCGCAGGGGGCTCTGACCCCGGCCCCGGCTACCCCCGATTCAGGCTGTTCAGGCAGAATCCCCCCATACCCTTCCAGGATCTGCCCATGCGCGTTCTGCTGCTTTCCTCCCTGCTGCTCACCGTCACCGCCTGTACCTGGGTGCCGATCGAACCGGCCGGCAAGGCAACCCGCGTGCTGCCGGCAGGGCCGGTTCCGGCCGGCTGCATCGCCAAGGGCGAGGTGGTGGTCACCGTGAAGAGCAAGGTCGGCTTCTACAACCGCAACCCGCTGCGGGTGCAGGAAGAGCTGGAAACCCTGGCCCGCAACGAGGCCCCGAGCGCCGGCGCCAATGCCGTCCAGGCCGCTGCGGCCCCCGCCGATGGCAGCCAGCGCTTCGCCGCGTTCCAGTGCCCGCCGCGCTGAACGCTTCACCATACGGCCGAGGCTGAATTCGTAAAGATGCGGTGAAAGCGCGGGGGTTATAGAATAGCGCCCCCTTTTGCCTGAGCCTTGGCGCTAACCTCGATGCTCTTCAAGAATGTCTCGATCGCCGGCCTGGCACACGTCGACGCACCGCATACGCTGACGACCAAGGAAATCAACGAACGCCTGCAGCCGACGTTGGATCGCCTGGGTATCCGTACCGATGTGCTCGGCGACATCGCCGGCATCCACGCCCGCCGCCTGTGGGACAACGGCGTGCTGGCGTCGGACGCCGCCACCATGGCCGGCCGCAAGGCACTGGAAGACGCGGGCATCACCGCGACCCAGGTCGGCCTGCTGGTCAACACCTCGGTCAGCCGCGACTACCTGGAGCCGTCCACGGCCTCGATCGTGTCGGGCAACCTCGGTGTCAGCGACGAATGCATGACCTTCGACGTCGCCAACGCCTGCCTGGCCTTCATCAACGGCATGGACATCGCGGCGCGCATGATCGAGCGCGGTGATATCGACTACGCGCTGGTGGTGGACGGCGAGACCGCCAATCTGGTGTACGAGAAGACCCTGGAGCGCATGACCGCCCCGGACGTCACCGCCGATGACTTCCGCAACGAGCTGGCCGCGCTGACCACCGGGTCGGGCGCCGCCGCGATGGTGATGGCGCGCGCGGAGCTGGTGCCGGACGCGCCGCGCTACAAGGGCGGCGTGACCCGCTCGGCCACCGAGTGGAACCAGCTGTGCCTGGGCAACCTGGACCGCATGGTCACCGACACCCGCCTGTTGCTGATCGAAGGCATCAAGCTGGCGCAGAAGACCTTCAGCGCCGCCAAGATCGCACTCGGCTGGGCCGTGGAAGAGCTCGACCAGTTCGTGATCCACCAGGTCAGCCAGCCGCACACCGCCGCGTTCATCAAGAACTTCGGCATCGACCCGAAGAAGGTCATGACCATCTTCGGCGAGCACGGCAACATCGGCCCGGCCTCGGTGCCGATCGTGCTGAGCAAGCTCAAGCAGCTGGGCAAGCTGAAGAAGGGCGATCGCATCGCGCTTCTGGGTATTGGCTCGGGCCTGAACTGCTCGATGGCTGAAGTGGTCTGGTAAGCAGCCCGCTGCCCGACCTCCTGTAGAGCCGAGCCATGCTCGGCTCACGCGCGCAGCGCGGCTCTTCCGCAGCGGACCGGAGAGCAGCCGAGCAACGGCTCGGCTCTACATTGCGCCGCGACTCTCCTTAGGTGCTCCGCATGCGCGATCTTCCCGGTTACCCCGCCCACCCGCAGCGCTTCGAGGTCCGCCCCGGCCTGTCGATGAACTATCTCGACGAGGGCCCGCGCGATGGCGAGGTGGTGGTGATGGTGCACGGCAACCCGTCGTGGAGCTACTACTGGCGCACGCTGGTGGCCGGCCTGTCGGACACCTACCGCTGCATCGTGCCGGACCACATCGGCATGGGCCTGTCGGACAAGCCGGACGACAGCCGCTATGAGTACACGCTGCAGTCGCGCGTGGACGATCTTGATGCGCTGCTGAAGCACCTGGGCATCACCGGCCCGGTGACCCTGGCCGTGCACGACTGGGGCGGCATGATCGGGTTCGGCTGGGCGCTGTCGCACCACGAGCAGGTGAAGCGCCTGGTGGTGCTCAACACCGCTGCCTTCCCGATGCCGGCGGCAAAGAAGATGCCGTGGCAGATCGCACTGGGTCGCCACTGGAAGATCGGTGAGTGGATCATCCGCACCTTCAACGCGTTCTCGTCCGGTGCCTCGTGGCTGGGCGTGGAGCGGAAGATGCCGGCCGATGTGCGCCGCGCCTACGTGTCGCCGTACAACAGCTGGGCCAACCGCATCAGCACCATCCGCTTCATGCAGGACATCCCGCTGTCGCCGGCCGACAAGGCCTGGTCGCTGCTGGAACGCGCCGGCAAGGCGCTGCCGTCGTTCGCCGACCGTCCCGCCTTCCTCGGCTGGGGCCTGCGCGACTTCGTGTTCGACCATCATTTCCTGAAGGGCTTCCAGGCCGCGCTGCCGCAGGCCCAGGTGCATGCCTTCGAGGATGCCGGGCATTACGTGCTGGAAGACAAGCAGGACGTGCTGGTGCCGGAGATCCGCGCGTTCCTGGACAAGAACCCGATCTGAGCGGTGTGCCGACCAACGGTCGGCACCCACCCATACC
>NZ_JAXBQL020000005.1:253767-310384 GCF_047520565.2 Stenotrophomonas sp. FR012
ACAAGTGGAAGGTATGGGTGGGTGCCGACCGTTGGTCGGCACACCGGATTACGCCGCGACCGGCGCCTGCGGTGGCGAGGACGGGCTGTTGCCGTTGTCGTCCGGATGATCGTCGTCATTGTCGGCGTCATCGCGCCAACGCCAGTCGGCCGGCGTCAGCGGATCCAGGCCATAGGCAATGCGCGCCTTGTCGCACTGCGGGCTGGCCTTGCCGTATTCCCACGATGCATCCACCTCACGGCACACGCTGGGCCGGTTGGGGTGGATCGTGCAGCGTGAATACACGCCGATCTGCGCATCCAGCGCGACGCAGCGCACCGGCTTGGAATGGGTGCCGCGCATGCACAGGCGATGCGGGTCCAGCACCTCGGTAAGCTGGT
Source organism: Stenotrophomonas sp. FR012 (assembly GCF_047520565.2). Lineage (NCBI taxonomy): Bacteria > Pseudomonadati > Pseudomonadota > Gammaproteobacteria > Lysobacterales > Lysobacteraceae > Stenotrophomonas > Stenotrophomonas sp. FR012. The sequence goes on from NZ_JAXBQL020000005.1 coordinate 254,148, forward strand.
GCGGCACGCCGCCGGGGGTGACCTCGTCCGATTCCATCCAGTGGAAGGCCACGCGGTACTGGGTGCAGCAGGCGCCGCAGGTCATGCAGGGATGTTGCATGGGCAAGCCGCCTCGGGCGGCAGTCGGAATCGGGAACGAGGGTGCGGATTTTCCACGAAGTGGGCCGCCGCGCAAGAAATTCCGTAAGCGGCGACAATGAACGGATGAACCGACCCTGCAACATTGCGGCCCGTTTGCCTGAACTGGCGCGTGAACGCCCCGACCAGATCGCCATCCGCTGCCCGGGCCGCCGCGGCGCCGGCAACGGCATGGCCGCCTACGATGTCACCCTCGATTACCGTCAGCTGGACGCCCGCAGTGATGCCATGGCCGCCGGCCTGGCCGGCTACGGGATCGGCCGTGGCGTGCGCACGGTGGTGATGGTGCGGCCTTCTCCGGAGTTCTTCCTGCTGATGTTCGCGCTGTTCAAGCTGGGCGCAGTGCCGGTGCTGGTCGATCCGGGCATCGACCGGCGCGCGCTGAAGCAGTGCCTGGACGAGGCGCAGCCGCAGGCCTTCATCGGCATTCCGCTGGCGCATGTGGCGCGGCTGGTGCTGCGCTGGGCGCCGTCGGCCACCCGGCTGGTGACGGTCGGCCGCCGCCTCGGCTGGGGCGGTACCAGCCTGGCCGCGCTGGAACGTGCCGGTGCCAAGGGGGGGGCCATGCTGGCCGATACCGATGGCGAGGACATGGCGGCGATCCTGTTCACCAGCGGCTCCACCGGCGTGCCCAAGGGCGTGGTCTACCGCCACCGCCACTTCGTCGGCCAGATCCAGTTACTGGGCAGTGCCTTCGGCATGGAAGCGGGTGGGGTGGACCTGCCGACCTTCCCACCGTTCGCGCTGTTCGACCCGGCGTTGGGCCTGACTTCGGTGATCCCGGACATGGACCCGACGCGGCCGGCGCAGGCCGACCCGGGACGCCTGCACGATGCCATCCAGCGCTTCGGCGTAACCCAGCTGTTCGGCTCGCCAGCGCTGATGCGGGTGCTGGCCCGGCACGGGCGGCCACTGCCGACGGTGACCCGGGTGACCTCGGCCGGGGCACCGGTGCCGCCGGACGTGGTCGCCACCATCCGCAGCCTGCTGCCGGCCGATGCGCAGTTCTGGACTCCCTATGGCGCCACTGAGTGCCTGCCGGTGGCGGTGGTCGAAGGCCGCGAACTGGAGCGCACCCGCGCGGCGACCGAGGCCGGTGCCGGCACCTGCGTGGGCAACGTGGTGGCCCCCAACGAGGTGCGCATCATCGCCATCGACGACGCACCGTTGGCCGACTGGTCGCAGGCACGTGTGCTGGCCACCGGCGAGGTGGGCGAGATCACCGTGGCCGGGCCGACCGCCACCGACAGTTACTTCAACCGCCCGCAGGCCACCGCCGCCGCGAAGATCCGCGAGACGCTGGCCGATGGCAGCACCCGCGTGGTGCATCGCATGGGCGACGTTGGTTATTTCGATGTGCAGGGCCGCCTGTGGTTCTGCGGGCGCAAGACGCAGCGCGTGGAAACCGCGCGCGGGCCGCTGTACACCGAGCAGGTCGAGCCGATGTTCAACACCGTGGCCGGCGTGGCGCGCACTGCGCTGGTTGGCGTGGGGGCCGCCGGTGCGCAGGTGCCGGTGCTGTGCGTGGAGCTGCAGCGTGGCCGGTCCGACAGCCCGGCACTGCAGGAAGCGCTGCGTGCCAAGGCCGCCGCATGCCTGGCCGGAGCCGGGCTGGAGCACTTCCTGGTACACCCTTCGTTCCCCGTCGATATCCGTCATAACGCCAAGATCGGCCGCGAGAAGCTCGCCGTCTGGGCCAGCGCCGAACTGGAGAAGCGCGCATGAAGATCCTGGTCACCGGTGGCGGTGGTTTCCTTGGGCAGGCGCTGTGCCGCGGGCTGGTCGAGCGTGGCCACCAGGTGCTGGCGTTCAACCGCAGTCATTACCCGGAACTGCAGGCGATGGGCGTGGGCCAGATCCGCGGTGATCTGGCCGATGCGCAGGCGGTGCTGCATGCGGTGGCCGGCGTCGATGCGGTGTTCCACAACGGCGCCAAGGCCGGCGCATGGGGCAGCTATGACAGCTACCACCAGGCCAACGTGGTCGGCACCGACAACGTCCTCGCGGCCTGCCGCGCGCATGGCATCAACCGGCTGGTCTACACCTCCACGCCCAGCGTGACCCATCGTGCCACGCACCCGGTGGAAGGCCTCGGGGCTGACGAGGTGCCGTACGGCGAAGATTTCCAGGCGCCGTATGCGGCTACCAAGGCAATCGCCGAACAGCGCGTGCTGGCCGCCAACGATGCGTCGCTGGCGACGGTGGCACTGCGCCCGCGCCTGATCTGGGGCCCGGGCGACCAGCAGCTGGTGCCGAGGCTGGCCGAGCGTGCGCGGCAGGGCCGCCTGCGCCTGGTGGGGGATGGCAACAACAGGGTGGACACCACCTACATCGACAACGCCGCACTCGCGCACTTCCTCGCCTTCGAGGCACTGGCGCCGGGCGCTGCGTGTGCGGGCAAGGCCTACTTCATCTCCAATGGCGAGCCGCTGCCGATGCGCGAGCTGGTCAACAAGCTGCTGGCCGCTGTTGGCGCGCCGACGGTGGACAAGGCGATCAGCTTCAAGACCGCGTACCGTGTCGGCGCCATCTGCGAGCGGCTGTGGCCGCTGCTGCGCCTGCGTGGCGAGCCGCCGCTGACCCGCTTCCTGGCCGAGCAGTTGTGCACGCCGCACTGGTACAGCATGGAACCGGCGCGCCGTGACTTCGGCTACGTGCCGCAGGTCAGCATCGAAGAGGGGCTGCGCAGGCTGAAGGCTTCATCTGCTGCATAGATCGCCGTCACTGGTTGCACACCGCAGGATCGGGAGGATGGACCCACGCCATCCAAGGCTCGACCACCCGCGAGGAGCGCCATGCTGCACTACGCCATCATCTTCTTTGTCATCGCCATCATCGCCGCTGTTCTGGGTTTCTCCGGAATCGCCGGCGCCGCAACCAACATCGCCTGGATCCTGTTCGTGGTGTTCCTGATCCTTGCGGTGATCTCGATGTTCCGCAAGCGCGGCTAGCCGGTAGTGCCGGCCGCTGGCCGGCATCGCTTTCCGCAGAGTCGAGCCATGCTCGACTCTGCGGGCGATCACGACGTTACACAGCGCTCTGCAGCCCGCGATCGGCCTCATGGCGCTCCAGCGCCAGCTCGATCAGGCGGGTGATCAGCGTGGTGTAGTCCACGCCGCTGGCACCCCACAGCTTCGGGTACATGCTGATGCGGGTGAAGCCCGGCAGCGTGTTGACCTCGTTGATGATGATGTCGCCGCCCGCAGTGAGGAACACATCCACGCGCGCCATGCCGGCACACTCCAGCGCCTGGTAGGCCCGCAGCGCGATCTGCTGGATGCGTGCCTGGGTGCCGGCATCGATATCCGCGGGTACCACCACTTCGGCACCATCGGCGTTGATGTACTTGGTGTCGTAGGCGTAGAACTCGTCGTGCACCACCACCTCGCCGCACAGGCTGGCCTGCGGATGTTCGTTGCCCAGCACCGCGCACTCGATCTCGCGGCCGATCACCGCCGATTCCACCAGCACCTTGTGGTCGTAGCGCAGCGCCAATGCCAGCGCTTCGGCAAAGCCCGCCGCATCCTTGACCTTGCTCACGCCTACCGACGAGCCTTGGTTGGCCGGCTTCACGAACAGCGGCAGGCCAAGCTGGGCAATCACCGCATCGACATCCACTTCCGCCACCTGGTGGCGGCGGATGCACAGCCACGGCGCCACCTGCAGCCCGGCGTCGCGCAGCAGGCGCTTGGTCACGTCCTTGTCCATCGCCACTGCCGAGCCCAGTACCGGCGAACCGACGAAGGGCAGGTTGGCCATGCGCAGCAGGCCCTGCAGCGCACCGTCCTCGCCCAGAGGCCCGTGCACGATCGGCAGCACCACATCGATCTGGCCCAGCACGCTGGCCGCATCGGAGGGCTGCAGCTGTGCCTGCTCGGCACCGGGAAGGACCGCCAGCGACTGGCCGGAGCGATGCAGCGCGATGCGTGCCGGATCATCGGCATTGAGCAGGAAGGTCGCAGGCTCGCTCAGATGCCACTGGCCCTGCTTGTCGATGCCGACCAGCACCGGCTCGAAGCGCTCGCGATCAAGCGCATCGAGGATGTTCTTCGCCGACTGCAGTGAAACTTCGTGCTCGGAAGACTTGCCCCCGAAGATGATGCCGACCCGGGTCCGTGCCATGGGGAATGCGATGTCCTGTGCGTTGCGTGGCCGTATAGCATGAACCTTCATCGGCCCACCGCGTGAGGCACAGATGAACCAGAAATCCATCCACGCATGGCGTGGATCTACCGTCCTCACGGCCCATCAACAGGGGTCGGAGCCCGTTGCGCAACAACGGGATCCGACCCCACGGACGACAGGAAACTGTCGAAGGCGGGATGGGTCCGGTTGCGGGGGTGTCCGCGGCATGGATGCCGCGGCCAAGCCCCCATGGGTGAGGGCGCTTTGCTTGCGAAGCACTGCTTCGCAAGCGCCCGAACGCCCAGCCGCCAGCGGCTGGGCCGGACCGCGGAGCGGGGTTTACGGCGTCTCCCGCCACCGGCCCCATCCCGCCAACCCACGGAATGCATGCTGTTGCTGTTGGTGTTGAGGTTGCCGGCCAGCGGCCGGCACTACCGCGGGTGCCGGGCGGCAGCCCGGCCCAAGCCCTCCACCCACGCAGGTAGAATGCGCCCATGGCTCTTTCCCTGCTCAAGTCCCTCAAGCCGGTCGCTGGCCGCGCCCTGCAGATCGCCCTGAACCGCGCGCTGGCGCTGGATCCGGATACCCGCCATGCCCTGGCCAGCCTCGATGGCCGGCACATTGACCTGACCCTGGAAGCGCCGTCGCTGGCGATGCGCATCAGCGTCGACGGCGACCAGCTGCGGGTCGGCCCGGTGGATGCGCAGGAAGCCGACCTGGCCGTGCGCAGCAGCCTGGCCGGCGTGCTGGCGCAGCTGCCGCTGCTGGCCAACGCACGGCGCGGCGAGTCCAACAACAAGGGCCGTGTACGCGTGGCCGGTGACGCCGAACTGGCGCGGCGCCTGCAGCAGCTGGCCAAGGGCTTCGACCCGGACTGGCAGCAGCCCTTCGTCAGCGTATTCGGCGAGGTACTGGGCGTGCAGGTCGCCAACACCCTGCGCAGCGCCCTGCAGCACGCGCGCCAGGGGGCGATCGACCTGGCCCAAAGCGCCGCCGAATTCATCACCGAGGAATCGCGTGACGTGGTGCCGCGCGCCGAACTGGATGCCTTCCATGATGATGTGGACGTGCTGCGCGATGACGTCGAGCGTCTTGGCGCGCGCGTGCAGCGCCTGCGGGGTGCCGCATGAAGGCCGTGCTGCGGGCGAGCCGCATCGGCCGGGTGATCCTGCGTTACCGCCTTGACGACCTGCTGCAGGGCACGCCGGCCGAGCGTTGGCTGCGCCTGGCCAAGCCGTTCGTGCCGCGTGCCTCGGCCGACATCGCCGCACAGTCGCGCGGTGCGCGCCTGCGCCTGGCGCTGCAGGATCTCGGCCCGATCTTCGTCAAGTTCGGCCAGATCCTCTCCACACGCCGCGACCTGGTGCCGCCGGATGTGGCCAATGAGCTGACCCTGCTGCAGGACCGGGTCAAGCCGTTCGACGGTGACACTGCGCGCCGCATTGTCGAGGAAGCGCTTGGCCTGCCGGTCAGCGAGGCGTTCGCCAGCTTCGATACCGAACCACTGGCCTCGGCTTCGATCGCGCAGGTGCATGCGGCCACGCTGGCCGATGGCCGCCAGGTGGTGGTCAAGGTACTGCGCCCCGGCATCGAGAAGCAGATCGATGCCGACATCGCCCTGCTCAACTCGCTGGCCGCGCTGGTCGAGCGTACCCATCCGCGTGCCGACAAGATCCGACCGCGCGAAGTGGTGGCCGAAGTCGAGAACACCCTCGCCGCCGAGCTGGACCTGCAGCGCGAAGGCGCCAATGCCAGCGTGCTGCGCCGCTTCTGGGAGAACAGCGACGACCTGTATGTGCCGGAAGTGATCTGGAGCCATACCGCCGAGCGCGCGCTGACCCTGGAACGCGTGTGGGGCATTCCGTCCGACGACATCGCCGCGCTCGACAAGGCGGGCATCGACCGCAAGGCACTGGCCGCCAAGGGCGTGCGGGTCTTCTACACCCAGGTGTTCCGCGACAACTTCTTCCATGCCGATGCGCACGCCGGCAACATCTGGGTCGACACCGATCCGGGGCGCCGCGCCAGCCCGCGATTCATCGCGCTGGACTTCGGCATCATGGGCCAGCTGTCGCAGGAGGATCAGTACTACCTGGCTGAGAACTTCATGGCCATCTTCAACCGCGATTACCGCCGCATCGCCGAACTGCACGTGCAGGCGCGCTGGATGCCCGATCACGTACGCATCGATGATCTGGAAGCGGCCGTGCGTTCGGTGTGCGAGCCGTACTTCACCCGCCCGCTGTCGCAGATCTCGCTGGCCGAAGTGCTGATGAAGCTGTTCCGCGTGGCGCAGCGCTACCAGCTGACCCTGCAGCCGCAGCTGATCCTGCTGCAGAAGACCCTGCTGAACATCGAAGGTGTCGGCCGGCAGCTGGATCCGCAGATCGATATCTGGGCGGTGGCCAAGCCGGTGCTGGCGAAGATCCTGCGCGAGCGCTACAGCCCACGCCGGGTGGTGCGCGAGATCGGCAAGCGGTTGCCGGAAATCATGACCCACGCGCCGGACATGCCGCGCCTGGTACACGCTTGGCTGACCCAGCAGGTGGAGGGGCGCCACGAGCTGGCGATGCGCTCGCGCGATCTGGTTGCGCTGGATGCCAGCGTGCAGCGCCTGCAGAAGCGCACGGTCGGCGCGATCACCGGCGTCGGCCTGCTGGCCATCGCCGCGCTGATGTACGTGCTGCAGCCGCCGGGCTGGTACTGGGGCGACCTGCCGATGTGGAGCTGGGTGTCCGGTGCCGTCGGCGCGCTGGCGCTGGCGCGCGCGTGGTGGAGATAGACCCGGTGCTGCAGACGCTGAAGAACGAACTGATGCACTTCGGTGCTGAAAACGACGCGCATGAAACCGAGCGCGCTCGGCGCATGCTCAACATCACGCCGGATACCGGTGAATTCCTGTCGGTGCTGGTGCGTTTCGGCACCGCGCGACGGGTACTGGAAATCGGCACCTCCAATGGCTACTCCACGCTGTGGCTGGCCGAAGCCGCAGCCGCCATCGACGGCCACGTGACCACGCTGGAAGTCGCCGAGGACAAGGTGGCGTTGGCGCGATCCACGTTCGCGCGCAGCGGGTTGGCCGCGCACATCACGCTGGTGCATGGCGATGCCGGGCAGTGGTTGGCAGAGGCCGGCGAAGGCTGCATCGACCTGTTGTTCCTGGATTCGGACCGCGGGCAGTACGCCGGCTGGTGGCCGCAGCTGCGCCGCGTGCTGCGGCCGGGGGGCCTGCTGGTGGTGGACAACGCCACCTCGCACGCGGAAGAGATGGAGCCCTTGTGCCTGCTGCTGGATGCCGATCCGGACTTCAGCACCAGCGTGGTGCCGGTGGGCAACGGCGAACTGCTGGCCGTGCGCAACGCCTGATTGCCACGCCACAGACCCGGGGTCAGATCCCTTTTCCCGTGGAAAAGGGATCTGACCCCATACAGGGCACCCTTATAATCCTGCGGTGAGTACCGAACCTGACACCCTCGCCGCGGTCGAGACTGAAACCGCGCCCCTGCAGCTGCTGCACCTGGATGAGCGCCTGGCCGTGGTCAACAAGCCTGCCGGGCTGATGGTCCACGACAGCAAGCTGGCCCGTGGCGAAGATGATTTCCTGGCCGACCGCCTGCGTGAGCAGCTGGGGCGGCCGATCTTCCTCGTGCACCGCCTGGACCGGGCCACCAGTGGCTGCCTGCTCCTGGCCTTTGACCGCGAAACCGCCAGTTCGCTGGGCAAGGCACTGATGGGTGGCGAAGTGGCCAAGGACTACCTGACAGTCTGCCGAGGCTGGCCGGCCGAGCTGTCCTGGCGGGTGGACCATGATCTGGACGGTGGGCCGGGCAAGCCGGTGAAGAAGCCGGCGATCACCGATTTCCAGCGCCTGGCCACTGGCGAGCTGTCGGTGCCGGTGGGCGAATTCAGCAGCTCGCGCTACGCGCTGCTGCGCTGCCAGCCGCAGACCGGGCGCTTCCGGCAGATCCGCCGTCACCTCAAGCACCTGTCACATCACATGATCGGCGATACCAGCCACGGCGATGGGCGCCACAACCGCATCTTCCGCATGCAGGGCGTGCACCGCATGCTGCTGCACGCCGAGCGCCTGCGTTTTCCGCATCCGGAGGGCGGCAACGTGGATGTCAGTGCGCCGCTGGACCGCCAGTTCCAGAAGGCACTGGACCTGTTCGGCTGGCAGGTGGACGCAGTTTGACGGTAGTGCCGGCCGCTGGCCGGCAGCTGCGTGATTCCAGGTGTACTGGGGAGCCGGCCAGCGGCCGGCACTACCTCATTCTCGTTTCTTTTCCGGCTCGTTGACGATCGCTTCCAGGTCTTTCTGCAGGTCCGCAAACAGCGGCTGCATGCGCGCCTGGATGGCCACCATCACGTTCTGCATCAGTGCCGGGGTCTTGTCCAGCAGGCTCTGGCCTGCCGCGCTCTCGTAGAACTCGGCCATCGCCAGCACGTCTTCCTTGCTGAACGTCTTCTTGTACAGGTCCACGTACATCGGCCGCAGCTGCTGCCACGACATGGCCTGGCGCAGGGTCTGGCTGGTCCGCGCCTGGATCCGCTTCAGCTGCTCCTGCTGCTGGGCGGTGAGCTGGCGCTGCGCGGCCACCTGCTGGAACTGCTGCTGCTGCATGGCTTCGATCTGCGGCACCATGGTGTCGATCATGCTCTGCGCGCGCGAGGCCGACAGCAGGCGGTTGATGTCGCCGTCGGTCGGCGGGGCGGCCAGGGCCGGGACGCTGGCCGTGGCCAGTGCCAGCAGCAGGGCGGCGCGGCGCAGCAGGGACGGCAGGGCGGGTGCGAAGCGGGTCATGCGGGCTTCCTGCGGTACATGGGACCGCCAGCATACCCGCAGCCCAGGCGAAGGCGGCGTGTTCGGCGCCTGATCGGCGGCATACGGGGCGCGATGGCGCACTCCACCACGTGCCTGCCGCTACAATGCGCGGATGGGCAGTGGACCGGTCACCATCAGCGCGCAGCTTGAAATCCCCGACGGCGAGATCGTCGAGCGGTTCGTGCGCGCCAGCGGCGCCGGCGGCCAGAACGTCAACAAGGTGTCCACTGCGGTGGAACTGCGTTTCGACGTGGCCAACTCGCCCTCGTTGCCCGAACCGTTGCGCACGCGGCTGTTGGCGCGGCGTGACCGGCGCATGACCGGCGAAGGCGTGCTGGTCATCGACGCGCAACGTTTCCGCACCCAGGATCGCAATCGCGAGGATGCGCGCGAGCGGCTGGCGGCCTTCATCCAGGCCGGGCTGAGCGTGCCCAAACCGCGCAAGGCCACCAAGCCGACCCTCGGGTCGAAACTGCGTCGTCTGGACGCCAAACGCGGGCGCGCGCAGATCAAGCGCGGGCGCTCATCACGTGACTGGGAGTGATTGCTTGAACAACCCGACTTCGTTGCTGCCGGCCGTGCCGCCGCAGATGCCGCAGGTCAAACCCAACGCCTTCCTGCGCTGGCTGGCGCGCTGCACCCTGCGCATGGGGGGCTGGAAGGTGACCGGCACCCTGCCTGACATCCCGAGGCTGGTCTTCATCATCGCCCCGCATTCGTCCAACTGGGACGGGCTGTGGGGCATGGCGGCCAAGATCGCGCTGGGCATGAAGGTGAAGGTGCTGGGCAAGGCGTCGCTGTTCTGGTGGCCGCTGGGCCCGTTGCTGCACCGGCTGGGCGTGATTCCGCTCGATCGCAGCTCGCCACAGGGTACGGTGGGCCAGGCGGTGGACCTGCTGCGCAACAACGAGAAGATGTGGTTCGCCATCACGCCCGAGGGCACCCGCAAGGCGGTGAAGGAATGGAAGGCCGGCTTCCTGAAGATCGCCCGGATGGCCGACGTGCCGATCCTGACCGCGTATTTCCACTATCCGGAAAAGACCATCGGCATCGGTCCGCTGTTCACCCCGAGTGGCGACGATGTGGCCGACATGGCTGCCATCCGCGAGTTCTACCGGCCCTGGATCGGCAAGACCCGCGGCACGGTCTGAGCCGGCCGCAGGCCGCCGCATAGACGCCACGTCCGGCACATGCCGGGCGAGCGCGACAGGAGTAGGGTGGAGGGCTGGTATCCATACCGTCTGCCCAAGGAGCGTTTTACATGTCGCGTACCGTAGTCCTGGCCGCCGCCATCAGCCTGGCGTTGGCGGCCTGTTCCGGCAAGGAGTCCACCCCCGTGACCGATGCCCAGAAAGCCCCGGCCCCGCAGCCGGCCGAAGCCTCCACCAATCCGCTGCTGAGCGCCAGCACGCTGCCGTTCCAGGCGCCGCCGTTCGACAAGATCAAGGACAGCGACTACCTGCCGGCCTTCGAAGAAGGCATGCGCCAGCACCTGGCCGACGTGCGCAAGATCGCCGACAGCAGCGAGCCGGCCACCTTCGACAACACCATCGTGGCGATGGAGCGCAGCGGCGAGACCCTGACCCGCGTGTCGCGCATCTTCTTCGGCCTGGTCCAGGCCGACACCAACGATGCGCGCCAGAAGATCCAGGAAGAAGTGGCGCCGAAGCTGGCCGCGCACCAGGACGAGATCAACCTCGATCCGAAGCTGTTCGCGCGCGTGAAGTCGCTGTACGACCAGCGTGACACGCTGGAGCTGGACCCGGTGCAGAAGCGCCTGGTCGAGCACTATTACGATGGCCTGGTGCGCGCCGGTGCGCAGCTGTCCGACGCCGACAAGGCGACCCTGCGCAAGCTCAACGTGGAAGAGACCACGCTCTCCACCCAGTTCCACACCCGCCTGGTGGCCGCGACCGCCGCTGCGGCTGTTGTCGTTGACGACAAGGCCAAGCTGGCCGGCCTGGACGAGGGCGCGATCAACAACGCTGCGGCCGCCGCCAAGGACCGCAAGCTGGATGGCAAATTCCTGCTGCCGCTGCAGAACACCACCCAGCAGCCGGTGCTCGGCTCGCTGAGCGATCGCGACCAGCGTGCCGCCGTTCTGAAGGCCTCTGAAACCCGCGCCGAGCGCGGTGATGCCAACGACACCCGGCAGACCGTGCAGCGCCTGGCCCAGCTGCGTGCGCAGAAGGCCAAGCTGCTCGGCTTCGACACCTTCGCCGACTATCAGCTGGGCGACCAGATGGCCAAGACTCCGGCTGCCGCGCTCAAGCTGTTGACCGACACCGTGCCGGCCGCCACCGCCAAGGCGCGCGCCGAGGCCGGTGAGATCCAGAAGGTCATCGACGCGCAGAAGGGCGGATTCCAGGTCGCCGCTTCGGACTGGGACTTCTACGCCGAGCAGGTGCGCAAGGCCAAGTACGATCTGGACGAGTCGCAGATCAAGCCGTACTTCGAACTGGACAACGTGCTGCAGAACGGCGTCTTCTACGCCGCCACCCAGCTGTACGGCATCACCTTCAAGCCGCGCACCGACATTCCGACCTACAACCCGGACATGAAGGTGTACGAAGTGTTCGACAAGGACGGCACCTCGCTGGCCCTGTTCTACACCGACTATTTCAAGCGTGACAGCAAGTCCGGCGGCGCCTGGATGGACGTGTTCGTCGAGCAGGACGGCCTGACCGGTGCCAAGCCGGTGGTCTACAACGTCTGCAACTTCACCAAGCCGGCCGCCGGCCAGCCGGCGCTGATCAGCTTCGACGACGTCACCACCATGTTCCATGAGTTCGGCCATGCGCTGCACGGCATGTTCTCGAACGTGAAGTATCCGTCGATCGCCGGCACCGCCACCTCGCGTGACTTCGTCGAGTTCCCGTCGCAGTTCAACGAGCACTGGGCACTGGACCCGAAGGTGTTCGCCAACTACGCCAAGCACTACAAGACCGGCGAGGCGATGCCGCAGGAACTGGTCGACAAGATTCTCAAGGCGCGCAGCTTCAACCAGGGCTATGCGACCACCGAATACCTGTCGGCCGCGCTGCTCGACCTGGCCTGGCACACGCAGAAGGCCGATGCACCGCTGCAGGATGTCGGCGCCTTTGAAGCCAGCGCGCTGAAGAAGTTCAAGGTCGACCTGCCGCAGGTGCCGCCGCGCTACCGCACCACCTACTTCGACCATATCTGGGGTGGTGGTTACTCGGCCGGTTACTACGCCTACTTCTGGGCCGAAGTGCTGGACCATGACGCCTACCAGTGGTTCACCGAACACGGTGGGCTGACGGCGGCCAACGGCCAGGAGTTCCGCGACAAGATCCTCTCGCGCGGCAACAGCGTGGAGCTGTCGACCCTGTACCGCGATTTCCGCGGCAAGGACCCGTCGGTGGAACCGCTGCTGAAGTTCCGCGGGCTGAAGTAGGAAACAGAAAACGGCGGGGGCAACCCCGCCGTTTTTCTTTCTGTAGAGCCGAGCCCACGCTCGGCTGATGGCTCCTGGAAAGGCAGCCGAGCATGGGCTCGGCTCTACACACAGCGTTACGTCCCCACGTGCACGCGGTTCGCCTGCTCGGCCAGGCCCAGGTGATCGAGCGCGATATCCAGCGCCAGCACATAACTCTGCGCGCCATACCCAGCAGCGATGCCCAGGCGCTGGCCGACACCGGCCGGCAGGCACGGTTCGGCCACTGCGCCGTCGTCATGCACCTCTACGTAAGCGTTGTGCAGATAGGGCAGCAGCCGCTGCAGGCGCAGACTGTTGGCACACGCACCCGGATCGAGCAGCGTCACCTCGCCGCGGCTGTGATCGGCCACGCGCAGCGCATCAAGCAGTTCCTGTTCCGAACCGCAGGCGCGGATCGCCACGCTGGTGCCGGCGTCGATCGCGCGATGCACCAGCGATTTCAGGACCGGTGCCGGCAGCGGCATCGCGGTGCGGATCAGGGCGCCGGCCGCTTCGGGGCCGCGGATGATGAAGATCGACATGACTCAGCCCTCCTGCGCCAGGCGGCGGCCGACAATGGCCAGCGACAACGGGTAACCGGCCTGCTGGCTGCGCTGGTCGACCACCACGGCGGCGGGGCCGTGCTGCAGGCGCAGGCGTGCATCCAGACCAGGTTCGCTGGGTGCCTGCAACTCGATGTACTGCGCCGGCAGCCGTTCCAGCGCCGCCTGCAGCGCGCCACCTTCGGCCTGCCATTGCGCCTCGTCGGCGGCACCGACATCCAGCAGTACCCAGTCGGCCGAGCGCGCCTGCGGCTGGCACAGGCACTGGCGTACCTCGGACAGGCTGGCGCAGTCGCTGCACAGCACGCGATGGCCGGCCAGCTGTGCCGGCAGTTGGGGGCGCGGTGCCGACGAAGAGGCGTGGCGGATCACCAGGAGGGTCATACAACACCTTGCGGAATGCGCCGTGTGGCGCGGTGGGCACACGATGCGCGTGCTGCCCGTAAAGGTGCGATGCCCGCGGCCGGACCGGGGCGTAAAACCTGCGTAACCCTTCATGTAGAGCCGAGCCTACGCTCGGCTGCTCTGCGCCCCAGTCGGGCAACCTCGACGCTACAAAGAACAAGCCGAGCGTAGGCTCGGCTCTACAGGAGCGCGGCGCGGGAACCTCTTGCGCCCGGATGTGGTCTGATGCAGCCACCACCCAACCGGAGCCTGTCATGGATGCTGTTGCCCGTCCCCCCTTTTCCCAACGCGCCGTGGCCTGGCTGAAGAAGGAAGCATTGCCGCTGCTGGTGATGCTCGGCCTGCTCGCCGCCGCCCGCGATACCCTGGCCAACCATTACGTGGTGCCGAGTGGTTCGATGCAGCCGACCCTGCAGCCCGGCGACCGGGTGGTGGTGGACATGCGCGCCTACGGTCTGCGTCTGCCATTCACCAACACGGAACTGATGGCGACCGGCACCCCGCAGCGTGGCGAGGTGGCGGTCTTCGACTCACCGGCCGACGGCACCCGCCTGATCAAGCGCGTGGCGGCGGTGGCCGGTGACCATGTGCAGATGCGCGAAGGCCATCTGAGCATCAACGGGCAGCCGCTGCAGATGGCCGACCTGCAGGACGTGGAAGCCTTCGGCGAGCGACGTGCCCGCCTTGATCTGGACATGGGCGGCGGTCCGGACATCGCCGACCTGGTGGTGCCGGCTGGCAAGGTGCTGGTGCTGGGTGACCACCGCGGCAACAGTTTCGATGGCCGCTTCTTCGGCTTCGTCGACGCCGACAAGCTCTACGGCCGCGCGGTGGCGGTGTACTACCGCCGGGGCGACGGCTTCGAGTGGCAGCGCCTGTAAGCTGAATTGATACTTCTCGTATATCAATCATGACCTATCAGGTTATGGATCGACTGGATAGACGGGCCTAGTCTGAGGCCCGTTCCCTCCCGCGCTTGGCCGCCCCCACCGGCCCATCGATCCCATGACTGGCGAAACCGCGGCGGCCGTCGAACGCCGCCCCCCCACTGTCGACCCCAGCGCCGAGACCCGCATCCAGCAGGGCACACCGGCCTTTCGTCGCACCGCGCTGGCACTGTTCCTGGCCGGCTTTTCCACCTTCGGCCTGCTGTACACGGTGCAGCCGCTGCTGCCTGAGTTCAGCCGCCATTTCGGCGTGTCCGCCGCCGGCAGCGCCATGTCGTTGTCGCTGACCACCGGCACCTTGGCCGTGGCGATGCTGCTGGCTGGTCTGCTGTCCGATGCGGTCGGCCGCCGCCCGTTGATGATCGTCGCGTTGCTGGCCTCGGCCATGCTGTCGCTGAGCTCGGCGCTGGTGGATGACTGGACCACGCTGCTGGTATTGCGCACGCTGCTCGGCCTGGCGCTGAGCGGCGTGCCGGCGGTGGCGATGACCTACCTGGTCGAGGAAATGGACAGCCGTGCGCTGGGCCTGGCGATGGGCCTGTACATCGGCGGCAATGCCATCGGTGGCATGAGCGGGCGCCTGCTGGCCGGCATCATCGCCGACCACTGGGGCTGGCGCTGGGGTATCGGCGTGGTCTCGATCATCGCGGTGGCCAGCACGGTGCTGCTGTGGCTTCAGCTGCCGCCGTCGCGCCACTTCCATCCCCGTCGTGACGGCCTGCGCCAGTTGCCGTCGCGCTGGCGCATGCTGTTCGCCGACCCGGGCCTGCCGTGGCTGTTCGCCACCTCGTTCGTGCTGATGGGCGTGTTCGTCACCCTCTACAACTACCTGGGCTACCACCTGCTGGCGCCGCCCTACCACCTCAGCCAGACCGTGGTCGGCCTGATCTTCAGTGTCTACCTGGTGGGCACCTTCAGTTCGGCGTGGATGGGCCAGCAGGCCACGCGCTACGGCCGCGGCCGCATCCTGTCGATCTCGTTCGCGCTGATCGGCGCCGGCATCGTGCTGCTGGCAATGCCGTGGCTGAGTGCGATGGCACTGGGTATCGCGCTGGTCACGTTCGGCTTCTTCGGCGGCCACTCGGTGGCCAGCAGCTGGGTTGGCAGCCGCGCCGGTACGATGCGCGCCGAAGCCTCGGCGATGTACCTGTTCGCCTACTACCTGGGATCCAGCGTGCTGGGCGGGGTCGGTGGCCTGGCCTATGCGGCCTGGGATTGGCTGGGTGTGTGCCTGTTCGCTGCCGTGCTGACCCTGATCGGTGGTGGCATCGTCTGGGCACTGCAGCAGCGCGCGCCGCAGCCGGTCACCGCGTGATCCACCGCTACGGTAGTGCCGGCCGCTGGCCGGCATGCCGGCCCATGTGGGGTTGCCGGCCAGCGGCCGGCACTACCCGGGTGGGTTGCACTTCACCCTTCGGCGAACGCCTCACGCAGTAGCGTGGCGAAATTGCGGATCAGCGGCGTTACCCGTTCGCGGTGCCAGGCCAGCTGCACTTCCGAATGCGCGCCGGCATCGGCCAGTGCCACGAAGCGCGATCCTTCCACGCGTATGTGATCGCATGACGACGGCAGGATCGCCGCACCCAGGCCCGCGGCGGCCAGGCTGATCAACGTCGATGCTTCACCGGCTTCCTGCACGATGCGCGGCGTGAAGCCCGCCGCCGCGCACAACGCGATCATGTGGTCGTGGATGCCCGCGCCGGCGCTGCGGCGGAACGCTACGAACGGCTCCTGAGCGAAGTCGCGCAGCGACAGCGTGCCCTGCTTCGACAGCCTGCGCAGGGCAGGGTGGTCGGCGTGCACGATCAGCGCCAGCGGGTCGACGAACAGGCTGTGCGCCACCAGTTCCGGCGGCAGCGCGCGCTTGCGGATGATGCCCACGTCCAGTGAACCGTCGAGCAGCGCGTCGATCTGCTGCAGCGTGTTCATCTCGCTCAGCTGCAGCCGCACCTGCGGGTACTGCTGACGGTAGCGCAGGATCGAACGCGGAATCTGCGGCGACAGCGGCGTGGCGCGAGTCAGACCGATGTGCAGTTCACCCTGCTCACCACGCTGTGCACGCTGCACCTCGTCCACGGCCGTTTCCACCTGCTGCACGATGGCGCGTGCACGTTCCTGCAGCAGTTCGCCCGCAGGCGTCAGCTGCACGCGGCGATGGCTGCGCACGAACAGGCGCGCGTCAATCAGTTCTTCCAGCTGGCGGATCTGTTGGCTGAGTGGCGGCTGTGACATGCCCAGCCGCTCCGCCGCCTGGCCGAAGTGCAGCGTATCGGCGACGGCGAGGAAGTAGCGCAGGTGGCGGAGTTCGATGGACATGGGTGCAGTTTATTCATCGTCAGCCGGAAATGAATCAGAGGCGGGGTCAGAGCCCGTTGCGCAGCAACGGGATCCGACCCCGTGCCGACCAACGGTCGGCACCCACCATGGGAAGCATTTCCCACAGTTCGCAGAAAACGGTCGAAGGCGGGGTGGGTCCGGTTGCGGGGGCGTGAGCGCCATGGGCCCGAGGCATGCCTCGGGCGGGTTGAGCAGGACGCTCAACACCGGTCTTGCCGTGTGCGCAGGACAGCGCACACGAGCAAGGCGCGACCGAGCCTCCATGGACGGATTTACGGCGTCCCCCGTAACCGGACCCACCCCGCCATCCCACGGAAAGCCCGCTGTCGCCGTTGCTGTTGCTTCGGCCTCTGCAGGTGCAGGGCGCAGCCCTGCCGAACACCCCTACCGCTCGGAATGCCCGCTCTGATCGTAATCGCGCGGACTGAACAACTCCGGCTGGATCAGCTCGATGAACGCCCGCGCCTGCGCCGACAACGCCTTGCCCCGGCGCACGATCACCCCGTAGCTGCGCTCGGGGAACCAGCGCTTCATCGACCGCGCCGCCAGCCGCTCGTGGTCGGCCTCGTTCAGGCACAGCGCCGGCACGATGGAAATGCCCATGCCCATCGCCACGTACTGCTTGATCACTTCCCAGCCCCCCACTTCCAGCGCCACGGTGTAGGCGATGCGGTGGCGCTGGAACACCTGGTCCACCAGGCGGTAGGTGATCTGCCGCTTCGGCGGCAGCACCAGCGGATAGCGCGCAATATCGGCCAGCTCCAGCTCGCCGCCCTTGGCCAGCGGATGATCGTGCGGTGCGATCAGCACCTGCTCGAAGCGGTAGGCCGGGGCGTAGGTCAGGTCGGCCGGCACATCGGTCATCGAACCTATCGCCAGGTCGGCGGCATCCTCGCGCAGCAGGTCGGTGCCGTCGGCGCTGATCGCGTTGTGCAGGGTCAGGCGCACGTCCGGGTGGTGCAGGCGAAAGCGTTCGACGATCTTCGGCAGCAGGTACAGGATGGTCGAGCTGTTGGCGGCAATGTTCAGCTCGCCCGCGTCCAGGCCGCGCACCTTGTCGCGGAAGCGCGCCTCCAGCCCGTCCAGGTTCTCCACCAGCGGCTGTGCCATCTCGTACAGCAGCTGGCCCTCGCGGCTGGGCACCAGGCGCCGCCCGCTGCGCTCGAACAATGGCACCCCCAGCTCCCGTTCCAACGCCTGCAACTGCAGGCTGATGGCCGGCTGGCTGACGAAAAGTGCCTCAGCCGCCCGTGAGACCGAGCCGAGGCGCACGGTCTGGCAGAATGCGCGCAGCGGCTTGAGCCGGTCGGATTTGTAGGAAAAACGAGGACTTGGCGGGGCGCGTGTGCTCATCGTGTAACGAGTATTAGCACAACTTATGTAAAACATTGCAAAAACTGTTTTGCCAAATACTGAGGCCCAGCGGCACCGTGGAGACGTTCCCCCATCGCTGGAGTCGCCCATGTCCGCCGTCGCTTCCGCCGTTCCCACTCCCGCCACCAAGGCTACTCCCGGCATCGCCCTGGCGACGCGCGTGGCCGGCCAGGACACCCTGCTGCCGGCGCCGCTGCTGGCCCTGCTGGTGTCGCTGCACCGTGCGGTGGAGCCGGGCCGGCAGGCGAGGCTGCAGGCCCGCCGTGAACGCCAAGCGTTCTTCGACCGGGGCGGCCTGCCGGACTTCCGCGAAGACACCACCGCGATCCGTAGCGGCGACTGGCGCGTTGCGCCGCTGCCGGCCGCGCTGCAGGACCGCCGCGTCGAGATCACCGGCCCGACCGACCCGAAGATGGTCATCAACGCGCTGAACTCCGGCGCCAAGGTGTTCATGGCCGACTTCGAGGATTCGACCTCGCCGACCTGGCGCAACCTGCTGGCCGGGCAGCAGTCGCTGGCCGCGGCGGTGCGCGGCGATCTCGAATACACCGCCCCCAATGGCAAGCATTACACGCTGCGCCCATACGACGAACAGGCGGTGCTGATCGTGCGCCCGCGCGGCTGGCACCTGGACGAGAAGCACGTACGCGTCGACGGCCAGTTCCTTGCCGGTGGCCTGTTCGACGCAGCGGTGTTCGCCTTCCACAACGCCCGCACCCTGCAGGCGAAGGATCGTGGCCCGTACTTCTACCTGCCCAAGCTGCAGAGCATGGAAGAGGCGGCGCTGTGGGAGACCGCGCTGTCGCACATCGAGGGCATGCTCGGCCTGCCGCACGGCCAGATCAAGGTGACCGTGCTGATCGAAACGCTGCCGGCGGTGTTCGAGATGGACGAGATCCTGCACGCGCTGCGTGATCGCATCGTCGGCCTGAACTGCGGGCGCTGGGACTACATCTTCTCGTACCTGAAGACCTTCCGCCGCCACGCCGACCGCGTGCTGCCCGAACGCGGCCAGGTGACCATGACCCAGCCGTTCCTGAAGGCCTATTCGGAACTGCTGATCCAGACCTGCCACCGCCGCGGTGCGCATGCGATGGGTGGCATGGCCGCGCAGATTCCGATCAACCACGATGCCGCCGCCAACGAGCAGGCCATGGCCCGCGTGCGCGCCGACAAGCTGCGTGAAGTCAGCGCCGGCCACGACGGCACCTGGGTCGCGCATCCGGCGCTGATTCCGGTGGCGATGGCGATCTTCGACGAGCACATGCCCGGTGCGAACCAGCACAGCGTGCTGCGCCAGGACGTGCGCGTCGGCCGCGACGAACTGATCGCGCGGCCGCCGGGCACCATCACCCGCGCCGGCTTCGAAGGCAACGTGGAAGTCTGCGTGCGTTACCTGGCGGCGTGGCTGGATGGCAACGGCTGTGTGCCGATCCATCACCTGATGGAGGACGCGGCCACCGCCGAGATCAGCCGCAGCCAGTTGTGGCAATGGCTGCATACGCCGGGCCAGCAGCTGGACGATGGCACCGCGATCGACCTGGCCCTGCTGGATTCCACCCTGTCGCAGCTGCCGGCACGGCTGGGCGATACCGCCGCGCTGCCCGGTGGCGCGCGCATCAGCGAGGCCATCGCCCTGCTCGGCGAACTGAGCCGCAGCGAAGAACTGACCGATTTCCTGACCCTGCCGGCCTACGCGCGCATCGATTGACTGCCGCCCGCGTCTACCGCCGTTTCCCTCCCCGCTGCACGCACGAACCGAACTGGAGAAAGACATGAGCAAGCTGCCCACTGCCGAACAGATCCAGCACGACTGGGATACCAACCCGCGTTGGGAAGGCATCCAGCGCAACTACAGCGCCGCCGACGTGGTGCGCCTGCGCGGCACCGTCCACATCGAGCATTCGCTGGCCCGCCTGGGTGCGGAGAAGCTGTGGGCGTCGCTGCACGAGCGCGAGTTCGTCAACGCGCTGGGTGCACTGACCGGCAACCAGGCCATGCAGCAGGTCAAGGCCGGCCTGAAGGCGATCTACCTGTCCGGTTGGCAGGTGGCGGCCGACGCCAACCTGGCCGGCCAGATGTATCCGGACCAGTCGCTGTACCCGGCAGATTCGGTGCCGGCGGTGGTCAAGCGCATCAACAACACGCTGCTTCGCGCCGACCAGCTGCACCACGCCGAAGGCAAGGATGACATCGACTTCCTGCAGCCGATCGTGGCCGATGCTGAGGCCGGCTTCGGCGGCGTACTCAACGCCTTTGAACTGATGAAGGCGATGATCGAGGCCGGCGCCGCCGGCGTGCACTTCGAGGACCAGCTGGCCTCGGTCAAGAAGTGCGGGCACATGGGCGGCAAGGTGCTGGTGCCGACCCGCGAGGCGATCGAGAAGCTCAACGCCGCACGCCTGGCCGCCGACGTGATGGGCGTGCCGACCCTGCTGGTCGCGCGCACCGATGCCGAAGCTGCGGATCTGCTGACCAGTGACATCGACGGCAACGACAAGCCGTTCACCACCGGTGAGCGCACCGTCGAAGGTTTCTACAAGACCCGCAACGGCCTGGACCAGGCGATCAGCCGCGGCCTGGCCTATGCACCCTATGCCGACCTGGTGTGGTGCGAGACCGGCAAGCCGGACCTGGAGTTTGCACGCAAATTCGCCGAGGCGATCCACGCGAAGTTCCCGGGCAAGCTGCTGGCCTACAACTGCTCGCCCAGCTTCAACTGGAAGAAGAACCTGGACGACGCCACCATTGCCAAGTTCCAGCGCGAACTGGGCCGCTACGGCTACAAGTTCCAGTTCATCACCCTGGCCGGGTTCCATGCGTTGAACTACGGCATGTTCAATCTGGCCCACGGCTACGCGCGCCGCCAGATGAGTGCGTTCGTGGAACTGCAGGAAGCCGAGTTCGAAGCGGCCGAGCGCGGTTTCACTGCGGTCAAGCACCAGCGTGAGGTCGGTACCGGCTATTTCGATGCGGTGACCCAGGCGATCCAGCAGGGCCAGTCGTCGACCACCGCGCTGACCGGATCGACCGAGGAAGAGCAGTTCCACGGCGGGCGCAGCGAACGCGCGGCGTGATCCGGTGCGCGGCGTGATCCGGTAGTGCCGGCCGCTGGCCGGCAATCACAGGATGCTCCGGGCGCTGCGTGGCAGCCGGCCAGCGGCCGGCTCTACCGGGGCCTGGAAATCCGATCAGGGTGGCCAGGGAAGGGCCAGGCAACGCCGGCCGGTCGGGGGACCTGCCGGCGTTGTTGTATCGATGCAAGGGGGGGCAGCCAGCGGGCAGCGTCAATCAGGCGCACCCCGGGTTCCGGCAACTTGGCCGAAACCCTGTGAAACCCGGCATCGAATTGATCCAGCAGGGGTTTTGCCCGGGCACCCGTGACCAGAACGGGCCACCACCGATCTTCACATCAATCAAGATCGGCAGAACGGTCAAAATGAGATAGGGCGCACACTTTAAAGCGGTGCTATGCTCCGCGGCTCACCAGGGGACGCTGGCGGCGGGTGCAGGGAATGACCGGCAGGGGTGCGGCCGAGAACAGTGATGTGACGACAGGTATCGCCCGGGTGGCGATGGCCGAGATCGTGCACGCGCTGTTGTCAGATGCCGAGGTGGCATTGTTTGCCAGATTCGCCCGCGCATGCAAGCTCCGTGCCGGACAGTGGCTGTTCCAGCGTGGCCACCGCGGCGAGCGCATGTATGTGATCCTCGAAGGCCAGATCGAACTGGACTTCGGCGAGGACCTGGTGATCAAGACACTCGGGCAGCATGAGTTCTTCGGAGAACTGGGCCTGCTGGTCGGCGACCACCTGCGCAGCGCCAGCGCGCGCGCGCTGGTCGACTGCGATGTGCTGGAACTGGGGCCGGCTGATTTCCACCGGCTGGTCGAATCCGATCCGGGCCTGGTGGCCTACTTCCTGCGCCGCACGATCATGCGCGTGCTGGCCAACGAACAGGCCCTGATCAGCCAGTTGCGCCGGCGCAACCACGATCTGGAAACCGCGCTGGACAACCTCTACATCACCACCCACCAGCTGACCCACACCCGCGAGCTGGTGCGTACCGATGAACTGACCGGTCTGCACAACCGCCGTGGCCTCACCCTGTACCTGCAGGAGTGCCGCGAGCGTGCCGAGGGGCCGCCGCAGGCGCTGCTGCTGATCGATTGCGACCGTTTCAAGCAGATCAACGACCGCCACGGCCACCAGGCCGGCGACCGCGTGCTGCAGAGCATGGGCAACATCCTGCGCTCGATGGCTGGCGAACAGGACCTGGCCTGCCGGCTTGGCGGTGATGAGTTCTGCCTGATGCTGCGCCGTGGCAACCGCGAGATCGTGCAGCACGCTGCCGAGTTCATCCTCAGCGCGGTGCACGGCCTGCTCGAGCGCAGCCATGGCACGCCGCATGTAAGCCTGGTCAGCATCGGAGCCAGCCTGCTGGATGCCGACGCGGACTGGAGCGAGTGGTATGCCAGCGCCGATCGGGCGCTGTACCGGGCCAAGCGTGATGGCGGCAACTGCCTGCGCTGGGTGGATGATCCGGACGGCCAATAGGGAGATGCAGGCGATGAATGGCGACAACGGAACGTCAGCCCCGCATAGCCCACAGCTACGCGCCCTGCTGTTCACTGATCTGTGTGATTCGCTGCAGCTGGTCGAGCGGATCGGCGACGTGGCGGCGGCGAGCCTGTTCCAGGAACACGACCGCCTGGTGCTGGTGCTGCAGCACCGCTGGAATGGCCAGCTGATCGATCGTTCGGACGGCCTGTTCATGCTGTTCGAGCGCGCCATCGATGCCCTGGGCTTCGCCCTGGACTACCAGCGCGAACTGCATGCGCTGGGCCAGCAGCGTGCGATTGAACTGCGCGCGCGTGCCGGCCTGCATGTGGGTGACGTGCTGACCTGGGAAAACAGTGCAGAGGCGGTCCGCGCCGGCGCCAAGTCGATGGAAGTGGAAGGCTTGGCCAAGCCGATGGCGGCGCGCCTGATGATGCTGGCGCGGCCCGGCCAGATCCTGTTGTCGGCGGTAGCCGAATCGCTGACCCGCCGTGCCACCGATGCGTTGGGCGAGCGCGGCACGCGCCTGTTGTGGAAGTCGCACGGGCGCTGGCGCTTCAAGGGCGTGCCGGTGGTACAGGAAGTGATCGAAGTGGGCGAGATCGGCTCCGCACCGCTGCGCATGCCGCGTGCCAATGCCAAGGCCCGCCGCGACCTGCCGTTGTGGCGGCAGCCGCTGGTGCTGGCCGCCGAAGGCCTGGTGCTGGCGGTGGCGGTGCTGGGCGGCTGGCTGCTGCTGCGGCCGGAACCGGCGATCGCGTTCGCCGAGCGCGACTGGGTGGTGCTCGGTGATGTCGACAATCTCACCGGCGACCCGATCTTCGACGACTCGATGCGGCACGCGATCCGGATCGCGCTGGAGCAGTCGCGCTACGTGAACGTGCTGTCGGAGGGCAAGATCCGCGAAAGCCTGGAAATGGCGCGGCTCTCCGGCGATACCCGGCTCAGCCGCGATACCGCAGCCAACGTGGCGGTGCGGGAAGGCGCGCGCGCCGTGCTGTTGCCGACCGTGCGGCAGAAGATCGGTGGCTACGAGCTGGCCATCGACGTCGCAGCACCGGGCAGCGGCCAGGTGATCCAGACGTTCACCGCCACCGCGGATCGATCCGATCAGATGGTGTTCGCGGTGGACGATGTGGTCGGGCGCCTGCGGCGCGGACTGGGCGAATCGGTGGCGAGCCTGGAACAGTCGTTGCCGCTGCCGCGGGCATCGACCCAGGACCTGCGCGCACTGCGTGCATTCGCGCTGGCGGAGAGTGCACTGGGCCAGCGTCGCTTTGAGGAGGCGCGCAACCTTTACCAGGCGGCGATCGATATCGATCCCGGTTTCGCCCTGGCCTACATGGGCGTGGCCAAACTGCATGCGCGCGTCGAGGAAGGGCGGCGAGCACGCGAAGCCATGCAGCATGCGCTGGACCTGCAGGATCGGCTGCCGCCACGCGAGCGGCTGTACCTGAAGGCCTGGACGGCCGAGCTGGAGCCGGGTGGCTGGGCGCTGGAGCAATGGCGCACGCTGGCCAAGGTCTATCCGGATTCGTTCGCGGGGCTGTCCAACACGTCCTGGTACCTGCTGCAGGCCAACCAGTTCAGCGAGGCCGAGCCCTATGCGCGTGCCGCCGCAGTGCCGCAGGATCCGCTGCGGCTGTATCCGCTGGTCCACCTGGTGCGGATACAGATCGCTGCCAACCAACCGCAGCTTGCCGCCGAAACACTGGCACAGGCGCAGATCCTGCGCGGCCGTGATGACGCCGATGAGACCGGCGTGGATGTGCTGGTGGCGCAGGGGCAGTACGCCAAGGCAGCGAAGCTGTTGCCGCAGATCCATGCCAGCGATGCCCTGCAGCAGCGGATGAAGCTGCGTGCGCAGCTGCTGCTGGCGGCCGCGCAGCGCGACTGCCCGGCGATGCAGCGGGCGATACGCGAAGATGCAGCGGCGCCGACGCTGGTCGATCTTCAGGTGCAGCAGCGCCTGCAGCACGCCAGCGTGGCGGCGTTGTGCCCGGGCGCTGACCGTGTCGAGCTGCAGGCGATCGCGGCGCTGCTGCAGCCGATGCTGCAGGAGCGTGATGATCCCATGCTGCATGCCCGTGGCCTGCAATGGCTGGCACTGGTCCACCTGGCGCAGCGGCAGGGCCAGTTCGAACTGGCCAGGCGTTGGCTGGACGAGCAGCGGCCCCTGCTGCGCAGCCTGCGCAGTCCGGTCGCGGACCGCTGGCTGCGCATCGTCAGCGCCATGGATGAGCTGCAGATGCAGCGCCCCGAGGCTGCCCGCGCCCTGATCGAGCCGATGCTGGATGGCAGCGAGCCGGTGCAGGCGCGCGTCGTGCTGCTGCTCGCGCTGCGTGCGCAGGGCGATGAAGCCGCCGTGCGCCGCCAGCAGGCCTGGCTGGCCCAGCATCGCGGCCAGGCCATTGCCGAGGTCACCGCCCTGCAGGTGTGGCAACCGCTGAACGTGTATGACGTCTCCACGTGGGCTACGTCGGCCACGGCCGGCGCGCCCTGATGGCGGGTCAGCCGTCGATGCGCTCGCCGACCTTGCCGGCTTCGAAGCAGAACACCACGGTCATGGCCGCCACCGACCCGGACAGGTGGGCCTGCAGCCCGTCACGCACTTGGCTCAGCTCCTCGACCGAGGCCAGGGTGCCGATCTTCATGCAGTCGTTCTCGCCAACGGCACCGTCCAGGCCGATCGAGGCCAGGGCCTTGGCCGGCGACGCGGTGAAGTGGCGGCGGAAGTCGTCGCTGCCGATCAGGTGGTCCAGCAGGGTGCTGGCGTCTGCGGCGGAAAGGCGGGGATGGGTGCTCATGGGGATCGTCCGTAGGTGGAGTTTCTCGTATCGGCCGCGACAGCCTGCCATTGAGGGCCGCGCTGCGCACATCGCTAAAGTTGGCCGCGCCGCGGTCGTTGCTGCTATGCCGGTTGTGCGGCAGAAGGAAGGAAACTTATGCGCCTGCGCCGCTGCGCCAGCCTGATGTTCGAGCCCCGCGAGGCGGTCACCCTGGACCTGCGCGCGATGCTGGCCGGCCACGCCGAGATGGACAGCCAGATCAGCTGGGTGGCGCTGGCCGCACATCTGGACCAGCCACTGCCGGTGGACGCCGAGGAGCGCCAGCTGCTGGGCGAGCTCAGCGCGCACCGCTGGAGCGAACCGCCCGCCGATGCCTCCCCGGCGATGCTGGCCCGCCTGGTCGAGCAGGGCCTGCTGCTGACCGACCCGCCGAGCGAGGTGGGGCATCAGTTGCGCGACGAGGCACTGCGGCGCAGCCAGTGGTGGCCGCTGGCCGCGCTGGCCCATCGCCATGCGCGCTGGCAGGCCGTGGACAGCGTGGAGGACATGCGTCGGCAGGGGTTGGACACCGCTGCCGGCCTGCGCCAGCGCCTCGGGCCGCCACCGCCGGTGGTGCAGCCCATGCAGGGCGACTACCAGCCGCTGCCGCGCAGCGAAGAGGCCGCGTTCGATGCACTGCTGGCGCGCCGCACCACCTGCCGCAATTTCGACCCGCAGCGCGCGCTGCCGCTGCCATTGCTGGCCCAGGTGCTGCAGCGCACGCTGATGGCGCACGCGGTGCAGAAGGTCGAGCGCGACACCGAGTTCCTGAAGAAGAACGTGCCTTCCGGTGGCGGCCTGCATCCTACCGAAGGCTTCCTGCTGGTGCAGAACGTGGAAGGACTGGCACCGGGCCTGTATCACTACCACCCGGTGCAGCACGCCGTGCTGCCGCTGCCCTCGCCACCGTCGCAGGCACTGCCGGCGCTGGCGCGGCGGATGCTGTCCGGGCAGGCGTGGTTCGCGGATGCGCCGGCGCTGCTGGTGCTGGCGCCGCGCTATGACCGCTGCTTCTGGAAGTACCGCAACCACGCCAAGGCGCATCGTGCGGTGACGCTGGATGTCGGCCACATCTCGCAGCTGCTGTACCTGTGCGCGACCGAGCGCGGCCTGGCCGCCTTCGTCACCGCAGCCATCAACGATGCCGATGTCGATCGTGCCTTCGGCTTCGATGGCATCGGCCAGAGCGCGATGGCCATCTGCGGCCTGGGCTGGCGCAGTGCCACACTGGACACGGCAGAATTCGATCCCGCTGGTCGGGTGACGGCGGGCGACGACCGCTGAGCGACCGTCGCCCTGGCGTTCACGCCGCTTCGAAGTCCACCAGCACCGCGCCGTCGTTGACCTGGTCACCGGCCTTGGCGCGGTAGCCCTTCACCGTGCCGTCGGCCGGCGCCTGCAGGGTGTGCTCCATCTTCATCGCTTCCAGCACCACCAGCGGCGTGCCGCGCTTGACCTCGGTACCGGCGGCGACCAGCGTGGCCACGATCTTCCCGGGCATCGGTGCCAGCAGGCTGCCGGCATCGGCCACGGCGTGGTCCGATTCGCTCACCGGATCATGCAGGGTGAAACGGTGCTGGCCGTCGGTGCCGAACAGGTACAGCTGGTCACCGTCGCGCAGCAGCTGCAGTGTCCAGCGGCGCCCGCCCAGCTGCACCGCCAGCCCCCGCACATCGGCGGTGCCGATCACCTGCACGGGTGCCGCGTCATCGCACTGCACGCGCCAGCCATCGGTCTGCGCCCACACCTTCAGCGTGTGCCGGCGTTCACCCTGCTGCAGCGGAAGCACGCGCGGCGCGGGCGCGCCAAGGCGCCAGCCATCCTGCGCCTGCCACGGCGAATGCGGGTCGCGCGCGTCGCTGGCTGCACCTGCAGTAGTGGCCACGGCGGCCACCGCCGCCAGCAGCCACAGCGCATCATCGCTGTCACCCACCCGGCCCAATGCGGCCTGCTCGCGCTCGATCAGCGCGGTATCCAGCTTGGCATGGGTAAACGAATCGGTGTTCACCAGGCGGCGCAGGAAGCCGGCATTGGTGGTCACGCCCACCACCTGGCAGTCGGCCAGGGCCTGGCTCATGCGGCGCAGCGCGGCGTCGCGGTCCACGTCCCAGACGATCAGCTTGGCAATCATGGGATCGTAGTACGGCGTGATGCTGTCGCCTTCCTCGACACCGGTATCCACGCGCACATGAGTCGACGGCGACGGCAGGCGCAGGCGGCGCAGGAGGCCGGTGGACGGCAGGAAACCACGGTCGGCGTCTTCGGCATACAGCCGCGCCTCGATGGCGTGGCCGTGGATCGCCAGCTGCTCCTGGCGCAGCGGCAGTGGCTGGCCCGAGGCTACGCGCAGCTGCCACTCCACCAGGTCGGTGCCGGTGATGTACTCGGTGACCGGATGCTCGACCTGCAGGCGGGTGTTCATTTCCATGAAGTAGAAATCGCCGTCAGGGCCGGCGATGAACTCCACCGTTCCGGCGCCGACGTAGCCCACCGCGCGCGCGGCATCGACCGCGGCCTTGCCCATCGCAGCACGACGTTCGGGGCTCATGCCCGGGGCGGGCGCTTCTTCCAGCACCTTCTGGTGGCGGCGCTGCACCGAGCAATCGCGCTCGAACAGGTAGACCGCATCACCGTGGCTGTCGCCGAACACCTGGATCTCGATATGGCGCGGGCGCTCGACGTACTTCTCGACCAGCACTTGGTCGTTGCCGAATGCCGAGGCCGCCTCGCGCTGGCAGCTGGCCAGTGCATCGACGAAATCTTCGCTGCGTTCGACCTTGCGCATGCCCTTGCCACCGCCACCGGCGCTGGCCTTGATCAGTACCGGGTAGCCGATGGCATCGGCCTGCGCGCGCAGGAAATCCGGCGCCTGCTGGTCGCCGTGGTAGCCCGGCGTCAGCGGCACACCGGCCTTGGCCATCAATGCCTTGGCCGCGCTCTTGTCACCCATCGCGCGGATCGCGCTGGCCGGCGGCCCGATGAAGGTGATGCCGGCGGCGGCGCAGGCATCGGCGAAGTCGGCATTCTCGGACAGGAAACCGTAACCGGGGTGGATCGCCTGCGCGCTGGTCAGGCGTGCGGCGTCGAGCAGCGCGTCGCCGCGCAGGTAGCTCTCACGCGCGGCAGCCGGGCCGATGTGGATGGCCTCGTCGGCCAGGCGTACGTGGCGTGCATTGCGGTCGGCATCGGAATACACCGCCACGGTGGCGATGCCGAGGCGGCGGCAGGTGGCGATGACGCGGCAGGCGATTTCGCCGCGGTTGGCGATCAGGACTTTGGTGAACATGGCAACAGGCTCGGTCATGGCACGGGTTACATGCGGAACACGCCGAAGCGCGTCTGCTGCGGGGCGGCATTGAGGCTGGCCGACAGCGCCAGCGCCAGCACCCGGCGGGTGTCGGCCGGATCGATCACGCCGTCGTCCCACAGGCGTGCGCTGGCGTAGTACGGGTGGCCCTGCTGCTCGAACTGGTCGCGGATCGGTGCCTTGAACGCGTCTTCCTCCGCTGCCGGCCACTGGCCGCCCTTGGCCTCGATGCCATCGCGCTTGACCGTGGCCAGCACGCTGGCGGCCTGTTCGCCACCCATCACGCCGATGCGCGCGTTCGGCCACATCCACAGGAAGTTCGGCGAATAGGCGCGGCCGCACATGCCGTAGTTGCCGGCACCGAACGAGCCACCGATCACCACGGTGAACTTGGGTACCCTGGCGCAGGCCACCGCCATCACCAGCTTGGCCCCGTCCTTGGCGATACCACCCTGTTCGTACTTGCGACCCACCATGAAGCCGGTGATGTTCTGCAGGAACACCAGCGGGATATTGCGCTGGGTGCATAGCTCGATGAAGTGCGCGCCCTTCAGTGCCGACTCGGAGAACAGGATGCCGTTGTTGGCGATGATGCCGATCGGGTAGCCGTTCAGATGGGCGAAGCCGGTGACCAGCGTTGCGCCGTAGCGCGGCTTGAATTCGTCGAAGCGTGAGCCATCGACCAGCCGCGCGATCACTTCGCGTACGTCGTAGGGCTTGCGCGTATCGGCCGGGATCACCCCGTACAGTTCGTGTGCCGGCAGCAGCGGTTCCTCGGGTGCCTGCACCGCCATGGCCGGTTCCGGCTTGCGCCAGTTGAGCTGGGCGATGATCGCGCGCACCCGTGCCAGTGCCTGCAGGTCGTTGTCGGCCATGTGGTCAGCCACGCCGGAGATGCGCGTGTGCACATCGGCACCACCCAGTTCCTCGGCCGTCACCACTTCGCCGGTGGCCGCCTTCACCAGCGGCGGGCCGCCGAGGAAGATCGTGCCCTGCTCGCGCACGATCACAGTCTCGTCGCTCATCGCTGGCACATAGGCACCACCAGCGGTGCAGCTGCCCATCACGCAGGCGATCTGCGGAATGCCCTGCGCCGAAAGATTGGCCTGGTTGTAGAAGATGCGGCCGAAATGGTCACGGTCGGGAAAGACTTCGTCCTGCAGTGGCAGGAACGCACCACCGGAATCGACCAGGTAGATGCACGGCAGGTGGTTCTGCTCGGCGATCTCCTGCGCGCGCAGGTGCTTCTTCACCGTCATCGGGTAGTAGGTGCCGCCCTTGACCGTGGCATCGTTGGCCACGATCACGCATTCCACGCCACTGACGCGGCCGATGCCGGCCACTACGCCAGCGGCCGGCACGGCGTCTTCGTACATGCCGTGCGCGGCCAGCGGCGCGATTTCCAGGAAGGCGCTGCCGGGGTCGAGCAGCGCGTCGATGCGGTCACGCACCAGCAGCTTGCCGCGCGCGGTGTGCTTGGCGCGTGCGGCTTCGCTGCCACCCAGCGCGGTGCGGGCGAGGGTGGCATGCAGGTCGTCGACCACGGCCTGCATGGCCGCGCGGTTGCTTTCAAACGTTTCGCTGCCCGGTTGCAGCTGGGTGCTCAATACGGTCATCGCAGTGGCCTTACAGGGTGCGCTGGAACAGTTCGCGGCCGATCAGCATGCGGCGGATCTCCGAGGTGCCGGCGCCGATCTCATACAGCTTGGCATCGCGCCACAAGCGGCCGGTCGGGTATTCGTTGATGTAGCCGTTGCCGCCGAGGATCTGGATCGCCTGACCGGTCAGCCAGGTGGCCTTCTCGGCGGCGTACAGGATGGCACCGGCGGCGTCCTGGCGGGTGGTGCGGCCCTGGTCGCAGGCACGTGCCACGGCATAGACATACGCGCGGCAGGCGCCCAGGCCCACGTACATGTCGGCGATCTTGGCCTGGATCAGCTGGAAGCTGCCGATCGGCTCGCCGAACTGGTGGCGCTCGTGCACGTACGGCATCACCACGTCCATGGCGGCGGCCATCAGGCCCAGCGGGCCACCGGACAGCACCACGCGCTCGTAGTCCAGGCCGGACATCAGCACGCGCACGCCACCGCCGACCTGGCCCAGCACATTCTCTTCGGGAATCTCGCAGTCCTGGAACACCAGCTCGCAGGTGGGCGAAGAACGCATGCCGAGCTTGTCCAGCTTCTGCGCGGTGGTGAAGCCCTTCATGCCCTTCTCGACCAGGAACGCGGTGATGCCCCTGGCGCCCGCGTCCATGTCGGTCTTGGCGTAGACCACCAGCACGTCGGCGTCCGGGCCGTTGGTGATCCACATCTTGTTGCCGTTGAGCACGTAGCGGTCGCCGCGCTTGTCCGCACGCAGCTTCATCGACACCACGTCCGAACCGGCGCCCGGTTCGCTCATCGCCAGCGCGCCCACCTTGGCGCCGCTGCACAGGTCGGGCAGGAAGCGCTGCTTCTGTTCCTCGTTGCCGTTCTTGCGCAGCTGGTTCACGCACAGGTTGGAGTGCGCGCCATAGGACAGGCCGATGCCGCCGGACGCGCGCGAGATCTCTTCCATCGCCACCACGTGGGCCAGGTAACCCATGCCGGTGCCGCCGTATGCTTCTTCCACGGTGAGGCCCAGCAGCCCCTGTTCGCCCAGCTTCGGCCACAGCGCCAGCGGGAACTGGTTGCTGGCATCGGCCTCGGCGGCCAGCGGAGCGACCTCGGCGGCGGCAAAATGGGCCACGCTCTGGCGCAGCAGGTCGATGTCTTCGCCAAGATCGAAGTTCAGGGATGGCACGTGCATTGTGGTGGCTCCACGGCGGGATGGCAGGAATGGACGCACCCGGCAGGGGAGTGGGGGGCGGTCTGCAGGACCGCCACCCACACGGGCGATGGCCCCAGCGTAGCGGGGTTCGGGTAAGAAGTGAATACGAATTCAAAAATTGAAACTAGAATCAGAACATGGCTTATAAGCGCTCTGCATTGATGGAAGAACGCCTGGCGGGCGCCCGTGAACGGATCCTGCTGGCCACCCGCGAGCTGGTCGCCACGGGCGGCTGGCGCAATGCCCCGGTGACGGCCGTGGCGACCCAGGCCGGGGTGTCCACCGGCCTGATCTATCGCCACTTCCCGTCCAAGGCAGAGCTGTTCGTGGAAGTCCTCAATGCCGCCGTCGCCCACGAGGTCGCGATCATGGAGCGCATCGCCAGTGGCCCGGAGGCGGCCAGCGAGCGGCTGCGGCTGGCGATCACCGCCTTCGTCCGCCGTGCCCTGGCCGGGCCGGGGCTGGCGCACGCCTTCATCGTTGAACCGGTCGACCCGGACGTGGAAGCCGAGCGCATGCGCGGCCGTCGCGCCTTCGGCGACGTGTTCCTGCGGCTGGTGGAGGAGGGCGTAGCGGCCGGCGAGCTGCCGGTGCAGGACGCGCATGTGGCCGCCGCCTGCCTGGTCGGTGCCTTCACCGAAGCGATGGTCGGCCCGACCGCGCCCAGCCGCGAAGCGCACCGCGACGAAGACGCGCTGGTGGATGCGATCTGCAGCTTCTGCCTGCGCGCGATCGGCGCCCCGGCAATCCGGTAGCGCCGGCCGCTGGCCGGCTTCTGTTGCTGGGGTCAGATCCCTTTTGCGGCGCAAAAGGGATCTGACCCCAGCCCCGGCATGCTGCGCCGCATCAGCAGTGACGCCTGTTGTCGCACGCAAAGTGCGTTCTATACTCGGCCCATCACGCAGTCGCTCAGCCGTGGTCCAACGACTATCAGCCAGGGGTAACGAAGAGTGCGGAATTACGATCTGGAGTTCCTGAAACGCTTCTCCATGGTGATCGCGCTGCTGGCGACCATCACCCTCGGCCTCATCCTCCTTGCCGCCTACATCCACACCCGGATTCCGCCCGAGGTGTCGCCGACCGCGGCCAAACGCACCGAACAGCGCATCTCGCCCACCGGCGCGGTCTATGCCGGCAGCACCGGCGCCGCCGCGCAGGCTGCCGCCAAGGCCGCCGCGCTGGCCAAGGCCGCGTCGCAGGTGGCCTACGGCGGCACCAAGGATGGCAAGGTGATCTTCGACAACCTGTGCACCGCCTGCCACACCACCGGCGTGGGCATGGCACCGACGCTGGACCATTCGCACTGGGACAAGCGCATCGCACAGGGCAAGGACACCCTCTACAAGCACGCCATCGAGGGTTATACCGGCCCCGACGGCGGCATCATGCCCCCCAGGGGCGGCAACCCGGCCCTGACGGAAGAACAGATCCACGCCACCGTGGACTGGATGCTGGCCAATCTGAAGTAAGCGGTAGTGCCGGCCGCTGGCCGGCAACCACACATCGCACGAAGGTCATGAGGTTGCCGGCCAGCGGCCGGCACGACCCAGGCTTTGCCCACCAAGGTCAAAACCCCGCTCGCAGGCGGGGTTTCGCATTTCAGGGTTAGTCTGTGCGCCCTCGTCCCAGGAATCGCCCGTCGATGCGCCGCTGCTCCCTCGCCCTTGCCCTGTCCCTGCTGCTGCCGGCCGGCGCCATCGCCCAGGCCCAGCCGCAGGCCACGCCGGTCGCGACGCCGCCCGCTGCGCGCAGCAGCGCCAGCGTGGTGCTGACTGCCGCGCCAGCCGACTGGCGCGCGCTGGATGGACAGCGCGTGCGCATCGCCGCACCGCTCACCCTGGCCGGCACCGATGGCCTGGAGCGCTTCGGCCAGCTCACCGTGGCCTTCGATGGCCGCCTCTGGCAGCCGACCGAAGTGGCCGCGCCGGGTACGGCCGGCTATGAGCAGGTGATGGCCGACAACCAGCGTCGTCGCCTGGTGCTGGACGATGGCAGCGATGCCCGCGATCCGGCCAGCGTGGCCTACCTGCCGGGCAACCCGGTGCTGCGCACTGGCATGCAGCTGCGCAATGTGGAGGGCATCGTGCGCGTGGACGCGCAGGACCGTCCGCGCCTGCAGGTCGAAGGCGCGCTGAAGCTGCCGGAGCTGAAGCGTCCCGCCGTGCCGACGGTGCCGGGCAGCCTGCATGTGGCCGCCTTCAACCTGGAGAACTTCTTCAATGGCGACGGCCAGGGCGGTGGCTTCCCCACCCTGCGAGGTGCGCGCACGCCGGACGAGCACAAAGCGCAGGTGGCCAAGCTGGTCGCCACGGTCAACGCGCTCGGCGCTGATGTCGCGGCGCTGATGGAGCTGGAGAACGACGGCTACGGCCCGCAGTCGGCCATCGCCGAACTGGTCGATGCCCTCAACCGCGACCGTGGTGCGCAGGGGGACTGGCGCTTCGTCGACGCAGGCAAGGGTCCTGGCGACAACCCGATCCGGGTCGGGATCATCTACCGCAGCTCGCGCCTGCAGCCGGTCGGCACGCCGGCCACGTTGACCGGCGGCCCGTTCGTCGAACACAGCCGCGTCCCGTTGGCACAGGCCTTCCAGGGCAAGCAGGGCGCGCCATTCGTGGTGGTCGCCAACCACTTCAAGTCGAAAGGCTGCCGCGACGCGAGCGGCGCCGATGCCGACCACAATGACAACCAGGGCTGCTGGAACGCCACCCGCGTGGCCTCGGCGCAGCAGCTGCACGCCTGGCTGCAGACCGACCCGACCGGTACCGGTGCAAAGGACGCGGTGCTGCTCGGTGATTTCAATGCCTACGCCATGGAAGACCCGATCCGCACCCTGCATGACCTGGGCTGGCAGGATGCGTTCAAGGTCGCCAAGGTCGAGCATCCCTACAGCTACGTCTACAACGGCTACACCGGGCGCCTCGATCACGCGCTGCTGAGCCCGGGCATGGCCAAGCGCCTGCGCGGTGCCGCCGAATGGCACAGCAATGCCGATGAGCAGGACGCCAGCGGCTACCAGGGCCGCAACGTGCAGGGTCCGTGGCGCAGCTCCGACCACGACCCGCTGCTGCTGGGTTTCGACAGATAGGGTTCGCCGGGGATCTGCTCTGGGAGCGACCTTGATCGGCACGGATGCTGCTATTGCTCTTTATCTTCCAGTCCGCCTTCAAGCGAGCCGAGCATCGCAGGGGAATCAGGGGCGAAGAGGCGCCGATGTCTGAGCGCAGCGAGTTCGGCGCCGTCCCCTGATTCCCCGAGAAGCGCAGGGTACCGGTGCACAGCACCGGCTCGCGGCTGGCGGCGCGTTTCTTTTGGTCACTTTTCTTTTCGCGCGAAAAGAAAAGTGACATCCCTCCGCGGGCGCGGAAATGGCCCGCCGCGACCAATGCTCACCCCCAGGCGATCAAGCCGATCGCCAGCACCGCCAGCGCCAAACCGGCACGGTTCCACTTCGTGGTGGCCTCGCCGAAGACGAACACGCCCACCAGTGCACCCAGCACCACCACGCCGATGTTCATGCCGGCGAACACGGTGGCCGGGTTGTCCGGCATCGACTGGTGCGCATGCACATAGAACAGGATGTTGCTGCCATTGAGCAGGCCCAGCAGCGCACCCGCGCCGAGGTTGCGCCAGGCCAGCTGGCTGCGGCCACTGACATGCCGCCACAGCTGCAGGGCCAGCATCAGCACGAAGGCCACGCTGAAGCTGGCCAGCACCGCCGCCATCGACGGCGTGCCCGACAGCGCCACCTGCTTGAGCAGCACGTCCACCACCGCAAACCCGCCCCATACGCCCAGCAGCCAGCCCCAGCCGCCGGGCGAGGACGCCACCGCCGGGCCGCGCGGGCGCAGGCTGATCGCCACCATGGCGACCAGGCCCAGCGCCAGGCCGACCAGCTTCCACGGCGTCGCGCTCTGGCCGAAGAACAGGAAGGCGGCAGCCAGTGACAGCAGCAGCGACAGGCGCTGCGCCACATCGCTGCGCACGATGCCGGCCACCGCCACTGCGCGGCCCAGCACCAGGAAGATCGAGGGCAGCACCACCGCCAGCGCCAGCAATGACAGCCACGGCGCATGCGGCGCGCGCAGCGCATCCAGCGGCGGCTGCAGCACCACCGCGGTGAGCGTTGCCGCCACCAGATAGTTCCAGGTGACCATCTGCGCAACATCCAGTTGGCGGCGTCCGGCCACCTTCAACAACACCGAGACCAGCACGCTGCAGATCACGGCCAAAGACAGGTAGAGCATGGGGCGGGCACAGGGCAGGGGCGGGGGACGGTATCATGGTGCCATGCACAAGCCCTCGTTCCCCGTCGCCCCCGGCGAAACCGCCTGTCTCCAACTGGATGGCCCGGCCGGCCCGCTGGAAGTGGTCGTCGACCTGCCCAAGGCCGATGTGCCGGTGCAGCCGATCGTGGCCATTGTCTGCCATCCGCTGTCCACCGAAGGCGGCACCCTGCACAACAAGGTGGTCACCATGACCGCCACCACCCTGCGCGAGCTGGGCATCGCCACGGTGCGCTTCAACTTCCGCAGCGTCGGCGCTTCGGCCGGTACCTTCGATGGCGGCGTGGGCGAGCAGGATGACCTGAAGGCCGTCGCCGCCTGGGTACGCAGCCAGCGCCCGGACGACCGCCTATGGCTGGCCGGTTTCAGCTTCGGTTCGTTCGTTTCGCTGAAGGCGGCTGCCGCGCTGCAGCCGGAAGCGCTGATCTCGATCGCGCCGCCGGCTGGTCGCTGGGATTTCGACGGTATCGCACCGCCGGCCCGCTGGCTGGTGATCCAGGGCGAGCAGGACGAGATCGTCGACCCGCAGGCCGTCTACCAGTGGCTGGACACGCTGGACTTCCCGCATGAGCTGGTGCGCATGCCCGAGACCAGCCACTTCTTCCACCGCAAGCTGATCGACCTGCGCGGCGCGCTGACCCACGGCGTGAAGCATTGGCTGGGCGCGGCGGCATGAGTGCAACCGAGTTGACCCCGTCGCAGCGGTACGCGGAAGGGGTCGCCCGTGGTGACTGGCAGGACGACCCGGCCCAGCATGCAGCGCTGGCCGAGCTGGACCGCATCCACCTGGGACTGCTGGACAGTGCCGAGGACGGCTGGCTGGACCGCCTGTCCTCGTTCTGGAAGAAGCCCGAGCCGGTCAAGGGCCTGTACTTCTGGGGCGGCGTCGGCCGCGGCAAGACCTTCCTGGTCGACCTGTTCTACGACGGGCTGCCGATCAAGCAGAAGTACCGCACGCATTTCCATCGCTTCATGCGCAGCGTCCACGAGCGTCTGCGCGAGCACCAGGGGCAGAGCGACCCGCTGGCGAAGATCGCCCAGGAGTGGCGCAGCAACCTGCGCGTGCTGGTGCTGGACGAGTTCTTCGTCACCGACATCGGTGATGCGATGCTGCTTGCGCGGCTGCTGGAGCGCCTGTTCGCCGAGGGCGTGACCCTGGTCACCACCTCCAACACCGCAGTTGAGAACCTGTACCTCAACGGCCTGCAGCGCGAGAGCTTCCTGCCGGCCATCGGCCTGTTGCAGCGCTTCTGCGTGGAGCTGTACGCAGAAGGCACCGAGGACTACCGGATGCGCGCGCTGACTCGCTCGCCGGTGTACCGCGCACCGTTGGCCGCAGACAGCGACGACTGGCTGGCCACGCGCTGGAGCGAACTGAGCGGCGGCCAACCGGCCAGGCCCGGCAACATCGAGATCGAGGGCCGCAAGATTCCGGTCCGCGGCCGCGGCAAGAGCATCGCCTGGTTCGATTTCGCCGCGCTGTGCGAGGGCCCGCGCGGGCCCTCGGACTACATCGAGATCGCGCACGAGTTCAACACGGTACTGCTGGGCGGCATTCCGGCCTTTGATCGCCTGAACGAGGATGCCGCGCGCCGCTTCGTCAACCTGATCGACGAGTTGTACGACCGCCACGTCAACCTGGTCTGCACCGCCAGCACCTCGCCGGTCGAGCTGTACACCGGCCAGCGCCTGCAGGGCGCGTTCGAGCGCACCGCCTCGCGCCTGATCGAGATGCAGAGCGCCGAGTACCTGGGCACCCCGCACCGGGCGTGAGGGGTTCCGCGCGAATGCAATGCCGGCCAGCGGCCGGCACGACCACCCTGGGATTCCGGTAGTGCCGGCCGCTGCCCGGCAATGATCGGGGGATAGGGCGCAACGGCGTTTCCCTGCGGCCGCTCCTCCGGCCCGGCCGACATGTTCAGCCTCGCGTCGCTGCCCGGCGGGTGATCCCGGCATCCACCGGATTCCCACCGGCTGCCCACGCTCTATCCACAGGGTTGTCCCTAGCCAGTTTCATCACTGTCATGTGAAGCTGTCATTGTTCCGTTTCCGCGGTGCGTTGTGCCACCGCAGTGACGCCTTTCGGGCTTGACTGCGCAGCCCGTTCCGGCAGGTCTGAAGCGTCTGATCCGGGCGCCGTCGGCACGATCCTTGCGGCGCAAGGGATTGCCGAATTTCACTACATTTGGCGTTGACGGACCCCACTACCCCCACTATCTTGTGGCCGTCGGTCGCAGCAACCCCAGGTCTGGGGGTTGGCAGCAGCACCCATCCGCGATCGTCAACGGCAGTGGCAGGCGCAGGGTCTCATCCCCTGCGACGCCGTCCTGCCATCCTGGGCCGTCATGTCCCGGGCTGCGTCACCCCGATGCATCGAGCACCCCCAATCACGCCAAGAGGACATACGCCGTGAGCACCGAATCCAGCGCCACCATCGAGAAGGAAAGCGAGTTCCTGTTGACGTCGCCGCCGACGGCCAACGCGATGAGTGTGACCAAGCGCAACGGGACCACCGAGCTGGTGGACCTGAACAAGATCGTGCGCGCGGTGCAGCGTTCCTCCGAAGGCCTGCACGCCGTCGATCCGATGCGCGTGGCCACCCGCACCATTTCCGGCCTGTACAACGGCGCCACCACCCGCGAGCTGGACGAACTGTCCATCCGCACCGCCGCCCTGCTGATCGGTGAAGAGCCCGAGTACGGCCGCCTCGCTGCGCGCCTGCTGGCCAACTACATCGCCAAGGAAGTCTCGGGCCAGGAAATCTACGCCTTCTCGCAGTCGGTCAGCCGCGGTCATGAAGTCGGCCTGATCAACGACCGCCTGCTGAACTTCGTGCAGACCAATGCACGCAAGCTCAACGACGCCATCGACGGCGCGCTGGACCTGAACTTCGATTACTTCGGCCTGCGTACCCTGTACGACCGTTACCTGCTGCGCCATCCGCACACCCGCAAGGTGATCGAGACCCCGCAGCAGTTCTTCCTGCGCATCGCCAGCGCGCTGAGCGAGGACGTGTCCGAGACCCTGGCGCTGTACAAGCGCATGGGCAATCTGGACTACCTGCCGTCCAGCCCGACCCTGTTCAACTCCGGCACCACCCACGAGCAGCTGTCCTCGTGCTTCCTGCTGGACTCGCCGCAGGACTCGCTGGAGTCGATCTATGCCAAGTACGGCGACATCGCCCAGCTGTCGAAGTTCTCCGGCGGCATCGGCGTCAGCTACACCCGCGTGCGTTCGCGCGGTTCGCTGATCAAGTCGACCAACGGCCACTCCAACGGCATCGTGCCGTGGCTGAAGACCATGGATTCGTCCGTGGCCGCGGTGAACCAGGGCGGCAAGCGCAAGGGCGCAGCCTGCGTGTACCTGGAAACCTGGCACGCCGACATCGAGGACTTCCTCGAACTGCGTGACAACACCGGTGACGAAGCCCGCCGTGCGCACAACCTGAACCTGGCCAACTGGGTGCCGGACCTGTTCATGAAGCGCGTCGAGGCCGACCAGGAATGGTCGCTGTTCGATCCGCGCGTCGTGCCGGAGTTCACCGACCTGTTTGGCGAAGCCTTCGAGGCTGCCTACCTGCAGGCCGAAGCCCAGGGCAAGGCCAACCGCACCATCTCCGCGCGCAAGCTGTACGCCCGCATGATGCGTACGCTGGCTGAGACCGGCAACGGCTGGATGACCTTCAAGGACAAGTGCAACCGCGCCAGCAACCAGACCCTGCGTCCGGGCAACGTGATCCACCTGTCCAACCTGTGCACCGAAATCCTGGAAGTCACTTCCAACGATGAAACCGCAGTGTGCAACCTGGGTTCGATCAACCTGGGCAATCACTTCGACGAGCACAACGAGTTCGACTTCGAGAAGCTGGCCGAGACCGTGCGCCTGGCCGTGCGCCAGCTCGACCGCGTCATCGACCTGAACTTCTACCCGATCGAAACCGCCCGCCGCGCCAACCTGCGCTGGCGTCCGGTCGGCCTGGGCTGCATGGGCCTGCAGGATGTGTTCTTCCGCAAGCGCCTGCCGTTCGACAGCGCCGAAGCCCGCGCGCTGTCGAAGAAGATCGCCGAAGCGATCTACTTCCACGCGCTGGAAACCTCCTGCGAGCTGGCCCAGGAACGCGGCAAGCACCCGTCGTTCAACGACACCCGTGCCGCCAGCGGCGAACTGCAGTTCGACGCCTGGAACGTGGTGCCGGAAGACACTGCGCGCTGGGACGCCCTGCGTGAGCGCATCAAGGAACACGGCCTGCGCAACTCGCTGATGATCGCGATCGCGCCGACCGCGACCATCGCCTCGATCGCCGGCTGCTACGAGTGCGTCGAGCCGCAGGTGTCCAACCTGTTCAAGCGCGAGACCCTGTCCGGTGACTTCCTGCAGGTCAACCGCTACCTGGTCAACGAGCTGAAGAAGCTGGGGCTGTGGACGCCGGAAATGCGCGATGCCATCAAGCTGGCCGAAGGCTCGATCGCCGGCGTGGCGCAGATCCCGGAAACGCTGCGCGAGGTCTACCGCACCGCGTGGGAACTGCCGATGCGTTCGCTGATCGACATGGCCGCCGAGCGTGGCGCCTTCATCGACCAGTCGGCCTCGCTCAACCTGTTCATGGAAAGCCCGAACATCGGCGCGATGTCCTCCATGTACATGTACGCCTGGAAGCAGGGCATCAAGACCACCTACTACCTGCGTTCGCGCCCGGCCACCAAGATCGCCAAGACGACGGTGAGTGCCGCCGCACCGGCCAAGGTGTTCAGCCCGGACGAAGCCATCGCCTGCTCGCTGGAAAACCCTGAAGCCTGCGAGGCCTGCCAGTAACACGCCGCGCGGTGGGTGCCGACCGTTGGTCGGCACTCGAACACCTCGCACCTGTAGAGCCGAGCCATGCTCGGCTGCAGCACGGAAACACCAAGGTAGCGCCGGGCCATGCCCGGCGTTTTGACCCGAGAATTCAAGGGAACACCCATGGCCGACAAGCCCAAGCAGATGCTGCTCGATCCCGGTTTTGAACTGACCCTGCGCCCGATGCGCTACCCGCAGTTCTATGACATGTACCGGAATGCGATCAAGAACACCTGGACGGTGGAAGAGATCAACTTCCAGATCGACATCACCGACCTGCACAGCAAGATGTCGCCGGGCGAGCGCCACCTGATCCACCGCCTGGTCGCGTTCTTCGCCACCGGCGACTCGATCGTGTCCAACAACCTGGTGCTGAACCTGTACCAGCACCTCAATGCGCCGGAAGCGCGCATGTACCTGTCGCGCCAGTTGTATGAAGAAGCGCTGCACGTGCAGTTCTACCTGACCCTGCTCGACAACTACCTGCCGGACCCGGAAGA
The DNA here is from genome assembly GCF_047520565.2 of Stenotrophomonas sp. FR012. NCBI lineage: Bacteria > Pseudomonadati > Pseudomonadota > Gammaproteobacteria > Lysobacterales > Lysobacteraceae > Stenotrophomonas > Stenotrophomonas sp. FR012. The sequence goes on from NZ_JAXBQL020000005.1 coordinate 295,428, forward strand.
GCGCGCCAAGGCGTTCTCGGCGGTGGAGAACATCGACTCGATCAAGAAGAAGGCCGATTTCTGCTTCAAGTGGATCGACTCGATCCAGGACCTGACCCGCATCGAGACCCGCGAACAGCGCCGCCAGTTCCTGCTCAACCAGATCTGCTTCGCTGCCTGCATCGAAGGCCTGTTCTTCTTCGCTGCGTTCGCCTACGTGTACTACTTCCGTTCGCGCGGCCTGCTGCCAGGCCTGGCCTCGGGCACCAACTGGGTGTTCCGCGACGAAAGCGCGCACATGGAGTTCGCCTTCGAGTCGGTGCGCGTGGTGCGTGAGGAAGAGCCGGACCTGTTCGACGATGAAATGAAGCAGCAGGTCTACGACATGCTGGCCGAAGCCATCGAATGCGAAGTGCAGTTCGCCGAGGACGTGCTGTCCGGTGGCGTGGCTGGCATTTCCACCCGCGACATGCGCCAGTACCTGCAGCACTGCGCCGACCAGCACTTTGCCAAGCTGGGCATGGAAAAGAAGTACAACGTGCGCAACCCGCTGCCGTTCATGGAACTGCAGGACGTGCAGGAACTGACCAACTTCTTCGAACGCCGCGTCTCGGCCTACCAGGTCGGCGTGCAGGGCGAAGTCGCCTTCGACATGAACTTCTGATCGAACCGGTCAGGCCTGTCGCAACGAAAGACCCCGGCCAATGCCGGGGTTTTTTGTTGCGCGCCTGGCTTTTGTAGAGTCGAGCATGGCTCGACTCTACGATCAGCGCCGCCCTTCCACCGCCATGCGCACCGCCAACCCGGCCAGCACCGTGCCCATCAGCCAGCGCTGCACCCTCTGCCAGGTGGGGCGCGCGGCCAGGAAGCCGGCGATGCTGCCGGCGGTCAGCGCGATCAGGCCGTTCACGCTGACGCTGACCAGGATCTGGGTGCAGCCCAACACGATCGACTGCATCAGCACACTGCCTTCGCTGTCCGGATGCAGGAACTGCGGCAGCAGCGACAGGTACATCACCGCCACTTTCGGGTTCAGCAGATTGGTCAGCAAGCCCATCGTGAACAGTCTGCGCGGGCTGTCCTGCGGCAGCTCGCGCACCGCGAACGGCGAACGGCCGCCGGGCTTCAGCGCCTGCCACGCCAGGTAGAGCAGGTACAGCGCGCCACCGATGCGCAGCGCCTCATAGGCGAACGGCACGGTCATCAGCAGGGCGGTGATGCCCAGCGCCGCGCACAGCATGTAGAACACGAAGCCCAGCGCCACCCCGGCCAGCGAGATCAGCCCGGCGAGCGGCCCTTGGCAGATCGAGCGCGAGATGACGTAGATCATGTTCGGCCCGGGCGTGAGCACCATGGCCAGGGAAACCAGCGCGAAGGCCAGCAGGTCGGAAAGTGCGGGCATGGGCGGTCCTGGCAGTGGGCGTGGCGCAGTGTAGCGCCGCCTGCACGGGGCCTGGCTTAAAATTGACGGACCCCACACCGAAGCACCCCCATGACCCCGATCCTCGAGACTGTGCCGCCCACTGAAGTGCGCATGGCCGAAATCGTCTTCCCCAACCACACCAACCACCTCGGCACCCTGTTCGGTGGCCAGGCATTGGCGTGGATGGACAAGGCCGCCTTCCTGGCTGCCGCCCGCTATTCGCGACGCACCGTGGTGACCGCGCGCAGCGACCAGGTCGACTTCAAGCTGCCGATCCGCATCGGCCAGATGGTGGAAACCATCGGCCGCATCGTCGAAGTCGGGCGCAGCTCGATGAAGGTCGAGGTCGAACTGGTCGCCGAGGACCTGCACAGCGGTGAGCGCAAGCTGTGTACCCGCGGCCACTTCGTGATGATCGCGCTGGACGAGGACGGCCACCCGATCGCGGTGCCGCCGCTGCCGGCCGCCTGAGCCGGCGCTTGCACGGGCGCTGCGGCGCCCCCATCTGGCAGCCATGACCTCGCCGCTGACCGACTTCATCGACCGCGCCCAGCGCCTGTTCGTGCTGACCGGCGCCGGTTGCAGCACCGCCTCGGGCATCCCCGATTACCGCGATACCGACGGCCAGTGGAAGCGCACGCCGCCGGTGACCTACCAGGCGTTCATGGGCGAAGCGGGTACCCGCCAGCGCTACTGGGCACGCAGCCTGCTGGGCTGGCCGCGCTTCGGCCTGGCCCGGCCCAACGGCACCCACCAGGCCTTGGCCACCCTGGAAGCGCGCGGCACGCTGCAGGTGCTGCTGACCCAGAACGTGGACGGCCTGCACCAGCGCGCCGGCAGCCACAAGGTGATCGACCTGCATGGCCGCCTGGACCGGGTGCGCTGCATGGGCTGTGAGCGCCGCAGTGGCCGCGAGGATTTCCAGCAGCGGCTGCTGGACGCCAATCCGGGCTGGGATGCGCTGGAGGCCGGTATCGCGCCCGATGGCGATGCCGATCTGGAGACCGATTTCTCCACGTTCGTGGTGCCCGATTGCCCTTACTGCGGCGGCCTGCTGAAGCCGGATGTGGTGTTCTTCGGCGAGAACGTGCCGCGTGAACGGGTGGCGGCGGTGCACGATCACCTCCAGCAGGCCGACGCCGTGCTGGTGGTAGGCTCGTCGCTGATGGTCTATTCCGGCTTCCGCTTCGTGCAGGCGGCGGCGAAGGCAGGAGTGCCGGTGGCGGCGCTGAACCGCGGCCGCACCCGAGCCGACGACCTGCTGTTGTTCAAGGATGAGCGGGACTGCGCTGAAGCGCTGGCCGCCTGGGCTTCGCGCTGAGCCGAGCATGGGCTCGGCTCTACAAGGGGCGAGGGCTTCTGTAGGGCCGAGCGCACGCTCGGCTGCTGCAGGTCACGCGAAACAGCGATCCATCCAGATGGTTGATCCGCGAGCCGCGCAGCGGTGCAATACGCACCCCCTACGTCGTTCATCACCGTCTTGAGCCAGCTGTTCTCGCCGATTTCATTCGGCCCCCTCACCCTGTCCAACCGCATCGTCATCGCGCCGATGTGCCAGTACTCCGCCGAAGACGGTCGCGCCAGCGACTGGCACGCCATGCACCTGGGCAACCTGGCGCAGTCCGGCGCCGGCCTGCTGATCCTGGAAGCCACTGCGGTCGAGCCGCGCGGCCGCATCAGCTGGGCCGACCTGGGCTTGTGGGACGACGGCACCGAGGCCGCGCTGGCGCAGGTGCTGGCCAGCGTCCGCCGCTGGTCGCCGATGCCGCTGGGCATCCAGCTCGGCCACGCCGGTCGCAAGGCCTCGGTGAAGCGCCCGTGGGACGGCGGCGGCCAGCTGCCGGGCGATGATGCGCGTGGCTGGGCCACGGTGGCGCCGTCGCCGCTGCCGTTCCATGCCGCCGATCCGGCACCGCAGGAACTGGACGAGGCCGGCATCGCCGAGCTCATCGCCGCTTTCGCCGCCAGTGCGGTGCGCGCCGAGCGCCTGGGCTTCGAGCTGATCGAGCTGCATGCCGCGCACGGCTACCTGCTGCACCAGTTCCTGTCGCCGCTGAGCAACCACCGCACCGATGGCTATGGCGGCTCGCTGCCGAACCGCCTGCGCCTGCTGGTGGAGGTGTTCGACGCTGTGCGTGCGGCGGTATCGGACAAGATCGCCGTGGGCGTACGCATTTCCGCCAGCGACTGGGTCGATGGCGGCTGGGACCTGGTGCAGAGTGAAGCGCTGGCCCAGGTGCTGGACGCGCGCGGCTGCAATTTCCTGCATGTCTCCAGCGGTGGCCTGGACGAACGCCAGAAGATCACCGTCGGTCCCGGTTACCAGGTGCCGTTCGCCGCGGCGATCAAGACCAAGGTACGCATGCCGGTGATCGCGGTGGGCATGATCACCGAGCCCGAGCAAGCCGAATCGATCCTGCGCCATCGCCACGCCGATGCGGTAGCGCTGGCACGCGGCATCCTCTACGACCCGCGCTGGCCGTGGCACGCTGCTGCCGCATTGCGCGACAGCGTGGAGCCGGCGCCGCAGTACCTGCGCTGCGAGCCGCGCGATGCGCGCGGCGTGTTCAAGGCGCGCTGACGCAGTCTGCGAGCGCATTGTGACGCTTCAGGATGCAGGGGATCTGCGTGACGGCGAGTTGCGGCATAGCCTGTCGCAACGAACTAGGAATGATTGCGGATACTACTTTATGTGAATGACACCTCATTGCGCTGGGTGCGGACATTGCAACGTTGAGCTGCACACATGGGTGTGCAGCCAATGGAGAAACGCAATGAAACCCATGATGCTGATGGTTCTGCTCTCGGCTTTCTCACTGCCCCTATCAATGCCTGCCGTCGCAGGTGATGACGCCGCGAGTGTCACCGGGGCGGAGAATGTTTCGCTCATGCACGCCCCTGTGAACTCGCGGGGGCGGCTTGATCTTCACATGATCGAGCTCTCTCCCGAATCCCCACTGATGTTGCTTTCACCCCTTGCGCGCAAGCAGTTTGTCGATTCGCTGGTGTTTGGAGATCGCGGACTGGCCAGCTTCAGCTACGAGCCCATCGTCTCTGAACTGAGTGCAGGTGAAGCCTATCGGCTCCTGTCACTCTTCGGGGCACAGCGCGCAATTGTGCACATCCCGGGATTGCGGAAGGAGTCGGAAGCGGATCATGTGGTCGTGCGGTCGGCCAATCCAAACCCGGTATTCGAAGATTATCCGGGCTACGCCTGTTCAGGGCGTGCGACCTGTTCAACCTCCATGAGCAGCATCTGCATGTCGAGTTGCTGATCGCATGATTGGTCGCATGCTGCTTTGGTGTTTGCTGCTGCCCACAAGTACGTGGGCAGCAACTCCAGTAGACGCTCAACTGCGTGAAATGGACCGGGAGATGTTGGCCGCTGGCGCTTCAGACCGAGTCGAGAAGCTGGTGGATGCCTATTCGTCATGGGAGTCTTCCAGATCTTCAGGGGATGGTTGCGGCAGTTTGAGCGATCTGGAACTTGAGGCCGCGTTCCGCGCCAGCTTCTACATCTCAATGTACGTTGGAGACGAGAAATGGCTTGGCAAAGTGCGATGCATTCATGCAGAACTGGGGCGGAGAGGTATTGCCACAGAGACAACGCACCGGAAAATGCACGCGGTCCTGGTGCAGGTTCGACATTTTGCTGAGGCCAATGAGCTGCGTGAGAGGGCGTCATTGCGTGTAGATGAACTTCCCGAGATAGAGCGGAACGCACCCGACCAGCAGGGCGTTCTCCACCCTCTTTCGGGTGGGAAGCTGGAATGGCGGCGCTGGACGTACAGGGAGGGAATGGAGGTGGTCGTCTATGTCAGTCCGGCATGCGCTCCCTCGCGAAGCGCGATGCACGTGATCATGAACGAACCAGAATGGACATGGATTCGATCCAGCGTGCGCTTTGTCGTGCGTCGGTCTCCTGCGTGGCCGCAGCCGGGTGTCAGTGAGTGGAACAGAAGCAATCCCTCTCATCCCATGTTGCTCCAAGCGGGGCCCGAGGGCTGGAAAGAACTGGATGTCCATGAAACTCCGGTATTCCATGTCTTCAGGAATGGCCTGCGCCTGCGCACCCTGACAGGATGGGCAGAGGCCAGTGCTCACCTGATGCGCCTGAAGGAGAGTTTCTGACCGCGAAGGCCCTCCGCTCCTCCCCGTCACACCCGCCAGGCCGGCGCCATGCCGGCCTGCAGATGCTCGAACAGCGCGCGGATCTTGGCGGTGAAGTCGCGGCGGTCGCTGACGCAGAAATAGACCTCCATCGGCTCCGGGCGCCACGCCGTGTCGGCGCCGAACACCGCCTGCAGGCGGCCGTCGCGCAGGTAGGGCTCGGCCACGAACGCAGCCAATCGTGTGATGCCGGCACCGGCCGCCGCCAGCGACGCCAGCGCATCGATGTCATCGCAGACCATGCTCGGCGGCAGCGCGGCGTCCACGCGCTGGCCGTCCTTCAGCAGGCCCCAGCGCAGCGGCCGGCCATCGGTGGGGAAGCGATGCAGCAGCCCGCGATGGCTGCCCAGGTCCGAGGGTTCCTGCGGCGTGCCATGGGTCTTCAGGTAGGTTGGTGAGGCGCAGAACACGAATGGCACGCGCGCCAGCTGCCGTGCGACCACACCGTCCTCCAGCTGCGCGCCGATGCGGATGCTGGCATCCACCGCCTCTGGACCATGCTGCACGGCGCGGTCGGTCAGGCGCAGCTCCAGCTGCAGTTGCGGGTAGCGCTGCTGCAGTGACGGCAGCAACGGTGCCAGCACGTGGCGGCCGAAGGCGCTGCTGCTGGCGATGCGCAGGGGACCGGCCGGTTCGATATCACCGGCAGTCACCATCGCCTGCGCGCGCGCCAGGTCGCCCTCGATGTGGCGCACCTGCGCCAGGTACAGCGCGCCGGCCTCGCTGAGGGCCAGCTGGCGCGTACTCCGGTTCAGCAGCCGTACGCCCAGATGCGCTTCCAGTCGGTTGATGTTCTGGCCGACTGCGGTGGCGCTGATGCCAAGGATGCGGGCCGCGGCGGCAATGCTGCCGGTCTCTGCGGTGCGGGTGAAGCTGCGGATCAGTTGCAACAGGTTCATGACCGACCAGCTTGCCACGGTGATGGGCAAGTATCGCTTGGGACTGAACCAAGCGGTTCGGTTGCATCGGTGATCATCCGGCTGCTGGGCAGGAAGCTGCCCTACACTGTGGAGATGCGCCCCGATTCCATCCTCACCCTGTCCTGCCCCGACCGTACCGGTATCGTCTACCGAGTGTCCGGCCTGCTGTTCGACCACGGCTGCAACATCCTCGACGCCCAGCAGTTCGGCGACGAGGAAAGCGGCCGCTTCTTCCTGCGCGTGCATTTCGACCGCGATGCCAGCCTGCCGCTGGAGACCGTGCATGCCGCGATGGCCAAACTTGCCGAAGGCTTCGGCATGGACTGGCAGCTGCATGATGGGCGCCGCCGGGCACGCCTGCTGGTGCTGGTCAGCAAGCAGGGGCACTGCCTCAACGACCTGCTGTTCCGTGCCCACAGCGGCCAGCTGAAGGTCGATATCGCGGCGGTGGCGTCCAACCACGCCGACTTTGCGCCATTGGCCGCGTCCTACCAGGTACCGTTCCACCACCTGCCGGTGACCGCCGATACGCGTGCGGTGCAGGAGGAGCAGATCATCGACCTGGTCGAGCGTGAGCGCATCGACCTGGTGGTGCTGGCGCGCTACATGCAGATCCTGTCACCCACGCTGTGCCGCGCGCTGGCCGGCCGTGCGATCAACATCCATCACAGCTTCCTGCCCAGCTTCAAGGGCGCTCAGCCGTATCATCAGGCGCACGCGCGCGGGGTCAAGATCATCGGCGCCACCGCGCATTACGTCACCGAGGATCTGGACGAAGGCCCGATCATCGAACAGGACGTGGCCCGCGTGGACCACGCGATGGCGCCGCGCGAGCTGGTGCGGCTGGGCAGCGATACCGAATCGCTGGTGCTGGCGCGCGCGGTGCGCCGCCATGTGGAGCACCGCATCCTGCTCAACGGGCACCGCACGGTGGTGTTCCGGTAATCGCCCATCCCGCGTCCGCCGGGCATGGCCCGGCGCTACCACGGGTGCTATCCGGTAGTGCCGGCCGCTGGCCGGCAACTGCAGAGATCCCGAGGTTGCCGGCCAGCGGCCGGCACTACCGAATCCTGATTTCATCCAATGAAAAGCCCCCGGTTCGGCCGTCCCGCGATCTATAGGGGGGCGTAGTTAGGGGGCTGGATGAATCGATTGTGTTGTTGTGGGCAGGAGCGCGCAAGCGGCATAAGCGACGTGCGCGGTAGCGCCGGGCCATGCCCGGCGGTCACGCCTCAGGCGATCGCGATCCCTGCCTTGCCCAGCGCTTCGCGCACCATCGCGTCGTTGGCCTCGGTCACCGGCCGGGTCAGGTCCCACAGGAACTTCACCCGGAAGCCGGATTTCACCGCGTCCTGCGCGCTCCACAGCACGCAGTAGTCGCGTGCCAGGCCGCACACGTGCACCTCGCGGATGCGGCGCTCATGCAGCCAGCCGGCCAGGCCGGTGGCCGGGCGCTCGCCATCGGGGCCGTGGTTCTCGCGGAAGGCGCTGTACGAATCCACCTGTGGGCGGGTGCCCTTGCGCAGGATCAGGTCGGCCACGGTCCAGTCCACGCCCGGGTGCAGGTCGGCACCCGCGCTGCCCTGCACGCAGTGGTCCGGCCACAGGGTCTGCGGCTGCGCGTGCAGCAGGATGGTTTCGAACGGTCGCTTGCCGGGGTGCTGGCTGGCGAACGAGGCGTGGTCGGCCGGGTGCCAGTCCTGGGTCGCCACCACGGTGCGGTAGCGACGCTGTGCCAACAGATCGCCAATCGGTGTTACCAGCGCATCGCCCTGGTCGCAGGCCAGCGCACCGCCGGGCATGAAGTCCGGCTGCAGGTCGATCACCAGCAGGGCGACATCGGCGGGCAGGGCAATCATGGCAGATCCACTACATCAGAAGGAGCGACCAGCGTGGCCGCCCCATGCCTGCACGTCAATCGCCCTGCGGCGCCTCAGCGTCCTGCCCGTAGTACAGCAGGCCGATCCTGATCCGCTCGCGGCCGTTCTCGCGGCGGTGGCGGTTGGCATCGCGCAGCGAGTACACGCAGCCGCAGTACTCCTGCTGGTAGAACTGCTCGCGCTTGCTGATCTCGATCATGCGGCTGGCACCGCCGCCCTTGCGCCAGTTGTAGTCCCAGTACTGCAGGCCTTCATAGCGCGACGCCGCGCGGATGCCGCAGTCGTTGATCTGCGCCATGTTCTTCCAGCGCGAGATGCCCAGCGACGAACTGATGGTGTCGTAGCCGTGCTCGTGCGCGTACAGCGCGGTGCGTTCGAAACGCATGTCGAAGCACATCGTGCAGCGGATGCCGCGCTCGGGCTCGTTCTCCATGCCACGCGCACGGCTGAACCAGTTGTCGGTGTCGTAGTCGCAGTCGATGAACGGAATGCCGTGCTGCTCGGCGAAGCGGATGTTCTCCTGCTTGCGCAGCTCGTACTCCTTCACCGGATGGATGTTGGGGTTGTAGAAGAAGATCGCGTAGTCGATCCCGGAAGCGGTGATCGCCTCCATCACTTCGCCCGAGCACGGCGCGCAGCACGAATGCAGCAGCAGGCGCTTGCCATCGGCGGGCAGGGTCAGGGTGGGGCGTTGGAACTCGGTCATCGTGGCGTGCGTCAGGGCGTGGGAGCGGTCTGGCCGGTTACCGTGAACAGGACGCGCGCGGCCACGCCGCCTGTACGTGCAGGCGGGCGATGGCCCCGGCGCCCTCCCCGCGGAGAGTCCAGGTCGAATCAGGGGACGGTCGTGTCCCCCGGCCGGGGCCGGTATTCGGGCTGATGGACACGGGCCGCAGCCCACCTACTCCCTGCCGCTTCCCAGGCGCGAGCCCAGTGCTGTTGGCAGGATTCGTTTCCATTCACCGCTGCGGGGCAGCTCCGGAATGGGCGCACGAAGCGCCTTCACCGGATTCCCGTTTAACTCCCTGCCGCCATCCAGCCACGGCAGGGATACCTTCGGCGTGCCCACGGTGGACGCGTTGCCGGCGTGGGTCAAGGGGCACCGGGGTCGGAGCCCTTTGCGCTGCAACGGGATCCGACCCCGGTCGGGATGCGCCTCAACGCCCCGCCGCAGCCCGCGCGCGGATCTCATCCAAGCGCTGGTCGTGCAGCAGGCGCCCGTTCTCCCACACGGTCACCATCGCATCCTCGAAGCCGGTCGGCAGCGCCTCGTCACCGCTGGGAGGCAACGCCACCGTGTGCAGGCTGCCGTCATCCAGGCTCCGCAGCAGGCGCATGCGGCCACGCTTGCTGGTCTTGCCGGCATCGGTGACCGGGTCCTTGTAGACGTCGATCCACTCACCCTCGACCCGTGCTGCCGAGCACTTCAGCGCGAACTTCTGGGTGTCGCGGTCCAGCCGCTGCAAAAGCGCGCCGCCCATGCCGAAGGCCACGTTGTCGGCGGCGTAGCCGTCTTCGGTGATGCGCTGCAGGATGGCGCGGATCGTATCCGGGTTGATGCCATCGCCCTGGATCACCCGCACGTGGTTGAGTACGCGGTAGCCCTTGCCGTTGAGGGTGTGGCCGAATGCTTCATCCAGCCGGCGCAGGCTTTCGGCCACCACGTCCACCGGGTCACCCGAGTCGGGGCGGATGACCAGGGTGGCGCCCGAAGCGATCACTTCATCACGCAGCGTCGTGCCCCAGTGTTCACTGATCGCGCGGTAGATGTCATAGCTGTCCGACACCACTGCCACGATCGCGCCCGGCTTGCCGAACTGGCGCAGCATGTTGCGGTAGGCGTCCACTTCGCGCTCGCGGCCCCAGCTGGTGATGGTGCTGTGCTCGGCGGCGGGAATCGAATAACCGGCCATCGGCGCGTGATAGTGCGCGCGGGCCAGGCACAGGGCCGATACAGTGTCGGTGCCGAGGAAGTTGACCAGGTGTGCGGCACCGCCCAGCGCGGCCGATTCCAGGCTCGATACACCGCGGGCGCCGAAGTCGTGCAGCTTGAACGGCAGCTGCCCCTGCGGATCGTCGCTGGTCTGCTGCAGGAACGCAGCAATGGTCTGCCGTGCATGCCAGCTGATGGTGGCCACGGTGACCGGGTACCACACGCGCAGCAGCAGCGTTTCCAGGTACGACGGCACCCAGAATGCAGCCGGGTCGGTCGACTCGACGGTCATCAGTGCCTGGTGGGTGGGTACCACGCTACCCTCGGGCACGGCACGGATGCGCACCGGCAGGTGGCCGCCGAGCCGATCGACGATATCGCGCCAGCCGGCTTCGTTGAACGGCTCGCCATGGGCGGCGAATACCGCAGCTGCGTCGTCGATGTCGGCGTGGGTGACCGGCCGTGCCAGGGCGTCCTTGAGGATCGCCTGCAGGCCGAAGAACACCGTGCGATCGTGCAGGCCGCCACGTGATTCCACGTAGAAGAACGTGGCATCGGTACCCGGCGGGTACTGCAGCCAATGGCTGGCCTTGTAGCTGTCGGTGTTGAGGAGAAGGTTATCGAGGTAGTGCATGACGGAAGCTCCTTCGCGTCGAGTGACACCAGCGGTCTATCCGCCGGTGGGGAGAGCCGGGCAGGTCAGCCGCGGCCGAGGAAATACTCCAGGATGTGCAGGTGGTCTTCGAACAATTGCGGGCCCATGTCCAACGCCTCACTCACCGGTATCCAGCGCGCCTTGTCGGCGTCGTCGCCACCGCGCACCGGCGGCAGGTCACCGGCCGGGAATTCGAAGTGGAAACCGTGGGTGATGGTGCGGCCGCGCTGGCTGCGGTCGGGGTGGTCGAATACCTGCTGGCCCTTCAGCGAACCCTTCAGCACCGGCAGCGGAATCTTAAGGCGGGTTTCCTCGCGCAGTTCGCGCAGGCAACTGTCCAGCAGGCTCTGCTCCTGGCCAACGAAACCGCCGGGCAGCGCCCACAGGCCCTTGCCGGGCTCCGAACGGCGCCGTACCAGCAGCACGTGGCCCGAATGCACCACCACCGCATCGGTGGTGACGAAGGTGGGCGCGTAGGGCGCATCCTTCCAGGCGGCCTTGTACTGTTCGATGAAGCGGTACTCGGCCACCAGCTGGGCATACGCAGGCGCGCTTTTGCGGAACGCTTCGAGCATGTCGTACACCGGCGCCGGCACATTGCCACGCAGCATCAGCAGCGCGCCGTGGAAGTCGACGTCGCCGGCTTCGAACAGGTAGCGCCGCAGCTCGGTGGCCGACAGGGTGGCGGTGTGCTGCACGTCCACCAGCGGCCATTGCGGGAACTCCCGCAGGTAGTAGCTGGAGGCATCCTTGTCCATGCCGATCAGGCCCACCTTTGCATCGGCGGCGGCACCGTCGTTGCGCAGGGCGTCGGCCACCTGGCGCTGCACGTTGGCGATCCACTGTGCTTCGTTGTACAGGTGGTCACGCAGCGGGCGGATCAGCAGGCGGTCGGTGTGGCCATCGAGGGCGGCCTGGATCATCACGGCGCGTTCGGCCACGGTCCAGGGATTGCGGAGGCTGCGGGGGGTATCGGCAGAGCCGACCAGGAAGATCAGCTTGCGGGCCCGGCTCAGGGCCAGGCGGGCAACGGCGGCGTGGCCGTTGTGGAAGGGCTCGAATCGCCCGATGAAGACGAGATAGTCGAATTCCATGAGAATCCCTCATGTCGTTGTGGCAGCCGCGGGTCTGTCCCTTGGCTTGCTGCAGATGCTACGCCGATGGTGTAGCCGGTCAAGCCTGCAGGCCTGCCATCTGCTGAACGCCGCAGATTCCTGCCCGGACTGCGGTGGTGTTCTCAGGCCCTGAGAAGCCGCTGCGCCATACTGGCATCCACGCGGCGGACGGTAGGCTCGGGGGCAAGACGGTGGCGGACAAGTACTGCGATCTGGTCATGAAAGGCGGCATCACCAGCGGCATCGTGTACCCCAACGCGGTACTGGCGCTGGCACGCGAGTATCGGTTCAAGAGCATCGGCGGCACCTCTGCCGGCGCCATCGCTGCGGCGGTGGCGGCTGCGGCGGCATACGGTGATCGGCGCCAGCAGGCCGGCGAGCACCTGCCCGGTGATGCCGGTTATGGCGGGCTGTCGGCGGTGTCGGCGCAGTTGTCGCGGCGGGGGTTCATCTACAGCCTGTTCCAACCGGCGCGGGGCGCGCGTGCGGCCTATCGGCTGCTGGTGGTGCTGACCGGCAATGCCAGCTTGCCGCACAAACTGCTGTGCCTGGCGGTGGCGGTATTCGAGATCGCGCCGCTGGAAGTGCTGGTGTCGCTGGCGCTGCTGCTCGGTCTGGGCGGGTGGGGCGGTGGTTGGAGCGGCGTGGCCGCGACGCTGCTGCCGTCGCTGCTGTGCGCCTACGGTGCAGGCGTGGCCGGAGCCGCGCTGCGCGTGGCGCGCGTGGCCCGGCGCAACCTGCTGGGCCTGTGCAGTGGCCTCGGTCGCGATGCACGTAAACCGGCATTGACCGAGTGGCTGCATGAATGCCTGCAGCAGTTGTCCGGCAAGCCGCTGGATGCACCGCTGACCTTTGCCGACCTGCATGACGCGCCGCGCTATGCCGGCGAGCCGGACAGCCCGCATGCGATCAGCCTGCAGATGATCACCACCTGCGTATCGCACAACGAACCACGCACACTGCCGCTGGGCGGCGCGCAGTTCTGGTTCCTGCGCGAGGAGTTCGAGCAGTTGTTCCCCGCCAGCGTGGTGCAGTGGCTGGTGACGCAGGCCGGCCCGCCGCTGGAGGTGGAAGGGCGCCGGTACTACCACCTGCCGCAGGGTCCGAAGCTGCCGGTGCTGGTGGCCACGCGCATGAGCCTGAGCTTCCCGTTGCTGATCAGCGCGGTGCCGCTGCATGAGCCCTCGCGCCGCGAACGCCGCTGCGAACCCACTGCACCTGCCGCCGACCAGGAACACAACGTGGCCGACAGCATGGAAGGGCTGACCAGCGCCGGGCAGACCTGCGGCCCGGTGATTACCGCGCTCCGCATCTGCTGGTTCTCCGATGGTGGCATCAGCAGCAACTTCCCGATCCATCTGTTTGATGCCGCCCTACCGCGCTGGCCGACCTTCGCCATCAACCTGGTCTACCCGCAGCATGCCGAGGACGTGGGACGTGGCAGTGATGGCCGACAGGCGCTGGAACGTGCCGTGTTCCTGCCCACCGAAAACCGCCACGGTTGGCAACGGCATTACCAGTCCATTGCCACGCCGCTCGCCGCAGCCGAGCTGGGGCGCTTCCTGTTCGCAGTCGTGGCGACCATGCAGAACTGGCGTGACCTGCTGCAGGCACGCGCGCCGGGTTACCGCGACCGTATCGTGCACGTCAGCCTGCAGGGCGACGAAGGCGGCATGAACCTGGACATGCCGCAGGAGGTGCTGACCCGCATCGCCGACAAGGGCAGCCTGGCGGGCGCGCGCTTCTGTTCGTTCTCGTTCGGGAACCACTACTGGATCCGCTGGCGCAACCTGGCCTCGGCCTATCAGCGCTACACGTTGGAAGTGGCGCGTACCGACGACCCGGCGCAGCAGGTGCTGGCCTATCGCGCGGCGTACTCGATGGTTGCCCGTGGCGAGCCGGCACCGCCGTCGTACAAGCTCGGCTCGGAAGACAAACGTCGCGGCTCGCAGCAGCTGTGGGCGCAGATGGTCGAGCAGGGCCGCACGTGGGAAGACCTTGGCCCGGACCTGACCGACGGCGCACCGCGCCCGCTGCCGCAGATGAAGGTGACGCCGATCTACTGAGCGCGATCGATACAATCGTGCTTCATGTCGCAAGGAGCTGTGGATGTCTGCCCGCCAGGAACTGCTGGATCTGCTTGAACGCCTCGATACTCGCGACCCGGAACACCTGCCGGTGGTGCCACTGGCTGCGTACTTCGAAGGCAATGATTTCGAAGAATGCATCGCGCCCAACCAATGGGGTTTCGGCCGCCCGCCGATTGCCGAGCTGTACGCGCGCCTGGCCGTGATTGCAGCGAAGCCTGAAGTGGAAGGCGTGTACGTCGGCCTGCACCAGGACTGGGGCAGTGCATTGGAAGACGACAGCGAATGGCCTGCTGCGGAGAACGTGCATGTGCTGACCAGTGCCGACGTCGAGACCGTGGAAGGCTGGCTGCAGGGTCTGGAATGCGACGGTGTGGGCGAAGGCTGGCCGTACGGCCAACACATCGACGCACCTGTGCCCTCGGAAGGCCACCGCGTACTGACCGTGTTCTGGGACTAAAACGCGCCAACCAGGGTTGGCACCTACCAGTAGAGCCACGCCACGCGTGGATGCATTCCAAAATGAGAATTCATCCGGATGGGGTGGGTCCGGTGGCAGGGGCGTGAGCCGCATGGGCCCGAGGCGTGCCTCGGGCGGGTTGGGCAGGACGCCCAACCCCGCTCTTGCCGTGTGCGCAGGACGGCGCACACGAGCAAGCGGCGACCGAGCTTACATGGGTGAGGACGCTTTGCTTGCGAAGCACTGCTTCGCAAGCGCCCGAACGCACAGCCGCCAGCGGCTGGGCCGGGCCCCGGAGGGGTACTTGCAGCGTCCCCTGCAACCGGACCCACCCC